>NZ_JBTHJE010000001.1:0-799658 GCF_054353345.1 Pseudoroseicyclus sp. H15
GAAGTCACCGAAGTACTTCGTGATCGCCGCCGTCAGCGTCGTCTTGCCGTGATCGACGTGACCGATCGTGCCGATGTTCACGTGCGGCTTGTTGCGTTCAAACTTGGCCTTGGACATGTCTGTCTTCCTTTTGAGTCAACGGTGCGTGGCGAGCACGCACCCTACGGGTGGGTAGGGTGCGTGGTTGCCCACGCACCGCCGGATCATGCGTATTTCTTCTGGATCTCGTCCGAGATGTTCTGCGGCACGGCTTCGTAATGGTCGAACTGCATCGAGAACACAGCCCGGCCCGAAGACATCGAGCGCAGCTGGTTGATGTAGCCGAACATGTTGGCCAGCGGCACGAAGGCGTTGATCACGTTGGCGTTGCCGCGCGTGTCCTGCCCCTGCACCATGCCACGACGGCTGGTCAGGTCGCCGATGACCGAACCGGTGTACTCTTCCGGCGAAACCACTTCGACCTTCATGATCGGCTCGAGCAGCTTGGCGCCGGCCTTACGAAGACCTTCACGCATGCACATGCGCGAGGCGATCTCGAAGGCGAGAACCGAGGAGTCCACGTCGTGGAACTTGCCGTCGATCAGCGCGACCTTGAAGTCGATGACCGGGAAGCCGGCCAGCGGGCCGCTGTCCATCACCGAGTTGATGCCCTTCTCGACGCCGGGGATGTATTCCTTCGGCACCGCACCACCCACGATCCGGCTTTCAAAGGAATAGCCTTCGCCCGGCTCGGTGGGGGAGATGATGAGCTTAACTTCAGCGAACTGGCCAGAGCCACCCGACTGCTTCTTGTGCGTGTAGGTGTGCTCGATCTCGTGACCGATGGTCTCGCGATAGGCCACCTGCGGCGCGCCGATGTTGGCTTCGACCTTGAACTCGCGCTTGAGGCGATCGACGAGGATGTCGAGGTGAAGTTCGCCCATGCCCTTCATGATCGTCTGGCCCGACTCGATGTCGGTCTCGACGCGGAAGGACGGATCTTCGGCGGCAAGCCGCTGCAGACCCATGGACATCTTCTCCTGGTCGGCCTTCGTCTTCGGCTCGACGGCGATCTCGATCACCGGGTCGGGGAAGGTCATCGTTTCCAGAACGACGGGTTTCTGCGGGTCGCAGAGGGTGTCGCCCGTGGTCGTGCCCTTCAGGCCGGCCAGCGCAATGATGTCGCCGGCGAAGGCTTCGGTGATCTCTTCCTGCTTGTTGGAGTGCATCATGACCATACGGCCGATGCGCTCACGGTTGCCCTTGGTCGAGTTCAGCAGGCTCTCACCCTTAACCATCTTGCCCGAGTAGATCCGGGTGAAGGTCAGCGTGCCCATGAAGGGGTCGTTCATGATTTTGAAGGCGAGGCCCGAGAAGGGCTCGTCGTCATCGGCATGACGCGGGATGTTGCGCTCTTCCGTCTCGTCGTCCGGCGAGAAGCCCATGTAGGCGGGCACGTCGAGCGGCGAGGGCAGGAAGTCGATGACCGAGTTCAGCAGGGGCTGAACGCCCTTGTTCTTGAACGCCGAGCCAGCGGTGACGGGCACGAAGCTCAGCGACAGGCAGCCCTTGCGGACAAGGCCGCGCAGCGTCGGCACGTCGGGCTCTTCGCCTTCGAGGTAGGCCATCATCGCGTCGTCGTCCATTTCGACGGCGTTCTCGATGAGCGTGGCGCGCCACTCGTTGGCAAGCTCTTTCAGCTCGTCACGGATCGGCTGGCGCACCCAGGAGGCGCCCAGATCTTCACCGAGCCAGACCCACTCTTCCATGGTGATCAGGTCGATGATGCCTTCCAGCTTGTCCTCAGAACCAATCGGCAGAGCGATCGGAACGGGGGTCGCGCCGGTGCGGTCCTTGATCATCTTCACGCAGTTGAAGAAGTCGGCGCCGATCTTGTCCATCTTGTTGACGAAGACGATGCGCGGAACCTTGTAGCGGTCGGCCTGGCGCCAGACGGTTTCCGTCTGGGGTTCGACACCGGCGTTGGCGTCGAGCAGGCAGATCGCGCCATCGAGCACGGCAAGCGAACGCTCGACTTCGATCGTGAAATCGACGTGGCCGGGAGTGTCGATGATGTTGAAGCGGTACTTCGTGTCAGAGGTGCCGTCAGCCGTCGGATCGTCCTGGCGCTGCCAGAACGTGGTCGTGGCAGCGGACGTGATCGTGATGCCGCGCTCTTGCTCCTGCTCCATCCAGTCCATGGTGGCGGCGCCATCGTGGACTTCACCGATCTTGTGGGACCGGCCGGTGTAGAAAAGGATGCGCTCGGTCGTCGTGGTCTTGCCCGCGTCGATGTGGGCCATGATCCCGATGTTGCGATAGCGCTGAAGGGGATAGTCGCGTGCCATGGGGAGGGTCCTCAGGCTGAAATTCGGTTACCAGCGGTAATGGCTGAACGCTTTGTTGGCGTCGGCCATCTTGTGGGTGTCTTCGCGCTTCTTCACGGCCGAACCACGGCCGTTGGCCGCGTCGAGAAGTTCGCCGGCAAGGCGCTCTTCCATCGTGTTTTCGTTGCGCTTCTTGCTGGCGTCGATGAGCCAGCGGATCGCCAGGGCTTCGCGGCGCTCGGGGCGCACTTCGACGGGCACCTGATAGGTGGCACCGCCAACGCGGCGCGAGCGAACTTCGAGGCTCGGCTTGATGGCTTCGAGGGCCTCGTGGAACACTTCCACGGGGGCCTTCTTCAGCTTGCTCTCAACCCGGTCGAACGCGTTGTAGACAATGCGCTCGGCGACGGACTTCTTGCCGTCGATCATCAGGTTGTTCATGAATTTGGTGACCACCCGGTCGCCAAACTTGGCGTCGGGCAGAACTTCGCGCTTTTCGGCAGCGTGACGGCGAGACATCTGACGGACTCCTTACTTCGGGCGCTTGGCGCCGTACTTCGAACGACGCTGCTTACGGTCTTTGACGCCCTGCGTGTCGAGGACGCCGCGCAGGATATGATAACGGACACCGGGAAGGTCTTTCACCCGGCCGCCGCGGATGAGCACAACCGAGTGCTCCTGCAGGTTGTGGCTTTCGCCCGGGATGTAGCTGATGACCTCGTAGCCATTCGTCAGGCGCACCTTGGCGACCTTCCGCATGGCGGAGTTCGGTTTCTTCGGAGTCGTCGTGTAGACCCGGGTGCACACACCGCGCTTCTGCGGGCAGCCCTCGAGGTGCTGCGACTTCGACTTTGTCACCTTCGGCTTCCGCGGCTTGCGGATCAGCTGCTGGATCGTTGGCATTGGGCTCTTTTCCCCGCTTCCTGCTAACTCGCGGCCCGTAGGGTCCGCCGATCGTCTCGTCATACGCCGCGACAAGCGGCTGGACCGTTTCACGCCCGGCAAATCGTGCAGGGCGCAACGCAAATACCCGCCAACGTTCCCTGGTCCGGAGAACGGTGCGGTGGGTCTTTCAGAGGATCGGGGCATAAGCCCGGATCGTGACCACTCAACTCTGATAACCGGGTCGCAAGGTATCCCTGCGCCCGAGTGGTGGCCGTATAGGGGGAGTCGTTGGGGGTGTCAACAGCCCCTCAAGGCCGGGCCGTTATGGGGCGAGGCGAATCGCTATCGCCGCCACCTCTTATAAAATTGTAAACAATTCTTGCCCGGCCCTGCCATTGCCCTCGGCTCCTCAACCGAATCCGCTAATTTTAGACAATTGTAGCCCTTTTCTGGCCAGGTCGTGATCGAGCCGTCATGACTATATCGCCGCCCGGAGCGGCCCGAACCCTCAAGAGGATATACCCATGACCAATCTGCTTAAAGGTCTCGTGGTAGCGCTGCCGCTCTCGCTTGCGTCGGCGCCCGCCATGGCAACCTGCTGGTGGGGCTGCTACCCCTCCCCGCCGCCGCCGACCAACAACGTTCCCGAGATCGACGCCTCCGCCGGCCTGCTCGGCCTGGCCGCGCTCGCCGCCGTCATGCTGCTGACGCATGCGCGTCGCCGCAAGTCGAACGTCTGAGTCCCAGGCTTCGGGCGACATGACAGGCGGCGCGGCCAAGGGCTGCGCCGCCTTTTTCATGCCCGGCGGTCAGATGAGGGTGAAGTCGCCGAGCGCCAGTGCCCAGAGCGCGACGATCAGGTTGGCAGCGACATGTGCCCAGATCGCGTCGCTCACCCGACCCCGGCGCAATGCCACGAGTGCGAAGACGAGCCCGGCCAGCCCGGCGGCCAGATAGCGGCCATGTAGCAGGGCGAAAGGTAGCGTGGAGGCGGCGATGGCCATCACCTTGCGGGGCCAGCCCGGCCCGTCCAGCCAGTCGAGCAGGATGTAGCCGCGGAAGAGCAGCTCCTCCACCAGCGGCACGACAAGGCTCGTGCCCAGCACCCGCAGGATCACCCAGGCTGCCAGCACCACCGGCGCCATCTCGGCCAGCCGCGCCGCAAGGGCGCCATCGCCGGCGGGTGCGGTGACCACCCAGAGAACACCCACACCCAGCCCGGCGCCGAGGCTCAGCATATCCGGCCGGCCAATCAGCGCCACGTACTGGCGGCGGAAGGGCCAGAGTGACAGGGCGACCAGGAGGATGCGGAAGGGATAGGCCATCTCTGGCTCGGAGACGACGGCATTGCCCACCAGCCCGCTCAGCATGAACACGGCGAAAGGCACGATGAAGGCGGCGGCGCGATCCTCGGCCCAGGCGGGCGCGGCGCGGCGGGGGGCGCGGTGCAGCCAGGGCAGCGCCTCCATCAGCGCGACAAGTCCGAGCGCCACGATGCAGAAGAAAATCCAGCCGGCATGAGAGTGAAAGCCCCCCACCGCCAGCTCGGGTGCGCCATGGCTGCCGATCATCACCAGCAGCGCGATACGCGCCAGGTTCAGCAACCAGCTCGCCAGCATCGCCAGCGGCAGGATCACCGCGAAGAAGCGGCCGAGATGGATCTCGCGGCGGAAGAGCAGCGCGTAGAGCGAGCCGAAGGCGAAGACGAGCACGATGCCCTCGATGCCGGAGCAGGATTCTGCCACGCGCACCGAGAAGGTCGCCGTGCCCAGCACGGCGCTCGGTGCATCGAGATAGACGGTCTCGCCCATCAGGTGCAGCAGCAGCGCCGCGCCGTTCAGCGTGGCCGAGGCCATCGCCTCGAGGTTCCAGATCGGGCCGACGAGGCGCACGATGTCGGGCATCAGCACCGCAAGGGCGAGCAGCAGCCCGGCGCCAAGCCCCAGCGAGCGCGCGATGGCGGCCAGATCGGCGGGGCGAGCGAGCCAGAACAGCCAGCCGAGCGAGGTGACCACAGCGCCCACAGCCCAAAGCCCCATGGCGAGTCGGGCGATGGCGATCAGGTTGCCGCCTGGCGCCAGCAGCGCGGGCAGGAACATCAGCGCCAGCCCGCCAAGATGCACGAGCGGCCAGGCCCCTGCCCCGCCGCGCGGCTCGATGCTGCGCAGCAGCCCGGGCCGGGCCCAGGCGAGCATCGCGGCTACGGCCAGCACAACGAGCGCCCGGGCGGGCATGCTGCGCAGGGCGCGGCATGCCTCGAAGAGCCCGGTGTCGGTACATTCGAAATCGGCGAAGACCTGGTAGACCAGCGCCAGCGCAGCGATCTCGGCCAGCGCCAGCCCGCCGAAAAGGGCGAGGCGGGGCCAGGGGCGGGCAGGCGGATTATGCACGTTGCTGCTCATCGCGGCCCGTCCTGCCGTTCAAATGCGCCGAAAAATTGACCTGTCCGGGGTGATTACCCGCCCTGCCCGGCGCCGCCTCGGCACAACCGGACCCCAATCCATGGCGATGCCCGCGCCTGGGGCGAGCATGGCAAGTCACACCGGCCCCTCGATTAGGCCGGGCCTAGCGGTAACCCGGCGAGGACGCCCTGCTCCGTTTCGATGCCCGGTGTCGGGCTGGAAACGCTTGACAGAGTCACTTGGCGTCAACTGATATTTGGCATGACATTTTTGTACCCGCGATTTTCAGCGCCCGCTTTCACCATTTGTCTTTTTGCTCTTTTGGCCGCCTGCAGCTCGTCCTCCGGTGGAGGCGGGGGTGCCGGTAACGGTGGAGGGGGAGGTGGCGGCGGTGGCGGGCCGACGCAGCCCGACCCCATCTACATCCAGGCCCCGCCAACCATGGGGGCCAATGCCGTCGCTTCGATGGAGGATCGCTCGCGGCGGATCGACGGTTGGGAAGAGACGGGCCCGCCCCTCCTGCCCATTCAGGGCAGCGCGACCTATAACGGCGGTTTCGTCGTCAGCGACATGCGGGTCAATGGCCAGAGCGGCTACGGGCTCGCCGGCACCTCCACCGTCAATATCGAATTCACGAACGTCGGCTTTGATGCCGTCACCGGCAATGTGCGAGACATCAACTTCACCCAAGGCGGCGTTCCCACCGAGCGTCTCTCGGGCACGCTCGTTCTCTCGCATGGCGCGATTTCCATCGACACGCAGGATTTCTACGCCGATCTAAAGGGCACGCTTACCGGCGGCTTCGGAACGACGCGCCAGTCCGATGTCTACTTCGACCTCGATCTCGAAGGCACGACCCATACCGACGGCACGACGCTCGGGCAGGTCTCGAACCCGGTCTACTCCATTCACGGCGAGGTGGAGGGTGTCGGCTCCGGCGACCTCGGCGTGACGATCGACGGCGACAACGGGGCGCTCTACGGCAGCCGGTAACCTAAACGCTTCGCCCCGCGCTTAAAGTGCTGGCCTGGCCCGCCGGCGGGCCAGCACCCCATGCGCGACGATGCCGCCGCCGAAGGCCAGAACCGCGAAGCCGACCAGCCCCGGCAGCCCGAAGGCCGCCACCGCGGCCAGCAGGATCGGCGTGCCGAGCGTATTGCCGAGGTTGCCCATCTGCGCGACCGCGCCGTTCGCGATGGCCTGCCGGTCCGGTGCGGGGTTGAGCGCCGGGATGGCGGAGAAGTTGGCGCCCTGCACCAGCCCCAGCCCGCCCACCAGCGCCACAGGCACCCAGGGGTTGTCGGTGACGAGAAGCAGCAGCGCGCAGACCGCCGAGATCGCGAAGCCCATCATGACCACGGGCACCGGCGGGAAGATACGCAGCAGGAGCAGCCCCAGGCTCATCGAAACGGCGATGCCGGCGATGGGCATTGCGGTGCTCACGAAGGCCCGCCCCTCGACCGCCAGCATCATCCCCGGCAGAACCGTGAGGATCGACACATAGGCCAGCGTGTAGAACAGCCAGGCCAGCGCCGGTGCGGCGGAGTTCGGCGAGCGATAGGCCTCGACATGCCGGGCGGCGATAGAGCGGAGCGTGAGCCGGGCCTCGGGCACAGCGGGCGGCCGCGGCGGCAGGATCCATGCCAGAAGCGCCGCCATCGCGGCCATGTAGACGGCATGGGCCGCGAAAAGCGCGCCCGGGCCGAGCGCCTCTGTCAGCGGCAGGCCGAAGAAGGCGGTGAGCGCGAAGGCGACGCCGAAGAAGGTGCTCCACAGCGTCATGGCGACAGGGCGCTGCCCTTCGCTGGCCGCGCCGGCCATCAGCGTGGGCGCCGCGACCACGATGATGAGGTGCGACAGCCCCTCCACCACGCGGCTCGCCAAGAGCACCGGGAAGGGCGGCAACGTGACCTGGAAGGCCGAGACCGCCGCACCGAGCAGCAGCCCGACGATCAGCAGCCGGCGCAGGCCGAGCCGCGCGGCGATCAGCCCGGCGAAGAGGCCGAAGACGATGCCGAGAAAACTGAGGAGGGAGACGGAGAAGCCAAGGCTCGCGCCGGCCTCGGGATAGGCCAGGCCCAGGGCATCGAAGATGACCGAGACCTTGGCGAATTGCGCCCCTGCCCCTAGCCCTGCCGCCCAAAGCGCCAGGATGATCCGCCAATTGCCCGTCGTCCCCATGGTTCCCCTTTGCGACGGGGCGGCGGCGGGGGCAAGGGGCTGGGGCCTAGTTGACGGCCCGCAGCTCCTGCCAGCAGACGCGCAGCTCGGCGCTTTCGCCGGCGGGCAGCGCGTGGCGCGGCAGCATCTGGCCGCGCACCTGGAAGTTCTCGCCGATGCGCACGATCAGCAGCTTGTCGAAGGCTTCGGCGCGGTCGACCAGCACGGCCTCATCCTCGGCCCCGGGCGCGATGGTGCGGATGGCGATGCGCTCGCCCTCCAGCGTGCCGCCGGTGGAGCGACCGCCCTCACGGTCGAGCGAGATACCGTAGGTGATGGCGCCGTAGAGCTCGCCGATCTGGGCCCAGAGACCAAGATCGCGGCCGGTGAACATCTGAAATTCTTCGGCCAGGGCGAGAAGGTCGCGGTAGATCGGCACGAGGGCCAGATCGGCCTTGGGGAAGATGCGGGCCAGCTCCTGCTCGCCAAGTGTGGGATCGAAAGGCCCCCTGCGCGCGGTATCGACCGCGTCCCAAAGCAAATCGTCCATCAATTCCAACTCATGCGCCATGTACTCGCCCCTCTGTCTACGAGATCCGAAGATCACGGTTAAAGAAGGCGGCAATTTGTCGATTCGGCGGAGCCTTTGCGCTGGCCCACACCATTCTCATAAAATTCGCCCAAATTTACATATCTTGGCGGCTCCCCCGGAGGCTCCCGCTCCGACCGCTTCGTGCAGCCTAGCGCAACATGCGTCTCATGCAGAGGTGATAGCGGTCACTTTCTTGCAAAAAGGTTAGCGCGGCACCCAGCCTCTGGCGCGGGCAACAAAAAGGCCCCGCCGGTCTCCCGGCGGGGCCTGATGCTTGGCGCGGGGCGAACCGCTTAGTCGCGGCTCTCCGGCGTATCGACGATGACCGAGTCGAAGTCTTCCTCGCCGATCACGTCTTCCTGCTCCGGCGCGGCCAGGGCGGCAGCGGCCTCGGCAGCTTCGCGGCGCTCTTCGATCACCTGATGGTCACGGTCGGCCGCAACCTTCACGACGCGGGAGGTGGCGCCACCGGTGCCAGCCGGGATGAGCCGGCCGACGATGACGTTCTCCTTGAGGCCCACGAGCTTGTCGCGCTTGCCCTGCACCGAGGCTTCGGTGAGCACCCGCGTCGTCTCCTGGAAGGAGGCGGCGGAGATGAAGCTGCGCGTTTGCAGCGAGGCCTTGGTGATGCCGAGCAGGATGGGCGCGCCCTGAGCCGGACGGCCGCCTTTCGAGAGCGACTTGGCATTGGCCTCGTCGAACTCGCCCTTGTCGACATGCTCGCCCTTCAGCAGCACGGTATCGCCCGACTCGGTGATCTCGATCTTCTGCAGCATCTGGCGAACGATCACCTCGATGTGCTTGTCGTTGATCTTCACGCCCTGCAGTCGATAGACGTCCTGCACCTCGTTGATCATGTAGTCGGCCAGAGCCTCAACACCCATGATGGCGAGAATGTCATGGGGGGCAGGATTGCCGTCCATGATGTAATCGCCCTTGTTCACGAAGTCGCCTTCCTGAACCGGGATGTGCTTGCCCTTCGGCACCATGTACTCGACCTTCTCGAAGGACTCGTCGGCCGGCTCGATCGCGATCCGCCGCTTGTTCTTGTAGTCCTTCCCGAAGCGGACGTAGCCGTCGATCTCGGCGATGATGGCGTGGTCTTTCGGACGACGGGCCTCGAAGAGTTCGGCCACACGCGGCAGACCACCGGTGATGTCCTTCGTCTTCGCACCTTCCCGCGGGATCCGCGCGACCACGTCACCGGCCTTGATGTCCTGCCCGTCTTCGACGGAGAGGATGGCATCGACCGACATCGTGTAGGCCACCGGGTTGCCCGCATCGTTGCGCACAGGCTCACCGTCTTCGCCGACGACCAGGATCTCGGGCTTGAGATCGCTGCCCTTCGGCACCGAGCGCCAGTCAGACACGATGCGCTGGGTCATGCCCGTTGCATCGTCGGTCTCTTCACGCACGGCGATGCCGGTCACGAGGTCGACGAAGCGGACCTTACCCGATTTGTCGGCGATGATCGGCAGGGTGTAGGGGTCCCATTCGATCATCTTGTCGCCGCGGGTGATGCTGTCGCCGTCCTTGACGAACACCTTGGTACCGTAGCCGATCTTGTGCTGCGCCAGCTCGTCGCCGTCGTCGCCGACGATGGCGAGCACCATGTTCCGGCCCATGGCGATCTGCTCACCCGCCTCGTTTTCGAGGATCTGGGCGTTGCGGAACTCCACCTTACCGGTCTGGCTGGCTTCGAGGAACGATTGCTGGCCACCCTGCGCCACGCCGCCGATGTGGAAGGTCCGCATCGTCAGCTGGGTGCCGGGCTCACCGATCGACTGCGCGGCGATGATGCCGACAGCCTCGCCCTGGTTGACCATGGTGCCGCGGGCAAGGTCGCGCCCGTAGCACATGGCGCAGACACCATCCTCGGCCTCACAGGTGAGGGGCGAGCGGATGCGCATCTTGGTGACGACCGCGGTGTCGATCATGTCGGCCTTGCGCTCGTCGATGAGCTCGCCGGCCTTCACGATGACCTCGTCGGTACCGGGGCGCAGCACGTCGTCGGCCGCAACCCGGCCCAGCACGCGCTCGGCCAGCGAGGCGACGACTTCGCCATCGTTGATCGCCGTCTCGGCGGTGATCGCCTGGCCGGTGCCGCAATCATGCTCGCGCACGATGCAGTCCTGCGCCACGTCGACGAGACGACGGGTCAGGTAACCGGAGTTGGCGGTCTTCAGGGCGGTGTCCGACAGACCCTTCCGGGCGCCGTGGGTGGAGTTGAAGTACTCCAGCACGGTCAGACCTTCCTTGAAGTTCGAGATGATCGGCGTCTCGATGATCTCGCCGGAGGGCTTGGCCATCAGGCCGCGCATCCCGCCGAGCTGCTTCATCTGCGTCACCGAGCCCCGGGCACCGGAGTGGGCCATCATGTAGACGGAGTTGGGCTCCATCTCACGACCGTTCTCGTCCATCTTCACGGCCGAGATGGTCGACATGACCGCGGCGGTGAGCTTGTCGTTACACTTCGACCAGGCATCGACGACCTTGTTGTACTTCTCACCTTGGGTGATCAGGCCGTCCATGTACTGCTGTTCGAAATCCTTGACCTGCTCGCGGGTCTCTTCGACCAGCTCCCACTTCGATTCCGGCACGACCATGTCGTCCTTGCCGAAGGAGATGCCGGCCTTGAAGGCCTCTTTGAAGCCGATCGACATGATGTGGTCACAGAAGATGACCGACTCTTTCTGGCCGCAGTAGCGGTAGACGGTGTCGATGACCTGCTGCACCTCTTTCTTGCGAAGGAGGCGGTTGACCAGCTCGAAGGGCGCCTTGGCGTTGAGCGGCAGAAGGCCACCCAGCCGCAGCCGGCCGGGGGTGGTTTCAAACCGCTCCCAAACCTCGTTGCCCGTCTCGTCGATCTGCTTGATGCGCGCGGTGATCTTGGCGTGCAGGTGCACGGCGCCAGAGGCGAGCGCGTGCTCGACCTCTTCGATCGACCCGAAGGACATGCCTTCGCCCGGCATGTTTTCGCGCTGGATCGTCAGGTAGTAGAGACCCAGCACCATGTCCTGCGACGGCACGATGATCGGCGCGCCGTTGGCGGGCGACAGCACGTTGTTGGTCGACATCATCAGCACGCGCGCTTCCAGCTGGGCTTCCAGCGAGAGCGGAACGTGCACGGCCA
This sequence comes from Pseudoroseicyclus sp. H15, assembly GCF_054353345.1. Lineage (NCBI taxonomy): Bacteria > Pseudomonadati > Pseudomonadota > Alphaproteobacteria > Rhodobacterales > Paracoccaceae > Pseudoroseicyclus > Pseudoroseicyclus sp. H15. Next base: position 11,479 of record NZ_JBTHJE010000001.1, read on the forward strand.
TCTGGTCACCGTCGAAGTCGGCGTTGAAGGCCGAGCAGACGAGCGGGTGCAGCTGGATGGCCTTGCCTTCGATGAGGATCGGCTCGAAAGCCTGGATGCCGAGACGGTGCAGCGTGGGCGCCCGGTTCAGCATGACAGGGTGTTCGCGGATCACCTCGTCGAGGATGTCCCAGACCTCCGGGCGCTCCTTCTCGACCAGCTTCTTCGCCTGCTTGACGGTCGAGCTGAGGCCTTTCGCTTCGAGCCGCGAGTAGATGAACGGCTTGAAGAGCTCGAGCGCCATCTTCTTCGGCAGGCCGCACTGGTGCAGCTTGAGCTCCGGTCCGGTCACGATGACAGACCGGCCGGAGAAGTCGACGCGCTTGCCCAGAAGGTTCTGACGGAAGCGGCCTTGCTTGCCTTTCAGCATGTCCGACAGCGACTTCAGCGGGCGCTTGTTGGCACCCGTGATGACGCGGCCGCGGCGGCCGTTGTCGAACAGGGCGTCGACGGATTCCTGCAGCATCCGCTTCTCGTTGCGCACGATGATGTCGGGCGCGCGCAGCTCGATGAGCCGCTTGAGGCGGTTGTTGCGGTTGATGACCCGGCGGTAGAGGTCGTTGAGGTCGGACGTGGCGAAGCGGCCACCGTCGAGCGGCACCAGCGGGCGCAGCTCCGGCGGGATGACCGGGATGACCGTCATGATCATCCATTCCGGGCGGTTGCCGGATTCGATGAAGCTCTCGACGATCTTCAGACGCTTGATGATCTTCTTCGGCTTCAGCTCGCCCGTGGCCTCCTTGAGGTCGGCGCGCAGCTGCTCGGCCTCGGCTTCGAGGTCGATCTGGGAGAGCATCTCGCGGATCGCTTCGGCGCCGATGTTGGCCGTGAAGGCATCGAGACCGTAGGCGTCCTGCGCGTCGAGATATTCTTCTTCCGTCAGCAGCTGGCCATAGGTCAGGTCGGTCAGGCCGGGCTCGATGACGACGTAGTTCTCGAAGTAGAGGATGCGCTCAAGATCGCGCAGCGTCATGTCCAGCATCAGGCCGATGCGGCTGGGCAGCGACTTGAGGAACCAGATGTGCGCCACCGGCGAGGCCAGCTCGATGTGGCCCATGCGCTCGCGGCGCACCTTTTGCAGCGTGACTTCCACACCGCATTTCTCGCAGACGACGCCGCGATATTTCATGCGCTTGTACTTGCCGCACAGGCATTCGTAATCTTTGATCGGGCCGAAGATGCGCGCGCAGAACAGGCCGTCACGCTCGGGCTTGAACGTGCGGTAGTTGATCGTCTCGGGCTTCTTGATCTCGCCGAAGGACCAGCTGAGAATCCGCTCCGGGCTCGCCAGAGAGACGCGAATCTCGTCGAACATCTTGGCCGGGGCCAGCGGATTGAACGGGTTGTTGGTCAATTCCTGGTTCATTGCGTCGTCTCCTTAAGGTCGGCCGGCAGATGCGCCACCGGAGCCTTGTCCAAACTCGAAATGTAATCCTGAGCCGCAGGATCGATAGCATGCGGCTCTCGGCACCAGGTGACGCGCTCGCGCACCACCTGTGCCGGGTTTCCTGCCAGGGCCACGTTGGCCGGGGCATTGCTGGCCAGCAGCGCCCCCGCACCGAGGATCGAGCCGCTGCCGATAGAGGCGCGCCCGACCATCATGGCCCCCTGACCGATCCACACATGGTCACCCACCGTCACGGAGGGTTTGCGATCGTCGATCACGGGTTCGGGGCCCGAGAGGTCGATGATCCCATGATGGGCCGACGCCTTGATGTCGATATGGCCGGAGAGCATGCAGTCGCGACCGATCATCGCCTGCCCTTTACGGACATCGATTTCTGCATTCTCGACTGTCGTTCCATCACCGATGGCGATCTCCGATTCCTGTATCAGATGGCACTTCACGCGAGCCTTGCGCGATTCACCCAGGGCGAAACGGGCGCCCCGCCCCTTGATGCCGATGGCAATCGTGCCGCTGCGCACCGGACCGACGCCGAGACGCACGTTGTCTGACGGCCTTCCCTTCAGAGCGATGATCCGCAGGTAGGCATCGATTGTCGGCGCGTCCCAGCCCCAGAGAAACAGAAAGCTGTCGGGGCCGAAGATGCCGGCCACCTCCAGGTTCTTGCGGCTCGGCGGCTCCGCCAGCGGCACGACCTCGATCTGCGAAGGATCGGGCAGTGTCACGCTGGCGGGAAGCCAGGCCTGATAGTCCGCCAGGGCTTTCGCGGCTCGCTTGTCAGCGAGGCCGCGGGGAAGCCCGAGCATTACTCCTCTTCCTCCGCGTCGAGCAGCTCCATGTTGAGGCCGAGACCCCGGACCTCCTTGACGAGCACGTTGAACGATTCCGGCACGCCGGCTTCGAAGTTGTCCTCGCCCTTCACGATGCTCTCGTACACCTTGGTGCGGCCCGCGACGTCGTCGGACTTCACGGTCAGCATCTCCTGCAGGGTGTAGGCGGCGCCGTAAGCTTCCAGAGCCCAGACCTCCATCTCACCGAAGCGCTGGCCACCGAACTGCGCCTTACCACCGAGCGGCTGCTGGGTGACGAGCGAGTACGGGCCCGTCGAGCGCGCGTGGATCTTGTCGTCCACCAGGTGGTGCAGCTTGAGGAGGTATTTCACCCCAACCGTCACCTTCCGGGAGAATTCCTCGCCCGTGCGGCCGTCGAACAGACGGGACTGGCCCGACTGATCAAAGCCCGCCCGGCGGAGCGAGTCGTCCACGTCGCCTTCCTTGGCACCGTCGAAGACCGGCGTCGCGATCGGCACGCCGCGCACGACGTTGCCGGCCGCTTCCACCAGCGCGCCCTCTTCCATGGCCTCGACGCCTTCTTCGTAGACGTCTTCGCCATAGGCGATGCGCATGGCTTCGCGCACCGGGGTGAGGTCACCCGACCGGCGATACTCCTGCAGGGCCTCGTCCACCTGGATGCCAAGGCCGCGCGCGGCCCAGCCCATGTGGGTTTCGAGAATCTGGCCCACGTTCATCCGGCTCGGCACGCCGAGCGGGTTGAGGCAGAAGTCGACCGGGGTGCCGTCTTCGAGGAAGGGCATGTCTTCCATCGGCACGACGCGGGAGATGACGCCCTTGTTGCCGTGACGGCCGGCCATCTTGTCGCCCGGCTGAAGCTTGCGCTTCACGGCCACAAAGACCTTGACCATCTTCATCACGCCCGGAGGCAGATCGTCGCCGCGGCGGACCTTCTCCACCTTGTCTTCGAAGCGGGCATCGAGCGTGCGCTTCTGCGCCTCGTATTGCTCGTTGAGCGCTTCGACGATCTTGGCATCGTCCTCGTCTTCGAGGGCGAGCTGCCACCACTGACCGCGGGAGAGATCCTCCAGCACAGCTTCGGTGATCTGGCTGCCGGCCTTGAAGCCCTTCGGGCCTTTGACGGCCGTCTTGCCCAGGATCATCTCCTGCAGACGCGCGTAGATGTTGCGGTCGAGGATAGCGAGCTCGTCGTCGCGGTCACGCGACAGACGCTCCACCTCTTCCCGCTCGATCTGCAGCGCGCGCTCGTCTTTCTCAACGCCGTGGCGGTTAAAGACGCGCACTTCCACGATCGTGCCGTAGTCACCCGGGGGCAGACGCAGCGAGGTATCGCGCACGTCCGAGGCTTTCTCACCGAAGATGGCGCGGAGGAGCTTTTCCTCCGGGGTCATCGGAGATTCACCTTTCGGGGTGATCTTGCCAACGAGGATATCGCCCGGGCCCACTTCGGCCCCGATGTAGACGATGCCCGCTTCGTCGAGGTTGCGCAGGGCTTCCTCGCCGACGTTCGGGATGTCGCGGGTGATCTCCTCCGGCCCGAGCTTGGTGTCACGGGCGGCAACTTCGAACTCCTCGATATGGATCGAGGTGAACACGTCGTCGCGGGTGATCCGCTCGGAGATGAGGATGGAGTCCTCGTAGTTGTAGCCGTTCCACGGCATGAACGCGACGACCACGTTCTTGCCGAGCGCCAGCTCGCCCATGTCGGTCGACGGGCCGTCGGCGATCACCTCGCCCTTGGCCACCGTGTCACCCACTTTCACCAGCGGGCGCTGGTTGATGCAGGTGTTCTGGTTCGACCGCTGGAACTTGCGCATCCGGTAGATGTCGACGCCGGGGTCGCCGACCTCGAGATCTTCGGTCGCACGCACAACGATCCGCACGGCATCGACCTGGTCGATGATGCCGCCACGCTTCGCCATGATGGCGGCGCCGGAATCGCGTGCCACGACGCCTTCCATGCCGGTGCCCACGAGCGGGGCCTCGGCCTGCAGAAGCGGCACGGCCTGCTTTTGCATGTTCGAGCCCATCAGAGCGCGGTTGGCGTCGTCATTTTCCAGGAACGGAATGAGCGAGGCCGCGACCGACACCAGCTGCTTCGGCGACACGTCGATGAGGTCGACGTTTTCCGAGGGCGCCAGCGTGTATTCGCCGGCCTGGCGGGTGTTGACCAGCTCGTTCACGAACTTGCCGCTCTCGTCGAGATTGGCGTTCGCCTGCGCGACGATGTGGCGCTGCTCTTCGGTGGCCGACATGTAGCGCACTTCATCGGTGACCTGGCCGTCCTTCACGGAGCGGTAGGGCGTTTCGATGAAGCCGTACTTGTTGACCCGCGCGAAGGTGGCGAGGTTGTTGATGAGACCGATGTTCGGGCCTTCCGGCGTTTCGATCGGGCACATGCGGCCATAGTGCGTCGGGTGCACGTCGCGCACCTCGAAGCCGGCACGCTCGCGCGTCAGACCGCCCGGGCCAAGCGCCGAGAGGCGACGCTTGTGGGAGACTTCCGACAACGGGTTCGTCTGGTCCATGAACTGCGACAGCTGGCTGGAGCCGAAGAACTCGCGCACGGCGGCCGCGGCGGGCTTCGCGTTGATCAGGTCCTGCGGCATGACCGTGTCGATCTCGACGGAGGACATGCGCTCCTTGATGGCGCGCTCCATACGCAGCAGGCCAACGCGGTACTGGTTTTCCATCAGCTCGCCGACAGAGCGGACCCGGCGGTTGCCGAGGTGGTCGATGTCATCGACCTCGCCCTTGCCGTCACGCAGGTCGACCAGCGCCTTGATGCAGGAAACGATGTCTTCCTTGCGCAGCGTGCGCTGGGTGTCTTCGGCATCGAGATCGAGGCGCATGTTCATCTTCACGCGGCCCACGGCGGAAAGGTCGTAGCGCTCGCTGTCGAAGAACAGCGTGTCGAACAGGTTCGAGGCGGCATCGACTGTCGGCGGCTCGCCGGGGCGCATGACGCGGTAGATGTCGAGCAGGGCCGTCTCGCGGCTCATGTTCTTGTCGGTCGCCATCGTGTTGCGGATGTACGGGCCGACGTTGATGTTATCGATGTCGAGCACGGGGATCGACGTGAAGCCGGCATCGAGCAGCTCGCGCACGGTGCCGCCGATGATCTCGCCGTCCTTGTCCATCTCGAGCGTCAGCTCGTCGCCGGCCTCCACGTAGATGGCGCCGGTTTCTTCGTCGATGATGTCCTTGGCCACGAACTTGCCGACGATCTGACGGAAGGGGACCATCAGCTCGCTGACGCTGCCCTCGTCGATCAGCTTCTTCACCTTGCGCGGCGTGATCTTGTCGCCGGCCTTGGCGATCACTTCGCCGGTGTCGGCATCGACAAGGTCATAGGTCGGGCGGGTGCCGCGCACGCGCTCGGGGAAGAACTTCGTCTTCCAGCCATTGGCCTTCTTATCGAAGTTGTAATCGACCGTGTTGTAATAGGCATCCATGATGCCTTCCTGGTCGAGCCCCAGCGCATAGAGCAGCGTCGTCACCGGCAGCTTCCGGCGACGGTCGATCCGTGCGTAAACGAGGTCCTTGGCGTCGAATTCGAAGTCGAGCCAGGAGCCGCGGTAGGGGATGATCCGGCAGGCGAACAGCAGCTTGCCCGAGGAGTGGGTCTTGCCCTTGTCGTGGTCGAAGAACACGCCCGGGGAGCGGTGCATCTGGGAAACGATGACGCGCTCGGTGCCGTTCACGATGAACGTGCCGTTATGCGTCATCAGGGGCATGTCGCCCATGAAGACGTCTTGTTCCTTGATGCCCTTCACCGACTTGGCGCCGGTATCTTCATCGACATCGAACACGATCAGGCGCAGCGTCACCTTCAGCGGCGCGCTGTAGGTCATGTCGCGCTGCTGGCATTCCTCGACGTCGTATTTCGGCTTTTCCAGCTCGTAGGAGACGAACTCCAGCACGGCCGTCTCGTTGAAATCCTTGATCGGGAAGACCGACTGGAACACGCCCTGCAGGCCTTCGCCATCGGTCGGCTCCGGCGCTTCACCGGATTTCAGGAAGAGGTCGTACGAGGACTTCTGCACCTCGATGAGGTTCGGCAGCTCCAGCACTTCGCGGATCTTGCCGTAATATTTACGGAGTCGTTTCTGGCCGAGGAAGGATTGCGCCATGAGCGATATCGCCTTTCACATCTCTTGCCGAGATCCTGCCGCGCCGGGGCTCGCGCGGGGGATCCCTTCGAGAATGGGGAGGGAGGTCAATTCCTGGAGCCCGACCCAAGGGCTCCTTCCCGACCTTCGAACCTACCCGGAAGGGAGGCTTCGCAAAGCCCACCGTCAAGACAGGTTCGGCTGGGCCCGCGAAACGCGGACCCAGCCCTAATCTTGGTGGCGCGCGGTGAAGCGCACCTGCCGGCCTTAGGCCAGCTCGACCTTGGCGCCAGCCGCTTCCAGCTTGGCTTTGATCTCTTCGGCTTCCGCTTTCGCGGCGCCTTCTTTGACCTTGCCGCCGGCTTCGACGAGGTCTTTGGCTTCTTTCAGGCCAAGACCCGTGATGCCACGGACTTCTTTGATCACGTTGATCTTCTGGGCGCCGGCATCTTTCAGCACGACGTCGAATTCGGTCTTCTCTTCTTCGGCAGCGCCAGTGTCGCCACCGCCCGGGCCGGCCATCATGACAGCGCCGCCAGCGGCGGGCTCGATGCCGTACTCGTCTTTGAAGATGGTCTTGAGTTCTTGGGCTTCGAGGAGCGTGAGGTTCACGATCTCTTCAGCAAGTTTTTTCAGATCAGCCATTTGATGCTTTCCGTTTTCAATATGTGTCCAACGCCCCGTTTTTCAACGGGTGCAGGCAGTAGGGGCTCAGGCCGCCCTCTCCTCGATGGTCGAGAGGATGGAGGCGATGTTCGAAGCAGGTGCGCCAATGACCCCGGCGATGTTCGACGCGGGCGCGCCGATGATGCCGACGATGGAAGCAATGAGCTCCTCGCGGCTGGGCATTTTGGCAACCGCCGAAACGCCAGCAGGGTCGAGTGCCGTGTCGCCCATCGCGCCGCCGAGGATAACGAGCTTCTCGTTCCCCTTGGCGTATTCGTCGATCACCTTGGCAGCCGCCACGGGATCTTCCGAATAGGACAAAACGGTCATGCCCGTCAGCAGGTCGCCAATGCTTTCGCAGAGCTTCCCTTGAAGGGCGATCTTGGCGAGCCTGTTCTTCGCGACACGCACGGACCCGCCCGCATCACGCATTTTCGCGCGCAGGTCCTGCATCTGAGCAACCGTCATGCCTTCGTAGTGGGCAACCACAACGACGCCAGAGCTTTCGAAGATTTGGCCGAGCTCGTCGACCACTTTCTCTTTCTGGGCTCTATCCACAGTCTACTCCAGTCATGGGGGTCTCCCCCCGGCTCAGTCTGCCCGGGAACCCGGGCACTTGAAGGGTCCGCTTACGGGGCTGAGCCAAACGCTGGAGGCAGGTGAGCCACCAGTTCATCTGGTCTGATCCCGTCTCAGGCAGGACTTGTGCCGTAAGGCTGCCCACCGTCTCGGACGAAAAACATAAGAGCGCGTGACGAATCGCGCGCTCCAATGCAGGGGGTCATCTACGCCTTTACTGCCGCTTTTCCAAGCCCCCAATCCGGGGAAAGCTCACGGTCGCGTCACAGGGCGCGTCGCCTCGCAGCGGCGGGCGGGCTTGGGCCCCTGCAAACCGGCGCTAGGCCGGCTGCCTTCCCCATGGTAAGCTAGGTGCATTCAGTTTGCGCCCGGATTTCCCCAATGTCCAATTCGCCCATCGGCCCCGATCTCGTCATTTTCGGCGACAGCCTGTCCGACAGCGGCAATCTCTTCGCCCAGGCTGAAGGGCTGATCGAAGAGGAGGTGCGCCAGGGCCTCGCCGGGCCGGGCGGCCAGGCCTCGAACGGGCCGACATGGGCCGAGCAGGTGGGTGACCCGCTGGGGCTGGCGAGCGTCGCCAACTACGCGGTTGCGGGCGCAGAGGCGGCGGGCAGCCAGAGCATCGGCAGCTTCATCGAAGGCGCCGGGCAGTCCGGCGCCCTGCTGGTGCCGGAGGATGACCCCGCCCTGCAATGGGACATGAACCTCGCCGCCCAGGTGGATCGCTTCACCACCGACGCGGCGGGCAGCGACCTCTCGGGCACAACGGCGCTCATCTTCATCGGCGGCAACGACTACGCCGAGCTCGACCCGGCGAGCGACACGCTGCGGCTCGACGGCATCCTCCTGATGCGCTCGGTCATCGGCGCCACGGTCGCGGCGGCCGAAGAGCTGCTGGGCGCCGGCGCCGGCAAGGTGGTGCTGACGACGCTTCCCGTCGCCGGCTTCTTCCCAACCTTCGCAAACCTGACGGGGGCAGGCCGGCTCGCCGCTGAATCGCTCTTTCTGCTGCACAACAAGATGCTCACCCGCGCGGCCGAAGACCTCGCCGACCAGGGCCTCGTGGTGGAGATCGTCGACATCACCCCCGTCACCGCCGCCATCGTGGACGACCCGCGCGGCTTCGGCATCTACGTTCCGCTCGGCGATACGCTGGCTGATGGCGCCGGCGCCGCATGGGATGACGACCAGATCGGCTTCTGGGACGAGCTGCACCCCACCGCCGCCCTGCACGGCGTGCTCGCCGCGCATATGGCGCATGTGCTCGACGGCGGGTTCGTCCGGGCCGGCGGGCGCTTCGGCACCGATATCTGGTTCGACGATCTGCGCGAGGACGATGTGCTCTATTACGGCGGCGCCGATCTCGACAAGATCTATGCCGGCAGCGGCGATGACGTGCTCTTCGGCGGCAGCGGCGATGACGGGCTGCAGGGCTTCATTGGCGACGACATCATCTCCACCGGCTCGGGGAACGACGATGTCTATGCCGGCCAGGGCGACGATGTCATCGCTGCCTTCGCCGGCTGGAACAAGCTGCATGGCGAGCTGGGCGACGATGTGTTCATCACCGGGCTCGGCCGCAACAAGGCCGAGGGCGGGCGCGGCGCCGACAGCTTCATCTTCATCGAGAACGAGCTGCTCGGCGCGCCCGATGGCGCCAACACGCTCCGCGCCGAGGGCGACGAGGGCATCGACACGCTCTACCTCGTGCTGGGCGCCGAAAGCATCGCCGCCTATGGCGAGGCGCTGACAGGCGCCACCCCGCAGGCGGCGCTGGCCGCGCTCGGCGTGACGGCCACCGATATCGAGCAGATCGTGGTGATCGAAGGCCGCGGCGGGCTGGATGCCGTGTTCTCCGGCCAGGGCTGGTACGAAGATGCCAGCCTGTGGAACCTCATCTGAGCTGACCCGGGGCTGCGCCTTGTGGTCACGCCCCGCCCCCTTGCGCTCGGCCCCCCGATGGCGTTCGATCCGGGCCAAATCCAACGATATCCGCGAGGTTCGCCATGAGCGACTACACTCCTCCCAAGGTCTGGACCTGGGACAACGAGAACGGCGGCAAGTTCGCCTCGACCAACCGCCCCATCGCCGGCCCGACGCATGACCACGAGCTGCCGAAGGGCGAGCACAAGTTTCAGCTCTACTCGCTGGCCACGCCGAACGGCGTGAAGGTCAACATCATGTTCGAAGAGTTGCTGGAGGCCGGCTTCGACGCCGAATACGACGCCTGGCTCATCAACATCGGCAAGGGCGAGCAGTTCGGCTCGGGCTTCGTCGGCGTGAACCCCAATTCCAAGATCCCGGCACTGATGGATTACACCGGCGAGACGCCCGTGCGCATCTTTGAATCCGGCGCGATCCTGATGCACCTGGCCGAGAAGTTCGATGCCTTCCAGGGCCCCGCCTCGGGCCGCCCCGAGATGCTGAGCTGGCTGATGTGGCAGATGGGCTCTGCCCCCTTCCTCGGCGGCGGCTTCGGCCATTTCTTCGCCTATGCGCCCGAGAAGCTCGAATACCCGATCAACCGTTACGCCATGGAAACCAAGCGCCAGATGGATGTGCTCGATCGCAACCTTGCCGATCGCCCCTTCGTCGCCGGCGACGAATATACCCTTGCCGACATGGCGATCTGGCCCTGGTACGGCAACCTGGCGCTCGACAAGAGCTACCCCGATGCCGGCGAGTTCCTCAGCGTGCATGAATACAAGAACGTGCAACGCTGGGCCAAAGAGCTTGCCGACCGCCCGGGCGTGAAGCGTGGCCGCCTCGTCAACAAGCCCGGCGAGGGCGGGCTGGAGGAGCGGCACTCCGCCGCTGATTTCGACGGGCTCGACCTGGGCTGACAGGCGCCGCCTCCGCCCTATCTGGTCCCCGAACCAACAGGGCGGAGGCACCCCATGAGCTACAAGATCGGCCAGCTGATCGACCATCTCGACATCCGCGTCAGCGATTTTGCGGCCTCGGGCGAGTTCTACCGCACGATCCTCACGACGCTGGGCTTCGAAGGCATCGACGTCGGCGACGACCGTCTCAGCCTCGATGAGCTCTACATCACCGCCTCCGCCTCGCCGGAGGAGGTCACGCGCAATCTGCACCTGTGCTTCCAGGCGGCAAGCCGCGACCAGGTGGAGGAGTTCCATGCCGCCGGCCTGGCCCATGGCGGGCGCGACAATGGCGCGCCGGGCCTGCGCGACTATCACCCGGGCTATTACGCCGCCTTCCTGCTCGATCCCGACGGCAACAATATCGAGGCCAAGGTCGACGAGCGCATCCTCTCCCGCTCCGCCCCCGCCATCGATATCGAGACCAACTGATCCGCGAGCCGGCCCATCAGGGCCGGAGAGCAGGCGCCAAACGCAAATCGGCCGCCCGAAGGCGGCCGATCCACGATCTCGATTAGTCAGGCGTTCAGTTGCCGGTGGCCGAGGCCACGTCGATGCTGACGCCCGAGCCCATCGTGGAGGAGAGCGACACCTTCTTCATGTAGGTGCCCTTCGCCCCGGTCGGCTTGGCCTTGCTGACCGCTTCGACCATCGCGCGGATGTTCTCTTCCAGCTTGTCGGCGTCGAACGAGGCCTTGCCGACGCCGGCATGCACAACGCCCGCCTTCTCGGCCTTGAACTGAACCTGGCCGCCCTTGGCAGCTTTCACGGCTTCGGCGACATCCATCGTCACCGTGCCGACCTTGGGGTTCGGCATCAGGTTGCGCGGGCCCAGCACTTTGCCGAGGCGGCCGACGATGGGCATCATGTCCGGCGTGGCGATGCAGCGATCGAAATCGATCGTGCCGCCCTGCACAGTTTCCATCAGGTCTTCGGCGCCCACGATGTCGGCGCCAGCGGCTTTCGCCTCTTCGGCCTTGTCGCCGCGGGCGAACACGGCCACGCGCACGGTCTTGCCGGTGCCGTTGGGCAGGTTCACCGTGCCGCGGACCATCTGGTCGGCGTGGCGCGGGTCGACGCCGAGGTTCATCGAGATCTCGATAGTCTCGTCGAACTTGGCGTTGGCATTGCCCTTGATCAGGGCCACGGCTTCAGAGACCGAGAGGTTCTCTTTGCCGGCGGTGGCTTCGCGCAGGGCGCGGGTGCGTTTTCCGATCTTCGCCATGATTTACCCTTTCACCTCGATGCCCATCGATTTGGCGGAGCCGAGCACGGTCTGCATGGCGCCTTCGATGGAGGTGGCGTTCAGGTCCTTCATCTTCGCTTCGGCGATCTCTTTCACCTGGGCGAGAGTGACGGTGGCCACGGTTTCCTTGCCGGGCTGCACGGCGCCCTTGGGGCGGTTGCGCTTGCCAACGGGCTTCAGGCCAGCGGCCTTCTTCAGCAGGAACGACGCCGGCGGCGACTTCGTGTCGATCGTGAACGACTTGTCCTGATAATAGGTGATCACGGTGGGGATCGGCGCACCCGGCTCGAACTCGGCGGTCTTCGCGTTGAACGCCTTGCAGAATTCCATGATGTTGATGCCGCGCTGACCGAGCGCGGGGCCGACCGGCGGGGAGGGGTTGGCTTGCCCCGCCTTCACTTGCAGCTTCAGCTGCCCCATGACTTTCTTGGCCATGAGCTTCTCCTTCTTCAACAGCCTCCCGGCGCGCCGGCAGGCTTTACGGTTGAGGTGGTCCGGTCCGGCCCTCGCGAGCGCCTCGCCTCCCACCTTTGGAGCCCCCCGAAGGGGACAGAGGCGGCGGTTACACCCCCCGCCCCCGCATTGCAAGCGTTTGCCCTTGCCTGATTGGGCGCTGCCCCCTCAGATGCCGGCATGACAAAGGGCTACATCATTTTCACCACCCCGCGCAGCGGCAGCACCCTGCTCTGCCGGTGTCTCGGTGCCACCGGCGTGGCCGGGGCGCCCGACTCGCATTTCCACGAGCCGTCGCTTGCGGGCTGGCTTGAGGATTACGGGCTTTCCCCCAGCGCCTTTCCCGACCAGCTCAGCGCCAGCCGCGCCGTGGTGGCCGCGGCCCGCGCCCGCGGGAAAGGGGAGACGGAGGTCTTCGGGATGCGCATCCAGCGCGAGAGCTTCGCCTTCCTCCTTGCGCAGATGCATGCCCTCGCGCCGCAGGCCGATGGCGATATGGCGGCGATCGAGGCGGCCCTCGGAGGGCTGGTGCCGATCTATCTGAAGCGGCTCGGCAAGCTCGATCAGGCGATCTCCTACATCCGCGCCGAGCAGACGGGGCTCTGGCATCAGGCCCCCGACGGCAGCGAGGTCGAGCGGCTCTCCCCGCTCCGCGAGCCGGTCTACGACAGCGCCGCCATCGCCGAGCGGCTGCGGACGGCGCTGGCGGAGGAGGCGGCTTGGGAGGAATGGTTCATGAAGGCCGGCGTCTCGCCCCTGCGCCTCACCTACGAGGCTCTGGCAGCCGACCCGGAGGGCGAGGTCGCCCGCATTCTCGCCGCGCTCAGCCAGCCGGTTGCGGCCGCCACGGGGCTCGAGCCTGGCGTCGCCAAGATCGCCGATGCGCTGAACAGAGAGTGGGCCGCGCGCTTCCGGGCAGAGGAGCCGGAGCTGGCAGCGGCGGGCTCGGCCTGACGACGGAGCGCAGCCGGGCCGGATGGTCGAGGAGGGCCGTGCAGCCCTGTCAGGGAAAGAGGTGGGGGATACCCGCACCCTACTCAGCGAGCTGTCGGCAGGGCAGGTAACGCCCCGCCGGCGCTTAGCCCTGCTTGGCGACCTGGGTGAATTCCAGCTCGACCGGCGTGGCGCGGCCGAAGATCGACACCGTCACCTTCAGGCGCTGGTTGTCTTCGTCGACCTCTTCCACGGTGCCGTCGAAATCCTCGAACGGGCCGTCGGCGACCTTCACCTTCTCGCCGATCTCGAAGCGGATCAGCGTGCGCGGCGTCTCCTGGCCCTCTTCGACGCGGCCAAGGATCTGCTGCACCTCGGCGTCGCGCATCGGCATCGGGCGGCCCTGCGGGCCAAGGAAGCCGGTGACCCGGTTGATCGAGGTGATCAGGTGATAGCCCTCGTCGGACATCTCCATATGCACGAGCACATAGCCCGGCATGAAGCGCCGCTCGGTCGAAACCTTCTTGCCGCGGCGTACTTCGATGACCTCTTCGGTGGGCACCAGCACCTCGTCGATCTGCTCGGCGAGATCCTGTTCTTCCACCTTGGCGCGAATCTGCTCGGCGATCTTCTTCTCGAAGTTCGAGAGCACGCTCACCGAATACCAGCGCTTGGCCATCTGTTCCTGCCCTTCGGCTCTTGTTCAACGACGGCCGGAATCGCCCGGCCACAAAGAAAAGCGGCGCGGGGCTCATCCGCCGCGCGCCAATCGTCGGGCCTCTTACCGCCGGCCCGCGGTGAATTCAACCCTTCGGCGCACCCCATGGCCGGCAAGGCCCGGCTTCCCTAGCCCGGCGCGTCGCCAACGGCCCAGGCGCGGCTCGAAACCGAGACCGAATTGCCCGACGGGTCCTTGGTATTGGCGAAGGCATAACCGCCGCCTTCGTGGACCGGGCCGAAGGCGAAGCCCCGTTCGGCGGCACGGGCCACGAACGCCGGCACATCGGCCACGTCGAAGACGAGTTTCACAAGGGATTGGCCGCTGCGCTGGCCCTTTGCGGCCGGGTGAAGAAGCAGCGGAATGCCTGAGCCTTCGGGCCGCAACTCCACGATCCGGTCGCCCTCACGCGTCACGGCCTCATAGCCGAAGAGCGCCCCGTAGAACTCGGTCGTGGCAGCGATGTCGCGTGTGTAGAGGATGAGGCGGCCCAGCCCGGCGCTTGAAACCGGAGGGGCCGGCTGGCTCACCCGCCGAAGTAGGTGAGAATTCCGGTCAGGCCGAGCCGGATGAGAATATCGACGATGCTGAAGAAGGCGGCGGCCAGGCCAGCCAGCAGCACCACCATCAGCGTCGTGAGCAGAACCTCGCGGCGCGTCGGCCAGACGACCTTCGCGATCTCAGCACGGGTCTGCTGAATGAACTGAACGGGGTTGGTGCGGGCCATCGGCGTCTCCCTCTCGGCAGCGGGCGACCTATCGCCTCATGCTGGCCTTTTCAAGGCCGGCAAGCGGACGTCGGCGGAAAGGCGCGGCCCGCTGTGACACACGCGCCGCGGGCGGGGCTGGGCGGAAGCTATTCGGTGCTGTGAAATCTGGGAATGTCCGGGCGCCGGAGCGTACGGTAAAAGGGCCTGGCAGGGGCAGCAGGGCTCGAACCCGCGACCTACGGTTTTGGAGACCGTCGCTCTACCAACTGAGCTATACCCCTAAGGCCGAGCGGCTGGGTAGCCCGATCCCGCAGGCGAAGCAAGACCCTTGGATGTGGCTTCTTCACCGCTCCCTGCGACTGCCCATAGCCCCGGCAAACCCTGCCTGCCCTTGACTCACAGGCGCCCGCGTCGCTAAACGCCCGCATCCGGAAGCTTCATAGCCTTCCGGTCCCGGCCCACATGCCGGGATCGCCCCCCGTCAGCGAGTGTTCGCCCACGGGGGCGTTTGCCGTTTGCCGAGGCCCTGCCCATATCGGGGCTTCGAGAAGAGAAGTAGCCCGGGGGACCCGCGCCCATGTTCGAGAATCTGTCCGACCGCCTTTCTGGCGTATTCGACCGGCTGACCAAGCAGGGCGCCCTGTCGGCAGACGATGTGAAGACCGCCATGCGCGAGGTGCGCATCGCCCTGCTCGAGGCCGACGTCTCGCTGCCGGTGGCGCGGGACTTCATCAAGGCGGTGGAGAGCAAGGCGACCGGCCAGTCGGTGACCAAATCGGTCACGCCGGGCCAGCAGGTCGTCAAGATCGTGCATGACGAGCTGATCCACGTGCTCAAGGGCGACGAAGAGCCAGGCGAGCTGAAGATCTCCTCCCCGCCCGCGCCGATCCTGATGGTCGGCCTGCAGGGCGGCGGCAAGACGACGACCACCGCCAAGATCGCCAAGCGCCTGAAGGAGCGCGAGGGCAAGAAGGTGCTCATGTGCTCGCTCGACGTGAACCGCCCCGCGGCCATGGAGCAGCTCGCCATCCTCGGCACGCAGATCGGCGTAGACACTCTGCCCATCGTCAAGGGCGAAGACCCGGTTTCCATTGCCAAGCGCGCCAAGACGCAGGCCAGCCTCGGCGGCTACGACGTCTACATGCTCGACACCGCCGGGCGGCTGCATATCGACCAGGAGCTCATCGCTCAGGCCGCCGCCGTGCGCGATGTCGCCAAGCCGCGCGAGACGCTGCTGGTGGTCGACGGCCTGACGGGGCAGGACGCGGTCAACGTCGCCACCGAGTTCGACGACAAGATCGGCGTCACCGGCGTCGTCCTCACCCGGATGGATGGCGACGGGCGCGGCGGTGCCGCCCTCTCCATGCGCGCGGTCACCGGCAAGCCGATCCGCTTCGTCGGCCTCGGCGAGAAGCTCGACGCGCTGGAAAGCTTCGACCCCGAGCGCATCGCCGGCCGCATCCTCGGCATGGGCGACATCGTCGCGCTGGTCGAGAAGGCACAGCAGACGCTGGAGGCCGAGCAGGCCGAGCGCATGATCCGCCGCTTCCAGAAGGGTCAGTTCAACATGAACGACCTGAAGATGCAGCTGGAGCAGATGATCAAGATGGGCGGCATGGCCGGCCTCGCCGGCATGATGCCCGGTATGGGCAAGATGCAGAAGCAGATCTCTGAAGCCGGGATGGACGACAAGATGCTCGCCCGCCAGATCGCCCTGATCAACTCGATGACCAAGAAGGAACGGGCCAACCCCGACCTCCTGCAGGCCAGCCGCAAGAAGCGCATCGCCAAGGGCGCGGGGCTGGAGGTGCAGGAACTTAACCGCCTGCTCAAGCAGCACCGCCAGATGTCGGATGTGATGAAGAAGATCGGCAAGGGCGGCAAAGGCGGCCTGCGCCAGATGGCCCAGCAGCTCATGGGCAAGGGCGGCATGGGCGGGATGCCCGGCGGCATGCCCGACATGAACGATCCCAAGGCGATGGAAGAAGCGGCCCGAGCCCTCGGCGGCATGAAGGGCGGTATGCCCGGCGGCCTGCCGGGCCTTGGCGGCGGCGGCCTGCCGCCCGGCCTTTCGGGTTTCGGGAAGAAGAAGTGACACCCCCGCTCGCCATCCCCCGGCTTGAGACGGAGCGTCTCATCCTGCGCGGCCCTGCCCGCGAGGATGCCGCGCCCTATGCCGAGTTCTGGGCCTCGGACCGTTCGCGCTATGAGGGCGGCCCGCGAGACCTGGCGGGCGCCTGGGAGGATTACGCCACCGCTTTCGGCCTGTGGCTGATCGACGGCTACGGCTGCTGGGCGCTGGAAGACAAGCAGACGGGCCGCTTCCTCGGCATCGTGGGCCTGAACCACCCGGCACATTTCCCCGAGGTCGAAATCGGCTGGACGCTGATGGAAGAGGCCGAGGGCCGGGGCCTCGCCTTCGAGGCGGCCCAGGCCTGCCTCGCCTGGGTCTGGGCCAATACCGCCCTCACCTCGGTCGTCGTTTATATCGAGCCGGAGAACGCCCGCTCGATCTCGCTGGGCAAGCGGCTGGGCGGCGTGGCGGATGGTGGCGCGCAACCGGTCGACCCGGGCGATGTTGTCCTGCGCATCGCGCGCCCGGCGGAGGTGGCGGCATGAGCCAGGCTCCCACCCTCACCACGGCGCGGCTGACGCTTGGCCCCTGCGACATGGATCACGTCGCCGCCTTTACCGCCTTCGCGCAAACCGAGCGCAGCCACTTCCTGGGTGGCCCGGCGGAAGACGCGCGCGACGCCTGGGACAGCTGCCTGATCCATGCCGGCCAGTGGCAGGTGCGCGGCTATGGCACCTTCTGGCTCACCGAGACATCCAGCGGCCGCCCCGCCGGGCGCGTCGGCCTCTGGCATCCCTGCACGTTCGAAGAGCCCGAGCTGTCGTGGGTCGTCTATGACGGCTTCGAAGGGCTGGGCTATGCCGAAGAGGCGGCCCGCTTCATCCGCGATTGGGCCTGGCGCGAGAAGGGGCTGGGGCCCCTGCACAGCGACATCGCCCCCGCGAACACCCGCTCGCTCGCGCTGGCCCGCCGCATGGGCGCCGTCTTCGAGAGCACCAGCAAGGCCGGCACGGCGGCGGAGGTGCAGATCTGGCGCCACCCCGACCCGGCCGAGGAGAACGCCGCATGAAATGGCCCGCTGACCTTTCGCCGCTCAAGACAGAGCGGCTCGACCTGCGCCTGCCCGCGCCGGACGATCTGGACGCGGCCATCGCCTTTGGCCAGTCCGACCGAACGCGCTTCATCGGTGGCAAGAGCGATGCGTTTCAGGCCTATCGCGGTGTGATGGCGGGCATCGGCCACTGGGTCGTCAACGGCTTTGGCATGTGGTCTGTCTATCTGCGTGAAAGCGGCGAGATGATCGGCCGCGTCGGCATCATCTACCACCAGTTCCCCGATGGCTGGACGGAGCCGGAGATCGGCTGGCAGCTCTTCGACGGGTTCGAGGGCAAGGGCTACGCGCTGGAAGCCGCCCGCGCCGCCAAGGCGGATTACCACCGCCGCATCACCCGCCACCCGCTCATCAGCCATATCGACCCCGCCAACGAGCGCTCGGCCAGCGTCGCCCGCCGCATGGGGGCAGAGATCGAGGGCGAGCGGATGCTGCTGGGCGACCCCGTCATGGTCTGGCGCCATACCGGGCCGGAGAGCGTGGTATGACCGAAGTGCTCAACGCCAACACCACCGAGCGGCTGGATACGCCCCGCCTCGTGCTGCGCCGCCCCGGCGGGCAGGACTGGCCGGCGGCGCGCGACTTTTTCATGTCGCCGCGCTCGGCTGGTGTGGGCGGGCCCGTCTCGCTCGGTGCCGCCTGGCGGGCACTGGCCAGCGAGATCGGCCATTGGGACATGCGCGGGTTCGGCATGTGGGCCGTCACCAGGCGCGGCAGCGATGAAGCCATCGGCCTGATCGGCCCCTGGTACCCGGTTGACTGGCCGGAGACGGAAGTCGGCTGGATGATCTGGGACGAGGCCGCCGAGGGTCAGGGCTACGCGCATGAGGCCGCTCAGGCCGCCATAGCCCATGCCTGGGCGGTGCTGGGGTGGGAGACCATCGTCTCTTACGTCGACCCCGACAACACCCGCTCCATCGCGCTCGCCGAGCGCCTGGGTGCCCGGCACGACCCCTCGGCCACGGTGCCGCGGCCCGACAAGCCATGCCTCGTGTTCCGCCACCCCCGGCCGGAGGGCCGCAAGTGACCAATGACCAGACATTGCCCGGAGGCTCGCCCATGCCCGACGACATATCCCGCGCCGCCGCCGTGCTGGCCGAGCATCGCGAAAGCATCGACCGGCTCGATGCGATCCTCGTTTTCACGCTTGCCGAGCGCTTCAAGCACACGCAGGCCGTGGGCAAGCTGAAGGCCGAGCATTCCCTTCCCCCGGCCGACCCTGCGCGCGAAGAAGCGCAGATCGCCCGGCTCACCGATCTTGCAAAGGGCGCCGATCTCGACCCGGCCTTTGCCAAGAAATTCCTGGCCTTCATCATCCAGGAAGTCATCAAGCACCACGAACAACACCAAGCCTGAGGGCGTTGCCCTCAAACAAAGCCATCAAAGGAGACACTCACATGGCCATGAAAATTCGCCTCGCCCGCGGCGGCTCGAAGAAGCGCCCGCACTATTCCATCGTCGCGACCGACAGCCGTATGCCGCGCGATGGCCGCTTCCTCGAGAAGCTCGGCACCTACAACCCGCTGCTGCCCAAAGACAGCGAAGACCGGGTGAAGATGGATGTCGAGCGCGTGCAGCACTGGCTCGCCCAGGGCGCCCAGCCGACCGACCGCGTGAGCCGCTTCCTTGAAGCCGCCGGCGTGACCGAGAAGAAAGAGCGCGCCAACATGAAGAAGGGCGAGCCCGGCTCCGCCGCGAAAGAGCGTGCCGAGAAGAAAGCCGCCCGCGCTGCCGAGGCCGGCGACTCCGATGCCGCGGCTCAGGTCGAGGCCGAAGAAGCCGCTGAGCGCGAAGCCGCGGAATGAGCGACAGCCGCGTCATCGTCGGCGCGGTGGCGGGGGCGTTCGGCGTCCGGGGAGAGGTGCGGCTGAAAAGCTTCTGCGCCGAGCCCGAGGCGATTGCCGATTACGCCCCCCTCGTGACGGACCGGGGGCGTGTCTTCCCCTCGGTCCGGCTCACCGGGCGCACCTCCGGCGCCCTGACGGCGCGGCTGGACGGGATCACCACCAAGGACGAGGCCGATGCCCTGAAGGGCACCAGCCTTTTTGCCGAGCGGTCCCGTCTGCCCGCGCTGCCGGAGGATGAATTCTATCACGCCGATCTCATCGGCCTTGCCGTGTTCGACGCGGGCGGGGAAGAGATCGGCAGTGTCGCCGGGGTTTTCGACCATGGCGCCGGCGACCTGATCGAGGTGAAGGCCAAAAGCGGCAAGCCGCTGCTGCTGCCCTTCACGAAGGTCGTTGTGCCGACGGTCGACCTTGCCGCCGGGCGGCTCGTCGTCGACCCGCCTGAAGAGCTCGAGTGATGGCAGAGCCGCGCGCCCTGGGCCGCAAGTCGATCCGCGCCTCGCTGAAGCCGGCCGACCTGATGGCCGAAGAGACCCTCACCCACGCGTGGCGGGCCGAGATCGTGACGCTTCTGCCCGAGGCCTTCCCCGGTGTGCTGGGTGAAAGCCTCACGGGCAAGGCCCTGCGCGACGGCAAGTGGCAGCTGCGCACGCACGACCTGCGCCAATTTGGCGAGGGGCGGCATCGGAACGTCGATGACACGCCCGCCGGCGGCGGCGCCGGTATGGTGCTGCGGGCCGATGTGCTGGGTCAGGCCATCGAGGCCGCGCAAGACCCGCGCCGACCCCTGCCCGCTCTGCTGCTCTCGCCGCGCGGTCGCCGCTTCGACCAGGCGATGGCGGCCCGCCTCGCCGCCGGGCCGGGGGCGCTGTTCGTCTGCGGGCGGTTCGAAGGCGTCGATGAACGCGCCATCGAGCATTACGGGCTGATCGAGGTCTCGCTTGGGGATTTCGTGCTCACCGGCGGCGATCTGGCCGCGCAGGCGATGATCGACGCGAGCCTGCGCCTGCGGCCGGGCATCCTCGGCAACCTCGCCAGCACCGAAGAGGAGAGCTTTTCCTCCGGCCTGCTGGAGCATCCGCAATACACCAAGCCCGCCGAATGGCAGGGAAGGGCGATCCCCGAGGTACTGCTCTCGGGCCATCACGGGCGCATCGCCGAGTGGCGGCAGACGCAGGCGGAAGAGATCACCCGCACGCGCCGGCCCGATCTGTGGGCCGCCTATACCGAGGCGAAGGGCAAGAAGCCCTGAGCCCCCTGCCCTAGCCGCCGCCGAGGATCGCGTTCAGCGCATCGCGGATGCTGCCACCCTCGTTCGCCTGCCCCTCGTTGGCCGTCTGCGGCGCGAAGCCCGCGCCGCCGGTGGCAGCGCCGTTGCCAGTCCCATTGCCGCCAGCACCCAGGATGTTGTCGAGCGCGCCCTCCACCGCCTGGGCGGACTGGCTGTGTGGGGGGATCGGCGAATCCATCGGCAGCGGGCTGGGCGTCATCGGCGCGAGGATGCGCGCCATGGCCTCGTGCCAGATCTCCGCCGGCAGGCCAGAGCCGGTTACCCCGGTCAGCGGCGTGTTGTCGTCATAGCCCATCCAGACGCCGACCACGTAGTCCGCCGAGAAGCCGACGAACCACGCGTCGCGCGCCGCCGAGGTGGTGCCCGTCTTGCCGGCCAGCTCCCAGCCATCCACGCGGGCGCGGGTGCCGGTGCCGGCATCGACCACCTGGTTCATCATGTAGGTCAGCTGACGGGCCGCCTCTTCGCGGATCACACGCTCGCCAATGCCGCTGCGGGTTGTGAGCAGCGGGTCGGGATTGCCCTGCAGGCGCAGATCGACAATGCCATAGGGCACCACCGCCGAGCCGCCGTTCAGGATGCCGGCATAGGCGCCCGTCATCTCCAGCAGCGTCGCCTCGGATGCACCGAGCGCCAGCGCCGGGCCGTTGGCCAGGTCACGGTCGATGCCGAAGCCCTGGGCCACCAGACGCACATTCTCCAGCCCCGCCCGCATGGCGACGCGCACCGCGGGAATGTTCCGGCTCTCGCGCAGGGCCTGCAGCAGGGTGATCTCGCCCTCGAACTCGTGGTCGTAGTTCGACGGGCTCCAGGGGCCCGAGCCGGGGATGTTGATGGTGATGGGCTCGTCGACGATCGTGTCGAGCGGTGAGGAGCCAAGGTCCAGCGCGGCCGCATAGACGAAGGGCTTGAAGGTCGAGCCCGTCTGCCGCAGCGCCTGAGTGGCCCGGTTGAAGGCGAAGGACGCGTTGACGTCTCGCCCGCCCACCATGGCCCGCACGGCGCCGTCGGCGCTCATCACCAGGATGGCGGCCTGCGCCTCGGATTCCTCGCGCACCTTTTCGGCGAAGATGTAGCTGATCGCCTCCTCAGCCGCCTGCTGCACGCGCGGGTCGAGCGTGGTGCGGATGATCACATCCTCCGTCGTGTCACGCGTGTAGAAGTCGGGGCCGGAATCCATGATCCAGTCGGCGAAATAGCCGCCGGCCTGCGCCGCAGCCGCCTGGCTGAGCGTGGCGGGGTTGGCGAGCGCTTCGGCGGCGGCACTGTCAGAGAGGTAGCCCTGCTCTTCCATCAGGCCCACAACCAGCGCCGCCCGGTCTTGCGCGCGGGTAAGGCTGTTGGTGGGGGCCAGCGACGAGGGCGCCTTCAGCAGACCGGCCAGCATCGCGGCCTCGGCCGGCGTCACCTCGGCCGCGGAATGGCCGAAGTAGAGCTGGGCCGCAGCCTCGAAGCCATGCGCGCCGGCGCCAAGGTAGGAGCGGTTGAGGTACACGGTGAGGATCTCGTCCTTCGAGTACCGCACCTCCATCGCCATGGCGTAGATCGCCTCGACGGCCTTGCGCCACAGCGTCGTGCGGCGGCAATCTGCCTCATAGGCGGTCTCATTCTCCCAATCGGCGGGGTTGTAGGGCCGCCCGAGGCACAGCAGCTTGGCCGTCTGCTGCGTGATGGTCGAGCCGCCGTTGCCTTCGAGCGGGCCGCGACCCTCGCGCAGGTTGATGCGCACGGCAGAGGCGACGCCGCGGGGGCTGACGCCGAAATGCCGGTAGAAACGCCGGTCTTCCGTGGCGACCACGGCGTTGCGCAGATGCACCGAGACGGTGTCGGCGGTGATCATCCCGCCGTATTGCTCGCCCCGCCACGCGAAGGTCTGGCCGTCGCGATCGAGCATGGTGACAGAGCCGCTGGCGCGCCCGTCAACCAGCTCGTCGATATCGGGTAGCCCGGCGGCATAGATGAGCACGGCGCCGCCGATGAAGAGCCCGAAGGCCAGCCCGACCCGCCAGCCGACACCCCACAGGATGCGGCCGATGAAGGCGAAGAGCCCCAGAACCATGCCAGCGGCCCAGCCGAACGGGCCCCTCGGCCCCCGCGGTGGCCGGGCCTTCTGAGCCTTGGGCGCGCGCTGCTTCTTCGCGGGCGCGGCCTTTCGGCCGGCCGGCTGCGCCGCCTTCTTGCTGGGATGGCGCCGTTCGGCGACCAGAGGCGGCCGCCTTTTCCCATCGTCTGCCATGTCTGCCTTTGAGCTGCTCGCTACGGTTGAGGCCTCTTCCGGGCCGTCTTTCGTCGCGACCATAGCTCTATCCAGAGCAAATGTTGAGCGCCATTGAGTCTCTCAACGTCAGTTTTCATAGCGCTCATTTTCGCAGCAAAGCCCGTATTTTGTGCAAAAATTGTGCAATTTCGACCCCAAAGGCGGGGCCGGGGGCGCCTGATTTCTTGTTCCCCCGCCCCTGTAAAGGCTTGTTTCGCCAATGCGGTCACCCGGGCACGGCACGGGCAGGGCCTCACCCGGGAGACAATTTCAAGGGGAAGACAGTGAAACTCATCATCGCAACGATCAAGCCGTTCAAGCTCGAGGAGGTGCGCGAAGCGCTCACCTCCGTCGGCGTGCGCGGCATGATGGTGACCGAGATCAAGGGCTTCGGCTCTCAGTCCGGCCACACAGAGATCTATCGCGGCGCCGAATATGCCGTGAACTTCGTGCCGAAGGTCAAGCTCGAGATCGTCGTCCCCGACGGCCTGGCCGACCAGGTGGTCTCCACCATCGCCACGACGGCCAAGACCGACAAGATCGGCGACGGCAAGGTCTTCGTGCTCGACGTTGCCAGCGCCCTGCGCGTGCGCACCGGCGAGATCAACGACGACGCACTCTGAAAAGCCGAGAAACGGGAGTTAAGGGACAATGAATCTTTTGAAACTCTGGATGGTGGCGCTCTTGATGGCGTTTCTGTCCATCGGCGTCAGCGCCGTGCCCACTACGGGCTGGGCCCAGGACGACACGGTCGCGGAAGAGCTCGATGATGCGGGTGATGATGCGGCCGCTGCGGCCGAAGATGTAGGCGACGCGGCTGCTGCCGCGGCGGAAGACGTTGGCGATGCGGTCGATGCTGCGGCCGATGAAGTCGCCGAAGAGCTGTCGGTCGACCCGGCGGCTGATGAGACCCCGGTCGATGATACGCCGACGAACGACGAGATCGGCTACATCTTCACCACGTTCATGTTCCTCGTCACCGGCTTCCTGGTGATGTGGATGGCCGCCGGCTTCTCGATGCTCGAGGCGGGCCTGGTGCGCCAGAAGAACGTCACCATGCAGCTGATGAAGAACGTCTCGCTCTTCGCCATCGCTGCCATCATGTACTACCTCATCGGCTACAACCTGATGTACCCGGGCGATGGCTGGTCGATCGATGGCTGGCTCGGTGCCTTTGCGATCACCTCGCTTGAGCCCGTGGGCGGCAGCCCCGATACCGACCTTACCTACGCTTCTGTCGGCTCGGACTTCTTCTTCCAGCTGATGTTCTGCGCCACCACCGCTTCGATCGTCTCCGGTACGCTTGCCGAGCGCATCAAGCTGTGGCCGTTCCTGATCTTCACCGTGATCCTGACCGGCCTGCTCTACCCGATCCAGGCCTCCTGGAAATGGGGCGGCGGCTTCCTCGATGCCGACTACGGCTTCCTCGACTTCGCCGGCTCGACGGTTGTGCACTCGGCCGGTGGCTGGGCTGCTCTGGCTGGCGCGATCGTGCTCGGGCCCCGGATCGGCAAGTACCGTGACGGCAAAACCGTGGCCATGCCGGGTTCGAACCTGACCCTGGCGACGCTGGGTACGTTCATCCTGTGGCTCGGCTGGTTCGGCTTCAACGGCGGCTCGCAGCTGTACATGGATACGGCCGGCAACGTGGCTGACATCTCCCGCATCTTCGCCAACACGAACACGGCGGCTGCAGGTGGTGCCATCGCGGCTCTGATCCTGACGCAGATCCTCTACCGCAAGCCCGACCTCACCATGGTGCTCAACGGCGCTCTGGCTGGCCTGGTCTCCATCACCGCCGAACCGCTCACCCCGAGCCTCGGCGCGGCTACCCTGATCGGTGCCGTTGGTGGTGTGCTGGTGGTCTTCGCGGTTCCGCTGCTCGACAAGCTCAAGATCGACGACGTTGTCGGCGCCATCCCGGTGCACCTCGTCTGCGGCATCTGGGGCACGCTGGCGGTGGTTCTCACGAACTCCGACGCCACGCTCGGCGGTCAGCTGATCTCGATCATCATCGTCGGCGTGTTCATGTTCGTCGTCTCGCTGGTGATCTGGTTCATCCTGAAGATGATCATGGGCATCCGCGCCTCGGAAGAAGACGAGATCGCCGGTCTCGACATCTCCGAGCTCGGCATGGAGGCCTATCCCGAGTTCTCCAAAGGCTGATATTCCTTCCAGTCAGCCTTTTGACCAACTGCCCGGGCGTTCGCGCCCGGGTTTTTTGTTGTCTGGGAGGCAGAGGGAGACGCGGCGGGCTCCAGGGTTTCTCCTTGCCTCCAAGGGGGCACCGGCCCATCTGTCGGAGGGAAACATAAAGGAGAGACACATGCCGCGCTTCATCTTCACCTATCACGGCGGCCGCAAGGACATGACGCCGGAGGAGGTCTCGGAGGGCCGGCAGCGCTGGATGGACTGGATCGCCGACCTCGGCGAATCCGCTGTCGAGCCGAACAACCCCCTGAAGGCTCCCCGCCTCGTCGGCGACGATCAGGGCATCACTCCGATGATGGGCTACACCGTCATCCGCGCCGGCGATGCCGCCGAGGCCGAAGAGATGGCCGAGGGCTGCCCCTTCCTCGACATGGGCGGCACGATCATGGTGGCCGAGATCCTGGAGATGCAGTGACGGCGGCCCGCCGGCACGCATCGAACGAAAAAGGGCCCGGTGCGCTGCACCGGGCCCTATGCTTGGCGGGATAGCGGGCCTCAGCCCGCCGCTGTTCAGATCACCGACGCAATCGCCTTCGCCAGCACCGGCACCGTCTCGGCGTTCAGACCCGCGATGTTGATCCGGCTGTCGCCCACCATGTAGACGGCGTGCTCCTCGCGCAGGCGCGTCACCTCCTCCGGGCTCAGGCCCAGCCGAGAGAACATGCCGCGGTGGCGGGCGACGAAATCGAAGCGGTCGGAGTTGGTGAGGCGGCGCAGCTCGTCAGCGAGGCTCTGGCGCAGCTCCAGCATGCCCTCGCGCATCTCCTCCAGCTCGGCCTGCCAGTCGGCGCGCAGCTCGGGATCGGTGAGGATCTCGGTCACCACACGGGCGCCATGGTCGGGCGGGAAGGAGTAGTTCTGCCGGTTGAGGAAGTTGAGGTTGCCCTGGGCAACCTTGGCCGCCTCGGCATCCTTCGACAGCGCCACCAGCAGGCCGGCGCGCTCGCGGTAGATGCCGAAGTTCTTGCTGCAGGAGGCGGCGATCAGCGCCTCGGGGCAGCCGGCCACGATCTTGCGCACGCCCGTCGCGTCTTCCTCCAGCCCGTCACCGAAGCCCTGATAGGCAAGGTCGACCATCGGCAGCGCGCCTTTGGCGTTGAGCAGATCGACGACCTTGTCCCAGTCCGCCGCCGTCAGGTTGGCGCCGGTGGGGTTGTGGCAGCAGCCGTGCAGCAGCACGACGTCGCCGCTCTTCATACCGCCCAGTGCCTCCAGCATGCCGTCCACATCCACTTCGCCGGTCTCGCTGTCGAAATAGCGGTAAGGCGTGGCCGGCATGCCGAGGTATTTGAGGATGGAGATGTGGTTCGGCCAGGTCGGCTCGCTGTACCACACAGTCGCGCCGGGCGCGGCCATGCGGACAAGCTCGAACGCCTGCCGCACCGCACCGGTGCCTCCGGGCGTAGCGATGGCGGCGAGCCGCTCAGCCGGCGCGCTGTCGCCGAGGATCATCGAGATCAGCGCCTTAGCATAGGCCGGGTCGCCCGCGAGGCCGGTATAGGCCTTCGTCGTCTGGCTCTCCTGCAGCCGCTTCTCGGCCGCCTTGACGGCCCGCATCACAGGCGTGTTGCCGGAGGCATCCTTGTAGACGCCGACGCCGAGGTCGATCTTGCCGGGCCGCTCGTCGGCTCGGTACATCGCCATAAGCGCCAGGATCTTGTCGGGCGCGGGTTCTGTCAGGGTCTCAAACATCAGGCCTCTCCGGTTGCGACCGCCAGGTCGCTCTCCATGCCCCATTCGGCCCAGGAGCCGTCATAGAGCGCATGATCTTGCTTGCCGAGCCTTGCGAGCGCCAGGCTGAGCACTGCCGCCGTCACACCCGAGCCGCAGCTGGTGATGGCGGGCTTGTCCAGATCCACGCCGGCGGCTTCGAAGATCTCGCGCAGCGCCTCTGGCGGCTTCATCGTACCGTCATCCGCCAGCAGGTCCTTGAAGAACACGTTGCGGCTGCCGGGGATGTGGCCGGCGCGCAGGCCGGGGCGCGGCTCTGCCGCCTCGCCACGAAAGCGGGCCGGGGGGCGGGCGTCGATGATGGTGGCATCGCCGAGCTTGGCGGCACCGGCGACCTCGGTGACATCGCGCACCAGTTCGGCGCGGCGCGTCGCAGTGACATTGCGCTCGCGAAGCTGGGGCAGTTCGGAGGTCAGCGGACGGCCCTCGGCGCGCCACTTTGGCAGACCACCGTCCAGCACGGCGACGGAGTGGAAATTGCCCATCAGGCGCAGCAGCCACCAGACGCGCGCGGCCGAGAACAGCCGGGCGCCGTCATAGACAACCACCTTCGCCCCGTCGCCTACGCCCATGGCGCGCAGACCGCTGGCGAACAGCTCCTCCGGCGGCGCCATGTGGGGAAGCTCGGAGCGCTGGTCGGAGAGGGCGTCGATATCGAAGAAGCGGGCGCCGGGGATATGCGCCTCGTCATACTCGGCGCGGGCATCGCGGCCCATGTCGGGCAGGTACCACGAGCCGTCGAGGATACGCAGCTCCGGGTCGCTCATGGCCTCGGCCAGCCAACCCGTCGAGACCAGCACGTTCGGATCGTCCATCGCCTTGCCCTCTTGACCGGCACTCCCCTACCGCGGCCCGTCTGGGCTGGCAAGGCAGCCGCTCAGCGGCGGGCGCGGCGCCCCATCGCAAGGGCGATCAGCCCCGCCAGCGCCAGACCGCCCACGCCGCCGGCCAGCACATGCGGCACGAGGGCCGGCACCGACAGATCGACGGAGGGAGTCACGCCGGCGGTGTCCACCAGACCGGTGGGCCGGACAGAGGCCCAGATGCGCCCGGCGAGCAGGCCGCCCAGTACGCCGGCGGGCACCATGACGCGAAAACGCAGGACGATGAGCCCGATGAACAGGCCGGAAATGCCGCCCGCGGCACCTTCGATGAGCAGATATTGCCACATGGCGGTTGGTTAACAGAGCGCCGCGGCCCAGTGCAACGCGCAGGCCCAGCGCGCACCGAGGCGTGACTTAGCCGTGCTCTTTCAGCAGGCGGGCCTTCTGGCGGTTCCAGTCGCGCTTGGCCTGGGTCTCGCGCTTGTCGGCATGCTTCTTGCCCTTGCCGAGGGCGACCTTGATTTTGACGATGCCGCGATGGTTGAAATACATCACCAGCGGCACGACGGTCATGCCCTCGCGGGCGGTGCCGTTCCACAACCGCGAGACTTCACGTTTCGAGGCCAGGAGCTTACGCCGACGGCGCGGCTCGTGCCCCCAGGTCTTCGCCGGCTCGTAGGGGGCGATATATGCATTGGTGAGCCACAGCTCGCCGTCTTCGACCGAGGCATAGCTTTCGGCGATGTTGGACTGGCCGACGCGCAGGGATTTCACCTCCGAGCCCGTGAGCATGATGCCGCATTCGAGATCGTCCTCGATTGCGTAATCAAACCGGGCGCGGCGGTTTTCCGCGATCACTTTGTAATTGTCGTGCTCTTTGGCCATGGCAGTTGGAGATAGGCGCCGTGGGCCGCTCTGTCCAGTTCAGCCGGGCCGATGGCGCATGTTCGCGGGATGTTCCCTTTCGTCTGGCGCGGGGCTAGCCTCGACCCATGAGTGCCCTGCCCCTCTTGCCCAACCCGCTGGCCCGCCGGCTGTTCATGGATCGTCACGC
Organism: Pseudoroseicyclus sp. H15; assembly: GCF_054353345.1. NCBI lineage: Bacteria > Pseudomonadati > Pseudomonadota > Alphaproteobacteria > Rhodobacterales > Paracoccaceae > Pseudoroseicyclus > Pseudoroseicyclus sp. H15. Next base: position 40,433 of record NZ_JBTHJE010000001.1, read on the forward strand.
CCTGCTGCAGTCGGCCTCGGGCTCGGGGCGCGGGGCCGACCTGCTGGCGCTGATCCGGCGGCTGGGCTTCGTGCAGCTCGACAGCGTCAACACGCTGGCGCGGGCGCATGATCTGATCCTGTTCAGCCGCATGGGCAGCTACCGGCCCGCCGCGCTCGGCCGGCTGATGACGCGCGAGCGGGCGCTCTTCGAGCATTGGACGCATGATGCCGCCGTAATCCCGGTGGAGTACTTCCCGCATTGGCACCACGTCTTCGACCGGAACGAAGAGCGGATGAAGCAGAAGTGGACGGCCTGGCAGGGGGAGGATTTCCTCGCACAGCTTGATGACGTGCGAGCCCATGTGGCGCGGGGGCCGATCAGCGCGAGCGAGCTGGGGACGGACGAGCCCAAACCCTCCGGCGGCTGGTGGGACTGGCACCCTTCGAAGGCGGCGCTGGAATGGCTGTGGCATACCGGCGAAATCACCGTGGCGAAGCGCGAGAGCTTCCGGAAGGTCTACGACCTGACCGAGCGGGTGATCCCGGCGGAGCATCTGGGGCGGCGCACCACCCCCGAGGAGACCATCGACTGGGCCTGCCGCGAGGCGCTGGCCCGGCTGGGCTTTGCAACGTCGGGCGAGCTGTCGGGCTTCTGGGGGCGCAACATGGTGATGCCGGCAGAGGCGAAGGCCTGGGTGACGGCAGCACTGGCGCGGGGCGAGGTGGAGGACATCGGCGTCGACCAGGCCGACGGGCGGTTGCGGCGCTGCATCGCCTTTCCGGGGCTGCTGGACGAGGCGGCGAGCTTGGGCGAACCGGCGAAGCGGATGCGATGCCTCTCGCCGTTCGATCCCATGCTGCGCGACAGGGCTCGGGCCGAGCGGCTTTTCGGCTTCTCCTACCGCATCGAGATCTTCGTGCCGGCGGAGAGGCGGACCTATGGCTACTACGTTTTCCCGCTGCTGCAGGGCGACCGGCTGGTCGGGCGGGTCGACATGAAGGCCAACCGCGAGGCGGGCACGCTGGACGTGCGCGCGCTCTGGCCAGAGGCCGGTCTGCGCTGGGGCAAGGGCCGGCAGGCCGCCTTCGAGGCCGAACTGGCCCGGCTCTGCCGCTTCGCAGGTCTTGAAAGGGCCCGCTTCGCCGACGGCTGGCTGCGCGACTGAACAGGCTTGCCCGGTGCGCAGGCGCCTGCCATGTATACATGACGTGGGGGGGAGAGCGGCATGGCGGCCAAAGCGAAGCACAATCAGGAAGGCCGGGCATTGACGGCCCTGCGCGAGCGCATCCTGGCCGGCCAGATCCCCGGCGGCACGCGGCTGTTCGAGGTGCCACTGGCCGAAGAGATGCAGATCTCCCGCACACCCCTCCGCGCCGCGATGTCACGCCTGGCCGAAGAGGGCCTCATTGAGCGCGCCCCCGGCGGCGGCTTCGTGGTGCGCGCTTTCACCTTCGCCGATGTGGCCGATGCCATCGAACTGCGCGGCGTGCTGGAGGGCACCGCGGCGCGGCTGGCGGCCGAGCGCGGGGTGGGCGAAGGCGAGATGGCGGGGCTGCAAGCGCTCCTCGCCTCGCTGGAAGAATGCTTCACGCCGGGCAAGCTGGAGGTAGCTTTCGAGCGCTATTCCAGCCTCAACGCCGCCTTTCACACCGCGCTGCAGCACCTGCCTGCCAGCCCCATCCTCGCCCGCGAGCTGGAACGCACCAAGACGCTGCCCTTCGCCTCGCCCTCGGCCTTCCTGCCCGACGAGGCGGGCCACGAGGCCTTCGAACATTCGCTCTTTCAGGCCCAGTCGCAGCACCGAGCGCTGGTGCAGGCCATCGCTGCGCGTGAGGGCGCTCGGGCCGAGTCCATCGCGCGCGAGCATGCGCGGCTGGCCCGCGGCAACCTAGACCACCTCATCCGCAGCCAGGCAGCGGGGGCGCCGCTCTCGCCCGCACTGGCGCTGGTGATCGACTGATCTTCGCTGCAGCGCGGCGGAGGAGAGACTTGCCACAGGGCCGGAATCAGGCCAGCAAGAGATCAAATGTATACATTGAGCATAGGGAGGAGCCCATGGCTGCCAATTCACTTCAGGACGTGATCGACAAGAACGGCAATGTCGTCGACGTGCTGCGCAACAGCAAGATCGGGATGTATGTCTACCCGGTCGTCGCGCCCGAATTCGTCAACTGGCGTGACGAGCAGAAGGCCTGGCGCGATGGCGCCGTGCTGTTCGACCAGTCGCACCACATGGACGAGCTGATCGTCGAAGGCCCGCAGGCCACCGAGTTTCTGTCGTACCACGGCATCAACTCGTTCGGGAATTTCGACCTGAACCGCGCCAAGCACTTCGTGCCCGTCACCCCGGCCGGCCATGTCATCGGCGACCACATCATCTTCCGCGAGAGCGAGCAGAAATACATCCTCGTCGGCCGCGCGCCGACCTCCAACTGGCTGATGTTCTGCGCCGCCTATGGCAAGTGGAACGTGCGCATCAAGCACGACCCCCGCAGCCCCAGCCGGCCCGAGGGCGAGCGCGTGCTGCGCACCCACTACCGCTACCAGATCCAGGGCCCGGACGCGCCGAAGATCTTCGAGAAGATGAACGGCGGCCCGATCCCCGAAATCAAGTTCTTCCACGTCGACTGGATCAACGTCGGCGGCAAGAAGGTGCAGGCGCTGCGCCACGGCATGTCCGGCGCGCCGGGTCTGGAAATCTGGGGCCCCTATGCCGACAAGCATTACGTGCACAGCGCGATCATGCAGGCGGCCAAGGATGCCGGCGTCGATCTCGTGCAATGCGGCAGCCGCGCCTACAGCACCAACACGCTGGAATCCGGCTGGATCCCCAGCCCGCTGCCCGGCATCTACACCGGTGACGGCATGCTGGCCGAGTACCGCCAGTGGCTGGGTGCCGATGCCTACGAGGCCAATGGCGCCATCGGCGGCAGCTTCGTCTCCGACAACATCGAAGATTACTACGTGAACCCCTTCGAACTGGGCTACGACTTCTACATCGGCTGGAAGAAGGACGATTTCGTCGGCAAGGAAGCCCTGACCGCGATGAAGGGCTCGCCCTCGAACCGCAAGAAGGTCACCTTCGAGTGGAACAAGGAAGACGTCCTCAAAGTCATCGCCTCTGCCTTCGAGCAGGGCACGCCCTACAAGTGGATCGACTTCCCGCAGCCGAACTACGCCTCGACCAGCGCCGACATGGTGCTCAACGAGGCAGGCGACATGGTCGGCATGAGCATGTTCAATGGCTACAGCTTCAACGAGCGCTGCGTGCTCTCGCTGGGTGTGGTCAGCCAGGACGTGCAGGAGGGCGACGTGCTGACGATGAAGTGGGGCGAGCCGGAGACGACCGGCAAAACCTCCACCGAAGAGCACAAGCAGACGGAGATCCGCGTGCGGGTCTCGCCGACGCCCTATTCCAGCATGGCGCGCGAGAACTACGCCGACAGCTGGCGTACAAGAAAATAATGAAAAATTCGGGGGCGGGCGCTCATTTGCTTTCGCCCCCGAAGCGCCCATACTGGGCAAAACCCGCGGGAGGAGCTGCGGGGCAATCTCGGGAGGATGCCAATGTTCTTTAAGACTTTCGCCGCAGCCGCCACCGCTGCGACTGCCATCGCGGCGCTCGCCGCCCCCGCCACTGCCGAAACGCTGAAACTGGCCCATTGGGTGCCGCCGCAGCACACGCTCACCGCCTCGACCGTCGAGCCGCTTGCCAATGGCGTGTCGGAAGCGACGAACGGCGAGCTGACCATCGATGTCTATCCCGGCGGCGAGCTGGGCGCCGGCCCGCTGGAGCAATACGTGCGCGCCGTGCAGGGCGTGGCCGATATCGTCTGGGGCCTGCAGGGCTACACGTCGAGCCAGTTCCCCCGCACGATGATCGCCGAGCTGCCCGGTGTCGTCACCGAGGATCGCCCCGGCTACGAAGCCATCTGGGATGCCATCGATGCCGGCTACCTGCGGGAAGAATATCCGCAAACGAAGCCGCTCGCGCTTTGGACGTCGGAGCCCAACATCTTCATCATGAAGGACCATGACATCCGCACCCCCGCGGATGTGGAAGGCCTGAAGATCCGCGTCTCCGGCTCTGTCGCCGCCGACCTGATCGAATCGCTGGGCGGCATCCCCGTGCAGATGCCTGCGGGCGAGATGTACAACGCGCTCGACACCGGCCTGATCGACGGCATCGTGACCGGCGCCTCCGCCGTGGGCGACTTCCGCCTCGATGAGGTGGCGAACTCCTACACGCTGGGCGCCCCGATGGGCCGCATCACCTTCTACCTCGTGATGAACCAGGGTGTGTACGACGGGCTCTCGCCCGAGATGCAGGCCGCCATCGACGACAACTCGGGCCGCAGCCTGAGCCAGAGCGCCGAGGAAGGCTGGTACGCCACCACCGATCGCGTGCTGGAAAGCATTGCCGCCACCGGTGACAACACCGTCATCGAACTGACCGATGACGAGGCCAATGCCTTTGGCGAGCTCACCATGCCGGTGACGGAGCAGGTCGTGTCCGATCTGGGCGCCGAGGACATCCTAGCCGTCATGGAAGGCGAGTAATCGCACCATGCTCGTCACGCTGCGGAAGATTGCGGACGGGCTGATCAACCTCGCCGCTGTCGTGGGCTCGATTGCCCTGATCGTCGAGGTTGTCGTGATCCTGATCGATGTGGTGGGGCGCTATTTTGGCGCCCCACTCACCGGCGCGCAGGACATCTCCACCATGGGCCTCGCCGTGCTCGTCTTCGGCGGCATGGCTTTGTGCGACCGGGTGGGCGGGCATGTCTCTGTCGATATCTTCGAGCGGAATTTCCCGGAGTGGCTGAACCGCACCGGCGACATCGTGGCAGCTCTGCTGGGCGTGCTGTTCTTCGGCGGCATTGCCTGGACGATGTATGACAGCAGCCTGCTCAGCCAGATGCTGAACCTGAAAACCAACATCATCGACCTGCCCAAGTGGTATTTCCAATGGGCGATCTGCGTCTTCTCGATCATCACGGCGCTCGGCATGGCCCTGCGCGCGGTCGAGCTTGCCCTCGGCGGCCCCCGCCCCAGCCCATTGGGAATGGAAGAGGCCGATCTGGCTGGAGCCTCTGAATGAGCCCCGAACTCCTCGGCTTCGCCGGTATCCTCGTTCTCTTCGTCCTTCTGATCCTGCGCATCCCCGTCGCCATCGCGATGGCCGTGGTGGGCTTCGTCGGCGTCTGGGTGCTGAACTCGTGGAACGCCGCGCTCTCCACCCTCTCCACCGAGGCCTTCACCATGGCCTCGAAGAGCGAGCTGGTGGTGGTGCCGCTGTTCATCCTGATGGGCAACGTCGCGAGCCAGACGGGCATGTCGCGGCGGCTCTACGACGCCGCCTATGCCGTGATCGGGCAGATCCGCGGCGGGCTCGCCAGCGCCACCATCCTTGGCTGCGGCGGCTTCGCGGCGCTTTCGGGCTCGTCCGTCGCCTCGGCGCTGACGATGGGCAAGGTGAGCCTCGCCGAGATGGACCGGTTCAATTACGCGCCCTCGCTCTCGACCGGGGCGGTGGCGGCGGGCGGCACGCTCGGCATCCTCATCCCGCCCTCCACCGGCTTCGTGATCTACGCCATCCTCGCGCAGGAAAGCATCGGCCGGCTCTTCCTTGCCGGGGTGCTGCCGGGCCTTTTGCTGCTGGCGCTCTTCATCGCGACGATCACGCTGCTCTGCTCGATCTGGCCGGCCCTCGGCCCGGCAGGCCCCCGCACGACGATGGGGGAGAAGCTGCGCAAGATGGTCGGCGCGGGGCCGATCATCCTCGTCATCCTGCTCACCATCGGCGGCATCTACGGCGGCATCTTCTCGCCCGTCGAGGCGGCGGCGGTGGGCGCGGGGCTGGTGATCCTCGGCGGTGTCATCGAGCGCAAGCTCACGCTCGGCGGCCTCTGGCACGCCTGCCGCGACAGCGTAGTGACCACGGCGACGGTGATGCTCATCCTCATCGCCGCCTCGCTCATCAACCCCTTCCTGGCGCTCAGCCAGATCCCGGCGCTGGTTGGCAGTTTCCTCGGCGGGCTCGACGTGGCGCCGGTGGTGGTGCTGGGGCTGATCCTGCTCAGCTACCTGATCCTCGGCTGCTTCCTTGAGGGCTTCGCCATGCTGGTGCTGACGATGCCGATCTACTTCCCCGTGATCACCTCGCTCGGGATCGACCCGATCCTGTTTGGCGTGCTGGTGGTGCTGGTGCTGGAGATGGGGCTGATCTCGCCGCCGGTGGGGGTGAACGTCTTCATCGTCAAATCTGTCGCGCCGCGCGTGCCGCTCGGCACCATCTTCCGGGGCGTGATGCCCTTCTGGATCGCGATGCTCGTCTGCACGCTGCTGATCGTCGCCTTCCCGCAGATCGCGCTGATCCTGCCGGAGACGATGATCCAATGATCCGCATCGGCTTTCTCGGCTTCGGCGAAGCGGGCGAGGCCTTCGCCCGCTCGCTGGCCGGGCGGGCCGAGATGCTGGCAACCGACATCCGGCCCGAACGCATGGAGGCCGCCGAGGCGGCGGGCGTGCGCGCCGTGGCGCCGGACGGGCTGACGGGGGCGGATTGGCTGATCTCGGCCGTCACCGCCGATGCCAGCCTGACGGCGCTGGAGGGGCAGCCCGTGGCGCCGGGGCAGCTGGTGATCGACATCAACTCGGTCTCGCCGGGCCGCAAGCGGGCGAGCGCGGCGCTGATTGCGGGGCGCGGGGCGCGCTATCTCGACATGGCGGTGATGGCGCCGGTGCACCCGCGCGGCCACGCGACGCCGGTGCTGGTGGCGGGCGCGGCGCCGGAGGAGCTGACAGCGCTCGGTTTCGACTGGCGCAGCGTGGGCGACGAACCGGGCCAGGCGACGGCGATCAAGATGGTGCGCTCGCTCTTCGTGAAGGGGCTGGAGGCGATCACGGTGGAAACGCTGCTGGCCGCCGAGGCCGCCGGCTGCGCCGACGAGATCGCCGCCTCGCTGGCCAAGAGCTACCCCGGCCTCGGCTTCCCCGACATCGCCGATTACCAGTTCGAGCGCACCTTGCGCCACGGCACCCGCCGCGCGGCGGAGATGCGCGAAAGCGCGGCGACGATCGACGAGCTCGGCCTCACCGGCGCGCTCGCCGCCGCCATTGCCGAGGTGCAGGCGGCACAGGGCGCCGCCGACGTGGCGCCCGAGGCGCCGCTGGCCGACAAGCTGGCCGCGCGGAGGAAACGCTAGGGGAGGAGCCCGATGACCAGCCTGCAGGACAAGATCGACCAATGGGGCAGCCCCGCACGGATGCTGCAGAATTCGCCGGTGGGGAAGTATGTCTACCCGATCCCGCCGGAGTTCACCAACTGGATGGAGGAGCAGCGGGCGTGGCGGCAGAGCGTGGTGCTCTTCGACCAGTCGCTGCACATGACCGACCTCTACGTGCGGGGCCCGGATGTGATGCGGCTGCTCAGCGACCTTGCGGTCAATTCCTTCAAGGGCTTCGGGCCGGGCAAGGCCAAGCAGATCGTCTGCGTCAGCCATGAGGGCTACCTCATTGGCGATTGCATCCTCTTCGGGCTGGGGGAGAACGAGGTGAACATCGTCGGCCGCCCGAACCTGCCGAACTGGGTGCAGTTCCATGCCGAGACCGGCGATTACGACGTGACGGTGGAGCGCGACGAACGCCGCATCGACGCACCGGATGCCCCCCGCAAGACCTACCGCTACGAGTTGCAGGGGCCGAATGCGATGGCGCTGCTGGACGAGCTGAACGAGGGCGGGCCGCTCGTGACGAAGTTCTTCAACATGGGCGAGATCACCATCGCCGGCCACAAGGCGCGCACGCTCAGCCACGGCATGGGCGGCGCCGAGGGGCTGGAATTCTGGGGCCCGGCCGCAGACGGGCCGGCGGTGAAGGCGGCGATCTTGACGGCGGGCGAGAAGCACGGGCTGCGCCAGGCCGGGGCGCGGGCCTATAGCTCTGTCGCCGCCGAAAGCGGCTGGATCCCCTCGCCCGTGCCAGCGATCTATACCGGCGAGGCCATGCGGGCCTATCGCGAGTGGTTGCCGGCGGCGAGCTTCGAGGGCATCGCGTCGATCGGCGGCTCGCTGCAATCGGACGCGATGGACGACTATTACGTGACGCCGTGGGAGTTCGACTACGGCCGCGTGGTGAAGTTCGACCATGACTTCATCGGCCGCACGGCTCTGGAACGCATGGCTGAGGGACCGCACCGGCAGAAGGTGACGCTGGTCTGGGACAAGGCCGGCGTTCTGGACATCTTCGCCGGGCTCATGGAGCCGGACCCAAAGCCCAAGCTCATGGAGATGCCCACCGGCCATTACGCCGCCCACCCGTTCGACGCCGTGCTGGACAGCGAGGGGCGGCGGATCGGCTTTTCCACCTACCCCACCTACAGCGCCAACGAGAGCGCCTGGATCTCGCTCGCAGTGGTCGAGCCGGGCGTCGCCGCGCCGGGCAGCCGGGTGCGGCTTCTCTGGGGCGAGGCCGAGGCGACGGAGAAACCCGTGGTGGAGCGGCACAGGCAGGTGGAGCTGGGGGCGGAGGTGCAGCCTTGGCCGATCTACGCCGCGAGCCGCGAGGGCTATCGCAAGAGGGGCTGAGCGGGGCGCCTGTGGAGAGGCCGGGGGGCCAGCCCCGTCGCCATTGGGGCTCGAACCAATGGCGCCACCAATGGCAACCCCCCGGGATATTTGGAGAAAAGCGAGGGGAAAGAGAGGCGGCTGCTAGGTCTGCGAGAAGACCTGGGCGGCGGCTTTCTTGCAGGCAGGGATCACCGCTTCGGGGGTGAGGGCGGACCAGTCGATGGGGGCGTCGGTCAGGGCTTGCAGCGCTTCGATGAGGGGACGGTCGTCGCTGGCGGCCTGCTTGACGAGGGCCTGCGCGGCGGCGCGGCCCATGTGGTGGGCGAGGGCGAAGCTGGCGGCCTCGGCGAGGGCGGCGCCGTCGGTGAGGGGGGCGCGGAGGGCCCCAGGGTTCGGGCGGAGCGTTTCGGCCAGCGTGATGGCGTGGGCGAGCGCGGCGCCGGTGTCGGCGAGCATCTGCGGCAGGGTCAGCCATTCGAGCGCCCAGGCGGCGCCATCTCGCTCTTCGGCATGGGGCTGCGTGAGCGCCGGGGCGAGCGTGGCGGTGAGCCGGGCCAGCGTGACGATGGCCTCGGCGGCGACGGGGTTGCTCTTTTGCGGCATGGTGGAGGAGCCGCCGCCCTGCCCCGCCATGGCCTCGCCTGTTCGGCCCAACAAGATGAGATCGCCCGCGAATTTGGCGAGGCCGGAGGAGAGCCGCGCGGCCCATTGGCCGAGGGCAGCGATGGCGCCGCGGTCGCCGTGCCAGGCCGGGCCTTCGGGGAGGCCCAGGCGCTTCGCAAGCGCGGCGGAGATGGCGGGGCCATGGGGGGCGACGGCGGTGTTGGCGCCGGAGGCGCCGCCGAACTGCACCGTGAGGCGGGCGCGGAGGGCCGGCAGGGTGGCCGCCTCGGCGAGCACGGGCTGGGCCCAGCGGGCGCAGCGCAGGCCGAAGGTGATGGGCGTCGCCACCTGGCTGCGGGTGCGGGCGGCCATGACCAGCTCGGCATGGGTTTCGGAGGCGGCCTTGAGCGCGGCGGTCAGCCGGGCGGCGCGGGCCTCCAGAATATCCAGCGCGACGCGGTATTGCAGGACGAGGGCCGTGTCGACGATGTCCTGGCTGGTGGCGCCCCAGTGCAGGTATTCCGCCGTCTCGGCGGGCAGCGCCGCGCGCAGCTCCTTGACCAGCGCGGGCACGGGAACGCCGGCGCCGGCCGTGCCCTCGGCAAGGCGGGTGGGGTCGATGGTGACGCCGGCGAGGCCCGAGGCAATGGCCTGCCCCGCTTCTGCGGGGATGGCGCCGACCGCGCCCTCGGCCTCGGCCAGGGCCGCTTCGACGCGGACCATGGCCGCGCTCAGCGCGCCGCCGGAGAAGAGGCCGGCGACCTCCTCTTCGACGAAGAGCGCGCCGAGCAGGGCGCCGATCATGCGGGGACGGCTTCGGAAAGGCCGAGGATCGAGCGGGCCTCGCGCCAGCTCGCCACCGGGCGCTCGTATTTGTCGCAGAGCTCCGTCACGCGGGTGACCAGCGCCGCGTTGGAAGGGGCCAGCGTCTCGCGGTCGAGGCGGACGTTGTCCTCCAGCCCGGTGCGGGCATGGCCGCCCTTCTTCACCGACCATTCGTTGAGGACGATCTGCTGCGGGCCGATGCCGGCGGCGCACCACTGCGCATCGGGGGCGAGGCGCTTCAGCGTCTCGATATAGATGTCGAAGATCGGCTCATCCGCCGGCATGGCGTTCTTCACGCCCATGACGAACTGCACGTAGAGCGGGCCCTTGAGACGCCCGTCTTCTGCCATCTTCGCCGCCTGCACGATGTGGGAGAGATCGAAGGCCTCGATCTCGGGCTTGATGCCGTAGGTGAGCATCTCGCTCGCCAGCCAATCCACCAGATCCGGCGGGTTCTCGTAGACGCGGGTGGGGAAGTTGTTGCTCCCCACCGTCAGCGAGGCCATGTCGGGCTTCAGGGGAAGCATGCCGCCGCGTGTCTGCCCGGCGCCCGAGCGGCCGCCGGTGGAGAATTGCACGATGAGGCCGGGGCAATGCTTGCGCAGCCCCTCAAGCAGCCGCTCGAACCGCTCCGGGTCTGACGTCGGGGTGCCGTCATCGTTGCGCACATGGCAATGCGCAATGCTGGCGCCGGCCTCGAAAGCCTCCTGCGTGCTCTCGACCTGCTCCTCCACGGTGATCGGCACCGCCGGGTTGTTGGCCTTGGTGGGCAGCGAGCCGGTGATGGCCACGCAGATGATGCAGGGATTGGTCATATCGTGTCTCCTCGTCACAGGTCGAGAAACACCGTTTCACCCTCGCCCTGCAAGCGGATGTCGAACCTGTATTCGGAATCGCCGACCTTGTTTGCGATCAGCGTATCTACCCGGGGGCGCTGCTCGATGCGCGCGAGGAGAGGGTCGTCCCAATTGTCCTCGTCCTCGAAGTAGATGCGGGTGTTCAAGCCGATGTTGATGCCACGCGCCACGATCCAGAGCGAGATATGCGGCGCCTGATAGCCGCCGCCGCGCATCGGCACGGGGCCGGGCTTCACCGTCGTGAGCTCCCACACGCCTGTCTCCTTGTCGGCGGCGAAGCGGGCGAAGCCGGAGACGTTGGGGTCGGCGCCGGGCTGACCGGGGAAGAGCCCGTCGGCATCTGCCTGCCAGCTTTCGAGCAGCGCATCGCGGAAGGCCCAGCCGGTGCCGTCATAGACCTCGCCGCGGATGGTGATGACCTCGCCCTTGGCGCCCTTGGCGATGGGCGAGGCGCCCAGATCCTGCGGGTAGATGCTCTTGATGCCGGTGAAGCTGGGCAGGCAGCCGATATGAACATAGGGGCCGGCGGTCTGCGACGGGGTCTCCTGCAGGGTGTCGAGCTTTTGCACCATCACATGCCCTCCGGCTTGTTCTCGAACATGGTCTGGCGGCGGCCGCGCAGGACGATGTCGAACTTGTAGGCGAGAAAGTCGTGCGGCCGGGACTTGGAAAAATCGAGCGGCGCGACGAGGCGGTCGAGCTGGGATCGGTCCTTGATCGTGGCCGCGATGGGGCAGAGGTCGATCAGCGGGTCGCCCTCGAAATAGCTCTGCGTGATCAGCCGCTGGCCAAAGGAATGGCCGAAGATCGAGTAGTGGATATGCATGGGCCGCCAGTCATTCGCCCGGTTGGGCCAGGGATAGGCGCCAGGGCGGATGGTGAGGAACTCGTAGTAGCCATTCTCATCGGTGATCGTGCGCCCGCAGCCGCCGAAGTTGGGGTCGAGCGGGGCGAAGTAGGTGTCCTTCACGTGCCGGTAGCGACCGCCGGCATTGGCCTGCCAGATCTCGACCAGCGTGTTCGGCACGGGGCGGGCGTTCTCGTCGAGCACGCGGCCATGCATGAGGATACGCTCGCCCACAGCGAGGCTCTCGCCGCCGGTGAAGTTGGCGATGAGGTTGTTGTCGAGCGGGCCGAGCATCGAATGGCCGAAGCGCGGGCCGGTCTCTTCCGACGGGGTGGACTCCATCGAGAGGAGAGGCAGCCGGGGGCTGCGAGTGATGGTCGTCTTGTAGTCGGGGTCATAGGGCACCGGGTGGATGGCCCGGTTGCGCGGGATCAGGGGCCCCGCATCCTGCATGTCGTTCGCCATGCGCTCCTCCTCGCGAATGATGGGGCCATATGAGGGGAGGATGGCCGACAAGCCAAGGGAGGATGGGTGCAACAGGGCGGGAGGATCGGCGCAAGTCGCCCGTGGGTTTGGGTTTTTGCCGCCACTCGTGGCCTGGTGCCTGCCCGGCGGCGTGATGACTGCGTTTGAACGTAGCCACCGGACCGGGTGCCGGGCGAACGTCGATTGGCCCGCAAAGTCGCCAGTCACGGGCAGGGCGCGCCCGAAGCTACTGTCCTGCCCCGTGCCCCCCTACTCCGCCGCGAACCGCGGCGCGGCGAGATCCGACGAAGCCACATGGCCCTGCAGGTAGCGGAAGCTCTGGATGAGCCGCTCCAGTTCTTCTGCGCTTCCCTTCAGGCCCTTCGTGGCGGCCTGGGTTTCCTCTGCCATGGCCGCGTTATTCTGGGTGACAGTGCCCAGCTCGCCCGTGGCCTGGTTGACCTCGCTGATCGAGCTGGCCTGCTCGGCGGAAGAGGCGGAGATCTCGGTGACGAGGCCCGAGACCTCGGCGATGCCGCGCGAGATGTCGCCGAGGCGCTGGCTGACCTGAGCGCCCTTTTCCACTCCGTCCTGGATGATCTTGGTGTTGTTGCCGATCAGCGCGCGGATCTCCTTCGCGGCCATGGAGGAGCGCTCCGCCAGGCTGCGCACCTCGCTGGCGACAACGGCGAAGCCCTTGCCGGCCTCACCGGCCCGCGCAGCCTCCACCCCGGCGTTGAGGGCGAGAAGGTTGGTCTGAAAGGCGATATCGTCGATCACGCGGACCTTCTGGCCCATTTCGGCGGAGGAGGCCTCGATCTTCGAGAGAGCCTCCACCGCGGCGGCTACGGCGGCGTTGCTGGATTCGGCGCCGCGGTTCGTTTCGGCGATGCGGGTGTCGACGCGGCTGGCCCGGTCGGCCGTGTCGCGCACATTGTCTGTCAGCGTTTGCATGGCGGCGACCGTCTCTTCGATGGTGGCGGCCTGGCTTTCAGTGCGCAGCGACAGATCGGCGGCGTTCTCGCTGATTTCGCCGGTCAGCGAATTGAGCGAGCCGGTGGTGCGGGAAATGACGGCCATCGCCTCTGACAGGCTGTGGACCGCAGAATTGTAATCCTCGCGGATGTAATCGTATTTATCGGGGAAGCCGGCCTGCTCGATCAATTTGGAGAAGTCGCGACGGGCGAAGCGCTGGAGCCCCTCGGCCACATGGCCGATGGCGGCTTCGGCCTCATGCTTCTGGCGCGCTTCGAAATAGGCATCGATCACCAGCTCGACATCCAGTTGCAGGGCCCGGTCGACCACATTGTTCATATCGCCGAGCGCCTTGCGGCTGGTCATGGCGCCGGCCCTGCGCATCAGCACCGATTTCATGTCGGAAGAGACGCGTGCGAGCCCGGCAAAATAGAGCGTGAAGGGCAGCTGGATGCGGTAATGCGCCTCGCCAACCGCGTGGCAGGAGCGCAGATAGTCGGGCGTGAATTCGCCGCTGAGCAGGTTCAGCCAATGGGCGCGCTGTTTTTCGCGCGCATGGCGCATGACGCCTTCGTTCCGGAAGAAGGCGGCGAATTCCGGGGTGGCGAGACAGAATTTGTAGAACCTGTCGAGGATGCCATCGAATTCCGGCAGGATAAGCGCCTGCGCCTTGCGCAGCAGCGCCCGCTCTTCCGTGCCGAGATCGAAATATTGGAGGCGCTTATCAATATGCACGCTCATGGAATCATCCTGCCCCTTGGTTCTCGCGGGCAGGTCTAAGCGGCAAAACTCTACAAGCCGTGAAGGCGATTTGGCCGCGGGCGACCAGGCAAAGCCCGGCCGCCCGAAGCCCTGGCAGGGAGCTCTTAAAAGTCGTTGAGGAAGTCGAGGTTGCCGGTGTCGCCGCCCCCGAGATCCATCGTGTAATTCAGATAGGTGTCGTGGCAGCCCGTGCAGCCTTCCCAGAGCGCCATCGTGGCGCCGTGAAGACCGGCGGCGTCTGTCTGGGCCGCGGCCTCGATCGCCAGCGCATGCACGCTGTCGGCGAAGGCGGTGAAGCTTTCCAGATCGTCGAAGACGGCCTGCTGCGCATCGGTCGTCACCATGGAGCCGGCGGCAGCGAGCGCGTCGGCACTGGTGCCCTCGTCGAAGAGATGCGGGAAAGCGGCCAGAATGGCGGCGATGATGCCGAGGTCTTGCTGGACGCGGGCGACATCCACCTCGCCCGTGCCATCGCCCACCATCTCTTCGATCTCGGTGCGCAGGGTGGCGACCTGGGCCTTCAGCCCCTGGCGAGCCAGAACCTCGGCGTCGGGCGAGAGCATCACCTCCTGCGCGGCGGCAGCCCCGGCGGCGAGCGACAGGCAAAGCCCCGCTGCTGCCGCTCTCAACACATGTTGCAGCGTCATCGATCCCTCCTCTGATCGGCCCCCTAGGGGTGGGGGCTGCCGCTAGTTTTGATCCTTGCCGTCATGCAGAAGGCGGCGTCGGGTCGGGAAAAATTCCAGGCCCGTTCGCTCGGTGAAGAGGCCCCACAGCCCTTGCGGGGCAAAGAGCATCATCACGATGGCGAGCGCGCCAAGGAACATCAGATACCAGGGGCCGAAGCCCGACAGGTATGTCTCGAGAAGCACGAAGACGATGGCACCGATGATCGGGCCCATGATCGTGCCAAGCCCGCCGATGACCACGATGAAGATCACATAGGCCGTCCAGTCGATCACCGAGAAGGCAGAGTTCGGGTCGATCCCGCCCTTCTGCAGGTGGTAGAGCGCGCCGAACAGCGCCGCGCCCGCACCGGCGAAGATGTAGACGATGAACTTGCTACGCGTGATGTCGACACCCACGCTCTCGGCGGCCACCTCGTCATCCTTGATGGCCATCAGGGCGAGGCCGCGGCGCGAGCGCAGCATCCAGTAGGCGCCGATCACGACGATCAGCATCGCCAGCAGCATGGCCCAGTAGATCACCACCTCGCGGGCAGAGCTTTCGCGCATGTCCAGCAGCTCGGCGGTGCCCAGCATGCCGAACATCTCCGACGTGGCGCTGCGGGGCAGACCGGTGCCGGTGCCGCCGCCGAGGCCGGGGTAGATCGAAGCGAGGATGCGGAACACCTCGGCCACCACCCAGGTCATCACGGCGAAATAGGCGCCCTGCATACGGAAGGTCAGCAAGCCGATGGGGATAGAGATGATCGCCCCGCCGACAGTCGCTGCGATTACGGCGACCAGCGGGTCCATCCCCACGTAGATGATGCAGTAGAACATGAAGTAGGCGCCGAGGCCGACGAAGACCTGCTGGCCCACCGAGATGAGGCCGCCGTAGCCGGCGAGCAGGTTCCAGCACTGGGCCAGGCCGATGAGCAGCATGATCTGCATCAGGTCACGGATCTGGCTGCGGCCAAGGAAGGTGGGCGCCGCGATCAGGCCGATCACCAGAAGGACGAGCACCACCACGGTGGCCTTGAAGACCGGCGTGCTGACGGAAACGCTGTACTTGCCGCTCTCCGCCCGCCGGGGCCGGCTTGTCTCGGCGCTGGTGTTGGGTTGGGTATCGCTCATGGGGGCGGCCTATTGCTTCGAGAACAGGCCGTTGGGCCTGACGAGGATGAGAACGAGGAACACGAGGTGCCCGGTGAGCACCTGGTACTGGGGGGAGATCGTGGCACCAAGCTCCTGCGCGACGCCGAGGATGATGCCCCCCGCAAGCGTGCCCCAGAGCGATCCGAGCCCGCCGATCACCACCGCCTCGAAGGCGAAGAGCAGGCGCGCCGGGCCGACCGAGGGGTCGAAGTTGGCGCGTGCGCCCATGAAGAAGCCGGCGACGGCGATCACCACGAAGGAGATGCCCATGGCGATGGCGAAGATGTTGCGCGGGTTGATCCCCACGATCTGCGCGTAGATCGGCGAATCCGACGTGGCGCGCAGGCGGCGGCCAAGGGCGGTGCGGTAGAACAGCAGGTTCAGCCCGCCGATCACCACCAGCGCGGCGACGAAGGTGATCGCCGGCATGACGCCGAGCGAGATGCCGGCGATGGTGAACGAGGCTGTCTCGATCGAGCCGAGCTGGATGCGCACGCTGTCGGCCGAGAAGGCTTCGAGCAGGCCGTTCTGCACGATGATCTGCAGGCCGAAGGTCACCAGTAGCGGCACCAGAAGGCCTGATTGCACGGTGCGGTTGAGGATGAACTTCTGCAACGCCCAGCCAAGCGCGAAGAGGAACGGCGCCGCGATCATGAAGGCGATCACGGGCGGCAGCAGGAAGAAGCTCGACAGCGCGAGAATGACATAGGCCGCGAGGACGATGAAATCGCCATGCGCCAGGTTCACCAGCCGCATCACGCCGAAGATGAGCGAAAGCCCGGCGGCGTAGAGCGCATAGAGGCCGCCCAGCAGAAGGCCCTGAATGATCGTGTTAACGTAACTCATGCTTCTTCGCTCATTCCGAAATAGGCCTGCTGGATCTGGTCTTTCGTCAGCTCGTCCGGGCGGCCCGTCAGCGTGACGCGGCCTTCCATGAAGCAATACACCCGGTCAGAGGCGCCGAGCGCCGCGCCGAGATCCTGCTCGACCAGCAGAACGGTGGTGCCGCGGGCCTGAATCTCTTTCACCGCGGCGTAGACATCCTTCACGATGGTGGGCGCGAGGCCGAGGCTGATCTCGTCGCAGAGCAGCACCTTGGGATTGGCCATCAGGGCCCGCCCGATCGACACCTGCTGCTGCTGCCCGCCCGAGAGCGTGGTCGACATCTGCTTCGAGCGCTCCTTCAGGATCGGGAACAACCGGTAGATCTCGTCCAGCGTCCAGCCGCGATCCACCGTCTTGCCGTCGGCCCCGATGAGCAGGTTCTCCTCAACGGTCAGCGACGGGTAAAGGCGGCGCCCTTCAGGGACGAGCGCGATGCCCTTCTTGACCATCTCGAAGGCGGGCGTGCCGCCGATGGGCTTGCCCTCCAGCGTGATGGCGTCGGGCTTGGTGGTGTTGATACCGGCTAGCGCATTCAGGAACGAGCTCTTGCCCGCGCCGTTCGCGCCGATGATGGCGACGGTCTCGCCCTCCTCGACCCGCAGGTCGATTCCGAAGACGGCCTGGAAGTCGCCGTAGAAGACCTCCAGCGCATGTGTTTCCAGCAGCGCCATCAGACCTCCTCCTCGATGCCGAGGTAGCTGCGCTTCACCTCGGGGTCGTTCATCACCGCCTTGGGCTCGCCCTGCGCGATGATCTTGCCGCGCTCCAGCACGATGAGCCGGCTGACGACCGAGAGAAGCGCATGCACGATGTGCTCGATCCAGACGATGGTGATGCCCTCGGCATGCAGCGTCTTGATGAGCTCGACCAGCTCGTGGCATTCGCCTTCGGTCAGGCCGCCGGCAATCTCGTCGAGCAGCAGAAGGTCGGGCGTGGTGGCCAGCGCGCGGGCCAGCTCCAGCCGCTTGCGGTTGAGTAGCGTCAGCTTGCCGGCGGGCACATTGGCCTTGTCGGCGAGACCGGTCATCTCAAGGATGCGGGCGGTCTCGCCGACGGAGCGGCGGTCTTCCTTGCAGCCGAACTCTGCCGCGGTGAGCAGGTTCTCGAACACCGTCAGGCTCTCGAACGGTTTGGGGATCTGGAACGAGCGGCCCATCCCGTCGCGGCAGCGATCGCGCACCGACGAGCGCGTCACATCGCGGTCGTGGAACTTGATCTCGCCCGAATCCGCCTTCAGCACACCCGTGCACAGGTTGAACAGGCTCGACTTGCCGGCGCCATTTGCGCCGATGATGCCGAGCGCCTCGCCCTTGTCGACATGCATGGTGATGTCATCTGCAGCGACCACCGCGCCGAAGCGCTTGTTGACGCCTGAAAGCTGAAGCAGCATTCGTCCCCCCGTTTCGATTAAGCTACCCCGAAGCCGCCAGTGGCGAGCAACGAGAACATCAGGTTGTCGAGGTCGATGTCGATTGGCGCATCGAAATCGAACCCCTTGGTGTAGCCGATCCAGCGGCCGAGAAAGATCACCCCGGTCCACAGCGCGATCGACACAACACCGGCAAGTCGCGCACGGCCCGGCGGCGGGCGCAGCGTGTCCCACAGAGACACGGACTTCATGGTGCGCAGCTCGAAGAACATCATGTTCAGCCCCGCCAGGACGATGACGCCCATCTTGAACCAGAAAATCTTGTTCACATAGAACTCTGTCGCATTGGCCGTGACCATCAGAAGCCCGGTGATCAGCGCGCCGGCAAAGCCGACCCAGGTGAACTTGAGCAGCTCATGGGCGACGCGGGTGAAGGTGCGCGTGGGCGCCAGCACCCCGATCAGCCGAAGGTCGACCGTGATGAGTGAGCCGAAGAGCGTGACCACAGAGATGATGTGGATCGCGTTGATGGTGGCCAGCAGCAACACGGAGTCGCGCATCATCTCCCCGACGGGGGTGAATTCCAGCCACTGAAAGATTGAGTAAAGGTCCATCTGCCTGATTCCCTATTCCTGTCTCAGCCTCAGGCGGCGAAAGACCATGAGCCCCAGATTGCCGTATCCCAGGCGATGAAGCGGCCGAGCACCATGATGGCGACCCAGATCGCGAAGGACGACATTGCCAGCCGGCGCGCCCCCGCAGGTGCCACGGTACCGGTGCCCCAGGCGCCCGTTCCCCGCCGGATGCGGATCTGGAAGGTGGCGACGATGATGAGGCCGATCAGCAGCAGCGCCATCTTGGCCCAGAACGAGAACGACAGAAGCTCGCGCGCCGGTTCGGCGACGATCAGCAGCCCGCCGGTGAATGCCAGCACCACGATGGCGCCCCAGATCCAGCCCTCATAGCGCTTAGAGACGACCTGAATGGGCTCTTCGCTGGCGAAATAGCCGGCGATCTTGAGGTTGAACGTGATCAGGGCACCGGTCAGGGCCCCCACGGCAACGATGTGGAAGCACTGGATCAGCGGAACGGCCCAGCCCGCGCTCCCTATGGCGACGCTGAGGTCTGAGACACTCAGCCAGGAAATGAAATCACGCATCTTGTCCTCCCAACGCGTGTCGGTGGATTGGTCCCGCTCGGAACTGCCGGAGAAACTTGGATGGCCCGCCGCGTCTGGGCCGAAACTGCGAGGCGGCGGGCACAAGTCTTATGGTCGAGTGGGATCAGCCGTCGGCTGCATCGCCTTCTTCTTCCGCGGGCGCGGTGTAGTCCTGGCCCGGAACGAAGGGCTGATCGAGCTCGAGGTCATTGACCGGGATCTCGCCTTCGCCGTGCTGCGTGGCGCCATCGACGCTGTCGCACATCTGGCCGGGGGCCGGCGGCGTGTTCGCCGGGCATTTCCACAGGCCCATGTTCCCGCGGTCACCGCCCGGCTGGCCATTGCGCAGCGGGTAGAGGCCGACGGAGAAGATGGTCCCCGGGGCGAAGTTGTTCACCGTGATGCCCATGGCCGCCGCCTGAGCGGAGCCTGCCATCTCGACGGCCCAGATGATGGGATCGCCGGCTTCATCGCGCACGACGGAGGTATGCTCGTCGTTCAGCGGCGCGAAGAAGATCTGCAGGTGGTTGGCGTCGGGGTTGATCCGCGTCACCACACCGGTGAACACGCGCACCTGGGTGTTGTCGAACATGGCGAACGAGTGGTGCGCATAGGCTGCGCTGCTCGCCACGGTAAGGCTCAGACCGGTGGCCAAAGCGGCCGCCGTCTTCACCAGTCTCCTCAAACCGATAGTCATTGGTTTTCTCCTCCCGAATTTCGCGCCTTCCTCCAAAGGCGCACCCACGATGTAGTCCGTCCCTACTCCACCAGACTCAGACCTTCTCCTGAGCCTGGCTGACAGAGCCCGATTTGGACGAGCCGGACGACTGAAGGGTCGGCCAGCCAGAGCCCTGGGTGATGCTGTCACGGATGGCTGCACCATCGGCATCCAGCCGGGGTGCGGGACGGATCGAGGTTGCACGCGACCTGTTGGCCGTAACCGCGGGGCGCACCGCACGGTCCGCCGCATCCTCGCCATCGGGCTCTACATCGACGATGAGCCCCATGTGCTTGACCTGCGGGTCCTCGACCACCTCCTCGACCTCGTTGATCGGGGCGAAGGGCACATCGGAGCCCCCCATGATGGTGGTCCATTCGTCGCGGGTCTTGGTTTGGGTGATCTTGTTCAGCTCTGCGCCCAGCGCTTCGTAATTGTCGATCCGTGCGAGACGCGTCGAGAAGCGCTCGTCCTCTTTCATCCATTCGGCATCCAGCGCGTCGACGAGCTGGTTCCAGAACTTCTCGGGGCTCGACAGGTGCAGGGCGACGAGCTTGTCGTCTTTCGTGCGCAGGATATGGGCCTGCGCCAGACGCGGGCGGTCGAGGCCCTTGGGCGCTTCACCGAGCGTGAAGAGCGCCGTGAAGGGCTCGATCGAGAAGTGGGTCATCGCTTCGAGCATCGACACTTCGATCAGCGCGCCGGTGCCGGTGGAGCCGCGGCTGACGAGGCCACCGAGGATGCCGTAGGCCGCATAGATGCCGGTGATGGCATCGGCGAGGGCCGGGCCGAGGAAGCGCGGGTTGTCGCGGTCGGTCACGATGCTGAGGAAGCCCGAGAGGGCCTGCGACACGCTGTCGTAGGACGGGCGGTCGCGGTAGGGGCCATCGGGGCCGAAGCCGTTGATCGAGCAATAGACCAGGTTCGGGTTGATCTCTTTAAGCTGCTCGTAGCCGGCGCCCAGGCGCTCTGCCGCGCCGGGGCGGAAGTTCTGGATGAAGACATCGGCCTCGGCGATCAGCTTTTCGAAGACGGCGCGGTCTTCGTCTTCCTTCAGGTTCAGCGCGATCGACCGCTTGTTGCGGTTATAGGCCTGGAAATGGGGCGAATAGAGCCCCTCCTGATAGGTGCGGTAGGGGTCGCCCGTGTTCGGGGATTCCACCTTGATGACGTCGGCGCCAAGGTCGGCCAGCATCATGCCGGCGCAGGGGCCAGTGATGAAGGTCCCTTGCTCGACCACTTTGATATTCTTGAGCATTCCGTTCATCATGGCGTGTTCCTGTGGCCCTTTGGGCCTTTGTCGTTGCGTCTGAGAAAGCCTGGCTTCACGCCGGGACTGCAGTCGATCCTGCCGTTCAGGCCTTGCCACCGATCCCGAATTTTCGCCTTGCGAAAACTTTTTCGGGTTTCATTGTGACTGGTTCCCTTGATGTGTCAAGCAGGCGGAGTCCTTGGCTTTTTTCGACGTTATGTATGGCGTGTGCGGCGCCGGCCCCGCGCGCTGGCGGGGCCGGGCCTTGGTGCAAGGTCGGCTTAGACGATGGGCTCCATCTCGCCGCCCGTCGGGATGTCCGGGTAGGACTGGTTGTCGACGATGACGATGTCGTAGCCCGAGCCGTCTTCCTTCAGGCGCCACTGGCCACCCACGAGCGGGGCAGTCGAGACGTTCTTGGCAGCGAACTCCGGCACTCCGGTGCCGTTGAAGGCGACGGGGCCGATGATCGTTTCGACGTTGGTGGCGGCGATGGCCTCCACCAGCGCGTCACGGTCGTTCGGATCGGCCGCGCGGGAGATGACGTCCAGCGCCACTTCGAACAGCGCGTGCACATAGCCGATGGGCTGCGTCCACGGACGGCCGGTGCTCTCTTCGAACGCCGCGGCGAGCTCGGAGGCGGATTGCCCCGTGATCGACGAGTTGAACGGGTGAGAGGTCGACCACCACACTTCGCAGGACAGGTTGTGCCCGGTGTCGCCCAGCGCCTCGACGGCGGAGGGGAACAGGATGGCACGGCCCATCGTGCAGATCTTCGGCTTGTAGCCCTGCTGGATCGACTGGGTCCAATAGGTCGTGAAGTCCGGCGGGATCATCAGGCCGGTGACCACGTCGATGCCGGCGTCCTGGAACGTCGAGATCTGGCTGGCGAAGCTGTCGGTGCCGTTCGGGAACCGGCCGGGATCGACCAGCTCGTAGCCATTGGCTTCCAGCACCGGCGGGAAGCCGGCATTGGGGTCGGCAAAGGCGTTGCCGTCGGCATCGTTGGGCCACAGGGCGCCGACGACATTGCCGTGCTCCAGCTGGCTCCACATGTTCAGCGTGACGTTGTAGTAGTCAGCGCCACCCCAGAAGAAGTGGTAGGTCCACTCGAACTGCTCCCAGGTCGAGGGATCGCCCGGGTTGGCCTGACGGCCGACGTACCAGGCATCCCAGGGCGCCATGGTCGAGATGCAGGGCTGGCCCTCGATCTCGCACTGGGTGGAGACGGGGTTGGTGGTGTCGGGCGTGGAGGCCACAACCATCAGGTCGATCTCTTCGTCGACGATGAGGTCGAGCGCCACTTCGGCGGCCCGGTTCGGGTTCGACTGGCTGTCGGCGACGATGACCTCGATCTTGTAGGTCGTGCCGTTCACCTCGATGCCGTTGGCAAAGGTGTCCTGCAGCTGCTGGATGGTGAAGTCGTCGGCCTCGGCGAAACCGGCGAGCGGGCCGGATTGCGGGGTGACATAGCCGATCTTCACCGTGCGCTCCTGAGCGACGGCAGCCGTGCCGGTCAGGCCGGCAGCGGCGACGCCACCGGCAGCTGCGGATGTGCCGATGAAGTGCCGACGGGTCAGTCCGCGCCGGTTCGGGCGAAATTGTTCAGACATGGTTCTCCTCCCTGTTTTGGTGCTCCCCCCGAGCTATCGGATTGGAAGCCCCACCTTGTTCTTCGTCAACGATAAACCGGCTTGCCCGAGATGGACGTCCTCTGCCGGTATGTCAGTTATACGAATCCTGATATTAACCCCTCCCGGGGGCAGCGGAGCGACCGGACGGGCGCGAGGCCCGCCCGGTCAGCCCATATCAGAGCGTGGCCTTGGCCTTCTTGGTCGGCTCGGCGGCCGGCTCGGTCTTCAGCGTGCCGTCGGGACGGCGCGGGTTGTTGATCGGCGTCAGCTCGCGCTCAAGACGCGCGCGCAGAGGCTCGACCCGCTTGGACAGGGCCAGGCGCTCGCCCAGCTCTTCCTTCGGCTGGTCGACGAGGAAGCCGGGGCCCTTCGACGTCAGCTCGATGATGCCGCCCGGGGTTTGGGCGTAGCAGCTGTCGAAGACGTGGTGGTCGTAGATCGGCGTGGTCGGCACGGGGCCGGCATCCGAATAGTCACGCCAGCCCGAGAGATCCTCGTCGGCGTCGAAGGCGAGGTGGTGCCACACACCGATGGCGGCTTCCTGGAAGGGCAGGTCTTCCGGCACGGGGGCCGTGTACCAGCGCGAAGTCTTGCTGTCGCCTTCCATCTCGAAGCGCTGCAGCGCCTCGTTGTAGGTGAAGCCCATGTGCTCGGCATAGGGCGTCAGGTCCTTCACGGACACGTTCGAGCGGATGCCCTCGATGCCAGTGATGCGGAACTCGCCGGGGATGTCGGAGGCCGGGAAGGCCAGCGGCTTGTCGGGCGCGTCAGAGACGATGAGCTCGACCTTGTGGTCTTCGAAATCGTGGAAGACCAAGCGGCGCGGCACCGTCGGGTTGAGACGGTAAAGCTCGGAGAAGATGCCCTCTTCGGTCAGGCGATCCATCCAGTAGTCCAGCGCTTCGTTCGACTGAACGCGCAGAACGGCGGAATGGTGGTTGCCCTTGCCGGCGGGGGCCTTCGGGGCGTCGTTGAACTCGAGGAAGGTCACGACCGAGCCGAGCGAGCCGTCGGTGTCGCCGAAATAGGTGTGGTAGCGGAACGTGGTCTCGAAGTTCAGCGTCTTCTTGACGAAGCGCAGACCCATGATGCGGGACCAGAAATCGACGTTGGCCACGACATCGCCGGTAATGCCGGTGATGTGGTGGTTGCCGTCCAGCCGCTTGGCCGGCTTGTTGGTTTTGGGTTGTTCAGACACTTTGTCTTCTCCTCCTGCTTAAGGTTGTGCCGCGGCGGCCCCAGGCCGTGCGCGGCGAGTTTCTACGGGGTCAGCCGGCCTGCCAGCTCCCCGAGAAGGGCAATCTCCGCCGGGCGGACGGCGTGGTCCGCATCGGGGAATAATTCCATATGCACATCGGCACCCATCGAGCTGAGCACAGATTCGGTCGCCATGAAATCCGTCAAGGGCAACCAGGCATCGCCGCTTCCGCCAGACAGAACGATGGGCAGCGCCTCAAGGTTCTGCTGCGCGAGGCTGCGCTCTTTCAGCGCCAGCGCGGTGCCGGTGCAGATGCCCGCGGCACCTGGCCGGGCGCGGCCATCGAGCAGGTATTCCGTCACCAGACAAGCGCCCTGCGAGAAGCCGGCCAGCAGCACGCGCCCGGGGCCAAAGCCATTCTCGCCGGCGACATCCATCGCGGCGGAGAGCTGGTCGAGAGCGCGGGCGAGGTAGGGTTTGTTCTCGGCAAAGGGGGCGTCGTAGCGGCCCGGATACCAGGACTTCTCCTCGGTATAGGGCGCCAGCACCCGCAGGTGGCCGAGCATCGAATCGTCGAGCATCCCGGCCATCTCGTCCGGCGTGCCGTCACGCCCGTGCACGAGAACCACCACGGCCTCAGCCGCGGGCCAGTCAGCCCCGTATTGCGCAAGGCCGTAGCCTTCCGCCGCAGCACTGCGCGCGCTTTGTGTGGCGCTGCCTTGCATCTTTGCCTCCTCCCGTCGGAACCGCAACTTTTGGGCTTGCTTTTTTTCGCCCAGCGAAGCTATATCCGATAGGCGAACATCGTAGGGGAGTTGAGAGACATGTCAAGCGTTCTGGATGCGGGCGTCATCGACGAAAAGGAATTCAACTCGGCCATCGCCCGCGGCTTTGCGGTGCTGGAATGCTTCGACCAAACCCACACCGAAATGACGCTCAGCCAGGTGGCTGCGCGCACCGGTCTCTCACCTGCCACGGCACGCCGCTGCCTCTACACCCTAAGGGTTCTCGGCTATGTCCGGCAGGATGGGCGCAAGTTCACATTGGGCGCGCGCGTGCTGACACTGAGCTCTTCGTACATGCGCTCCAGCCAGATCGACGAGTTCCTGCTGCCCGAGGTGCGCAACATCGTCGAAGCCTTCGGCGACGCCGCCTCGGTGGCCATTCTCGACGACGGCATGGCGCTTTACCTCGCCCATACGACCCGGCAAAGCGCCGTGCGACCCACCGCCGCAGTCGGCGTGCGCTACCCGGCCCATGCGACCGCGCTGGGCAAGGTGCTGCTCGCCAATGCCGATTCGGTGACGCTGAATCGCTACGTCGCCCAGGCCCCCTTCACCCCGCTGACCGACCGCACGCTGACGGGCAAGAAAGAGATCCTGGCCAGCATGCAGGAGGTCAAACGCCTCGGCTATGCCATCGCGGTCGACGAGCTCGATTACGGCATCGCCTCGATCGCCTGCCCGATCTACGATTCCGAAGGCAACGTCGTGGCCTCGATCAACTCCTCTGGCTTCTCGGGCCGGCTGTCGACCCCCGTGCTGACAGAGGAGCGCCTGCCCCGCTTGCTGCAGGCCTCGCGGAACATCACCGCGAAACTATCGCTCTATCCGGTGCTCGTGCGCACCGCCCTTTCACCGCAGAGCGCCCAGCGCGTCGGCCCGATCTGAGCCGTGTCGCTGCACCACCGCCCCTCGGGGCAAACACCTTCAAAATAACAAGGAGGATCGAGACCTATGGTTAAGATTCTGGTATTCTACTATTCGAGCTTCGGCCACATGGAGCAGATGGCCAACGCCGCCGCCGAGGGCGCCCGCGAGGCTGGCGCCGAGGTGACGATCAAGCGCGCACCCGAGCTGGTGCCCGAAGAGGTCGCCAAGAACTCCTATTACAAGCTCGACCAGGACGCCGAGGTTCTCACCGATGTCACCGAGCTGGCCGAGTACGACGGCTTCATCTTCGGCATCAACACCCGCTTCGGCATGATGTCGTCTCAGATGAAGAACGTGCTCGACCAGACGGGCGGCATCTGGGCGCAAGGCGCGCTCGTCGGCAAGGTCGCGACGGTCATGTCCTCCTCCGCCGCGCAGCATGGCGGGCAAGAGATCGCCATCGTCACCACGCAGATGGCGCTGCAGCACCACGGCATCATCACCGTGCCGCTCGGCTATGCCTATCAGGAGCAGATGGGCGTCGATGTCGTGCGCGGCGGCTCGCCCTACGGGATGACCACCACCACACTGTCTGACGGCTCCCGCCAGCCCAGCGAGCAAGAGCTGGAGGGCGCCAAGTTCCAGGGCCGCCATCTGGCCAATATCACCAAGAAACTGATGGCTTAAGGCCATCTCTGGCCCCGACGCGACAGGCTTCGCGGCGGGGCCAGCAGGGCCCTCCCCTCCCGAACGACAGTTCAGCACCGCCCCCGCAGGTTTCCCTAGAGGCTTGACAACTGGCCCCTCGGTCGGAAGACTATTCGCTATGCGGAGGAAATTTCGCTAGGCGAATATTCGCCGAAAAGGGAGGAAAATCACATGACATTTGACCTGACTGTAAAGTCAGCGCTGCTCGGCTGTGTCTTCACCGGACTGGTCGCGGGCGCCGCCGTTGCGCAAGACGGCTCCGACAATGAAAGCGTGGGCCGCGGCTGGCCGATGGCCAACCAGCAAGACGAAACGGTTGTTGGCGCCGGCACCGGCGGGGCGTTCCATGGCGAAGCCATTGCCGCCCGCAACGGCGCCGTGCCGGAGGGTGTTGAGCCGCTCGAGGTGGACATCTTCACGTCGGAAGACTTCTACGCCGATGAAGAGCTGTGGAGCGATCCGCGCTACTTCCGTTGCAACTCGCCCATGGGCCTCGAATCGCAGTGGGGAGGCTACGGTTCGGAGATCATCGGTGACGATCCGCCGGCCTCGGGCGCCTGGGGCTTCTGCGACGCCGATTACTCGGCCGACAACATCGTCAGCCCCTACGGCTTCGCCACCGCCGAAGAGCATTACAACGCTCTGATGGAAGAGACCGTCGCCAATGGCGGGCCGACCGAATACAGCTTCGACAACATGCCGCCCGACTGGAACGGCCGCTACAACGACAGCAGCGAAAACTGGTTCTGGGGCCGCATCATCCAGGCCTCGACCGAGATCTCGCTGCTGACGCCGGAATACCAGAAGCGCGCCGTGCAGATGCACTACCACCAGGCGAACACCAACGCCGCCCAGTGGCAGTCGCAATATTGCTGGCCCGAGGGCTTCCTGCGCCGCTGGCACGAGCATGCGGTGCGTGACCACCAGATCCTGACGAACCCCGAGGTGATGCAGATCCTCACCGGCGTGGCGGACAACATCCTCACGCAGATCTTCATCGGCCGCGAGTTCAACATGGAAGGCAATGTGCCCCGCCTCGGCGAGGACGTGCCGCGCTGGTACGGCGAGACCATCGGCTTCTGGGATGACGAGACGCTCATCACCTGGACGTCGAACATCCAGGGCTGGACGGTCCACGCCGGGTTCGAGTTCTCGAACCAGATGCAGACGGTGGAAATCTACTCCGCCAACCGCGACGATGATGGCAACGTCACCGGCATCCACCACGAGGCGATCTTCTACGATCCCGAGGCGCTCAACGAGCCGATCCGCATGGTTCGCGACCTCGAGAAGATCGGCGAGCTGGTGGAAAGCGACCCCTACATCTTCGTCAACTGCGTGCAGACCATCTTCCCGATGGACGGCTACGCCACGCCGGTCTCGCCGGGCACCACGATCGAGTACACCGTGCCCGATATGTACGGCCGCCCGTGGGCGCAGATCTGGGAAGAGTACTTCGAAGACGGCATGACCCGGCCCGAGGCCGAGGGCCTGTTCGGCTTCGACTGATCCTGACAGTTGCAGGCGGGCCCGGAGGCGACTCCGGGCCCCCTGTTTTTACGGCGTCTAACGGCGGGAGGAGGACCCGCCGGGGAGGAGTGACGATGCCGCCCAGCACCAGCCGCCCGGCCCCCGGGCCGGCACCCCGCGCCACATGCCGCCGCATTGTTCGGCTGGCGGTGCTCGCCCTGCTTGCGCAGCCCCTGCCCGCCCTGGCGCAGGACAGCACGATAGCGGCAGAGCACGGAGAGATCGGCGTTGTGCCGATCACCCATGGCTCACTGGTGCTGACCTATCTGGGCCTGGGCGTTTACGTCGACCCCGTCGGCGAGCCGGCGCGCTATGCCGACCTGCCCGCCCCCGCCCTGATCCTTCTGACGAACGCCCATGGCGACCACTTCCAGCCCGAGCTGCTGAGCGCTCTTGCCGAGCCGGGCACCGAAATCGCAGCGCCCGCTCTGGTGGCCGAGGCCATGCCCGCTGCGCTCAGCGGCCAGGTCATCCGCATGGCTGCCGGCGACACCGCCACCCTGGCCGGCGGCGTGCAGATTGAGGCGATCCCGGCCGAGAACACCAGCGAGGGCCGGCTGCATTATAACCCGCCCGGCGAGGGGCTTGGCTATGTCATCACGCTCGGCGGCACCCGCATCTATATCGCCGGTGACACCGAAGCGACCGAGGCCATGCTGGCCCTGCGCGATATCGACGCCGCCTTCCTGCCCATGACCTACCCCGACACCATGTCGCCCACCGAGGCAGCCGCGGCGGCGGAGGCCTTCTCGCCTGCCATCGTCTATCCCTACCATTACTGGGGCAACGACATCTGGAGCTTTTCGGCCGTGGTCGAGCGCAGCACCGATATCGATGTGAGGGTCGCCAATTGGTACTGAGGCTCGCCCTTCTGCTGATGTTCATCGCCCCCGCCGCCTTCGCACATGGCGTGGCCGGCGGCGATGCGGAGTTCATGGCGGCGACCAGCGGCGCCGACTTCTGGCCCTATGTCTATCTCGGCGCCAAGCACATGGTGACGGGCTACGATCACCTGCTCTTCCTCGTCGGCGTGATCTTCTTCCTCTACCGGATGAAGCACATCGCGCTTTACGTGACTCTGTTCTCCATCGGCCATTCGCTGACGCTGCTCTTCGGCGTGCTCGCCGACATCCGGGTCAGCGCCTATCTCGTCGATGCAGTCATCGGGTTGTCGGTGATCTGGAAGGCGCTCGACAATCTTGGCGCGTTCCAGACTCTGTTCGGCGTGCAGCCCGGGCAGAAGGCGCCGGTGCTGATCTTCGGCCTGTTCCATGGCTTTGGCCTGGCCACCAAGCTGCAGGAGGTCGACCTCAGTGAGGCCGGGCTGATCCCCAACATGCTGGCTTTCAACATCGGCGTCGAGCTGGGGCAGATCCTCGCGCTCACCCTGGTGCTGGCACTCATGAGCCTTTGGCGCACCACGCCCAGCTTCACCCGCCACGCCATGCTCGCCAACCTGGTGCTCGCCGGGGCCGGGCTGGTGCTGTTCGAGATGCAGATGGTGGGCTTCTTTCAGGAGATACGCGCATGAGCCGGCTGTTCGACCGCTATCACACCCTGCCCCGCCGCCCTGCCGCAGCAGAGGCAGGCGACCGCCCCCGCCTGCTGCGCCAGCTTGGCATCGCGGCCCTGGCGGCGACAGCTGTTACGGTGCTGTTCGTGCTGCCCGCCGAATACGGGATCGACCCGACGGGTGTGGGCGGCGCCACGGGCCTGACCCGCATCTCGCAGCCGCAGGAACTTCGCGTCGAGCCCGTCTCGGACGTGCCCTTCGAAATCGCAACGATGAGCGAGACCCCCTACCGGGAAGACACCATTCTGGTCCGCGTGGGCGGGCTCGACGAGTTCTACGGCCAGGTCGAATACAAGATCACCATGAAGGCCGGCGACACGATGCTCTACTCGTGGTCGAGCCCCGAGGAGCTGTATTACGAGTTCCATGGCCATGACGACCCGAACGCCCATGGCGGCGGCGCCGGCCCTATGGAGGTGATGACCTACGCTACCGGCCGAGCAAACGAAGTCTCGGGCCGGCTGACGGCGCCGATCGACGGCATCCACGGCTGGTTCCTGGCCAACCGCAAGATGGAGCCGGTGATGATGGAGCTGCATCTGGCCGGCTGGTACGAGCTCGGCCCCGGCCTGATAACGCTCAGCCGGGACGATTACGCGCGGGACTGACAGACCGCGAGGAGCGCCTGAATTTCGCTGTGCGCAAGACGCCAGAGCCCCGGTGCAGCGCTTGAGCCGCTGGGCCGGGTGCCCAGCGCTTCATATATTTTCACAATATGAATCAATAGCTTATGCGGAATCTTTCCCGCTGCATCGCCTTGACAGCCCCTGAGTCGTCTGCCTATCCTTATTTCGCCAAACGGATAAATATTCGCCCTGCGAAACCCGGTCATCCGGGATGTTTGGCTTTGAGATTCATGGGAGGATCCAAATGAACATGACCAAGGCCCTCGGCAGGCTCGCCCTGCCGGCCACCGCCGCCGCCGCCCTCATGGCCGCCAGCGGTGCTTTCGCCCAGGACGTGCCCGCGATGCCCGAAGTGCAGGGCCCCGTTGCCCAGACGCTCGGCAATATGCAGCACCCCAGCCGCCGCGGCCCGACGCTCGGGCAGAACCCGCCGATGGACTGGCCGGCCGACCGGGAGCCCGCCTTCTTCGACTATGTCGAAGACGAGTTCTTCGTCACCGGCGAGGCCAATGGCGCGCCCTACACGACCCGCTTCGTCTTCCGTCACCCGGCCGATCCCGAGGCTTTCTCGGGCTATGTCGCCATTGAAACGCTGCACCCGGCCCAATCCGCGCAGATGTGGATGGCCAGCCGTGTGGGCGGCATGATGAACGGCCACGGCTATGTCGAGGTCGTCAACACGCCCGGCCTGATCGGCTCGCTGCAGGCCTATAACGACCAGCGCTATGGCGACCTCGCCATCGAAGGCGCCGTCACCGAGCAGGGCCAGCCCGACCCGGCGCAGAACGAGATCATCGCGCAGATCGCCAACCTCGTGCAGACGGCCAACCCGCTCGGCGAGGAATGGAACGCCGAGTACCTCGTGATGTCCGGCGCCTCCGCCACCTCTCGCACCGCCATGAACTTCATGGAGCAGGAGAACGGCGCCAACGCATGGACGGCCGAAGACGGCTCGCCGATCATCGACGCGATGTATGTCTGGGATACCGACGGCCCGACGCAGGAGGTGCTCGACAGCACCTACCACGTGCCCGTCATTATCCTGTCGACGCAGACGGAGTTCATGGACGGCCCGCGCACCTTCGCCGAAGACAGCGACGAGGAGGGCAGCCAGTTCCGCCTTTACCAGGTCGCCGGGATGCCGCACCTCGAAAGCCGCGAGATGTACGAGGCGGGCTGGAGCGACTGCACCGCCCCGATCGACGACTTCTGGTACAATGCCATGGTCTTCCAGGGCATGGACTGGATGTACAACTGGCTCGCCAATGGCGACGCCCCGCCGATGGCGGACAAGATCGAGTATGAGTCGGACGAGGTGGATGCCGCCATCGTCACCGACGAATACGGCAATGCCATGGGCGGCGTGCGCTCGCCGCAGGTCGAGGTGCCGCGCGAGACCTTCACCACGCCGAACGGCGGCGGCTTTGTCTGCACCCTGATGGGTGTTGTCGAGCCACTTCCCCAGGAAACGCTCGATACGCTCTACACCAGCCCCGGCGACTATGCGAAGAAGCTCACCGACGCGACGGTCGACCTGATCGAACAGGGCTATTTCCCCGAGGAATACGTGTTCGAGATCAACGAAGAGGTCGAGCGCTACGCCGAGCAGGTCGGCGCGATGTAAGCCATCCCTCCCTTCGGGGAGTGGACATGTCCTCCCTGGACAGGATTCCCCGCCGGAGCGATCCGGCGGGGTTTTTCGTTCAGGCGGCCACCGTCAGCCCGGCCATCTCTTCCGAGCGCTCCCAGAGCCCGCTGGCCAGCGCGGCATTGCTCGCCTGCCGGTTCTCGCGGCGGGCGGGCTTGTTGCGCTCGTAGTAGCGTCCCGGCTCCCAATCGCGGCCCGGCTCGCCCTGCGCCAGGAAGACCAGCCGCGAGGCCCCGACTTCGGGACTGGTGGTGAAGATCCGCCGGATGATGGGGTTCTGGAACATGACCCCCATCGGGCTGCGCGACTCCGCCGCGAAATTCGAGGCGATGACGCCGGGGTGGAAGCAGGCCGTTGAAATCCCTTGCGCGTGGTAGCGCCGGTGCAGCTCGCGCGTGACCAGGACGTTGAGCAGCTTCGACCGGTTGTAGGCCGCTACCGGGCTGTACCTCTTTTCAAGGTTCAGATCGTCCAGATCGACCTTGCCGGCAAAGCGCGCGGCGGTGCTGGCTGTCTGGATCACGCTGGCGCCGCTCTCGATGAGCTTCGGCATCAACAGGTTGGTCAGCAGGAACGGCGCCAGGTGGTTGATCTGCATGGTCTTCTCGAAGCCATCCACCGTCAGCTCGCGCTCGCTGAAGATGCCGCCGGCGTTGTTGGCGAGCACATCGATACGCGGGCGAAGCTCGGCGAGTTCGGTGGCGAGCCACCGCACGTCGTCCAGCTTGGCGTAATCGGCTGTGAGGTACGGGGCGTCGATCGCCTCGGCGACCTTGCGGGTCTTGTCGGGCGATCGACCGACGACGATGACGTCGTTGCCGGCCTCTTTCAGCATCCCGGCCGCCTTCGCGCCGATCCCGTCGCTTGCGCCGGTTATGACGATGGTGCGTGACATGGGTGCATCCTCCATTCTGCAGGAGGTGGCACCGAAGCCGGCATATTCAAGCGCCGCGCCCGAGATAGCCGCCGCCGGCATATGCACCGGCGGTGGCCATTTGCGTTGGTCCGTGAGCGTCAGTCGCGCTCGGTCGCGCCGTCGTAGCTGATCGCCTCATCGGCATTGTTCGACATGATGAAGCCGATGGAACGCTGCGACTCCTCGAAGAGGTGGGCGACGAGCCCCGCGGCGCGGGCGAGGAGCGGCACGCCCTTCATCGCCTCGATGGGCCAGCCGGCATCCAGCATCGCCGCCGGGATTGCGCCCGAAACGTTGATCGGCAGCGGGCGGTTGATGATGGTCGGCGCGTGCTCGGCGAGGCATTCCAGCACCTGGAAATATTCGCCCTTCACGCCCAGACGCTCGGCCTCTGCCGCCAGCGCATGCGCGCGCGGATCGCCAGCGGAGTGCTGCGGGTGGCCGAGGCCGGGGACCTTCTTCTTGGCCGCCTTCAGCCCCTCAAGGCTCTCCTTGCAGACCTCGTCGAGCGGCCGGCCGGAGCTTTTCCATTCCTGGTGAACCTCAACAAGGTAGCGCCCGGCGGTTTCCGACGAGCCGGCGACGACGGTGCCCATGCCGAGCAGACCGGCAGACATGGCGCCCTGCCAGGCCTCGGGGCCGGCGGCCAGCGTCATGCGGGCGGCCTGCACGCTCGGCACAAGCCCGTGCTCGGCGATGGCGACGAGGCAGGCGTCGGTCATGCCGCGCTGCGCCTCGCTCGGCTTCTCGCCGAGGACGAGCAGCCAGAAGTAGTCGGTGAAGCCGATCTGCCCGATGAGCTGCGAGCACAGGTCGTATCCGCGGACAGTCACGCTCTCTGCGTCAGAAGCGCAAATGGCCGTAAACGCCTGATCCTGCTTGCCAATTCTCATAAATCCTCCCGGCTTTTTCGTATGGCGAAAAGTTTTTCTCAACGCGAAACATGGCCCGGATGGTCGCGGAAAGTCAAGGCGGGGGCACTGGCGGCAGGGTGGGCGGCATGGCACTCTCGCGTGAAGGGAAAGGGAGGCCAGGATGGGCGGCAGATTGCAGGGAAAGCGCGCGCTGGTCACGGCGGCGGGCCAGGGCATCGGCCAGGCCAGCGCCCGCGCCATGGCCGCCGAGGGCGCCGCCGTGCTGGCGACCGACCGCAACGCAGCGGCGCTGGAGCCGCTGGCCGCCGAGGGGCTGCAGACGCGTCAGCTCGATGTCACCGATGCCGCCGCCATCGCCGCGCTGGCGGCAGAGCACCCGGCGCCCGACATCCTGTTCAACTGCGCCGGCTTCGTCGCGCACGGCACCATCCTCGACTGCGACGAAGAGCAATGGCAAGCCTCGCTCGATCTCAACCTCACCGCCATGTACCGCATGTGCCGCGCCTTTCTGCCCGGCATGCTGGCGGCAGGCGGCGGCTCGATCATCAACATGTCCTCGGTCGCCTCGTCGGTGCTGGCCGCGCCGAACCGCTTCGTCTACGGCGCCAGCAAGGCCGGCGTGATCGGGCTGACAAAAAGCATCGCCGCCGATTTCGTCACCAAAGGTATCCGCGCCAACGCCATCTGTCCCGGCACGGTGGAAAGTCCCTCGCTGGAGCAGCGCCTGCGCGACACCGGCGATTACGAGGCCGCCCGCGCCGCCTTCATCGCCCGCCAGCCACAGGGCCGCATCGGCCGGCCGGAGGAAATCGCGGCGCTGGTCGTCTACCTTGCCTCGGACGAAAGCGCCTATACCACCGGCGTCGCCCATGTGATCGACGGCGGCTGGGCCAATCTCTAAATGCATGCTGGAACCGCGATGACGCCGGTGCTTTGACCGGCGAAGACAGACCACAAGGAGAGCGCCATGCGCCTGACCCTGCTCGCCCTGCCCCTCGCCCTCGCCGCCTGCGAGATGACCCCCGTCAATACCCCGCCCGCCGAGGATCTGGCCTCCTGCGGCGGCGATGCGCAGCTGGATCTGATCGGCGCCACCCGCGCCTATGCCGCCTCCAGGCTGGCGACGCGCGTCGACGACGGCTCCGCCCGCCTGCTGGAGCCGGATTCGATCATCACCATGGATTACCGGGCCGACCGGCTGAACGTGGAGCTCGACGGGGACGGCATCGTGACCGGCGTCAAATGCGGCTGAGCGGCGGAGTAGCCCTTGCGGCGGTGCTGGCCCTCGGGGCCTGCGCCGGGCAGATGCCGGCGCCGCTGGCCCCCGCCGCCCCCAGCCTGCCGCCGCCGGATCAAGACAGCTGCCGCGCCGCCGGCTATGCCGGGCTGATCGGGCGCGAGCGCGAGGCGCTGGAGCGGGTGCTGATCCTCGGCCCGGTGCGGGTGATCGACCCGGGCGATACGATCACCGAGGAGTTCTTCGCCGAGCGTATCAACTTCTATATCGAGGGGGTCGGCCCGCCGGGTGCGGCGCGCATTGCGCGCATCGCCTGCGGCTAGGCGAACGAGGTTCCAGGCGGCGCGCGACCCATTGGGTGGGGGCTGATATCTGGGCCGTGCGCCGCCTGTCACCCTGAGATCGAGCCTCGCGGCAGATCGGGGCGCAATCTTGGCGCCCGCCTGCCGCTTTTGCGGCAATCGCGGCGCAGCGGCGGTGGGATCAACCGGCCGTGAGCCACTTTGCCGGGGCGGGGCTTGATTTGGCCCGATCGAGGCGCAATTCTGAAGGCATGAACATGACCCCGCCCCCCGGGCAGAGCTTCATTACCGCCGATCAGGTGGCCTTTCACCGCACCGAACTCGGGCCGATCCTGTCGCTCTACGGGCGCATGGTCGCTGCCGGCGAATGGCGCGATTACGGCATATCCTGCCTGCGCGACGTGGCTGTGTTCTCGATCTTCCGCCGGACGGCAGAATATCCGCTCTACCGCATCGAGAAGCGCCCGAAGATGCGCCTGCGGCAGGGGCAATACGCGGTTCTCGGGCCGGAAGGCCAGGTGCTTAAGCGCGGCAACGAGCTGGCCCAGGTGCTGCGCGTGCTGGAGCCGCGGCGCCTGCGCGTGGTGGAATAGAGCGCCTCGCGGCGCCCCCGACTCTCTGACCTCAGGCTAGAGCCGCCGCCGGTGGGTGACCGGCCCGCTGCCCTTTGCGAGGATACGCGCCTCGGCCTCTGCCGTCGGCTCGATCGCCACCTCCATGTGATGCGCGTTGGCGTGGATCATCCGCGTCTCGTCCAGCGCCATGGCGACGTGGCCCCGCCAGAAGATCAGGTCGCCGCGCTGCTGCGGGCTGGTGGCGGGGGCGCCCAGCGCCTCCTGCATATCGCTGTCGCCGGGGCAGGAGATGCCGCAGCCGAGGAGCGCCGCCTGGATGAGGGCAGAGCAATCCATCCCGAAGGTCGAATTGCCACCCCAGAGATAGGGCGTGCCGATCAGCCGCTCGGCGATTGCGGCGGGGTCGCTTTCCAGCCGGTCCAGCGGGGCGAGGTGCGGCATCGGCACGTAGATCGCGCCGGGCTTGGTATCGAGCACCGGGTCGCGCTCGGTAAAGGTGGAGATTTCGGCCCAGGTGGTGTTGCCGTCGAAATGGGTCGCAAACACCTCCACCCGGCTGCCATAGGAGAGCAGGAGCGGGTCGTCGGGGGCCTTCAGCTCGGGCTGGCCAAAGGCGTAGCTGCGCGCGGCCGTCACCCGGTGGGTCGGGCGCTCGCTGCCCTGCGGGATGAGCGCTTCCTCGCGGACATAGCCCACGTAGCCGTCGCGCCCCGCCATGCCAAAGGACCAGCCGCCCTGCCGCTCCAGCTCGAGCCATGCCTCGCCGAAGACCAATTCGCGCAAGCGGTTGGTGCCGCCCTC
Organism: Pseudoroseicyclus sp. H15; assembly: GCF_054353345.1. NCBI lineage: Bacteria > Pseudomonadati > Pseudomonadota > Alphaproteobacteria > Rhodobacterales > Paracoccaceae > Pseudoroseicyclus > Pseudoroseicyclus sp. H15. The sequence goes on from NZ_JBTHJE010000001.1 coordinate 76,797, forward strand.
GCCCATGATCCCGGCAACGCTCTGCCCCACCAGCATGGGCGTGCCCTCTGCCACCCCGCCGATGGAGACATTGGCAACCCGTGCGTTCGCCGGGTGGAGGCGCGCGTCGCTCACCCCAGCAGCTCTGGCAGGGCGGCGAAGATGGCGCGGAAGCCCTGCCCGGCCCCGCCAACGGGGCGGCCGGGCGCGGCGCTGGCTGTCCAGCCGTAGATGTCGAAATGCATGTAGGGCCGGGGCGCGAAGCGGCGCAGGAACAGCGCGGCCGTGATCGAGCCGGCCATGCCGCCCTTCGGCGCATTGTCGAGATCGGCAATGCCCGGCTCGATGAGTGCCTCGTAGGGCTCGTGGAACGGCAAGCGCCAAACCGGGTCTGCCACCTGAGCGGCGGCGGTGGAGAGGGCGGTGGTGGCGCTGTCCTCCGTCGCATAGAAGGGCGCGACATCGGGGCCGAGGGCGACGCGGGCGGCGCCGGTGAGCGTGGCCATCGAGATGGTCAGCGCCGCCGGGTCTTCCGCCGCCAGCGCCAGCGCATCGGCCAGCACGAGGCGGCCTTCGGCGTCGGTATTGTTGATCTCGACCGTCAGGCCATTGCGGGCGGTCAGCACGTCCTGCGGGCGGAAGCTGTCGGCCGAGACGGCGTTTTCGACGGCGGGGATCAGCACGCGCAGGCGGCACGCGGTGCCGCGCGCCATGATCAGCGCGGCAAGGCCGAGCACATTGGCGGCGCCGCCCATGTCCTTCTTCATCAGGCCCATCGAGGCGGCGGGCTTGAGGTCGAGCCCGCCGGTATCGAAGCAGACGCCCTTGCCGACGAGCGTCAGCGCCGGGCCTTCACTGCCCCATGTCATCTCGATTAGCCGCGGCGCCCGGGCGGCGGTTGCGGCCCGGCCGACGGCGTGGATCATCGGAAAGTTCGCGGCGAGCAGATCGTCGCCCGTGGTCACCTTGATCTCGGCCCCGTGCTTGTCCGCCAGCTCTCGCGCCGCGCCTTCCAGCTCGGCGGGGCCCATATCGGCGGCGGGGGTGTTGATGAGATCGCGCACCAGCGCTTCGGCCTCGGCGGTCGCCTCGATCAGGCCGGCATCGACGCCTTCGGGCGCCACAAGCTGCGCTTTGGGCGCCGCGCCATCCTTGTAGCGGGTGAAGCGATAGCCTTCGAACAGCCAGCCGAGCGCGAATTCCTGCAGGTCGGAACCCTCGGGCGCCGAGGCGACGGCCCAGGTGCCTCCGGGCAGGTTGCGGCGGGCGGTGGCGGCGAAAAAGCGGCCGCGGGCCCGGGCGGCGTCATCGCCGAGGCCGACGAGCGCGCCGGCGGGCGCGCCATCCTCGCCCGGCAGCACCAGCACCTGCCCGGCTTTTGCCGCAAAGCAGCTCGCCTTCGCCCAGGCCGCCTGCGCTTTGGGCAGATCGGCCAAAGCCGATTCGAGCCCGCCAGGCGCGACCAGCGTCAGCGGCAAGGCGGATTCGGAAGAGGGGGCGAAGGTAAGGGACATGGGGGCAGCTCCTGCGGCTCGTTTGGCCGCCAAACTACCCCCGCCGCCGCTGCCCGCAAGGGCAGCGCGGCGTCAGCCTAGTGGCCAGAGATGCGCACCGCGCCGATGCTGTCGATCGCGGCCTCGGCCAGCCGCTCGAGCCGGGCGAAGGTGGCCGCGAGCGCGTGCGGATCCATCCCTTCGGCGCAGGAGGCCACGTTTGAAGCAGAACGGCAGAGCGTGGGCATGCCGATTTGCAGGGCCAGAACCTCGATCCGCCGGCTGAAGCGGGCCAGCCCGATCAGGTCGCCACCGCCCTGGGCCTTGCGGACAGAGCTGAGCAAGAAGGCCAGATCTTCGCGCGTGCGCAGCAACAGATCGGCGGTGAGCTGCGGGCCGAGCCCCGATTGCAGGCGATGAAGAGGCTCCGGATCGATGCGGGCGATCTCGCTCGGGTCGATCCAGGTGACCGCCGCAGGCCTGCGGACGGGGTGGGGCATATATCTGTTCGTCTCGCTCATGAGCAGAGTTCTCGCCGCCAATTGTGTCGAAGTTATTGAATGGATGCGGCAAGACCAGCGCGAAATGCTTGCAATTGATGCCGATGCTCCGTCACGCTAGATCAAAGCCATGATCGACACACAGCCCCTCCCCGAATATCTCGTCCGCCGCTACCACGGCTGGAAGGCCACGACCTATGCCGAGAACCGCGCCTGGTACCGGCGCCTCGCTGCGGAAGGGCAGCGCCCCCGGGCGATGATCATCTCGTGCTGCGACAGCCGGGTGCATGTCACCTCGATCTTCGGGGCCGATCAGGGCGAGTTCTTCATCCACCGCAACATCGCCAACCTCGTGCCGGCCTTCACGCCGGACGGTGACCATCACGGTACATCGGCGGCTGTGGAATATGCGGTGAATTACCTCGGCGTGACGCAGCTGGTGGTGCTGGGGCATTCCAGCTGCGGCGGCGTGGCCGGCGGCCATGCCATGTGCTCCGGCGCCGCGCCCGAGCTGGACGAGAAGACCAGCTTCGTCGGCCGCTGGCTGGACATCCTCCGCCCCGGATACGAGCGGGCGAAGGACAAGGTGTCCGGCGACGATCTGACGCCGCTGGAACATGAGGCGGTTCTGGTGAGCTTGGAGAACCTGATGACCTTCCCCTTCGTGAAGGACAAGGTGGAGGCCGGCGATCTGAGCCTGCACGGGCTCTGGACGCATATCGGCGAGGGCGGGCTGATGCAGTATGACAGCGCCAAGGGCGGCTTCATTCCGGTCTGAGGGCTTCAGCCTTTGCTAACCATGCCGGGCGATGATGCGGGGTATGGGACATGTCTCGATGATCTTGCCGGATGAGCTGCAGCGCGTGGCGGAAGCGATGGCGCGGGCGGAGGACGAGACGCTGGGGGCGCTCGTGCGGCGGCTGCTGGCGAAGGAGGTCTCTCGCCGGCAGAATGCGAAGCCGCCCGTCAGGGCGGATGAGCTGCTCGTCGCTCCCTTGCGGGCGCGCCTCGCCGGCGATCTGGCCCATGCGAGCGATTGGGAGGATCTGCGCCGGCGTCTCGCCGCCAAGGGCTATGCGCTGCACGAAGCTGGCGGTGGCCTGGCCCTGCACCGTCATCCCACCGGCGAGCGGCTCTGCAAGGCCTCCGATCTCGGTTTTTCCTACTCCCGGCTCATGCGCCGCTTTCAGGCGCCCTTTCCGGGACATCGCCACACCCATCTGGTGCAGCGGCATCTGGGGCCCGCCGCCCCCCGCGAGGGGGACGACGAGCCGGTTCTCTTCGAGCCGTTCTAGCCCTTCTTCAGGCACTCGCGCCCGAGCAGCTCGGCGATCTGCACGGCGTTCAGCGCGGCGCCCTTGCGCAGGTTGTCGGAGACGACCCACATGTTCAGCCCGTTATCGATCGTCGAATCCTGCCGGATGCGGCTGACGAAGGTGGCGAAATCGCCCACGCAATCGATCGGCGTGATGTAGCCGCCGTCCTCGCGCTTATCGATGACCATGACACCGGGGCTCTCGCGCAGGATGTCACGGGCCTCGTCCTCGTCGAGGAACTCCTCCGTCTCGATGTTCACCGCCTCGGAATGGCCGACGAAGACCGGCACGCGCACGCAGGTCGCGGTGACCTTGATGGACGGGTCGATGATCTTCTTCGTCTCCGCCACCATCTTCCACTCTTCCTTCGTCTCGCCGGAATCCATGAAGACGTCGATATGTGGGATCACGTTGAAGGCGATCTGCTTGGTGAACTTCTTCGGCGGCTTGTCGTCGGTCGGGTTGTAGATGCTCTTGGTCTGATCCCAGAGCTCATCCATCCCCTCCTTCCCGGCGCCGGAGACCGACTGGTAGGTCGAGACCACCACCCGCTTGATCTTCGCCCGGTCATGCAGCGGCTTCAGCGCCACAACCATCTGCGCCGTGGAGCAGTTGGGGTTGGCGATGATGTTCTTCTTGGCATAGCCGTGGATCGCCTGAGGGTTCACCTCGGGCACGATCAGCGGCACCTCGGAATCGTAGCGGTAGAGCGAGGAGTTATCGATCACCACGCAGCCCGCAGCCGCGGCCTTGGGCGCATATTGCTTCGTCGCCTCGGAGCCGATGGCAAAGAGCGCGATATCGAAGCCGGTGAAATCGAAGGTGTCGAGATCCTTGGTCTTCAGTGTCTTGTCGCCATAGCTCACTTCGGTGTTCAGCGACTTGCGGCTGGCAAGCGCGACGACCTCATCGGCGGGGAATTCCCGCTCGGCGAGGATGTTGAGCATTTCGCGGCCCACGTTGCCCGTGGCGCCGGCGACGGCGACTCTGTAGCCCATGATCCCTCCAAAGGTTGGCAAACGAAGGCGCTCTTACGACGCGGCGCCCTTGATTGAAAGGGCGGTTGTGGTGAGGCGAGGCATCGCGATCGGTGATGGGGGCATGGGGTGGAGAGCGTGGAGCGGGGGCGCTTCGCCCCCCGCACCCCCAGAGGATATTTCGGGAAAAGCGAGGATCAGCGGGAGGCGAGGGCCTTCACGAGCTGCGTCTTGGACATGTCGGAGCGGCCCTTGATGTCGGCCTTCTTGGCCTTCTTCTTCAGCTTGTCCTTCTTCATCGCCTCGAAATGGGCGCGGCTGTCCTTGGCGCGGCCGTTCTTGTCCGTCGCCTCCTCGATGGCGCTGAGGAGTTTCGTCTTGCCAATGTCGCTGCGGCCCTCGATGCCGAGGTCTTTCGCGCGCTCGAGCAGCATCTCCTTCGACGGGCCGTCCTTGCGGATCCGGGCGGCTTTCTTGGCGACGTCCTTCGGCTGCCCCACGAACTGCTGCTTGCCGCTCTTCTTCCTGACGGTCGAGCGGTCGTACTCGTCCTCCGTCAGGATCATGCGAACCTTCTTCGGCAGGTAGCGCTCACCTGTCTCGCCGGATTTCCCGCCGGACTTGGTGCCCCACTCCTCCTCGGTCCACTCGTGCAAATGCGTCTCGTCCTGCGCAGGGCCGCTGTCGTTGTAGGTGCCGCCGCGGCGCTTGTATTCCTGCACCGCCATCTGCGCCTTGCGGGCCGACCACTGGCCCTTCTTGCCGCCCTTGCTGCCTTTGGTGATCTCGTCCTTCACCTCTTTCCAGAGGCGGGGATTGTCGCGTTCTGCACTGGCCATGGGGGGACTCCTTCACTCGTCACTGGAAGGTAAGGCCCGGGCGCTGTGCGAGGTTCCCCCGGGTCTCAGCTCTGGAAGCTGTCCTTGTATCGCGCGCGCAGCTCGGCCTTCTGCACTTTGCCCATGGTGTTGCGCGGCAGCGCCTCGACCACGGCCCAGCCGCGCGGTTGCTTGAAGCGGGCGAGGCGGCCGTCCAGCGTGGCGGCGACGGCGGCGGTGTCGAGATCGACGGTCGCGGCGAGCACGGCGAAGGGCACCTCGCCGAGGTCGGGGTGGGGGACGCCGATGACGGCGCTCTCGGTCACGCCCTCGGCCTCGTCGAGCAGCTCCTCCACCTCCTTGGGGTAGATGTTGTAGCCGCCGGAGATGATGAGGTCCTTGCCGCGGCCGACGATGGTGAGATAGCCATCCTCGCTCATCTGTCCGAGGTCGCCGGTGATAAAGAAGCCGCTCTCGCGCTTCTCCTCCGCCGTCTTGTCGGGCATGCCCCAATAGCCGGCGAAGACGTTCGGCCCGCGCACCTCCACCATGCCGATCTCGCCGCGGGGAAGTTCCTCTCCGGCCTCATTGCACACCTTCGCCTCCACTCCCGGCAAGGGCGGGCCGACGGTGCCGGGGCGGCGGTCGCCGTCGTAGGGGTTGGAGGTGGCCATGTTGAGCTCGGTCATCCCGTAGCGCTCGAGGATCTCGTGGCCCGTGCGCCCGGTGAAGGCGCGGTGCGTCTCGGCCAGGAGCGGAGCGGAGCCGGAAATGAAGAGCCGCATGTGGGTGGTGAGCTCGCGAGTGAAGCGTTCTTCGGCCAGGAGGCGGGTGTAGAAGGTGGGCACGCCCATCATGGCGGTCGCCATCGGCAGGCCGGCCAGCATCTCGTCCACGTCGAACTTCGGCAGGAAGATCATGGCCCCCCCGGCGACCAGCGTGGTGTTGGTCGCGACGAACAGCCCGTGCGTGTGGAAGATCGGCAGGGCGTGCAGCAGCACGTCGTCCGCCGTGAAGGCCCAGGCCTCGGCCAGCGTCTCGGCGTTGGAGACGAGGTTGGCGTGCGTCAGCATCGCTCCCTTCGAGCGGCCCGTGGTGCCGGAGGTGTAGAGCAGCGCGGCCAGGTCGTCCGCGGCACGCGGGAGGGTCTGGAAGCCCTCTGGCGCCAGGGCGGCCAGCGGCGGCAGGGTGCCGGTCGCCTCGTCGCCCAGCGTCTCGAACATCGCGCGCGCCTCTTCGGCGACCTCGGCCACGCCTTCGGCATCGGGGTCGGCGATCAGCAGCCGCGCGCCGGAATCGGCGAGGAAGTAGCCCACCTCGCGCGGCGTGTAGCCGGTGTTCAGCGGCAGGAAGACCAGCCCGGCCTGGAGGGAGGCGGCATAGAGCGCCAGCGCATCGGCGCATTTGGGCACCTGCACGGCGATCCTGTCGCCGGGCTGCAGGCCGAGGCCCGCCAGCACCTGGGCGAAGCGCTCGGCGCGGTGCAGGAAGGCCTGATGCGTCAGCTCCGAGCCGTCGGGCAGGTAGAGGAAGGGCGTCGCCGCGCCCGCATGGCGGCCGAAGAGCCTGTCATACGCAAGGTTTGTCATGGCTCATGAGGTGGCGCGAAGCGGCGCGCCGGTCAAGCCGCGGCAGGCAGGGGCGCGCGCGTTTCGCGGATTGGCAGGTGGATGATCGCCGACAGCGCCCCGACGCCGACGCCGACCCACCAGACCAGATCGTAATTGCCGTAGATGTCGTACATCCGCCCGCCCAGCCAGACGCCGAGGAAGCCGCCGAGCTGGTGGCTGAAGAAGATGATGCCGTAGAGCGTGCCCATGTAGCGCAGCCCCCACAGATGGGCGACGAGGCCGGAGGTGAGCGGCACGGTGGCGAGCCAGAGCCCTCCCATGACGGCGGAGAAAACCAGCACGCTGAGGGGCGTGATCGGCAGCAGGATGAAGGCGGCGGCGGCGATGGTGCGCCCGGTGTAGATGGCGGCGAGGATGTATTTGCGCGGATAGCGCTTGCCGAGCCAGCCGGCGAAGAGCGTGCCGGCGATGTTGAAGAGCCCGATGAACGAGATGGCGACGGCGCCGAGCGCGCTCGTCGTCTCGATGCCGAGCGCGGAGAGGACGCCGCCGGTGCGGATCGGCCCGCAATATTCCGTCACCAGCGCGGGGAAATGCGCGGTGATGAAGGCGAGCTGGTAGCCGCAGGAGAAGAAGCCGATGAAGATCATCGCGTAGGAGGGGTCGCGGCTGACGCGGGCGAGGATCTGGCCGAGGCTCTCCTCCAGCTCGCCGCGCGTCGCCATGCGCGGGGTCTTCATCATCGGCAGCACGGCGAGCACGGCGAGGATGGCGGCGGCGAAGACAAGGAAGACGGCCTGCCACGACATGAGTGAGAGCAGGTATTCCGACAGGGGCGCGCCGAAGACCTGCCCGGCAGAGCCCGCGGCGGTGGCGATGGCGAGCGCCATCGAGCGGTTGTCGTCGCTCGCCGCGCGGCCCACCACGGCGAGGATCACGCCGAAGCCGGTGCCCGCGATGCCGAAACCCACGAGTATCTCATAGGCCTGCATGGCGAGCGGCGATTGGGCTCCGGCGGATAGCACGAGGCCCGCCGCATAAAGGACCGCGCCGATGGTGATTGCGCGGCGGTCGCCGATCTTCTCGGCGATGGCGCCGAAGATCGGCTGGCCGATGCCCCAGAAGAGGTTCTGCAGCGCGATGGCGAAGGAAAACTCCGCCCGCGGCCAGCCGAATTCCTCGGCAACCGGGATCTGGAAGACACCGAAGGCCGCGCGGATGGCGAAGCCCGTCATGATGACGAGGCAGCCCCCGATGAGAACGGGGGTGATCAGCGGGGCGCGGGCGGTCTCGGTGCTCATAGCGAGACGAAGCCGCGCGGCGCGGCCGCTGTCAATCGCGAAGCTGTGATGGCTGGCATCACGCGGGCGCCGGGGTACCCCATCCGTAGACGACATCCTCGATCACCCGCTCGCCCGGCTCCGGCGGCAACCTGGCGAGGAAGCGCGCGCCCGCCTTCTCGTAGAACCGCCGGGCGCGCGGGTTCTCCGCCAGCACGACGGCGGTCATCGGCGGGCGGAGGAGCGGGGTGAGCAGCCGCTGGCCAAGGCCGGAGCCCTTCTCGGCCTCCAGCACATAGAGAAGGTAGAGCTCTTGCGGGTACTCCGCCTCATAGCCGGCCTGCCGCTGCGGGCCGGCGGCGGCGAAGCCCTTGCCCGGGGCGATCACGACCTCGGTCTTACCGGCGGCGAGGATCTGCTCCCACATCTCAAGGCGGCGCGCCACGCTCCAGCCGGTGATGATGTCATCGGGGAGAATGCCGGGGTAGGATTCGGCATAGGCCTGCACATGCAGGCGGGCGAGCTCGGGGGCGTCGTCTGGTGTCGCGGGGCGGATCATGCCGCCCTTGTCTGCCGGGCGGCCGGCGGAGCGCAAGAGCCGCCCTTCCGCACCGCTCGAAATGCCGGTGCTCTCACCGCGAGCCGCCTTTCCCGCAAGAAGGTTTGCACCAGTTGATACCCCTTCCCTGCCATATCGCCCCGGGGTATCCGCCGCAGCCATGACAGTCTCCGCCCTCTACCGCGCCCGCATCGAAGCCGGGCAGCTCAAGCCCGACGATGCGCAGGAGGCCATGCTGCCCGCGCTCGACCGCATTCGCGAAGAGCTGGCGCAGCCCGTGAAGAAAAGCCTCTTCCGCAAGAGCCAGCCAGAGGCGGTGCGCGGGCTCTACATGTGGGGCGGCGTCGGGCGCGGCAAATCCATGCTGATGGATCTGATGGTAAAGGCCGTGCGCGAGGATGGCGTGGCCCCCGTCGACCGGCAGCATTTTCACGCCTTCATGCAATGGGTGCACACCCAGATGAACAAGGCCCGCAAGGAGGGCGTCGACGACGCCATCAAGCCGGTGGCCGACGATATCGCGGGGCGGGTGCGGCTGCTGGCCTTCGACGAGATGCAGATCAGTGACATCGCCGATGCGATGATCGTGGGCCGGCTCTTCCAGCGGCTGTTCGAGAAAGGCGTCACGCTGGTGACCACCTCGAACCGCCCGCCGGACGACCTGTACAAGGACGGATTGCAGCGCGCCCGCTTCGTGCCGTTCATCGAGCTGCTGAAAGAGCGGCTGGAGGTGGCGGAACTCGCCTCTCCCAACGATCACCGGCAGGGCCGCCTCGCCGGCTCGGCCCGCTACTTCTGCCCCGCCGATGCCGCGGCGCGCGAGGCCATCGACGGCATCTGGCAGGAGCTAACGGGCGGCGAGGGCCAGCCGGAGCTGCTGCGCGTGCACGGGCGCGACGTCGAGATCCCGCTCTTCCACAACGGCGTGGCGCGGGCGGGATTTCACGACCTTTGCTCGAAGGCACTGGGAGCGGCGGATTACCTGGCGCTGGCCGATGCGGCGCGCATCCTGATCCTCGAGAACATCCCCCGTCTCGGCTCGGAGAACTTCAACCAGGCCCGCCGCTTCGTCACGCTGATCGACGCGCTCTACGAGGCGAAGGTGCGGCTCGTCTGCTCCGCCGCCGCACCGCCGGACATGCTGTATGTCGAGGGCGAGGGCGCCTTCGAATTCGAGCGCACGGCGAGCCGGCTGATGGAGATGCAGAGCGCCGATTGGGGGGATGGGCCCGCCGGGTGAGGCCGGTGTGGGGGAGCCGTTCGGCGGCTCCTCCCGGTCACCTGCCTGGCGAGACGTTCCCCGGGAAGGGGGTCACGAATCACTAAAGCGAATCGCGATTCGCGTGTCAAAGCTTCCCGCCCCATCGAGCCTAGAAACTTTGTTAACCTTTGGCGGAGCGCGCCTAACCGAGCAGCTCTGTCGCCCGGCAATCGGGCGTCACGGGGGCTGTGGCGGCGAAGAAGGGCACGTCGGGTTCGATCGAGCTGGCGGAGATCCAGGTGCCGTCGAGGCAGACGTCCTGCGCCCAGTTGCCCGAGTTGAAGCCAAAGCCGCCCGGACCGCAGTCGTTCACTTCGCCATTGGCATTCCAGCCCTGGCTGGCGGCGCCGGGGTAATTGCCGCCGGTGGGGAAGCGACGCTCCTTGGGGTCGAAATTGAGATGCCAGGTCGTCTCGGGCGTCAGCTCGTCCAGCGACCAGGCGCCGATCTCGGCGCCATCGAGCCAGCCGGTGATCTCGAATTCGGTAACATCCCGCTCTGTCACCAGCGCCTTGCCGAGCGCGCTGTCGGGAAAGGCGATGCGGCCGGTCATGGTGTAGCCATTGGCGCCGCGCCAGCAGAAGGGGAACTCCGCTGCGGCTAAGGGAGAGGTCGGGAGGGCAAGCGCCACGGCCGCCGCAAGGCACCGATTTCCATATGGAAATCGGCCGCGGAAACCATATGGTTTCCGCCCTGCCGCGGGCCCTGTCATCCGTTCTCCCGCAGCACGTTGCCCGCAAGATAGAGCGAGCCGCAGATCAGCAGCCGCGCGCCCGGCGCCGCGCGGGCCATGCGGGTGACAGCCTCCAGCGGTGTCTCGGCGGTCGAGGCCGGCAGGCCGACAGAAGCGGCGGCGGCGGCTGTCTCTTCAGCCGGCAGCGTGTTGGGCTCGCCGGGGATCGTCACCGCCGTCAGGCTCTCGGCCACCTCGCCGAGCGGGCGGAGATAGCCCGCGATATCCTTGGTGTTGAGCATGCCGCAGATCAGATGCACGGGCCGGTCGCTCATGGCCTTCAGGCTCGCCGCCACCGCCTGCCCGCCGGCGGGGTTATGCCCCCCATCGAGCCAGAGCTCGCAGCCCTGCGCCGCCTCGACAAGCGGCCCGTGGCGGAGGCGCTGCATCCGCGCCGGCCATTCGGCCCGGCTGACCGCCGCCTCGGCATCGCCCTCGCCCAGCGCACGCAAACCGGCAATCGCGGCGCCGGCATTCTGGATCTGGTGGGGGCCGGCGAGATTGGGCAGCGGCAGGTCGACCAGGCCCGTCTCGTCCTGAAACACGAGCCAGCCGCGCTCTTCATAAACATGCCAGTGCTGGCCGTAGGCGATGAGCGGTGCGCCCTTCGACGCCGCCTCGGCCTCGATCACCTCCATCGCAGCCTCGTCCTGCGGGCCGACGATGCAGGGCACGCCGCGCTTGATGATGCCGGCCTTGGCGCTGGCGATCTCGGCCAGCGTGTCGCCGAGATATTGCTGATGGTCGACAGAGACCGGGGTGATCACCGTCAGCCGGGGGCGCGTGAAGATGTTGGTCGCATCCCAGCGCCCTCCGAGGCCCACCTCGATCAGCGCGTAATCCGCCGGCACCCGCGACATTGCGAGGTAGGCGGCGGCCGTCGTGATCTCGAAATAGGTGATGTTCTGCCCGGCATTGGCCGCCTCGGCCTCTGCCAGCACCTCTGCCAGCTCGGCTTCGGAGATGATCTCGCCGGCCAGCCGGATGCGCTCGTGAAAGCGGGCCAAATGCGGCGAAGTATAGGCGTGCACGCGCTTGCCCGCCGCCTCGAGCCCGGCGCGCATCATCGCCTGGGTCGAGCCCTTGCCGTTGGTGCCGGCGATATGAACGATGGGCGGCAGCTTCTGCTCTGGGCTGCCCAGCGCCGGCATCAGCCGTTCGATCCGCTCCAGCGTCAGGTCGATAACCTTGGGATGCATTTGCATCATCCGCGCCAGCAAGGCATCGGATTCCGCCTGGCTCGGCTCTTTGCTGTCGGTCGTCATTTCTTGGGCGGTGCCGGCTCGGCTGCGGGTTTGGCCGGCTTCTCGCCCTTGGGCGCCTCGGCGGGCTTCTTCGGCGTGGCGGGGGCGAGGGACTCCTCGTCCGACTTGATCGGCTCGATCACCGGCTCGGCAGGGATCGTCAGCTCATGGCCGGTCAGCATCGACAGGATGCTGGCGATCTCTTCCTTCAGCTTGCCCCGCTCCGTCACCCGGTCGAGCATGCCGTGGTCGAGCAGGTATTCGGCGCGCTGGAAGCCTTCGGGCAGCTTCTCGCGGATGGTCTGCTCGATCACACGGGGGCCGGCGAAGCAGATCAGCGCGCCCGGCTCGGCAATCTGCACGTCGCCCAGCATGGCGTAAGAGGCTGTGACGCCGCCGGTCGTCGGATGCGTCAGCACCACGATATAGGGCAGCCCGGCTTCCTGCAGCATCTCGACCGCCACGGTCGTGCGGGGCATCTGCATGAGGCTCAGGATACCCTCCTGCATGCGGGCGCCGCCAGCGGCGGAGAACAGCACCAGTGGACGCTTCAGCTTCACGGCGCGCTCGGCGGCGGCGATGATGGCGTTGCCCACATACATGCCCATCGAGCCGGCCATGAACGAGAAATCCTGCGCGGCCGCCACGATGGGCAGCCCCATGATCTCGCCCTCGGCGACGAGCATCGCCTCGTCCTCGCCCGTCTTCTTCTGGGCGGCCTTCATGCGGTCGGGGTATTTCTTCTGGTCGCGGAAGTGCAGCGGGTCGCTGATAGGCTCCGGCACGTCGATCTCTTTGAAGCTGCCGCCGTCGAAGAACTTCTCGAACCGCGCGCGCGGCGTGATCGTCATGTGGTGGCCGCAGTTGGTGCAGACCCGCTGGGCGGCGTCGAGCTCGCGGTGGAACAGCATCGTTCCGCACTCGTCGCACTTCGTCCACAGGTTCTCGGGCACCTCGCGGCGCGAGAACAGCGAGCCGATCGTCGGGCGGACGTAGTTGGTGATCCAGTTCATCGCTTGGCTCCGCCAGAGTTCTGCCTGCTCTGCCATGTCGTCATGCGGCAGGCGTTGAAGGAGGGAAATATTGCGGCTGAGGGCGGATTGCAATTGCAGCGCCCGCCTGCCTCGCCGCCCTAGCGGTGCACGGCCACCCGCGCTGCCAGCCAGTAGATGACGAAGGGCAGCGCGCCGAAGGCGATGATCAGGATGCCGAAGACGCTGAAGAAATCGCTGATCGCCATGCCCTGCAGCGCCGGGTCCTGCGCCGGCAGCACCGCCAGCGCTGCGCGCTGCAGCCCCGCCCCGTCTTCACCGAAGAGCAGGATCGATTGGCAATTGACGGCGAAATGAAGGGCGATGGAGGCGCCGAGGCTGCCTGTCCGCGCCGTCAAATCGGCCGAGAGCAGGGCGAAGATCGTGATGAGCGCGGCATAGAGAAAGCTGTCGGTCGGGCTGGAGCCGTTGCCCCAGTGCAGCGCTCCGAAGACGAGCGAGGGCAGCACCATCCAGACAAGCCGGCTTTCGCTGCGCACGGCGAGCTCCTGCTGGATATAGCCGCGGAAGATCAGCTCCTCCGTCGCCGTCTGGATGAGGATGGCGGGCAGGATGAAGGGCAGCGCCGCCAGCCAGGGCAGCACCGGATTGAAATACATCACCCCAAGGTCCCAGGGCGGCAGCAGCAGGATCGCAGCCATCACGCCGCCCACCCAGAGCACCGCCCGCAGGAAGTGCTGCCAGGTGCGCACGCCTGGGCCGAGCAAAGTGGTGGCCGGGCGGCGCAGCACGCGGCGGCACCATTGGATCAGCACAAAGAGCGGCGCGACATAGGTCAGCAGGAAGGCGATCACCTGCAAGCGCGACAGCGCCACCGGCGCCGCATCGCCCGGGTCGGGCGGCAGCACGATGCCGAGGATCACCGTCTGCGAGGCGATATAGGCGAAGGCGACGAGCGCCAGCCCGCCCAGCACGGCCAGGCCCGAACTCCCCCGCGCGGGGTCGGCGAAGCTCTTCAGCGGGGCATATTGGTCGCTGGCAGACATGGCGCCGGTCTCGCAGATCGCGGCGCGCTGCGCCAGCGATCACAGTGTTGCCCGGGCGGAGACGGAGGGTCAGGCGAGACGAGCCGGTCGGGGGCGGACCAGCTTGCGAATGTCTGCGCTGCGGGACGAAGCGGACCTTCGGAAACTTCGTCAATGTCTGCTCAGATGGTTGCCCGCGACGATAGCAAGGCGCGGCCAAATTGGCGTCGTATTATACCACTTGCTTAATTAACAAGGTTGTATAATAATTGCCGGCATGACTGAGTCCGAACAACTCGACGCGACATTCGCAGCACTGGCCAATCCAACCCGGAGGGCGCTTCTTGCGCGTCTCGCCAGAGGGGAGGCCACCGTTAATGCATTGGCGGAGCCGTTCGATATGACGCTGCCCGCCGTATCGAGACACATCCGCGTATTGGAGAAAGCGGGTTTGGTCACGCGTGGGAAAGATGCGCAATTCCGTCCCTGCAAACTTAATGCAGAGCCTTTGCGCGTCGTCGCAAATTGGGCCGACCAGTACCGAGATATCTGGGAGGTCCGCTTCGATGCAATGGCCAGTGTTCTGAAATCAATTGAGGAAAAGCCATGAATGATCAGCAAAGCTGGGTGAAGATTGAGCGTGAGCTTGACGCGCCCATCGAAGATGTATGGGCCATGTGGACGGACCCGGAGCTCTTCAGGTCATGGTATGGACCAATGGGGATGTCAGTTCCTGTCGCCGAGATGGATGTCGTTGTCGGTGGAACGCGCAAGGTCTGCATGGAGATGACCTCGCCGGAGCGCAAGATGTCGATGTGGTTCACGGGAGTCTACAAAGAAGTCCGGAGACCGTCGCGCCTTGTCTATACAGAGAGCATGTGCACCGAGGACGGCACGATTATTTCGCCGCAAAGCATGGGAATGCCAGAAGGCACACCAGACATCACCGAGGTGATTATCGAATTGAAGGAAGTCGATGGAAAGACCGTGATGACGATGGTCCATGTCGGTGTGCCCGAAGGGTCTGCTGGCGAAGGTGGTTGGAACCAGGCCTTCGACAAACTCGCGGAACGCTTAGCAGCTCAGTAATAGGCTTGGTTATTCTTTAAAGCGGCCTTGGTAGGAACTTCCTGAACCGCAGAGCGCCAAAAAGCGGCCATTGGTCACACTGCAGCAGTTGGAAGGTTTGGGCTCAAAGCCGACCTTCGTCGCATGGAGCACCAACGGCAGTGTCTCCTTGGCAAAGGCGATCTCGGGTCAGCGACCTGATCGGAACCTCGGCCTTGCCTGGCACCTGAAAGCAGCGGGTCGTCGCTCGGCACGGCGCCGCCGAGCTCGGCGATGTCGCGGATGCGCAGGGCGAACTGAAACCGCGGCAGCAGTTAAACGACGAGATACCACCCCAGGCACCATGAAAGCCCCGAGCCGTCTTCTCTGGCACCGCGTCTTCGCCAGCAGCCCGATGAGCCGGAAAGGCGGTCGCGCTTGCTCGTGCGGGCGGCGGGGTCTATCCCTCCGCGGGATTCCAGCGGAGGGGTAGACACATGCTCAAGAATCGTACCGACAAGTCCAAGCTGCCCAGCCGGCACGTCACCGAAGGCCCGGCCCGCGCGCCGCACCGCTCGTATTACTACGCCATGGGCATGTCGGAGCAGGAAATCGCGCAGCCCTTCGTCGGCGTCGCGACCTGCTGGAACGAGGCCGCCCCCTGCAACATCGCACTCAACCGGCAGGCCCAATCGGTCAAGCTCGGCGTCAAGGCTGCCTCGGGCACGCCGCGCGAGTTCACCACCATCACCGTGACCGACGGCATCGCCATGGGCCACGAAGGCATGCGCTCTTCGCTCGCCAGCCGTGAGGCCATCGCCGATTCGGTCGAGCTTACGATGCGCGGCCACAGCTACGACGCCCTCGTCGGCCTCGCCGGCTGCGACAAATCGCTGCCCGGCATGATGATGGCCATGGTGCGGCTCAACGTGCCCTCCGTCTTCATCTACGGCGGCTCGATCCTGCCGGGCCGCGTGCCCGCCGGCGCCGATGTGCCGGAAGATTTCGCCACCCGCGACCTCACCGTGCAGGACATGTTCGAGGCGGTCGGCCGCAACCAGAACGGCACGCTCTCCGACGTGGCGCTGGCCGTGCTGGAGCGGGTCGCCTGCCCCTCTGCCGGCGCCTGCGGCGGGCAGTTCACCGCCAACACCATGGCCTGCGTCTCCGAGGCGATCGGTCTCGCGCTGCTCAACTCCTCCGGCGCCCCCGCGCCCTACGAGAGCCGCGACCAGTACGGCGAGGCCTCCGGCCAGGCCGTGATGAACCTCATCGAGAAGAACATCCGCGCCCGCGATGTCGTCACCCGCAAGTCGCTGGAAAACGCCGCGCGCGTCGTGGCCTGCACCGGCGGCTCGACGAACGCCGGCCTGCACCTGCCGGCCATCGCGCATGAGGCGGGGATCGACTTCGACCTGTTCGACGTCTGCGACATCTTCCACGACACGCCCTACTTCGTGGACCTCAAGCCGGGCGGCCAGTTCGTTGCCAAGGATCTGTACGAGGCCGGCGGCATCCCCGTGGTGATGAAAGAGCTGGCGAAGGCCGGCCTCATGCACCTCGACTGCATGACAGCCAGCGGCGAGACGCTCGGCGAGGCGCTCGACAAGATCAAGGGCAAGGCCGATGGCCGCGTCATCCACACTGTCGAGGCCCCCATCACCAAGACGGGCGGCGTCGTGGGCCTGAAGGGCAACCTCGCGCCCGACGGCGCAATTGTGAAGGTCGCCGGCATGAAGGCCGAAGAGCAGGTCTTCTCCGGCCCCGCCCGCGTGTTCGAATGCGAAGAGGATGCCTTCGAGGCCGTCAAGCAACGCTCCTACGAGGAAGGCGAAGTGCTCGTCATCCGCAACGAAGGCCCCGCTGGCGGCCCTGGCATGCGCGAGATGCTGGCCACCACCGCCGCCCTCTCCGGGCAGGGCATGGGCAAGAAGGTCGCGCTCATCACCGATGGCCGCTTCTCCGGCGCCACCCGCGGCTTCTGCGTGGGCCATGTCGGCCCCGAGGCGGCCCATGGCGGCCCCATCGCGATGCTCAAGAACGGCGACCGCATCACCATCGATGCCGTGAAGGGCGAGATCTCTGTCGACCTGACCGAAGACGAGCTGGCCGCCCGCACGAAAGACTGGGCCGGTGCGCGTGAGACGATCTACGCCTCGGGCGCGCTGTGGAAATACGCCAAGCTCGTGGGCGGCGCGCGCTGGGGCGCTGTCACGCATCCCGGCGGGGCCGCCGAGAAGCACAGCTACATGGACCTGTGATGAAGCGCGCCCTCGCCGCCGCATTGGTGCTCGCGCTGTCGGGCTGCGACGAAAACGTCGCGGCCCTCGGCGCGCCCACCGGCGAGGGGGCGCGGGCCATCGCGCTTTACGAGGGCGACATCGTCGCCACCGCACCCTACGGCTATTGCGCCGATACCGAGGCCAGCCGACCCGGCCAGGGCTTTGCGCTCTTCGCCGGCTGCGGGCTGATCTCGGCGCTCGACATCATGCCCTCAGCCGAAGCGCTGCTGTCGATCCAGGTGGGCGAGGCTGGGTCCGCCGCCGTGACCGGGCAGGAGGGCGAGCTGGCCGGCCTGCTGATGACTTCGGCCGGCGCCACGCTGCTGTCGGAAGACGGCAATGGCGCCGAAGTGACGGTGGATGACGTGCAGCCCCGGCAGGGTATCGTCTTCGTGCATTTCACCGATGAGGGCGCCCCGCCGGCGGCCGGCATCGAAACCCGCGAATGGCGCGCCTTCTTCGACATGAAGGGCCGGCTCGTCACCATCGCGCTGCGCGGCCTCGCGCGCGCCCCGCTGTCGACAGCGGTGGGGCTGGAGCTGCTGCAAAGCGCCGCCGACACCTTGCGCCGCGCCAATACCGAAAGCGACGGCTAGCACCCCCGGGCTGTTCAACCGCCGGCTGTTCTGGCTAAGAAGGCGCAACGAGGGGCAGCAGGCGCAGGCCAGGCAGATGGGCATTACCGGCATGAGCCGCATCGAGCGCGGCCTGACAGAACGGGCCGAGCAACGCTGGGCACGCTGGGCCCGGCAGGCCCCGCGCACCGCGCCGGGCCGGCTGGCCGCGCAGGCCGCCGCCGCACATAAGCTGCGCCATCACCTCGGCGAAGTGATCGCCACCGCCGACGACCGCCTGCCCCTGCACCGCCTTGGCAGCGCCGAGCCCGAGCGCCCGCCGGGCTGCGACTGGGCCTGGCGCCCCCGGCTGTGGCAAAGCGCCACCGCCGACCCCGGGCTGGCGGGCGCCGAAAGCCGCAGCGCCATCGGCGACGACATCACCCTGTTCCACGATTGCCCCCGCGCCGAGATCATCCTGCGTCAGACCCGTCAGGAGGGCGGCCCCGCGCCCTACGGCCTCGGCATGGAGGTCTTCGCCTTCGAGGGCAGCTTCCTCAGCCTGGTGCTGGAGTTGCCGGCCGCCGCCGGGGCGGGCCTTGGCAAGCGCCATCTGGTGCGGCTGAAGCTGGATGTCACCTGCGAAGAGCCGCTGGAGATCTTCGCGCGGCTCAACATCCGCCACGGGCCGAACACCGAGCAGATCGTGCGCGAGATCCCACCGGGTGCCGGCCCGGCGGAGGTGGAGTTCGACCTCGCCTATTCTGCCCTCAACGAGAAGCGCATCGAGCGGCTCTGGCTCGACCTGATCTTCGAGCGCCCGCACATGAACCGCGTGACCCTCAGCGACGTGACGCTGCTGCGCCATCCGCGTGCGGAGCTCTAGGCGATGACGAAGCTGATCGACTCCCGCCTGCAAAGCGGCATCTGGCACGGCGAGATCGCCGGCCCCCTGCCCGCCCGGCTGATCGCCACCTATCTCGGCCGCGCGCTCGACGGGCTGCAGATCGAGCCGCATGACACCGGCACCACGCTGCGCCTGCCGCTGCCGCCCGAGATGATCTCTGACGGCGTGCAGACCTGCGTGATCGCCGATGCCGATACCGGCGATGTGCTCGCGAGCGTCACGCTGGTCGCCGGGCAGATGCTGGCGGAGGATCTGCGCACCGAGGTGACGATGCTGCGGGCCGAACTCGATCTGGTGAAGGCGGTGCTTCGGCGGCTGGGGCGCGAGGCCGAATAGGGTGCCACGCCCCTTGTCCCCCGCCACCGGCCGCGCATAAGCCCGGCGCATGGCTGAGAAACTCGACGCATTGGTGATTGGCGCCGGCCCGGCCGGGCTGATGGCGGCGGAGGAGATGGCCGCAGCCGGCCTCTCAGTGACCGTCGCCGAGGCCATGCCATCCCCCGCCCGTAAGCTGCTGATGGCGGGCAAGTCGGGGCTGAACCTGACGAAGGAGGAGGAGGCAGAGCGCTTCTTCGCCGCCTACGCCCCCCTCCCCCCGGCCCTTCGCACCGCGTTGGAAGGCTTCGGGCCGGCGGAGGTGCGGGCCTGGGCCGAGGGGCTGGGCCAGCCGCTCTTCACCGGCTCGACCGGCCGGGTCTTCCCGACCGCGATGAAGGCCTCGCCACTCCTCCGCGCCTGGCTGGCCCGGCTGGAAGAGGGTGGCGTCACCCTCCGCCGCCGCTGGCGCTGGACGGGGTTCGACGGGGCCGCCCTGCGCTTCGACACGCCGGACGGGACCGCGCTACTGGAGCCCCGCTTCACCGTACTGGCGCTCGGCGGGGCGAGCTGGCAGCGGCTCGGCTCTGATGGCGCCTGGGCGGCGCAGTTCGAAGGCGACGTCGCCCCATTCGCCCCGGCGAACTCCGGTCTTCGCATCGACTGGTCCGCCCACATGGCCCCGCATTTCGGCCAGCCGGTGAAGGGCATCCGCCTGACCGCCGGCGCGCTCTCCAGCCGCGGCGAGATCGTGCTCTCGGCCCGGGGCATCGAGGGGGGTGGGATCTATCCGCTCAGCCCGGCGCTGCGGGAGGGCGCGGCGCTCACCGCCGACCTCACGCCCGATCTTGGCACCGAAGAGATCCGCACCCGCCTCGCCCGCCAGCCCGCCAAGCTGAGCCTGCCCAACCGTCTGCGCCGCGCGCTCCGCCTCGGCCCAGAGAAGACCGCCCTGCTCATGGAATTCGGCCGCCCCCTGCCCGATGACCTGGCCCCGCTCATCAAAGCGCTGCCCATAGCGCATGCCGGCCTGCGCCCGCTCGACGAGGCGATCTCCACCGCCGGCGGTCTGCGCTTCGAGGCGCTCGACGACGGCCTGATGATGCGCGCCCGGCCTGGCCTTTATGCCGCGGGCGAGATGCTCGACTGGGAGGCGCCGACGGGCGGTTACCTGATCAGCGCCTGTCTCGCGACGGGCCGTCTGGCGGGCCGATCGGCGGCTGCGGCGGCGCTCTCCGGGCCCTCCGCCCCCTAGCCGGCATCACAATGTGGGGGTAGCGGCGACTTGCTGCCCAAAATCATCGCCTTGTCCTTTCCAACCCGGCAAAGGATCGGTTAGAAAACTCTAAACTTTCGGAGGCCCGAGCACATGACCAAGACTGGCCGCCTGCTGGCCGCCGCAAGCCTTGCCGCTTTCGGAAGCGGCCTCGGGCCCTTCGCCACCCCGGCCTGGGCCGATGACGGCATCAGCTGGGCGCTCTTCGGCACCCCCGGCGTGATCGACACGCCCACGGCAGCCCTGCCCGATACCGGCACCGTCAGCGGCACGGTGACCTATTTCGACAACCAGCTGCGCAACACCTTCACCTTTCAGGTCAACGACCGGCTGAACGTGGCGCTGCGCTATTCGACCTTCTTCGATTATTATCAGGGCCTCGCGGTCAACAACCTGTACGACCGCAGCTTCGACCTCGCCTTCAAGCTGGTCGACGAGAGCGAATACATCCCCTCGGTCACCGTGGGCCTGCGCGACTTCCTCGGCACCGGCATCCTTTCGGGCGAGTATCTCGTCGCCTCGAAGACCTTCGGCACCTCGGTGCGCGCCTCTGTCGGCCTGGGATGGGGGCGGCTCGCGACGGCGAACAGCTTCGACAACCCGCTCTCTGTCTTCGGCGAGTATTTCGACGAGCGGCCCAAGAACGATTTTGGCGAGGGCGGCACGCTCGCTTATGAAAGCTGGTTCCGCGGCCCCACCGCCGCCTTTGCGGGGGTGGAATACGTCGCCACCGAGAAGCTGACCTTCAAGGTGGAATATTCCTCCGATGGCTACGACATGGAGCAGCGGCGCAACGAGTTCGGCTACAGCACGCCGTTCAACGTGGGACTCGTCTACTTCCCGCGGCCGGGGCTGCAGCTGAGCTTTAACTACCTGCATGGCAACGAGCTGGCGCTGACGGCCACCGTGCTGCTCAACGCCGCCGAGCGCCCGCTGGCGAGCGGCTTCGATTCGCCGCCGCCGGCCGTGCATGTGCGTGGCGCCGCCGCCGCAGCCAGCTGGCAGGGCGCGACCACGCAGGCCGACCTGACGCCGCGCCTTCAAGCGGCGCTGGAGGCCGAGGGCATCGAGCTGCGCGGGGTGGAGCTGTCAGGCGACACGCTGCGGGTGCGCTATTCCAACCAGCGCTACCGGGCCGAGGCCCAGGCCATGGGCCGAATCGCCCGCATCCTCACGCAGGAGGCGCCGCCGCAGGTGGAGGTCTTCGAGCTGGAATCCGAGAACCGCGGCATCCCCACCTCGGGCGTCACACTGGCGCGCCGCGATATCGAGACGCTGGAAAACCGCGTCGGCGGCACGACGGCCATCTTCCAGCGCGCCGATCTCGGCGCCGCCGGGCCCGATGCCTCGTTGCAGAGGGTTCGCGATGACGACCCGGCCTTCACCTGGGGCCTCGCGCCCTATTTCGGGCTGGTACTGTTCGACCAAGACGAGCCGGTGCAGCTTCAAGCCGGTCTCGAAGCGCGGGCGCGCTATGAGATCCAGCCGAACCTCGTGGCCTCTGGCGCGGTGCGCTATGCCCTGACACCGCAGCGCGACGTGAAGGCCTCGAACTCGGCCCTTCCGCCCGTTCGGTCGAACACCGGGCTCTATGCCAACACCGGCAATCCCAGCATCCAGCATCTGACGCTGGCCTGGTACGGCCGCCCGGCGCCGGAGATCTACTCGCGCGTCACGCTCGGCTACCTCGAGCCCATGTTCGGCGGCGTCTCTGGCGAGCTGCTCTGGGCCCCGCCCGACACCCGCTATGCCGTGGGCGCCGAGGTGAACTACGCCGTGCAGCGTGACTTCGATCAGCTCTTCGGCTTTCAGGATTACGACGTCGTCTCCGGGCACCTGTCGTTCTACTACGACCTGACCAACGGCTTTCACGCCCAGATCGACGCCGGCCGCTACCTTGCCGGCGACTGGGGCGCGACCTTCGCGCTCGACCGCGAGTTCGAGAACGGCTGGCGGGTTGGCGGCTACTTCACGCTGACCGACGTGCCCTTCGACGATTTCGGCGAGGGCTCTTTCGACAAGGGTATCCGCATCTCGGTGCCCATCGACTATTTCACCGGCACCCCCACCCAGCAGACGCTCGACAACACCATCGCCTCGCTCACGCGCGATGGCGGGGCGCGGCTGGATGTCGAGGGGCGGCTTTACGAGACGGTGCGGTCTGGCCAGCTCAGCGACCTGCAAGACGGATGGGGACGGTTCTGGAGATGATGCGCAACGCTCTGCTCGCCGCCGCGGCTCTGACGGCCCTCGCTTCCTGCGGGACGATGAACGAAGGCTCGCCGGCGCTGGCCATCGCCCGCGCCGCGGTGCCGGCCCTCGCCAATGTCGAACTGCTGGGCGGCGAGCCCGCGGCTGACCCCAACGTGCTGCCGCCGGGCTTTACCGCCAATGAGCTGGCCGCGAATCCCGATGCCTATGTGCTCTTCACCGTGCAGGGGCTCTACCCCGCCGGGCTGGCCCGCGTCGTCGAATCGCAGAACGGCCACGTGACCTACGAGAGCCAGTACAATTTCTCCGCCGCCTTCCGCGACGGGGTGTTGGTGGCGACTCGCGGGCTGGCCGACGACCTGATGGCGGCCGATCCCGGCCAGCTGCTCGCGGCGATTCGCGCCGGCGGCGGGACCACACGGCGCATTCACGAAACGCTCACGGGGCTCGATCAGATCGAAACCACAAGCTTCGATTGCACTGTCGCAGGCGGCGCGCGCGAGACGACGAATCTCGGCCTTCGCGAGGTTGAAGCGGTGGCCTGGGAAGAGACCTGCCTGGGCGGCGGGGTGCAATTCACCAACAAGTACTGGCTTGATAACGCTGGAGAAATCATTTCCAGCCGCCAGTTCGTGACCCAGACTGTTGCATATTTGCGCGAAAGCGAACTTTGATTGGCGGAGCGACGCCCGCGCAAAGAGATGCGGGTTGAGTTTCAAGAAATGAAGGGCTATAGCCAACGTAACGCCTTGTTTATCAACTGGAGAAGTTACATGCGCCTCAGCAATATCCTCACCGCCGCTGCCATCGCGTCGACGGTTGCCGGTTCGGCCATGGCCGGCGGTTTCGCCCCGGTCGTCGAAGTTCCGGAAGTTGTCGTCATCGAAGACGATGTCGCCACCGGCTTCTCGCTCCCCGTCTGGGTCATCCCGGCCGCCGTTCTTGCTGGCCTGGTCGCGATCGCCGCTGCGTCCGACTCGTCCGGCGAAGAAGACTAATATCGACCTCCCCTTCGGGGATCGTCATGAACCGGCGGGCCATCGGCCCGCCGGTTTTCGTTTGTGCTGTTGAGATGTCTGCGAGGCGCTGACGCGCGGGCCTTCAGCCCCGGTCGCGCCCCATCATCGCCAGGCGAATGAGCAGCCGCTCCAGCAGCGGCATGGCCGGTGCCCGGCTCGCGGAGCGCAGCGTCATGTCCGCCTCGATGAGCAGGCCGATGGCGCTTTCCAGCCGGATGCGCCCCCATTTCGCGGCAGAGCGGATCATCGCATCGCGGCGCGGCCCCCAAATCGGCGGGCGGGCGCGGGCAATGCCCTTGGCCGGCCCTTCAGGGTCGCTCGCCGCCGCATGCATCTGGCGGAAGTGCCGGAGCACGGCAATGGAAAGGCTGACAGCGCCGCTGCCCTGCGCCTCCAGCCGGCTGACGAGGCCGGGCACAAGATCGGCCCGCCCATCACCCAGCGCCAGCAGCAGCTCGTCGAGTTCGGCCTCGGCCGAGACGGGGGCGACGGCGGCGACATCCTCCGGCTGCACGGGCGCCGAATCGCCGTACTTGTAGAGGCCGAGCTTCTCGACGGTCTGGCGGAAGTCCCCAGGCTCCAGCGCACGAGCGAGTTCCGCCAGATCGGCGCGGGCCTCGGGCGAGGCATCGCGCAGGCCGGCGGCCTGCAACATCTCGGCAATCTCCTCCGGACCCGGCGGGTCGTCGTAGAGGGCGATGCAGGCGGCCCCCTTGTCGCCCTCGAAGAGTTTCCGCAGGGCCGAGCGGGCGGCGAGCGCACCGGCGGTGACGACGATGGTGGCGTCGCCCTCCTGCCGCGCGCCTATCGCCGCCTTGATCGTCGGGGCGAGTCCGTCCGCCGCTTCCTCCACCAGCGCCACCCGAGCGCCGGGGAAAAAGCTCTGCGCCCGCATGGCATCGTCGAGCAGGGCGCCGTCTTTGCGCAGCTCGGCAGCCGGCAGGCGGGTGAGGCGCATCTCGGCCTCTCCCTCGGGGCCGATGAGGGCCGCGACCAGCTTCTGACGGGCGGCGGCAACACGCATCGGGTCAGCGCCGTAGATCAGCACCGCGCCCATGCGCGGATCGGGGCGCGTCAGAAAGCTCCGGGCATCGCGGGTGGAGAGCTTCATCCGCCCGCCCCGGCGACCGCCCCCAGCGCCTCTGTCACGATGAGATCGGCGAGCTGCACGGCGAGACGGCCCCGGGCATCGTCCTCTGCCGCGCGCACGGCCACTGTGGAGCCGCTGGAGGGCCAGGCGACGAAGCTGGAGACGGTGCCGGACGCGAGCTCACCCATGGGCCCGCTGAGCGCCCAGGGCGCCTCTCCGCGCAGGGCACGGCGCACGACCTCTCCACCGGGCGACAGCGCCGCCTCGCGCGGGATAAGCGTGAGGGTCGCCGTCAGGCTATAGGGCGCGTCGGCGCCCGCCTGGCCCAGCCGCTCCTGCAGGCGGGCGCGCAGGCGGTAGCCCTCGGGGGTATCGGGCACATCATAGGCGGTGGCGCCGAAGAGCTCGCTGCCGGCGCCGCCGGGCGCGAAGGCGGGGGTAAAGCCGCAGCCCGCCCCCAAACCGGAGATGGCGACGGCCGGCAGAGCCAGAAGGAAGCCCCGCCTAGACCACGACATTGACGATGCGCCCGGGCACGACGATCAGCTTCTTCGGCGCGCCGCCGTTCAGCTGCTTCTGCACAGCCTCATGCTCCAGCACCAAAGCCTCGATCTCGGCCTTGCCCATTTCTTTGGGCACGGTGATCTCGGCGCGGCGCTTGCCGTTCACCTGGATCGGCAGCGTCACGCTGTCATCGGTGAGCAGGCTCTCGTCGGCCTCCGGCCAGGGCGCGCCGGTGACCATCCCCTCGCCCCCGAGCGCGGCCCAGACCTCTTCGGCCAGATGCGGCGTAAAGGGCGACATCAGCTGCGCCAGCATGCGGGCGGCCTCTGTCTTCGCGGCGCGCGAGGCGGGCGATTTGGAGAGGGCGCTCGTCAGCCCGTAGAGCTTGGCGATGGCGGCGTTGAAGCCAAAGCTTTCCAGCCCCATCGTGACATCGTGGATCGTGCGGTGCACCACCTTCGCCAGCTCCTCGTCGGCCCCTTGCGGCGCCGTCTCGGGCGCC
Source organism: Pseudoroseicyclus sp. H15 (assembly GCF_054353345.1). NCBI lineage: Bacteria > Pseudomonadati > Pseudomonadota > Alphaproteobacteria > Rhodobacterales > Paracoccaceae > Pseudoroseicyclus > Pseudoroseicyclus sp. H15. The sequence continues at coordinate 102,252 of NZ_JBTHJE010000001.1, forward strand.
TCGGGCAGCTCGGTGACGATGCGCCAGACGCGGGCGAGGTGCTTCGCCGACGCCTCGGCTCCAGAGGCTGTCCATTCCACGTCGCGCTCGGGCGGGCTGTCGGAGAGGACGAACCAGCGCGCGGTATCGGCGCCGAACTGGCTGACGATATCCACCGGGTCGACGACGTTGCGCTTGGATTTCGACATCTTGGCGGAGGGGATCACCTCTACCTCGGCGCCGCCTTCCTTCAGATAGGCGCGGTCACCGCGCAGCTCGACCTCTTCGGGGAAGTGGTAGACGGCCCGGCCATCGGCGCCGGCGCTCTTGTAGATGGCGTGCGTGACCATGCCTTGCGTGAAGAGCGCGTTGAACGGCTCGATGGCGAAGGCCGGCAGGTGGCCGGTCTTGTGCATCGCCCGAGCGAAGAAGCGGGAGTAGAGCAGGTGCAGGATCGCGTGCTCGATGCCGCCGATATACTGGTCGACGTTCATCCAGTAGGCCGCCGCCTCCGGATCGGTCGGCGTCTCCGCCCGGGGCGCGGTGAAGCGCGCGTAGTACCAGGACGAATCGACGAAGGTGTCCATCGTGTCCGTCTCGCGCCGGGCGGGGGCGCCGCAGCTCGGGCAGGCGCAGTCGCGCCACGTCGGGTGGCGGTCCAGCGGGTTGCCGGGCACGTCGAAGCTGACGTCATCCGGCAGGCGGATCGGCAGGTTCTCCTTGCGCTCGGGCACGACGCCGCAGGCCTCGCAATGGACGACGGGGATCGGGCAGCCCCAGTAGCGCTGGCGGGAGAGGCCCCAGTCGCGCAGGCGGAACTGGGTGTGCGCGTGGCCCCAGCTCTTCTCTTCGTAGAGCGCGAGCGTGCGGTCCATCGCCTCCTGGCAGGTGATCTCGGTGCCGGGGTCGCCGTGCCAGCAGACGTAGCGCACCATCTCGGTCTTCGCGGGCACGAAGGCGGTGTCGCCGACGCTCTCGTCGCTGCCGAGCGGCTTGAAGACGTCGATCACCGGCAGCCCGTATTTGCGGGCGAAGTCGAGGTCGCGCTGGTCATGGGCAGGGCAGCCGATGACGGCGCCGGTGCCGTAATCCATCAGCACGAAGTTGGCGATGTAGAGCGGCAGCTCGAAGGAGGGATCGGCGGGGTGGGTGACCTTGATGCCGGTGTCGAAGCCCAGCTTCTCGGCCGTCTCCAGCGCCTCTTCCGTCGTGCCGCCCTTGCGGGCCTCGGCGCAGAAGGTCGCAACCTCCGGCGAGGAGGTAGCCAGCTCGCGCGCCAGCGGGTGATCGACGGCGATGGCGGCGAATGTGGGGCCCATCATCGTGTCGGGGCGGGTGGTGTAGACCGGCAGGCTCTCCCACCCGGCCGGGGCACCCTTGAGGCCGAAGTCGAAGGACAGGCCGCGCGACCGGCCGATCCAGTTGGCCTGCATCAGCTTCACCTTGGCGGGCCAGTCATCGAGGCTGTCGATGGCGTCCAGCAACTCCTCCGAATAGGCGGAGATCTTGAAGAACCACTGCGTCAGCTCGCGCCGCTCGACCTCGGCGCCCGAGCGCCAGCCGCGGCCGTTCTCGACCTGCTCGTTGGCGAGCACGGTCATGTCGACCGGATCCCAGTTCACCACGGCATTCTTGCGGTAGACGAGGCCGGCCTCGAGCATGTCGAGGAAGAGGGCCTGCTGCTGGCCGTAGTACTCCGGGTCGCAGGTCGCGAACTCGCGGGACCAGTCCAGAGACCAGCCGAGCGGCTTCATCTGCGCCTTCATGTCGGCGATGTTCTGGTAGGTCCACTCCTTGGGGTGCCCGCCGGAGGCCATGGCGGCGTTCTCCGCCGGCATCCCGAAGGCGTCCCACCCCATCGGGTGCAGAACGTTGAAGCCGCGCGCCAGCTTGTAGCGCGCGATGACGTCACCCATCGTGTAATTGCGCACATGGCCGATGTGAATTCGCCCCGACGGGTAGGGGAACATCTCGAGCACGTAGTATTTCGGCTTGTCGGAAATCTCGGCGCGGAAGGTGCCGGCCTCGTCCCAGGCGGCCTGCCATTTCGGCTCGATTTCACTCGGCGTATAGCGCGACATCTGCATATCCTCTTCGGCCCCGCTGGCGGGCTCGTCTTTGCGTGGCGTGATAGCGGGCTTCCGCCCCCGGGGCCAGAACAGCCTTTAAAGCGCGCCGTCGGCGATGCGGATCTGGCGGGCGCGGGTGAGGATGGCATCCTCGATGGCGATCTGCGTCTCGGCCGCAACGGCGCCGCCGCGGGTGGCGAGCGCGACGTTCAGCGAGCGCGCGTCGAGCGCCGGGTCCTTGACATGCACCGTGGCACGATAGGCCGTGCTGCCGCCGGGCGGCGTGCCGTAGCCGAAGACGATAACGCCGGTGAAGGGGTCGACGCTTTCGATCGGCAGGAAGGAGAGCACATCCAGCGCGGCGGACCAGAGGTAGCGATTCACCGCCACATTCTCGGCCCCCGCCGTGCGCGCGGCCTGGCGGACGGCCGGCTCGCTGGGGGTGCCGCCGAACAGCGTGCTGCAACCGGATAGGGCCAGAGCCGCCAGCAGCAGAACGCCTGTCTTGAGCGATGCAGCCTTTACCATGGCTCCCCCGATACGCCTTGTTGCAGTCGGCAAAGGTCTAGCGAAGGCAATGGCCTGTCACAAGCCGCAATGCCCGCAAACGCAAAGAGCGGCCCCCGGGGGGCCGCTCTCGCTAAGATCGATCCGGTTTGGATCAGAACTCGAAGGTCGCCTCGACGGTGAGGCCCTGCTGGTACTCGGGATCGCCGATTTCGTCTTCGGCGGATTCGTCCGGGTCTTCCGCGTAGGAGAAGAGCAGGGACGCGCCCGAACCCAGATCCCACTCGGCGCCGACGTAGTAGTCGGGGTCGGTGGCGGCCAGGTCGATCAGACCGGCGCGGACCATGATGCCGTTGCCGAGATCGTAGGAGCCTTCGATGCCGTAGTCGTCGGCACCCGTGTCATCGGTGTCGTAGTACACGCTCACCATGATCGGGCCGTTCGAGTAGTCGGCGGAGAGGCCGTACTCGTCCGGAACGTCGCTGTTCATGGCGTAGTAGCCACCAACCGTGACGGGGCCGATCGGGTAGGACGCTTCGATGCCGGTGGAGTCGGCGTCGGTCGTCTGGTTCTTCGTGTAGGCAACGGTCAGGTCAGCAGCGCCGAAGGTGGTGCCGACAGACACACCGAAGACTTCGTTGCCGGAGTCGCCCTGGTCGTCCTGGTAGGCGGCCATCACGTCGAAGGCGCCGAAGGAGCCGGAGAGAACCGTCTGCACGCCCTGGAACGAACCGTCAGCGAAGATGCTGTAGGACGTGTAAGTCGAGAAGGTGCCGAAGGTGAACTCGCCACGGAGAACCGCGTCGCCCACACCGTCGCCGTCGAAGCCGACATCCATGCCGTCGGTCGTCGAGAAGTACTCGTCGGCGGCCAGGGCGGTGTCGCCCACGTAGACGGAGGCCATGTCGGTGGTGACATAGAGCTCGTAGCCGTCGAGAGCGAGGGCCATGCCCAGATCGTCGTCGACCAGGTCGCCGCCGATGGTGAAGCCGATGGTCAGACCGTTGTCGAGCTGCTGCTCGGCGGTGATGTCGAGCTCGGCGCTCCAGTAGAAGCCGGTCGGATCGTCAGCAACAGCGGCGACGTCCGTGTCGTTGTAGCCAACGGTAGCTTCGGCCGTGAAGGAAACTTCAGCTGCCGCCGCGCCCGCGAAGGCGAAGACAGAGGCCGAGGCGAGGAGGATGCTTTTCATGTTTTTCCCTCGTGATTGCATTCTCAGAATGCCAGTCCTGCTAGCATTGGGGATGCTTTTGCGCAGAAGCGGCCACGACCTCAAGAGAATTGGGCCAGCCTGCCGGCGGGCCGCGCCATATGATGCATGTGAGACACACAGATGGCTATCGGGCCATGCCTGTGGCAAATTCCGGGCGAGGCGCCCGGATACGCCTGGGGCCTTTAACGCAAGAGAATTCAGAGGTCTAAGATGGGCTTGGCAACGATCCAGGGCAGAATCGACGCGGCGCTCGCCCGGGCGGGCCGAAGTGCGGAGAGCCTGAGGCTCATCGCCGTATCGAAGCAGCAACCAGCGGATCGAATCGAAGCGGTGCTGGAAGAGGGCCAGCGGATCTTCGGTGAAAACCGCGTGCAGGAGGCGGCGGGCCGCTGGCCCGAGCTGCGCGAGCGCTACTCCGGAATCGAGTTGCACATCATCGGCCCGCTGCAAACGAACAAGGCCCGCCAGGCTATGGAGCTGGCCGAGGCCATCCACACGCTCGACCGCCCCAAGCTCGCAGCCACCATTGCGCGCCTGGCGCAGGAGATGGGGCGTTGCCCAGAGCTGATGGTACAGGTGAACACCGGCGCCGAGCCGCAGAAGGCCGGCGTGCTGCCGGACGAAGCCGAGGGATTCGTGCGGGAGTGCCGGTCGATGGATCTGCCGGTGCGCGGTCTCATGTGCATCCCGCCGGTGGACGAAGACGCAGCCAAGCATTTCGCCCTGCTGCGCGGCCTGGCCGAAGAGCTCGGGCTGCCCGAGCTCTCGATGGGCATGAGCGCCGATTTCGAGACCGCCATCGAAGAGGGGGCGACTTTGGTGCGCGTCGGCTCCGCCATCTTCGGCGAGCGGACGCCGCGCCAGCCGGGCTAGACGATCAGCTCGGCTCCGGGGGCGAGCCGCTGCGCGATGTGCGAGAGCACCGGGCGCGGCAGCGCGATGCAGCCGGCGGTGGGAAAGCCCGGCCGGCGCCATTGGTGGATGAAGATGGCCGAGCCGTAGCCCGGGCGCGCGGGCTCCATGTTCCAATCCGTCACCAGGATCAGATCGTAGAGAGGGTTGGCCAGGCGCAGCTTCTCGTGCGAGGCGGCATGGGGCGCGCGAATGCGGCTGTTGTACGCCGGATCATCGGGATCGTCAGACCAGAGGTCGCCGGGCCGGATCGGCTCTGCCCAGGGCGCCGGAGGCGCAAGCCTGTCCGGCCGATAGAGCGTCGATGTGATGCGGTGCCGCCCCCGGGGGGTGGCGCCATCCCCCTCAACTTTCGCACCCGTCAGGCCGCCGCGCCCGATGCTGCAGGGATAGAGCTCCCCCTGAAACAGCAGCCCGCGCGGGGTGAGGCGCAACTCTGCCGTCAAAGGACGTGCCCGGATTTCTGCGCCTTGGTGTCGAGGTAGCGCGAGTTCAGCGGGTTGCGGCCCACCTGCAGCGGCACCCGCTCGGTCACCTGCAGCCCACTTTCCTGCATTCGAGCCACCTTGGCGGGGTTGTTCGTCATCAGCCGCACCGAGGAGAAGCCGAGCTGGCGGAGGATCTCGGCACCCAGCCGGAAATCGCGCTCGTCATCCTCAAAGCCGAGCCGGTGGTTCGCCTCGACCGTGTCGAAGCCCTGATCCTGCAGCGCATAGGCGCGCATCTTGTTGGCCAGGCCAATGCCCCGCCCCTCCTGATTGAGATAGAGCAGCACGCCGGCGCCCTCGGCCCCCATCTGCGCGATGGCGGCGCGCAGCTGCGGGCCGCAATCGCATTTGAGGCTGCCGAGCAGATCGCCAGTAAGGCAGGCCGAATGCAGGCGGGCGAGGACGGGGGCGTCGCGGTCGGGCGTGCCGATCTCCACAGCGTAATGCTCTTCGCCGCCATCCGCGGGCCGAAAGATATGCAGCCGCGAATTTTCGGCGCCCAGCAACGGCACGAAGGCCTGCGCCACTGGGGCGAGCGCCGTCATCTCTTTGGTCAGCAGAGCGTCCGCGGGCAGCAGCGTAAGGTTCTGCTCCCTCGCGATGCGGCGCACCTCGGTCACCGGGAGCTCCAACACCAGCGCCGCGGGCAAGAGCCGCGCATCCTTGCCCAGCCGTAGCGCCGCGCGCGCCAGCCCGGGCCCGCCGCCGCGCCGGGCCTTCAGCGGGCCGCGCAGCGGTGCGCCCAGATCGCCCGACGGGTCAGCGAGCTTGGAAACCCAGGACGGCCCCGCATCGGCCGGCAGGATCACGCGGGCCAGATCGTCATCGTAAACCTGAATGCGCAGTGTCTCGGCCCGGCGGCGCGTCAGCGCCAGGCTCAGCTCCCCGCCCAGCCGGCGCAGCTCTTCCAGCCGATCGGCTGTCACCGTTTCTGCCGAGAGCACCAGCGCGCCCGCCTCGGCCCCCTCGGTCAGGGCCACGGGCAGGCCGATGCGCAGATCGGCCCGGGCCCGAGCCTTCAGCTCATGAATATTGGGTAGAAGACTCATCCGCCGCTCCGCCGCGCGGCCCCCGGCCGCGTTCGCCAGATAGTCGCTTTGGTACAAGATTGAAACATTAGGCCGTCAGGCGACACGTCGGCGTGAGGCGCTGTCAGAAACGTTGCCGAGATACGTGTTCACTCACATCTGAAGCTCAAGACTTCGTTAGGAGAACACCATGGCTCAACTGCGGAAAATTCTGCTTGTCGACGACGATGACGATCTGCGCGAGGCGCTCAGCGAGCAGCTCGTGATGACCGAGGATTTCGACGTCTTCGAGGCCGGCAGCGGCGCCGATGCAATGACCAAGGCCAAGGAAGGCCATTATGACCTGGTCATTCTCGATGTCGGGCTGCCCGATACCGACGGGCGCGAGCTGTGCAAGCTGATGCGCAAGCAGGGCGTGAAATGCCCCATCCTCATGCTCACCGGGCATGACAGCGACAGCGACACCATCCTCGGGCTTGATGCCGGCGCGAACGACTACATCTCGAAGCCGTTCAAATTCCCCGTGCTGCTGGCCCGAATCCGCGCCCAGCTGCGCAGCCACGAGCAGAGCGAAGACGCGATCTTCACGCTCGGCCCGTACACGTTCAAGCCGGCGCAGAAGCTGCTGCTGACGGAAGACGAGAAGAAGGTGCGGCTGACGGAGAAAGAGACGAACATCCTGAAGTTCCTCTATCGCGCCTCGGAAGGCGTGGTGCCGCGCGATGTGCTGCTGCACGAGGTGTGGGGCTACAACGCCGGCGTCACCACCCACACGCTGGAGACGCATATCTACCGCCTCCGCCAGAAGATCGAGCCCGACCCCTCGAACGCCCGGCTTTTGGTCACCGAATCAGGTGGTTATCGGTTGGTCGCCTGAGGCAGGCGAGGCCAGAATATGGGTGATGGATTGTTTCGGGCGGCTACATGCCGCCCGAACTTTTGAGGCGATAAGGTCACCCCTGAACCTCCGACGAAGGGTTCACCTGGCAGGCGGGCACGGCGAGCGGCTCGGGCGCCAACATCCTTAAGTCTCTGTATTTTAATTACAAATTCGAAGGGAGGGTGCGGCGACGCCGCGCTTTCCCCCCAGCGTCACGCGCGATTTACGTTGCCCTCACGCCAGCGCGAGCCTTAGCTTGGGTCATCGGTACATTTTGCCGCAATAAATAAGGGAAGAGGTCAATGTCGTTGATCAAGAGATTTCTGCCAGCGTTCGCCCTGTTGCTCGCGATGCTATCCAGCGCGCCCGCGATGGCGGACAACCTCACAATTCGCATTCAGAACATGTCGGGCATCACGCTCTACCGGCTTTATGCCACGCCCCGCAGTTTCGATAACTACGGCGAGGATCTGCTCGGCAACCGCGTGCTGAACAACCGCAGCATCATGCCGCTGACTTTCGCCAACGTTCAGGAATGCCTCTACGATTTCAAATTCGAGTTCATCGAGGGCTCGGTGATCTACGACAGCGTCAACCTGTGCAACGTCGGCACCTATACGATCACGCCGTGAGATCCGGCCACCGCCGGGGCGGCTCGGCCGCCCCGGCACCCTCTCGCTAGTCGCCCGCGGGCTCGTCCGGCGGCAGCTCGACCCCGAAGAGCCCATCGACCGGCACGCCCGTCTCGCCATTGCCAAGAGCGCCGCGCAGCCGCCCCTCCAGAAACAGCTTTCCATCCTCCAGCCGGTGCCGCGTGACGGCGACGTCCATCGGGCGGCCTTCGCTGCTCCATGCCTCGCCATCCGCCTGAATCCAGCTCAGCTTTGCCTCCACCTGCCCCAGCGCGCTGCCGTCGAAGGTGAGCGTCAGGGTCGCTCCGCTCGGGCCCTCGCCAGTGAACCGCGCCTGCTGCTCGGGCGAAAAGCCGCTCTCGCCCGTCTCGTCGGTGACATCGAAGAGATAGGCCTGAAGGCCGATTTTCAGCGAGATGCGGCCGATGGTCTCGGCCGCGGCCGGCACGGCGGCGAGCGCCAGCGCGGCGCTCAAGGCGATGATGCGCATGATTGATCCTCCCGGCGGCCAGCTTCTCTCTCCCGCGCCCGGCGCGCAAGCCGCCGCGGCTTGAGGCCCGGGGCGGGGAAGACTAGGGTCGCGGCCTCGCCAGACGGAGACTGCCATGCCCTTCACCCTCGCCACCTGGAACATCAATTCCGTGCGCCTGCGCGAAGGCCTCGTGGCCCGGCTGATGGAGGAAGAGGCGCCGGACGTTCTGTGCCTGCAGGAATGCAAGTCACCGGTCGAGAAGATCCCGCTGGAGACCTTCGCCGGCCTCGGCTTCACCCATTGGGTCGCGCGCGGGCAGAAGGGTTACAATGGCGTCGCCATCTTCTCGAAACTGCCCCTCGAAGAGGTCGGCGCACATGACTTCGCCCAGATGGGCCATGCCCGCCATGTTGCCGCGCGGCTGGAAAACGGCGTGGAGATCCACAACGTCTATGCTCCCGCCGGCGGCGACGTGCCTGACCGGCAGGTGAACGCCAAGTTCGGCCAGAAGCTCGATTACTTCGCCCATATGCGCGACCATTTCGGCGCGCAGCGGCCGCGCAAATCCATCCTCGTCGGCGATCTCAACATTGCCCCGCGCGAGGATGACGTATGGAACCACAAGCAACTTCTGAAGGTCGTCAGCCATACCCCGGTTGAGGTGGAGCTCTTCGAAGACACGCGCGAGGCCGGCGGCTGGGTTGATGTCACCCGCGCCGACATGCCGAGCGGCAACCTTTATTCCTGGTGGTCCTATCGCAGCCCCGATTGGGACAATGCCGACAAGGGCCGCCGGCTCGATCACATCTGGGCCTCTGGCGACACCGCCTCTGCCGCCCATTCCAGCCGCATCCACCGCCCGGCGCGCGGGTGGGAGCAGCCGTCTGACCACGCGCCAGTGTTCGCGACCTTTGACCTCTGAGTACAATCCCCCCGACACGCCGCTGGCCGTGATCCACGAGGATCACGAGATCGTCGTGGTCGACAAGCCGGCCGGCCTGCTCTCGGTGCCCGGCAAGGGGCCGGAGCTGGCCGATTGCCTGATGGCGCGCGTCGCCGCCGCCTTTCCCATGGCGCTGCTGGTGCACCGGCTCGATCGCGACACCTCGGGCGTCATGGTCTTCGCATTGACGCCCCATGCCCAGCGGCACCTCGGCCTGCAATTCGAGAAGCGGCAGATCAAGAAGGAGTATCTCGCCCGCGTCTGGGGCGAGATGGAGGAGGATTCGGGAACGGTCGATCTGCCGCTGATCGTCGACTGGCCGAACCGCCCTCGGCAGATGGTCGATCACGAGAACGGCCGCAAGGCAGTGACGGACTGGAAGGTCGCCAAGCGGGGCGGCGGCGAGACGCGGGTGCGGCTGTTCCCGCACACCGGACGCTCGCACCAGCTGCGCGTGCACATGCAGGCGCTCGGCCACCCGATCCTGGGCGATCCCTTCTACGCGACTGGCGAGGCGCTGGCGGCAGCGGACAGGCTGATGCTGCATTCCGAGCGGCTACGCCTGCGCCACCCAGATGGCGGCAAGGGCCTGACGTTCAAGGCGAAGTGCCCGTTCTAAGCGTGGGCGGGCCGGGCTGAAGCCCGACCTACCAACCGCCACTTGGGCCCGTAGGGCGGACTTCAGCCCGCCACCGCCCCTGCCCCGCCTCAATCCAGCGGCATCAGCTCTTCTTCGAGCCGCCCGCGCAGGTGCTCGTGCTGGGTCGGCAGCTTCAGGGCGCTGCCCATGTTCTCTGCCGGCTCGTCGGCATCGAAGCCGGGCCCGTCGGTGGCGATCTCGAACAGCACGCCGCCGGGGGTGCGGAAGTAGATCGAGCGGAAGTAGTCGCGGTCCTTCACCTCGGTCGCGTGCAGGCCGACCTCGGCCAGCGCCTCGCGCGCCTTCTGCTGGGCGGCGTCGTCTGCGACGCGGAAGGCAACGTGGTGCACCGAGCCGGCGCCCTCCTGCGCGCGCGGCGCATCGGGGCGCACGGCGAGGATCACGCTCTTGCCATGCGCGTCGCCGGGGGCGGTGAACAGGCGCTCGTGGCCCTCCTCGGCAACCTCCTCGAAGCCCATCAGGCTGAGCAGCTCCGCCTCCGGCCCGCCATCGCGCAGGCTGAGTGTCACCGAATGGAGTGAGCGGATATCGGGGCCCTGCCCCTCGGCCTCGGCGACGAGCGCCAGCCCCTCGCCATCCGGCCCTTCGAAGACCAGCCGCTCGGCGCCGAAGGTGGTGTCGCGGCGGCCGCCTATTGTGGCCTCCCAGTAATCCAGCGCGTCGTTCGGCACGGCGAAGGAGGTGCGCACCGTGGTGCCCGTGCCGGGCGTGCCGCGGCGGGCGTTGGTGAAGGGGAAGCTCGTCCACAGCGTACCGGGGCGGCCGGCCTTGTCGCCGAAGTAGAGGTGGTAGACGTCGGGCGCGTCGAAATTCACCGTCTTCTTCACACGGCGCAGGCCGAGCTTGTTGGTGTAGAAATCATCGTTCGCCCGCGCGTTCGAGGCGATGGACGTCACATGATGGAGTCCGGGAATCGTGGGGAACATTGAATGTCTCCTGGCGGTTTGTCCTTAATGTAGGCTCTCTGCGCCGCAGAACCACTGCCTCTGTGCAGTTTACGCGGCCCGATGCCCAATGCGCGACTGCCCGCCATGCAGTTGGCGCAGGGGTTCTGGCAGGCCGCGGCCATGGTGCCTATATGTCATGCAACACGCGGGATAAGCCCGCGAGACGCGCAGGGGCGAGACCTGCAGCAGACCATATGAGGGAGACCGAAATGGGACTGAGACTGAACGACACCATCCCCGACCTGACCGTCGAGACGGATCAAGGCACCCTGTCGCTCCATGAGTGGATCGGCGACAGCTGGGCGATCCTGTTCTCGCACCCCAAGGATTTCACGCCGGTTTGCACCACCGAATTCAGCGCCGTCGCCAAGCTGGCCGACGAGTGGGAGAAGCGCGGCACCAAGGTGATGGGCGTGTCGGTCGACTCGGCCGAAGACCACAAGAAGTGGAAGGGCGACATCTCGACCGTCGCGGGCCGTGAAGCCACCTTCCCGATCGTGGCCGACAAGGACCTGACCGTCGCCAAGGCCTTCGACATGCTCGAGGCCGAGCATTACCTGCCCGACAACCCGACGCCGGCTGACAGCCAGACGGTGCGCTCGGTGTTCATCATCGGCCCCGACAAGAAGCTGAAGCTGTCGATGACCTACCCGATGACGGTGGGGCGCAACTTCTCCGAAGTTCTGCGCGCGCTCGACGGGCTGCAAACCAGCGCCAACCGCGGCGTGGCGACGCCCGCCGACTGGGCCGTCGGCCAGGACATCATCATCCCCGCTTCGGTCAGCGACGAAGACGCGAAGGCGAAGTACGGCGAGTTCAACAAGGTGTTGCCGTATCTGCGCACCGCGAAGCTGCCCTCGTAAGAGCGGCGGGTTTCAGACAGGAACGGGCGGCAGAGCAATCTGCCGCCCGTTTTCTATTTGGGCCGTCTGCAGCGGCGCCGCGCAACAGGTCTCGCCCGATCCTCAGGCGGCGATCACCGGCGTACCGATCGGCACGAGATCGTAGAGCTCTTCGACATGCTGGTTGATGAGCCGCACGCAGCCGGAGGAGAAGCTCTGCCCCATCGTCCAGGGCTGCGGCGTGCCATGGATGCGGAACAGAGTGTCCCGCCCGTTCTGGTAGAGATAGAGCGCCCGCGCACCCAGCGGGTTCATCTCATGCCCGCCCGGCAGACCTTGCCGGAAGGGGCCATACACGTCGGGTTCATGCGCAATCATGCTGGCGGTGGGGCGCCACGACGGCCATTCCTCCTTGCGGCCCACATAGGCGGTGCCGCGGAACTGCCGGCCTTCAGCGCCCACGGCGATCTTGTACCGGCGCGCCGTCTCTTCATCGAGGATGTGGTAGAGCCAGGTGCCATCCGAATCGACCCGGATCGAGCCGGGAATCTGCCCGGGCGCGATGCCCACCAGAGTGGGGCGGAATTCGCGCGGCATGCGCCAGGTCGTCTGTGCCAAAGCCGGCGTCGCCAGAATGCTGGCCACGGCGCCGGAGAGGAATGCTCGCCGATTGGTCATGGGTATTGCCTGTTATTGCCTGCTTGTTTTGCCGGCAAACTACCACGCCGTGGTTACGCGATCCCTAACCTTTCAGCGCCCCGCCCGCCGATTTCCCCCAGCCTGTGCCCCGCACGCAAAAGCCCCCGCCAGTTGGGCGGGGGCTTCAAAGGGCAGCGAAATCTGATGGTTCAGACGGCGTAGGCGAAGGCCGCCGTTCCCAGCGGCACGCGCTGGTAGAGGTCGATCACATGGCTGTTGTACATACGGAAGCAGCCGTTCGAGGCCGAGCTGCCGATCGAGGCGGGGTTCGTCGTGCCGTGAATCCGAATCGCCGTGTCGCGCTCGCCCTGGAAGAAATAGAGCGCCCGCGCGCCGAGCGGGTTGGTCGGGCCGCCGGGCATACCGTCGGCATATTGCTCATAGGCGGCCGGGTTGCGCTCGATCATCTCGTCGGTCGGGCGCCACGAGGGCCATTCCACCTTGCGCTGGATGGTGGCCGAGCCGGACCAGCCCAGCCCCTCCTGCCCCACGGCCACGCCGTAGCGGATCGCCTGTGCGTCGGGCAGCGTGAAGTAGAGGTGGTAATTATGCGGAACGATGTGGATCTGGTTCGCCGGGATACCCGCCTGGATCGGCACGATCTGGGCGCGGTATTCCTCAGGGATCACATAATCGCCCTCCATGTCGGGCGGCAGGTTGATACCCAGCGGCGCCGTCGATTCGGGGGTGATGTCGAGCTGCAGGGGGGCCGCAGCCGTTTGGGCGAGGGCAGGGCCAGCCGCGAGGCTGGCAACGGTGCCGGCAAGGAACGTGCGTCGCGAGTACATGAAGACCCCTTATTCTCACGCCGCGACCCGCGGCATCCTGATCTTCAACGATATACGGCCTCGGGCGTTCCTCTAACAACCGATGTCTCAACTTTGTGAGGCACTGGCGCAACGGGGCGGCAGACCTGCCGCCACCCCGTGCTTAGTGGATCAGAAGCTGAAGCCGGCCGTCAGCGCCACATAGGGGAAGGCGCCCCAATCGTTGGCATCGTCAGTCAGGCGCTTCGCCTCGGCCTGGTCGGCGGGGTCGCTGCTCGTCGTGGTGACGGAGTAATCGGAGAAGATCGCGCCCGCCTCGGCCGTCAGCGTGAGGCCGTTGTTGAACCCGTAGCGGTAACCGATGGTCGCCATCGGCGCGACATCGTCGGCGAAGGAAGCCTGGCCGTCGAAGGTTTGCCCTTCGCTGGTGAAGGTGCCCTCCAGCTCGCCCGTCGGCACGTAGAGACCGCCGGAGACGCGCACGCCGCTGCCGCCGATGTAGTAGTCGGCCAGCAGGCCGACGCCGCCGAGCTGGGCATCGCCGTCGAACTCGTACTCGTCGAGCGAAGATTCAACGCCAAGGCCAAAGGTGCCGTTGGCGATGCCGCGCACGGCGATCTGCGGGGTGATCTGATAGCTGCCCTCGACGACACCGCCGAGCGTCGACAGACCGGCGCCGACATTCACGTCACCGACGTTCTGCGCATAGGCGGGGGCGGAAAGAGCGGCAGCGGTAGCAGCCGCGGCGGCAAGAGTAAGACCTGTTTTCATCACTGACCTCATGGAGCTGTGGTTTGCACCAGAGGTGGATCGTGGCTCGCCGCGTTCAACGCTGGCGGCAGTCATCACATTGTGAACATGGGGCTTTTCGGCAACCCGCCGCCGATGGCGATCACGGGATTGCAGCAAGGTTACTCGGTGGAGCCCGCCCGATACCGGCGCTGATGGGCCAGCGCCGATGCATAGGTCACCGATTGGCGCCGGAACTCCCGCCAGAAATACAGCGGTGTGCGGCTCAGACGTTTGCGCGCCTTGGCCGGGCTGCCATCCGCGTCGATCGTGCTGGCATCGCCGGAGGGCAGAACCAGCGGCGGGGTGAGCGCCAGGCCCGTGCCCCGCTGGGTGAAGAAGCGGCGGAAGAAATGGTCGAGCGGGGCGTAGATCTCGCCGCGTGTGGCGAGGAACGCCTCCGCTCCGGCGCGCGACCACAGGACGCCCGTCGTCGTGACAGGGAAGTAATGCGCGCGCATCAGCATATGCCCGGCAACCGGCTGCACCGGTGTGTAATACTTGTGAGCGGCCCGGCCGACGTTAACGATCTCCCACCCCGGCGCCGCGCCGCCCCACAGGGCATCCGCCAGCGCGGTCAGGCTCTCGGCCGGGTGCTCGGCGGCGAAGGTGAAGTCATCCTCCAGCACCAGCCCCATATCGGCGCCGCTTGCCAGCACCGCCTCGGCGCCAGCCAGATGGCTGAGGTAGCAGCCCACCTCTCCCCCGGTCATCGGGCGGCCATAGAAGCGTCGGGCCCGCGCGTCGTCATAGCCTGCGAAGCTCTCGGGCGCCTGCCCGCGCGCATCCACCGCCGGCAGCCGCGTGAACGGCAGCCCGGCACGCGACAGCTCCGCCGTGGCGGTGGCGAGCCGCTCGGGGCTGGCGTCGAGGTTGATGAGGAAGATGGGAAGGTCGGTCACGGGAGGAAGCCTTGCATGAAAAGGGCTCCCGAACCTGCGTTCGGGAGCCCCGTAGCCTTACGGCCGGTGAAGGATCACTCCTCCGCCGACGCCGCTTCGGCCTGCTCTTTGGTCATTTCTTCGCCGGTCTCCTGGTTGACGACTTTCATCGCCAGGCGAACCTTGCCGCGATCGTCGAAGCCCAACAGCTTGACCCAAACTTCCTGGCCCTCTTTGAGGACGTCGGAGGGGTGGTTCAGGCGGCGGTTCTCGATCTGGCTGACATGGACGAGCCCGTCGCGCTTGCCGAAGAAGTTCACGAAGGCGCCGAAATCGACGATCTTCACGACCTTGCCCTTGTAGATCTTGCCCTCTTCCGGCTCGGCCACGATCGAGTAGATCATGTCGTAGGCCTTCTGGATGGCTTCGCCGTCGGGCGACGCGATCTTGATGACACCGTCGTCGTTGACGTCGACCTTGGCGCCCGAGACCTCGACGATCTCGCGGATCACCTTGCCGCCCGAGCCGATCACTTCACGGATCTTGTCGGTCGGGATCTGCATCGTCTCGATGCGGGGGGCGTGGATCGAGAACTCGTTGACCGTGTTCAGCGCCTTGCCCATCTCACCGAGGATGTGCATCCGGCCGGCCTTCGCCTGGGCGAGGGCTTTCTCCATGATCGCGGGCGTGATGCCGGCGACCTTGATGTCCATCTGCAGCGAGGTGATGCCGTTCTCGGTGCCGGCCACCTTGAAGTCCATGTCGCCGAGGTGATCCTCGTCGCCGAGGATGTCGGTCAGCACGGCGTAGGAGCCGTCATCTTCCAGCACCAGGCCCATGGCCACGCCGGCCACGGCGGCCTTCAGCGGCACGCCGGCGTCCATCATCGACAGCGAGCCGCCGCAGACGGAGGCCATCGAGGAGGAGCCGTTGGACTCGGTGATCTCCGAGACGAGACGGATCGTGTAGGGGAAGTCCGTCGCGGCGGGGAGGACAGCCTGCAGCGCGCGCCACGCCAGCTTGCCGTGGCCGATCTCGCGGCGGCCCGGGGATCCGACACGGCCGACTTCGCCGACCGAGTAGGGCGGGAAGTTGTAGTGCAGCAGGAAGTTGCTTTTGAAGTTGCCGTGCAGCGCGTCGATGAACTGCTCATCGTCGCCCGTGCCGAGCGTGGTGACCACGAGGCCCTGCGTCTCGCCGCGGGTGAACAGCGCCGAGCCGTGCGTGCGCGGCAGAAGGCCCGTCTCGCAGTTGATCGGGCGAACCTGATCGAGGGCGCGGCCGTCGATGCGGCGGCCGTTCTTCACGACGTCGCCACGCAGAACCGAGCTTTCCAGCTTCTTCAGCGCGGTACCCAGGTTCGGATCTTCGAGTTGCTCTTCGCTGAGCCCCTCTTTGATCTTCTCCTTGGCGGCAGAGACAGCGGCGACCCGCTCCTGCTTGTCGGTGATGGCATAGGCAGAGCGCATCGCGTCTTCGCCCAGGCCCTTCACGACGGAAAGCAGCTCGGAATAATCCGGCGGCTGGAAGTCGAAGGGTTCTTTGGCGGCCTCTTCGGCGAGGTCGATGATGCAGCCGATGACGGGCTGGATCTGCTCATGCGCGAAGGTGACGGCGCCGAGCATTTCGGCCTCGGTCAGCTCGTAGGCTTCCGATTCCACCATCATGACGGCATCGGCGGTGCCGGCGACGACCAGGTCGAGCCGCTGCTCGGGATCGTTGCGCAGGCCCTGCATGTCGTCGACCGTCGGGTTGAGGACATACTCGCCATCGACGAAGCCGACGCGGCAGCCGGCGATCGGGCCCATGAAGGGCACGCCGGAGATCGTCAGCGCGGCAGAGGCGGCGATCATGGCGACGACGTCGGGGTCGTTCTCCAGATCGTGGCTGAGCACGGTGCACATCACGAGCACTTCATGCTTGAAGCCCTCGACGAAGAGCGGGCGGATCGGCCGGTCGATCAGACGCGCGGTCAGCGTCTCTTTCTCGGTCGGGCGCGCCTCGCGCTTGAAGAAGCCGCCCGGGATCTTGCCGGCGGCGTAGTATTTTTCCTGGTAGTGAACCGTAAGGGGGAAGAAGTCCTGCCCCGGCTTCGGCTGCTTGGCGAAGGTCACGTTGGCCATGACGGAGGTCTCGCCAAGCGTGGCGATGACAGAGCCGTCGGCCTGACGGGCAACCTTGCCGGTTTCCAGCGTGAGCGTTTCATCGCCCCACTGGATCGATTTACGTACTACGTTAAACATCTGCGTATCCTGTAAGGGCGCACTCCCGGGCGTTCCCGGGTCTCCCGTTCAAATGGCGGCCCCATTGCCGCCGGCCCCTCTCATCGTTCCATGCGCCGGGGCCGTGGCGTCACGTCTCAGATTGCGCGGCCATACTAGGTTTCGCAGCGGAAGGGAACCGGGTTTCCGTTAAGGTCCGCGTGAGTTGGCGGGGGCCCGCAGCGGCGGGCACACCCCTGCCCTACTGCGTTTCGGTGATCTCGGCGCTCTCGATGAACCAGCCCGGCTCGGCCCCTTCCACGCCATTGGCGGTGCGCAGCACGTAGCTGCCGGCGAAATGCTGCTGCGTACCGTCCTCCAGCTCTGCCTCGATGCGTACAGGCACGGTGGCGTAGATCGAACCGGCAGCCCCCTCCATCTCGGGCGCCGCGGTGAACACCTGTACGCTCTCGGTCTCGGCAAAGCCGGCGGCGAGATCGTCATAGCTCAGGCCGCTGGCCTCGCCGTCGCCCTGCCACATGCCATAGGCCTGCTGGTAGGACCCGTCGCTGAGGGCGGAATAATAATTCTCCAGCGTGGTGCGCGCCTCCCAGCCGTTCAGCGCGTCTTGCGCCATGAGCGGGCCGGCGAGATAGGCGACAGCCACCAGTGGGGCAGCGAGGATCGAGGGGCGAAGCATGGCGTTCTCCTGTCGTTCAGGAGGGGGCAACGCCGCCGGGCTGGCAGAGGTTCACCCCGCCCTGCTCACCATCTCGTTGATCCACAAGGGCGCGTAGGGCGAAGTGCAGCCCTTCGCCGTGGGATAATCGCGGTAGATGCCCAGCCGCTCGCCGATCTCCAACGCCCGGGCGCGGTGCGCCGGGGCGTTTATGCCGATGGCGGCGAGGGTGTTGTTCATCGTCCATTGCGGGGCGGGGTCTGCGCCCGGCATCTCCACCTCCAACCGGTCCAGCAGGGCGGCGAGGTCGAAGCCATCGGGCGCCTTGCTGACGCGCTCGGCGGTCAGGCTCCAATAGGCGCGGGCGAGCATGGCGTCGCCTGCCCTCTCCCAGCGCTGGCGCAGGGTCTGCTTCTCCTTGTGCTTCTTCAGCACGTAGGAATTGAACCAGTCGGAGACGGGAATGACGCGGTTCTCACCGATCATCCGCTCGACGTCATCGGCACTCAGCCCGGACGGCTTCAGCAGCAGGATGGCGGCCATCCGCGCCTCATAGGGGCCGCTCTGCCACAGGTGCAGGCCAAGATCGTGATCGCCCTTCGCCGCCTTCGCGACGGCCCTGATGTCGCCCATCTTGACGCCCAGCGCCTCCTCGCTGGCGCCATGGCGGATGTGCTGCGCGGCGATGGCCGGGTCGGCCTTGGCCTTCAGGGCAGCGATGACGTCGTCACGGGTCATGACCGGCTCTCCCTCAGGCGAACCATGCGCTTTAGGGGCCCAATCAGGCAAGGGCGGCCCTGGCGGGGCGACGGCTGAGAGGCGCGGGGGCCAGCCCCCGCACCCCCGGAGTATTTCGAAGAAAGCGAATGAGAAGAGGAGGTCGGAACGGGAAATGCAAAAGGGGCCGCCCGAGGCGACCCCTTCCAAATCCGATGTCCGGCAGCTTAGCGGCGAAGGCCGAGGCGCTGGATCAGATCCTGATAGCGGGCTTCGTCATGCTTCTTGACGTAGTCCAGCAGCTTGCGGCGCTGGGCCACCATCTTCAGCAGGCCGCGGCGGCCGTGGTTGTCCTTCTTGTGCGTCTTGAAATGCTCGGTGAGCGTCGCGATGCGCGAGGACAGGATGGCCACCTGCACTTCGGGAGAGCCGGTGTCGCCCTCCTTCGTGCCGAATTCCTTGATCAGACGGGTCTTCTCGTCGGGCGTAATCGACATCGGGGTCTCCTTGGAGTTGAGGTGATGGCGCAAGCCGGGATGTCGTCCAGCAGGGCCCTTGGAGGTGCCGCCCCCGGGGGTTTCCGAAGCGCGGATGCGGGCTGATAGGGGATTCGGGGGCCGATGGGAAGGGGCTAGCTCGCCACGAGCCGGATGGTGGAGAGGTCGAGCGCCGTCACCCCGTGCAGATGCGCGACGGCATGACCGTTGGCCAGAAGCGTGAGGCCGTCGTCCAGCGGCTCGGTGCTCAGCACTGGCAGCGCGCCGGAGCCATTGTAGCGCAGCACGATCTCGTCGCCGAGCTCGGGGTCGAAATCCTGCACCTCGGCCGGGCCATCGGCATTGGCGGCCATGCGGAAGCTGTCGGCCCCGCTGCCGCCGCTCATCACGTCGCCCGCTCCGCCTTCCAGCACGTCGTCGCCCGCGCCGCCGTTGAGGAAATCGGCCTCGGGCGTGCTCTCGCCCAACAGCCCGTCGAGCCAGTCGTCGCCATCGCCGCCCTGCAGGTTGTCGGCGCCGGCGCCGCCGGTGAGGCTGTCATCGCCGTAGGAGCCGGAGAGGCTGTCGCCCCCTGCCCCACCGCGCAGAACATCGGCGCCGTCGCCGCCGGTGAGCGTATCGGCCCCGGGACCGCCGAAGAGCCAGTCGTCGCCCACATGGCCGAAGAGCGTGTCGTCGCCCTCGCCGCCCGCGAGGCTGTCGTCACCCTTGCCGCCGTGCAGCTCATCGGCGCCGCCCTTGCCGGCGAGCGCATCGTCGCCGCCGCGACCGTCGATATAGCTGTTCCTGTCGCTGCCCGCGGCGGTGTCATCCTCGTCACCGCCGAAGAGCACCTCGTCGATGGGGGCGGGGCGGGGCTCGCCCTCCTCCACCGCTTCGCCGGGGAGCAGGCCGGGCGGCGCGAGTTCGGGCTCGTCCGGGTCGTCGTCATCCTCGCCGCCAGGGCTGCCCCCGGCCAGCTCGGGCTCGTCATCATCCCCGAAGCTCGGCAGCAGCAGGCCCGCCAGCGCCACGCCGAGAAAACCGAACAGCGCCAGCATGGCCGCTCCCTCGTTCCATCCACCGGCCGCGCTTAGCATGGCGGCGGCGGGCTTCGGCGAGAAACCGTGTGGGAAGGTTAAGCGGGGATGCCTTCCGCCGGGCACCAGGGCTGCGGCTTGGCGCTGTAGGGCAGGTAGAGCGGGTGGCGGGGCAGCCCGCCCTGCGTGAGCCCGAGCACGTGGAGCGCCCTCCCCCGAGCCGCAAGCCGCGCGGCCAGCGCGGCGCCGCGGCCGAGGTGGCCGCCATGGATGCCCCAGGCGCAGAGCACCATGCCCCCGCCGAGCCAGCCCAGCGCTGCCTCGATCACCGCGCCGTTCTGCGGACCCTCCGGTTCCTCCGCCGCCTTCAGCTCAGCCGGCCGCGTCGCGCGGAAGGCGAAGAGGTTGGCAATCGCCATACCGCCGCAACCCAGCGCCCGGCTGCGGCGCTCGCAGCGCTCGATGGTGGGGTCGTTGCGCCGCTCATCGGCGGTCGAGGGGTTGAGCATGATCCACATCAGCCGCGGCCCCTCGCCCCATTCGCGCGTCAGCAGGTAGCGATAGGCGCCGCAGGCGGAGTACAGCGCCTCCGAGCGGCGCCCCTCCGCCACATGCTGGCGCGAGACCAGGCCGGCGGGCCAGCTCATCCGGTGACGAACACCCGCGCGGGGTGGAACTCGCCGCCCATGTAGCGGCCGATGGCGACCGGGGCACCCTTGTGGCTCGCCCAGCATTCGCTGCCGAACTCGACGCCCGAGGCGATGACGCTGGCGGCATTGCCGTTGCGCAGCTTGGCGAGCGAGGCTTCGGGCACGGTGACCTGCGGCAGATCCTCCAGCGAGGCCTCCAGCGGCAGCAGCTGCCCGTCGCGCGCCTCGGCGCCTTCGAGCGCTTCGAGGGCCTCCAGCGTCACGGCCTCTTCGATGTCGAACGGGCCCGACCAAAGGCGGCGCAGCGCCTGCACATGGCCGAGGCACCCCAGCGCCTCGCCCAGATCGCGGGCGATGGAACGGACATAGCCGCCCTTGCCGCAGACCATCTCGAGCACGGCGGTGTCGTCGTCGGGGCGCTCGATCAGCTCCAGCCGCTCCACCCAGAGCGGGCGGGCCTGCAGCTCGACGGCCTCACCGTCGCGGGCAAGGTCATAGGCGCGCTCGCCATCCACCTTCACTGCGGAGAAGGCCGGCGGCACCTGATCGATCTGGCCGCGGAAAGGCGCGAGCGCCGCCTCGATCTGCTCATCGGTCGGGCGGGCATCGGAGGTTTCCAGCACCTCGCCCTCGGCATCGTCGGTCGCTGTCGAGGCGCCGAAGCGCACGGTGAAGCGGTAGCATTTCAGCGCGTCGGTCACGTAGGGGATCGTCTTGGTCGCCTCCCCCAGCGCTACGGCCAGCAAGCCGGTTGCGGCGGGGTCGAGCGTGCCGGCATGGCCCGCCTTCTG
Organism: Pseudoroseicyclus sp. H15; assembly: GCF_054353345.1. Classification (NCBI taxonomy): domain Bacteria; kingdom Pseudomonadati; phylum Pseudomonadota; class Alphaproteobacteria; order Rhodobacterales; family Paracoccaceae; genus Pseudoroseicyclus; species Pseudoroseicyclus sp. H15. The sequence goes on from NZ_JBTHJE010000001.1 coordinate 123,515, forward strand.
CGCCTGCATCAGCCAGCGGCATTTCGAGACGACATCGGTCGAGCCCATGCCGGCCGGCTTGTCGATGATCAGCCAGCCCGAAACCGGGCGGCCCTTGCGCTTGCGAGCCATGCTTTGCCTCTTGAAAACCAGCCGGTCGCTTAGCCGCCGGCCCCGCCCTGGTCAACCTCGGCACCGGCCTCTGGCGGCGGCACGATGGGGTCAAGCAGCAGGCCCACGATCGGCCCCATCTCGCGGCCGGAATCGGAGCGGCCGAAATCGGGCGCATGCAGGCGCGAGACATTGCCGTCGAAGAACAGCGCCTGCTGCATTCCAAGGAAATCCTTGAAGAAGCGCCCGAATTCCCAAAACGAGACCGGCTCGTCAGAGATCACGAACACCGCCTCTTCCCCATCGGGAGAGGTGCCAACGCCGTTGCGCACGTAGCGGGAATTGCTACTCTCCAGAAAGCGCGGATGCAGCTCGCCATCGATCACCAGCATCGGCCCCGATTGCGTGGCATAGCGGCAGACGGGCTCTTGCTCGACGAAGCGCAGCGTTTCGATCACGCGGGCCTTGTCACCGTTGAGGCAGAGGATGCCGTTGGGCAGCAGGCCGAAATTGCCGGCGCTGGCGCCCGTGAGCAGCCGCGCCATCGGCTCGCCATCCTCAACGTAATAGCCCACTGGCGCGCGGTCGGGATGGTACATGCCGGCGTTCATCGCGAAGGCGAGCCGCTTGCCCGGAAAGGCCGCCTGCACAGCGTCGAAATCACCGTAGGGCACCCCTTCGGCATTGTTGAGGAACAGCCGCAGGTCGCCCTCGGCGGGGTTCAGGCGGCACAGGCTGAAGCTGTGGTTATCGAAGCTCTCGCGGCGGCAATCCAGCGCATCGGCCGGCGTGGCAAGCAGCCCTGCGAGGCCCAGCCCAAGCGCGGCGAGCGCGCGCAGCGGGCTCATCCTTCGACGTCGCGTCGCACCCGCTCGTCATTCAGCAGGCGGCGGGTTTCGTCCATCTTGTCGAAGGTGCCATCGATCTCGAACTTGAGGTCAGGCGCGTATTTCAGGTCGACATGCTTGGCGACCTGATGGCGGATCTCGGATTTGTTGCGGCGCAGCGCGGCCAACACGCCCTCGGCATCCTCGCCGCCGAGCGGCAGGACAAAGGCGGTGGCCTGCTTGAGATCGGGGGTGCAGCGCACCTCACCCACGGTGATGGAGCTACGGCCCAGCACCTCGTCATGCACATCACGGCGCATGAGGATATCAGCAAGGGCGCGGCGCACGAGTTCACCCACACGCAACTGGCGCTGCGAGGGGCCGGATGTGTCGGAAGAATGCCTGCGGCTCATGTGCCTGATCTAGGGCATGGGTGCCCATTTGCCAATGGCCCGGGCGGGGGCACGGCACGTCACAAGCCGCGGCGGGCGCTAGCCCAGCGCCAACGCCATCACGCGGCCGTCGTCGCGGGCCAGCTGCACGGCCATGGGCCCGGCGCCCGGTACGGTGACCGAGGCATCGGCCCCGCCGAAGGCCGTCAGCGCAAAGCTTTGCGGGCGCCCGTTCAGCCCCTGGCCATACGCCTTTGCGGCGGCCTCCTTGGCGCACCAGCCAAAGAGCAGCCCGCCCTCGCCCAGAAGCGCGCGCTCGCCCTCGGCAAACGCCCCATTGGCCAACAGGCCGGCATCCACCCCGGCCTCGACCTCCATGTCGATACCGATGACGCGCCCCGCCGGGGCGGCGGCAGCGAGCGCGGCGCCGCCGGAATGGGCGAGCGTGATCTCCGGCGCAGAGGTGGTGACGCCCAGCGTAGCGAGCGGCTCGGGGTTCACGAAGGGCCGGCCGCCCTCTTCGGTGAGGATCTCGATATCGGCGGGCAGCAGGAGTACGCCCTCCACCGCCGCCAGATGCGCGCGCACCGCCTCCTTCAGCGCCACGCGGCCGGTCAGCCAGTCGCGCCGCCGCTTGGCGGGGCCGGTGAGGCTGCGGAAAGTCTCGCGCTCGGCTTCGGAGAGCACGGTGGTCGCCAGCACCCGCGTCCAGATGCCGCCGGCATCTTCGAGGAAGCCGGGCGGAAAGGCCGGCACCTGCCAGATGGTCACATCCGCCGGGGCGCCGGGGAAGAGGCCGGGCGCGGCGGCGCCGTAGAAGGCATCGCGCGGGCGGTAGCGCGCCTCGTAGAAGGCGTGGGGCACGTCGAAGAAGCGGTCACGCCAGCCACGCACCTGCAGGAGCATGGTGCCGTCCGGCGCGGTCACGTCGAAATCGCCCTGCATGAAGCGCGCGCCCTCGGGCCGCTCCTGCGGGCGATCCTCGGCATCGCGGAAGGCGAGGCGCCCGGCGAGGAGCGCCCCCGCCGTATCCTCGCGCCGCGCATCGGGTAGCTCGATCCGCGCGATGGCGGAGGGGAAGGAGGAGAAATCCGTCCCCAGCCCCATCGCCACCCAGAAGGCGGTGCCATGGCCGACCTGGTCGAGGAGCGCAGGGTTCAGCAGCAGCCCCTCGGGCGGCGTGCCATCACCGATGAAGCCGGCGAGCGGCGCATCTGCCAGCCGCGCGTCGATGCCGTGGCCATCCCACGCCTCGATGGAGGCGACGCATTGAAAGAGGGCCCCGTGGAACATGCCCGTCTGGTAGAGCATCGCGTCGTCCCAGGTGGAGGCGCGGCGCTCGGTGAGCGGCGGCAGGGCGGGCAGGGGGCCGGCACCGTCGCTGACGGCCTCCGCCTCAAAGAGCAGGGCCTCGCCGCGCCTCAGCTTGACGGCGACGCGGCTGTCGCCGGTGACCTCGGCCTCGATGGTCAGCGTCTCCGGCCCATGGTCGAAGGCCACCCAGTCGCGGGCGCGGACGTTTTCCAGCGCGTTGGGCACGGCGCCGGTGAGCAGTGTCGCGGCCTCGCAGACGATCTCCAGCGAGACGGCGAGGGGGAGGACGGGCAGCGCCTGCAGGGAGGGGTCGAGGTCGGAGACCTCGAAGGCGTAGAGCACATGGTCGGCGATGAAGGGGTCGTCCTTCGGGTAGAAGTCACTCTCCGCCACCAGCCGCGTTTCGGTCTGCTCCGTGATGCGGTGGAGGAGGGGGGGCTGCCACTCGCCGGTGTCTGACACGGGCGCGCCGCCGCCGAGCGCGGCCTCCATCACGTTGCCCGCGGTGTCGAGGAAGTGCTGCATCAGCGCGAAATGCCCGCCGAGCGAGTCCTGCGCGCCGGGCAGCGGCGTGCCGGCGGCGATGACCTCGGGCGCGGTCTCCGCCGCCGCCGGGGCAGGCTGTGCTTGCGGCGCGTCTGCGGTGACAGTCTGCGGGGTCGCGACTGGCGCGGCCTGCGCCCCGCCCAGCCCGAGGCTCGCCATCAGCTCTGCCGACAGGGCCGCCGCCTCGTCATCGGGGATGCGGGCGTAGGGCATGGCGTTGTTGATGAACATCGCCCGGTCCTTCGGCGGCTCGGCCTCCAGATCCACCGCTGGCAGCTCGCGCCCCTCGAACAGCGCCTGGGGCCGCATCTCGCGCCCGGCCACCCAGACCTGCCCGATGGTCTTGAGGAAATAGGCCAGCCCGCCCTGCCGCCGCGAATCGAGCGCGAGGCATTGGGCGCCCTTGCCCTTCAGCACGTCCTCGGCAAACCCGGTCAGGTTCGCCGAGGGGCCGATCTCGATGAAGAGCCGGGCGCCGTCGTCGTAGAGCCGCTGCACCGTCTCGGTGAAGCGCACGCGGCTCGCCCATTGCTCCGCCGCCTTGTCCTCGATCTCTGCCGGGGCCTCCGGCATCGGCCCGGCGCTGGCGCAGGAATAGATCGGCAGGCGGGCGGGCTTGAAGCCGATGGCGCGGTAGACCTCGCGCACCTTGGCGGCCACATCGCCGAAGAGCGGCGTGTGATAGGGCCGGTCGAAGGGCAGGAAGGCGGTGATGGCGCCCTCGGAGCGGAGCGTGGCGGCGACGCGGTCCATCAGGGCCTGGCTGCCGTAGAGCACGGCCTGATGCTCGCAATTGTCGAGCGCGAGGTGCAGCCCCTCCTCGGCCTCCACCAGCTCAAGGATGCGGGCGCGGGGCACGCCGCCCACGGTGAGGAGCGCGCCGCCCTCGATGCCGCCGGCCGCCTCGATCTCCTGGTAGAGCTTGTTGAGGTCGCGGATGCGGGTGCGGAACTCGGCGCGGTCGGCCTTGCTGCCCGTCTCGCCCATCACCCCGGCGGCGGCGAGGGCGGCATGCTCGCCGCTGGAATGGCCGAGCACGGCATCGGGCGTCAGCCCCAGCCGCTCCATCACCGCCATCAGCGCCTGCGCGGCGATGAAGACACTCTCCGACCCCAGCTCCAGCCCGAAGAGCCGCTCGACGAGATGCTCCTCCAGCTCGCGGGAGAGGGTCGTCGGCGGCGGGAAGACCGAGGCGCTGGGCGGCAGGGCGCGATCGGGGAAGAGACCGTCCCAGAAGTCGAACCATTCGCGCGCCTCGGGAAAGTGCATGAGCAGCTCGCCGAGCATCCCCTGATATTGTGCGCCCTCGCCGGTGAAGAGAAAGGCGAGCTTGCCCTCGCTCGGCGCGGCGGCGGCAAAGATGCCGGAGCGGATGCGGAAGCTCTCCTTGCCGCCATCCAGCCGGTCGGCGGCCTTGCCCAGCTTTTCCGCCGCGTCGTCGCGCGAGGTCGCCACCAGCGCCAGCCGGGCCGGGCCTCTGCCCGCGCCGCGCACCGCATGGGCGGCGATGGCGGCGAGCGGGGCGCGGGGGTGGGCCTCGATGCGTCTCGCCAGATGGCGGGCGGCCTCTGCCAGCGCGGTTGGTGTCTCGGCGGCGAGGCAGATCAGCTCCACCGGCCAGTGGCTTGGCGCCTTGGCCGGGCCGGCATGTTCCTGCAGCACGGCGTGGGAGTTGATGCCGCCGAAGCCGAAGGCATTGACCCCGGCGGTGCGCGGGCTGGCCGAGACCCAAGGCCGGGCGGCAGTGTTCACGTAGAGCGGGCTCTCGGGGAAAGGCAGCTCGCCGCGCACCTCTGTGCCCAGCGTCGGAGGCAGGATCTTGTGGTAGAGCGCGAGGGACGTCTTGATCAGCCCCGCCGCGCCCGCCGCCGGGATGCAATGGCCGATCATCGACTTCAGCGAGCCGATGGCGGTGACCGGCAGCCCCGTCTCCGCCCGCTCGCCGAAGATGCCGCGGAGCGCGTTGATCTCCGTCCGGTCGCCGAGGGGAATGCCGGTGCCATGCGCCTCGATCAGCCCGGGCGGGGGCTCATCCCCGCTGCCCGCATCCTCGCGCGCCCGGCGGATGGCGAGCATCTCGCCCTCCAGCCGGGGGGCCAGAAGGCCGCCGCCCCGCCCGTCGCTCGACTGGCCGAGCCCGCGGAGGACGGCGTAGATGCGCTCGCCCCGCGCCTCGGCATCCTCCAGCCGGCGCAGGGCGAGGACGCCGAGCCCCTCGCCCATCAGTGTGCCGTCGCCGCCTTCCATGAAGGGGCGCACATGGCCGGCCTGCGACAGCGCGCCGAGCTGGTGGAAAACCATGTAGACCTCGCCGGTGATCGAGGCATTCACCCCGCCGGCCAGCATAAGATCGCTCTTGCCGGCGCGCAGCTCCTCCATCCCCGCCTGCACGGCGAGGAGAGAGGCGGAGCAGGCGGCGTCGATCAGGTAGTTGGGGCCGCGGAAGTCCAGTCGGTTGGCGATGCGGCCCGTCATCACGTTGGGCACGAGGCCCGGGGCGATGTCGGAATTGAAGGGCGGCAGGCGCTTTTGCAGGGCGTCGCGCACCTTGTCGAGCACGGCGGGGTCGGCGCCGGGCAGAAGCTGGCCGAGGAGGGCGCGCGTCTGGTCCATCGCGACGCCATGCTGGATGGCATTGCCGCCGCCCCGTTGCAGGTAGTTGGAGTGGCCGAGCACGATGCCGGTGCGCTCATGGTCGTGGCCCGGCCCCGCGAGGCCGGCGTCGGCCAGTGCCGCGTGGGCGATGTCGAGCGCGAGGAAATGATCGGGGTCCGACCCGTCGACAGAGGCGGGCGTGACGCCGAATTGCAGCGGGTTTGCGCGGTAGGTTTCGCCGAGGAAGCCGCCGCGCGTGGTGGGCACGCGGTTGGAGCCGCGCGAGCCGAGGTAATCGTCGGGCCGCCATGCCGCGAGCGGCTCGCGCAGGAATTCCAGCTTGCCGAGGATGTTGGAGAACAGGCGCTGCGGGCTGTCGGCGCCCGGGTAGAGGCACGCCATGCCGACGATGGCGATATCGCCGCGGCCCTTGCTGCTCGCCATCTGCTACTCCGCCGCCCGGGTCTGCGCCCGGCGCTCGACATCGGGGAGGATCTCGCCGCCCCAGCCGGCAAAGCGCATCAGCCCGGAATCGGAGGTGGATTCGAAGGCTTCGATGAGGAGGACGGGGGCGCCGCTCTCGTCGGCAAAGACCATGTCAGCCAGCACCTGCGGCGCCTCGATGCCCGCGCGCAGGCGCCAGTGCAGGTAGCGCGGTGCGCCGCCGGGCAGCCGGGTGATCCGCCCGATGGCATTGGGCAGGGCGCCGCCGCCGCGCTGCTGCGCCGACCAGACCCACGCGGCCTGCCCGGCGACGTCGAGCAGGCCCGGGTCGAAGAACCAGCCATCGGTGGAGGGCGTGCGGCCGAAGTCGGTCTCGCGGCTCGGCGTGACCTCGGCGGTCAGGCCGGAGGCGTCGAGACCGGTCAGGCGTTTGACGAGCTGGAAGGACGGGCCGTGGAAGAGGATGTCCTCGTACATGCGGTGCGCGTCGAGGGCGGGGGCGGCGGCGTCGAAGCCCAGGAGCTCGTGGGCCAGCGCCAGCGCGGCCTCGTCGGGCTCGGGCGCGAGGCCGGGGGGCGTCATGTGGACGGAGGCGCGATAATGCGCGCGGGGGACAGCGCCGGAGGAGAGGATGTCGACCCGGGCCGAGAAGCTTGTCGCATCGCCATGCTCGGCGCCGGTGGCGGAGAGCGTGACCTCCTGCGGGGCGTCGCCTTCGAGCTTCACGCCGCTCAGAAGCCGCAGGTCGGAGAGGCTGGTGACGCGCCAGGCGGGCCAGGTCCTCGCGGTCATCTCGGCGGCGATCTCGGCGGCGCAGGCGAGCGGCACGACGGGCGTGCCGCCGATGCGGTGCTCGGCGAGCCACGGGTCGCGGGGGAGCGAGAGGGTGCGGGGCAGGCGCATGGAGCCCTTGGGCCCCGGCTCGGGCGTGCCCGCATCGAGAAGCGGGAAGGTCTCGTCACCGCTCCCTTGCGGGCGCGTCTCCGGCTCGCCGGCCTGCTCGCTCTCGTGCCGCTCCCAGGGGCCGGCGCCGAAGACGACCTCGGAGGCGCCGCCGTGGAGGACCTCGTCGAAGAAGGCCGCGGCGCCGCCCTCGGGCTGGACGAGCCAGACCTCCTGATCCTCGAACTTCTTGCGGACGGAGGGGGAGACCATGCCGGCGCCGAATCTCGTCGCCTCCCACGGCCCCCAGTTGGCCGCGAAGGCGTGGCAGCCGGCCCAGCGGGCCGAGAGCTGGCTGGCGAGGCGGTTCAGCACCTCGTTGGCGGCGGCGTAATCCGTCTGCCCGGCATTGCCGTAGCGCCCGGCGACGGAGGCGAAGAGGCCGAAGAAGGACGGAGGCGCATTATCGAGCGCGGCGGCGAGGGCGAGGGTGCCGAAGACCTTGGGGGAAAGGACGCGCAGCCAGCTTTCGGGCGTCTTGTCCTCGATGCGCTTGTCCTCGATCACCCCGGCGCCGTGGATCACCCCGTGGACGGGGCCGAGCCGGGCGGTGACATCCTGGGCGATGGCGGCGACGGCGGCGGCGTCGGCCATGTCGGCGGCGTGGTATTCGACCGAGGCCGCTTGCGCTTCAAGATCGGCGATATTCGCGCGGATCTCGCGGTCGCGGAGGATCGCGCCGATCTGCCGCTCGACATCCGCCATCGTCTTGCCCTCGGCCTTGGCGCTGCGGGCAAGATGAGGGCGAAGGGCGGCGGCATCGGCGAGGCCCTCCAGCTCGGGCGCCTCGGGGCCGGGCAGGGGCGAGCGGCCGATGAGCACCAGCCTGGCGCCGGCCTTCGCGAAGGGGCGCAGGATCTCCGCCGTGATGCCGCGCGCGCCACCGGTGGCGAGGATCACCGCGCCCTCGGGCAGCTCCTGCGGCGTGCCCGTCGGCGCGGCCTCGACGGAGCGGAAGACGTGGCGCGTGCCGCCCGGGTAGCCCGTCTCGATGCGGCCCGCCGGGGCGGCGAGTTCGGCGAAGAGGGCACCGGCGCGGGCCTCTGGCGGCTCGGCCGGGTCGAGGTCGACGGCCTTCACCTGCGCCTCCGGCCATTCCCGGCGGAGCGACTTGGCGAGGCCGGGGGTGCCGCCGGAGATATGCAGCTCCTCCTGCGGCGCAGAACCCCGCAGGAACGTGCCTCCGAGCTCGCTCGCCAGCAGCAGCCGGCCGGTCTTGAGGCTCTCCGCATGGGCGCGGGCCAGCCGATAGGACGCCCCCTCGCCCGCCTGCAGCGCCTTCGCCCAGGCTTCGACGCCATCCGCCAGCGAGACGGCGCCGCTCTCCGCCAGGAGGACGAGCCCGCTCCACGGGCCCTCCGCGCCTTCCGCCTCCTCGGCGGTGAGCGCGACAGCCTCGCTGCCGACGCCGGCTATGCGGGCGGCCAGCGCGGCACGCAGGGCGCCTTCAAGCCCTGCGATCAGATAGCGGCCCTGGGGCAGCGTGCCGGAGACCGCCAGCGCGGCGGGCTCCGCTTCGATGACAAACCGGGGCGGTCGGACCGAGGCGGGGGCGGGCTTGGCCGCCACCTCCTGCTGGCCCGCATTCTCCGCCCCGGCGTGATCAAAAGGGCCGGCGCCCTCCAGATGCTTGTCGAGCGTCGTGATGATGGCGCCAAGCGTCTTTTGCTCGTTCAGCTCCTCACCGATCGGCTGGGCCGCGGCGGCCTGCGCATCGGGCAGCGACTTGATGAGCGCGCCGACGATCTCCAGCCGCTTGATGCTGTCGATGCCGAGATCGCTCTCGATGCCCTGGTCGAGGCCGAGCATGTCCTGCGGGTAGCCGGTGCGGTCCTCGACGATGGAGAGGAGGAGCGCCTCGATGCCGGCCTTGTCGATGCCCTTTGCGGGGGCGGCGGCCGGGGCAGGCGCCGCCGCTGCCGGAGCGGGGGCCGCCGGCACCGGAGCCAGGGCCGGTGCAGCCGCGGCGGGCGCGGGGGCAGGCTGCGGTGCAGCGGCAGGCTGAGTCGCAGGCGCGGGCCGCGTCGCCGGTTGTGGCGAAACCAGCGACAGCGCCGGGCGGGCAATGGGGGCGCGCGGTGCTGCCGGGCGGGCCACGCCGGCCGAGGCACCGAGCGAGGCCAGCATCACCCGCTCCTGCGTTTCAAGGAACCGTGCCATCGTGGCCTGGAATTCGGCCATGATCAGCTCGGTCTGGCTGGCGTAGCCCTCATTGGGCCACGCCATGTCTTCGGGATTTCCGTCCATCGAAGCCCTGTCCTTTCGTGTCTGGGGCCGGCGCGCGGGCAGACGCGCGGCGGGAGCGGGATGGGAACGTGCAAGGGGCGCCCGGGCGGGGCCGGGCGCGGTGGCGCTCGTTTGGGGCCGAGCCGGCTGAGTGACGGTCGCCGGGGCAGCGCGGCGGGCCTGCGCGGCCTGCGCCTCTTCAAGCGTCAGCATCGGCCGCGCCGGATCGGTCGAGCGGCGGGCGCCGGAGCCGTTGAGCATCCAGTAATGCTTCGGGATCGACGCCGGCTCGGGCACCGGCCCCTTCAGCGGCTGCGCCTCGCAGGCACGCCCGGCAAAGAGCGGCGCGAGATCGAGCTTGGCACCCTCGGCCAGCAGCGCGCCAATCGCAGCGAGCACGCCCTTCAGGCCGCCCGCATCGTCGTCCACCGCGATGGCCCGGTGCGGCGCCTCGCCGAGGATCTGGCGGACGAGCCCCGCGTGGGTGCCCTTCGGCCCGAGATTCAGGAACACCCGCGCCCCGTCCTCGTGCATCCGTTCGATCATGGCGACGAACTCGACCGGCTTGGCGAGCTGCGTCGCCAGCATCTCCGCCAGCGGGCCGGTCTCCTCCGGGTAGGGCTTGGCGTTGGCATTGGCGTAGACGGGGAAGGTCGGCGCCCCCATCGGCAGCTCCTTCAGGAAGGCGCCGAACTCAGCGCTCGCCGGCGCCACGATCTCGCTGTGGAAGGCCGCACCCACCGGGATCAGCCGCGTGTCGATGCCGGCCGCTTTCGCGGCCTCCATCGCCGTCTCCAGCCCGGCGCGGGTGCCAGAGAGGATGCTCTGCTCGGGCGCGTTGTGGTTGGCGACCACCACGCCCTCGATGCCCTCGATGAGCTTTTCGATCTCCTCCCGGCGCCCACGCGCCGCGGCCATGGTGCCGAGATCGCCGCCCTTGCCGGCCTCGACCATCGCGCGGCCCCGCGCCTCCGACAGGCGCAGCAGCGACTCGCGGGAGAGGACGCCAGCGGCATGCAGCGCCACCGCCTCGCCGTAGGAATGGCCCGCCGCCATGTCGGGGGCGAGGCCGAGCCCGGTGAAGAGCGACAGGAGCCCCGCCTCGACGGCACCGAGCGCGGGCTGGGCGTTGTCGGTGGCCGTGAGCTCGGCGGCGACGGCTTTCGTCGCGGCGGAATCGTAGGCGCCGGCGGGGAGGATCAGGCGGCTGAGCGGGCGGCCGAGCACGTCGTCGGCCTCCTTGAGCGACGCGGCGAGCGGCGGGAAGAGCGCGGCGGCCTCGGCGAACATCTCGGGATATTGCGCCCCCTGCCCGGGGAAGATCAGCGCCAGCTTGCCATCCTTGGCGAGCAGCGGGTCTTCCGTGAAGCTCGCGCCCGGGGGCAGCGGCTTGGCGGCATCCGCCAGCGCCGCCGCGAAGCCCTCGAGCCTCTCGGCCAGATCGTCGCCGCGCGAGACCACGAGGCTGGCCGTCAGGCCGGACGAGGGCGCCCCCCCCGCCAGCGAAAACGCCAGATCGGCCAGCGAGATCTTCTGACCCGCCCTCAGCCGCGCCGCCACATCACCCACGGCCTTGGCCAGCCCTTCGCGGCTGCGGCCCCGCCAGAGCAGCAGATCATGGCTCCACCGGGCGCGCGGCGCCGGGGCGAGGGCCGGAATGGCGGCCTTGCCGTCGTATTCCTCCATCGCGATGTGGAAGTTCGTCCCCCCGAAGCCGAAGGCAGAGACGGAGGCGCGCCGGGGCGTGCCGTTCCTCGTGATCCACGGGCGGGCCTGATCGACGAGGTAGAGCGGGAAGCCCTCCGTCGTCAGCTGCTTGTTCGGCTCCCCGCGACGGCCATGCGGCGGCAGCACGCCGTGATGCAGCGCCATGGCCGCCTTGATGAGCCCGGCGATTCCCGCCGCCGCCTTCGTGTGCCCGATCTGCGTCTTGACCGAGCCGATGGCGGCGCCCTTGTCGCCCGCGCCCTCCTGCTCCAAGAGGCGCGAGACGGTCGTCATCTCCGCCGTGTCGCCGGCCACGGTGCCCGTTCCATGCGCCTCGAAGAGCCCCACCGTCGCCGCGCTATACCCCGCCATCTCGTAGGCCCGGTTCAGCGCCCGGATCTGCCCGTCAGGGTGCGGGGCGGTCATCGATTTGGCCTTGCCGTCCGACGAGCCGCCGATGCCCTTGATGACGGCGTAAATCCGGTCGCCATCGCGCTCGGCATCCTCCAGCCGCTTCATGGCAATCATCGCGAGGCCCTCGGAGATGACGATGCCATCCGCCCCGGCCTCGAAGCTGCTGCACCGCCCCCGCGGGCTGAGCGCCTGCGTCTTGGAGAAACAGAGGTAGCCGAACGGCCCCTGCACGGTATCGACGCCCCCAGCAAGCACCATGTCGGAGCGGCCGCTCTCAAGCTCCTGCACGCCCTGGTAGACGGCGGTGAGCGAGGAGGCGCAGGCAGCATCCACCGTGAAATTCACCCCGCCGAGGTCCAGCCGGTTGGCGGTACGCCCGGCGGCGACGTTGAGCAGCATCCCGGCGAAGCTGTCCTCCGTCCACTCCGGCAACCGCTCGGCCACCTCGCCCGGCAGCTCGCCATACCAGCGCGGCATCTCCGAGCGCACCGCGTACTGCACGCCCACGTCGCCCGCTCCGCCCGAGGCGCCGAGGATGACGGAGGTCTTGAGCCGCAGCTCGTCCGACGGGCCGTCCTCGCCGTCATACCCCGCGTCGGCCAGCACCCGGTTCGTCAGCTCCAGCGTCATCAGCTGGAGCGGGTCGAGCGCCTTCAGCGAATTGGGCGGGATGCCGTAGGACATCGGGTCGAAGGGCATGTCGTCGAGGAAGCCGCCCCAGCGGGAGTAGATCTTGTCCTTCGCCGCGCGATCCTCATCGAAGTAGAGCCGCCAGTCCCAGCGATGGGCGGGGATCTCGCCGACGGCATCGTGCTTGTCGAGGATGTTCTCCCAGTAGGTCTGCGCATCCTTCGCGCCGGGCAGATAGGTGGAGATGCCGACGATGGCGACATCGGCGGGCTTCGGCGCCGGCTTGCCCAGCACAGCAGCCGGTTCCTCCACGGGGCGGGCGAGGAACTCCGCCGCGCCCTGCCCGATCTCCTCATGCAGCTCGGCCATGGTGATGACCTTGTCGCGCAGCTGCGCGACCTGGCCGATCATGTACATGCCCTCTTTCTTCTGCCGCCCGGCGGGCACCTTCCTGATCTCGTCGCCCTGCCGCTCCACCGCCTTCGAGGCGATGCGCAGCGAGCCCAGGTTCAGCGATTCCAGCGCCTCGCGCATCTCTTCGGCGCCGGTGCCGTCCCGCTCCATCTGGCGCTTGGCGGCGGCGAAATCCTCGGCGAAGGGCGACATGGCGGCGCGGCTGGCATGGCCGGGGCCGGTCTCCAGCGTCACTGTCTCCTGGCAATCGAGCAGGATCTTCTGGAAGGCGGGCACGATGGCGCCGCCCTCGACGGCCTCCTTCGTGAAGAGATACGCCGTGCCCATCAGCACGCCGACCTTGATGCCCCGCTCCTGCAGGGGCGCCGCAAGGGCACTCACCATCGCCGCCGAGCCGGCGTCGTGGATGCCGCCGGCGAAGAGCACGCAGGTCTCCTCCGCCTGCGCGCGGTCGGTCACCTGCTCCAAGAGGGTGCGCACCATCTGGTCCCAGAGCACCATCGACGACATTGGCCCGACATGGCCGCCGCATTCGCGCCCCTCGAAGACGAAGCGCTTGGCGCCCTGTTCGAGGAACATCGTCAGCAGGCGGGGCGAGGGCACGTGGAGGTAGGAGGGGATGCCATCCTCCTCCATCGCCTTCGCCTGATCGGGGCGGCCCCCGGCGATCAGCGCGAAGCTCGGCCCGTGCTTGCGGGCGACCTCGACCTGCGCCTTGAGCAGGGCGGAGGGCGCGAAGCCGAGGAAGCCGACGCCCCAGGGCTTGCCGTGCAGCCGCTTCGCCGTCTCTTCCAGCAATCCGTCGGCCTGCTCAGGGCGCATCAGCGCGAGGGCGACCATCGGCAGCGCCCCGGCCTCGCCGACGCTCTCGGCGAAGGCCGCGGTGTCGGAGACGCGGGTCATCGGGCCCTGCACGATGGGCCAGCGGGTGCCGTGCGGGGCCGCGACGCCCATGCCCTCACCGAAGACGGGGGCGCCGGCGGCGCGGCTCACGGCTTTGGCGCTCTCGGCGAGAATCGCCTTGGCGAGCCGCCCGACGGAGCCGAAGCGGGCGGCAAGGTCCGGCGCGAAGGCGGCCGCCTGGCCCATGGGGGCGAGCTGGCCGGCGTCGATATCCCAGCCGAAGGCGCTGGCACCAAGGGCCGGCTGGTCGGCGGGTTCGGCGTGGGTGATCGCCTTGCGCAGGCTCGCGGCGGCGCTCTTGCCGGGCTTCTCGATGCCTCGCCAGCGGCGGCCATTCGCCCCCTCGATCAGCGAGGTCTCGGCGCCGGTGAGGCGGGCGAGGAGTGTGGTGAGCTTCGGCGCAAGCGCACTCTCGCGCAGGCTCAGCAGCTGGTCATCCAGCACGAAGCCCGCCGCCCCGCCGGCGCGCAGCGCCCCGGCGGAATACAGGCCGATGCCGCCGCGCACGAGCACCGTCTCGGCCCCCGCCGCAGCGGCCTGCTGCAGCAGGATGAACGAGGTGGATTCGCCCACGGCTCCGCCGGCCTCGTGGCCCTTGACGATGACACCCTCGGCCGCCAGCGGGCCGGCCAGGCGGTCATCCCAATCCGTCGCCTCCAGCAGCACCCGCACGCCGCCGGCGCGCAGGGCATTCAGCTCTTCCGGTGCCGCGAGCGCAGCCGCAGCCGGGACAATGACATGCGTCAGGCCGCGCCCGGCCCAGCTGCCAACCACGTCCAGCGCTTCGGCCATCGAGGCGAGCGCGATGCCGAAGCCGCCCGGCAGGGCGGATGAGAGCGCCTCCAGCCCTGCTTCCAGCGCGCCGGAAGGCAGCGGCAATTCCGCGTTGAAGATACCCAGATGCCCGGCCCGGCCGGCGGCAATGGCCAGCCCCGGGTCACCGGAGCCGGCAGGCGTAAAGGCAAGGATCGAAATAGTCTGGGTCATCGCAAAATAGCCTCATGCCGCGAAATACCGGCTCAGCTGTGCTTAAAGGATCGGCTCAGCTTTCCTTTTCGTCGTCGACGATTGTCGCGTCCTCGACTCCCTCGGCCTCGAGGCCGTCGAGCTGTTCCTGCAGCTTTGAAATACGTTCGCGCAGCTTGGCCCGCATCTCTTCGGGAGAGCCGCCACCGGCGCCCGCCCCAAGGCCGGCGCCGCCGCCCTGCTGACGCAGCTGCATCAGCTTGCGGAGCATCTCGCCCTTGCCACCAGCCGCACCCGCACCGCCCGTGGCACCACCGTTGTTCTTGCGGTTCTGCAAGGCCTGGCGCAGGCGCTCACGATCGGGGCCACCCGCGCCCGCACCGCCGCCCATGCCGCCGCCGCCATTGTTCTGCCGGTTCTGCAGCGCCTGGCGCAGACGGTCGCGGTTCGGCCCGCCGGCACCGCCCGCCGCGGCACCGCCGCCAAGGCCGGCACCGCCGCCCGCCTGGCGGTTCTGCATGAGCTTGCGCAGGCGCTCGCCGCGCTGGCCGTTGCCGCCGCCGCCCGCACCCGCCGCGGCGCCGTCATGGGGATTGTCGGTGAGAGGACGGCCGGGCTGGCTGCCCTGCTTGCCGCGCATCTCGCGCAGTTTCTTCAAGGCCTCTCGGCGCTTCTCGCTGTCGTCTTCCGCCATTTTATCGCTCCAATCAATTTCCCACCAAGGGCGGACATTCCCCACCACCCATTGATTACGCTTAAAAAATGCGCGTCTGCGCCGGTCGCGGCCCTTCGACGAAGGGCACCGCATTCACCAATTCATGCATCACCGGGCCATGGCCAAAATAGCCGCCCTCACCAAACAACTCACCATGGTCTCCCATGACCATGATCCACGTATCCGACGGCGCCTTGTCGATCAGGGCACCAAGCAGGTTGTCGAGATATTCCACGCAGTGGATCTGCTGCTGGTGCAGGCGCTTCATCACCTTGTCGTCGAAAAATTCGTCGACGCTCATCTCGGTGCTGATCTTGCCGCCGCCATCCTCGCCCCGCGCCAGCCCCTTGGCGACGCCATGCAAGCCGGAGATGTGCGGAAGCTCATCGTCCTTCAGCATGTAGGGGTAATGGGTCTCGCCGAGATTGCAGAACCAGAAGGTCGGCTGCTCGCGGCTGAAATTGATCTCTTCGACGATGCCCGCGAAATCGTTGTGATTTGGCATGAGCTTGTAGTCGTCGAAGGCGTTGTTGAGGATCGTGTAGGGGTTGAGCACCGGCATCGAGACGCGCGCCATGGTGCGGTAGCCGTATTGCTTGAGCATCCCCGGCAGCGACAGCTGCGGCAGGAATGTCTCGAACTTCAGATCGTCGATCCCCAGCCGCTCCGACCAGCGGGAGAAATCGTCCTTGTACACCTCCGAGGCATAGACGCGCTCGGGCGAGGTATGGGGGATCAGGCCCATCAGATAGGTGAAGTGCGACGGCGCCGTCCACGAGGCGTAGGAATAGCGGCGCTCGAGCTGGCCGATGCGCGAGAGGTTGGGCGCCTTCGCTGCAGCAGCTGAATCGAACCGGCAGGAATCGTAGGTGATGAAGATCAGATTGCGGGGCATGGTCTGTTCCCCCGTCAGACGCCGCGCCTGTCGCGCCGGCTTGCGCGCCATTCGCGCATCTTCTGTGGGTTCGCCCGAACCTTCTCTGTCATCAATTCGCGCTGCGCATCCAGCGCGTCGCTCAGACGCTTGGCATAGGCCGCGACATCGTCGGGCATCTCGGCTTCGGCCAGCTTGAGCAGGTCGGGTGCCTTCTCGCTCAGCTTTTCGGAATTGAGGATCACGGCGCGGTAACATTCTGCCGCTTCGAGCGGCTGCTCCATCGCCATGAAGATGTCACCCTGCGCACGCTGCACGAGGCTGGAGCGGCGGGCGACGCGGCCAAGGCCGTTGAGCAGCGCCATCGCATCCTTGTTGCGACCGGCCTGCGAGCGGGCGAGCGCCGCGCGGATGGCGGTGCGTACATTGCCCGGCTTCAGCCGGTAGGCCTCGTCATAGGCGCGGCTGGCCTTGGCGTGGTCACCGAGCCGCGCATAGGCGGCACCGAGCGATTGATGCACCGGTGCCTTGTTCGGCGACAAATGCGCGGCCTTGGTCAGCATGTCGCGGGCGGTTTCGGAATCGCCGGCGCGCAGGCGCATCTTGCCGATCTGGTAGTACGACAGCCAAAGGTCGGGCTTGAGGTCGATGATGCGGCGCAGCTGCGCCTCGCCCTCGTCATCCTTGCCGGCCCGGCCCAGCGCGATGGCCAGCATCAGGCGCAGGCCCACATCCTGCGGATTGCGGCGCACCGCCTCTTCCAGCAACTCGACGGCCTCGCCCTCACGCTCCTGCTTGACGAGCAGGCGCGCCATGCGGCGGTAGCCGGAGCCGAGCGACGGGTCTTGCTCGACCGCCTCGGCGTAATGCGACAGCGCCTCTTCGGTCTCGCCGAGATTCTCCATCGCCTCGGCGCGGAAGACCTGCGCCTGCGCCAGATCCGGCTTGATGGTCAGCGCTTCCTGGTAATGTTCGAGCGCGCGGTTGTGGTCGCCCTCGGCCGAAAACACCCGGCCGAGCCCCACATGCGCCATCGCCATGTCCGGGTTCGCTTCGAGCAAAGTGGAGAACACATCACGGGCCGACTCGGCATCGCCCTGGCGAAGGGCCTCGAACCCGGCTTTCACCTGGTCGCGCATCAGCGAAGCAACACCCTCGCGGCCACCACGGCCCTGACCTTCGAGCATTCAAATACTCCAATATTCTCTCGGTGGTTTGGCCCCACCAAAATATCGCCTGCTGTTGCGATCAAATAGCCGCTTGGAAATTACCGGCTGAGGCGGGCCCTAACGGCCCCGACCGCAGCAAATGCAGACCCGGCCAGATAACCGGCCAACCCCCTGTCTGTCCAGTCACGGTCCTGCAGACTTGCCCTATATGAGGTATCGTGCTCATCGCTTGGTCATACTAGGAGCCTCTGACTTCTCCGATAGTTAACCCGCGGCTGCCCGGCGCACCGAATCCCGCCACTCATGCTGCCCCGGCCTTGCGCCGCAGCGCCGCGCATGGGATTTTGCGGCAGCTCAAGAAGGCCCTCCATGTCCGATTTCGACGCGACAGACGTCAGCAAACTCGACCTGTCGAAGTTCCGGCCCGTAGGCCGGCAGCTTCGCTTCGCCACGTTGCGCACAATTCTTGCGCTGATGCTGCGCGAGATGAGCTCTACCTATGGCCGCTCGCCGGGCGGCTATCTGTGGCAGGTGCTCGAGCCGGCAGGCGGTGTGATGCTGCTGTCGCTCATCTTCTCGTTCGGCTTCCGCACACCGGCGCTCGGCACGAACTTCGCGATCTTCTACGCCAGCGGCCTTCTGCCCTTTCTGCTGACGATCAACGTCGCCGGCCGCGTACAGGGCGCGACCTCCTACTCAAGGCAGCTGCTCGGCTACCCGCGCGTGACGATTCTCGACGCGTTGCTGGCCCGATTTCTGCTCAACACGATGACGCAGGTGCTGACATCGATGCTGGTGTTCGTCTCTGTCCTGTCGATCTGGGAGACGGGCACCATCCTCAACCTGCCGGCCATCCTGCTCGGCTATGCGATGGCGATGGCCATGGCCTTCGGCCTAGGCACGATGAACGGCTACCTCTTCCTGCAACTGCCGCTGTGGAAGAGCGTCTGGTCGGTGATCAGCCGGCCGCTCGTGCTGCTGTCGGGCGTGATTTTCATGCACGAATCCCTGCCCGAGCCCTATCGGAGCTGGATCGAATGGAACCCGCTGCTGCATGTGGTGGCTGAGGTGCGCCATGGCTTTTACTACGGCTATGACGTTGAATGGGTTGATCCGGCCTATGTCTTCGGCATCGCCGGGGCGATGTGGCTGTTCGGCTTCGCGCTGCTGCGCCGCCATCACCGCGATCTGACCGAGAAGTAACCTGCGACCCCGCGCCCTGCTGCGCGCCGTTGCACAGAATTGTCTGACAATATACCCTCGCCCTGTCAAAATGAGGGCCGGACCATGAGCGACGATACCCGCAAACTGCGCTCACGCGCCTGGTTCGACAATCCGGCCAGCCCCGAGATCACCGCGCTCTATCTAGAGCGCTATCTCAACTACGGCCTCAGCCTGGAAGAGCTGCGCTCGGGCAAGCCGATCATCGGCATTGCGCAGACGGGCAGCGACCTGTCGCCCTGCAACCGACATCACCTCGAGCTGGCAAAGCGCGTTCGCGAGGGCATCCGCGAAGCCGGCGGCATCGCGATGGAATTTCCCGTCCACCCGATCCAGGAGACGGGCAAGCGCCCCACGGCGATGCTCGACCGGAACCTGGCCTATCTGGGGCTGGTCGAGAGCCTGTTCGGCTACCCGATCGACGGCGCCGTGCTGACCATCGGCTGCGACAAGACCACGCCGGCCCTGCTGATGGCCGCCGCAACGGTGAACATCCCCGCCATCGCCCTCTCCGTCGGGCCGATGCTGAACGGCTGGTTCAAGGGCGAACGCTCCGGCTCGGGCACGATCATCTGGGAGGGGCGCAAGTTGCTGGCCTCCGGCGAGATCGACGAGGAGGGCTTCATCGAGATGGTCGCCACCTCGGCCCCCTCCGTCGGCTATTGCAACACGATGGGCACCGCCTCGACCATGAACTCGCTGGCCGAGGCGCTGGGCATGCAGCTGCCCGGCTCGGCCGCGATCCCGGCCCCCTACCGCGAGCGGGGCGAGATGGCCTGGCGCACCGGCAAGCAGATCGTCGAGATGGTGCAGGCCGACCGGCGGCCAACGCAGATCATGACTCGCGAGGCCTTCGAGAACGCCATCGTCGTCAACTCCGCCATCGGCGGCTCGTCGAATGCACCGATCCATATGGTCGCCATGGCCCGCCATGCCGGGGTGGAACTGAGCAACCAGGACTTCCAGGACATCGGCCACCACATTCCGCTGCTGGTGAATGTGCAGCCGGCGGGCACATACCTCTCCGAAGATTTCTTCCATGCCGGCGGCGTGCCCGCGGTGATCGGCGAGCTGCTGGCGGCGGGGCTGATCCCGCATCCCGATGTGGTGATGGCGAACGGCAAGACGCTGGCCCAGAATTACGCCGGCCTCACCAGCCAGCTGCCCGATGTCATCCACCCCGTAGCCAAGCCGCTGGTGGCCGAGGCGGGCTTCCTGAACATGACGGGCAATCTCTTCGCCAGCGCCATCATGAAAACCTCTGTCATCTCGCCGGATTTCCGCGCCCGCTACCTGTCGGACCCGGATGACCCCGATGCCTTCGAAGGGCCGGTCTTCGTCTTCGACGGGCCCGACGATTACCATGCCCGCATCGACGACCCGGCCCTCGGCATCGATGCGACATCGATTCTCGTCATGCGCGGTGCCGGGCCGCTCGGCTATCCCGGCGGGGCTGAGGTGGTGAACATGCGGCCCCCCGCCTATCTCATCAAGGCCGGCATCCAGGCGCTGCCCTGCATCGGCGACGGGCGGCAATCGGGCACCTCGGGCTCTCCCTCGATCCTCAATGCCGCGCCGGAAGCGGCGGCAGGCGGCACCCTCGCCATCCTGAAGGACGGCGACCGGCTGCGCGTGGATCTCAACACCAAGACGGTGACGCTGATGCTGCCCGAGGACGAGATCGCCGCGCGCCGTGCCGCGCTGGACGAGGCGGGCGGCTACAAAAGCCCGGCCAGCCAGACGCCCTGGCAGGAGTATTTCCGCACCCATGTGCGCCAGTTCGACGACGGCATGGTGCTGGACAATGCCGGCGCCTACCGCGATGTCGGCAACAGCGCCGTTCCGCGCGACAACCACTAGCGCCAATCACCAGCGAGGATCACTCGCCATGGGCAACAGCCGCCCCGAACCGCTCTACCGCCGCGTCGCCGGCCGCATTGCGGCGCTGATCGAGGCCGGCGAATGGGCGCCCGGCGCCCGCATGCCGCCCGACCGCGAGTTGACAGAGCGGCTGGGCGTCAGCCGCGCCACCGTGCGCGAGGCGATGATCGCGCTCGAGGTGCAGGGCCTGATCGAAACCCGCTTCGGCCACGGCGCCCGCGTCGCCGCCGTTTTGCCAGAGGCGCCAGAGGCTCCGGCGGGCGGCGGGCCGGGGTTCTTCGAACTGATCGAGGCGCGCATGCAGGTCGAGGGCGCCATCGCCGGCCTCGCCGCCACCCGGCTGACGGGCGAGAGCCTGTCGCGCCTGCGCGCCCTGGCCGAGGGTGTGCTGCGCCCCGGCCTGAGCCTGGAAGAGATCGCCGGGCTCGACCGCGACTTCCATGTCACCCTCGCCGCCGCGACGGGCAATTCGGTGCTGACTGGCCTCGTCGAGGAATTCTGGCGCCAGCGTACCAGCTTCCCCGACTGGGCGCGCGCCCACAACTTCACTACCGACGCCGCGGTCGCCCGCTACATCCGCGAGGAGCATCTCGACATCACCGAGGCGCTGGCCGCCGGCGATGCCGAGGGCGCCCGCGCCCGGATGCAGCTGCATTGCCAGAACTTCGGCGCCTCGCTGCTGGAGAACTGGCATCTCTTCGAAGAGAGCGAAGAGCCGCCGCCGGAGATCGCCGCCCTGTTCTCTCGCGGCAACTGAGCCGCAGCGCCACGATTTTCGCGCGAAAATCGGCACGGAAACCGCGCGATTTCCGTGGCCCGGCCGCGCGCGGATTGACCCAGCGCCAGTATCGCGCCTAGGCTCACCCTCGCAGCCTAGGTGAGGTGCACCACGATGAGAGCCAGCGTCTAACACCGCCGTCGCCGGTTTCGGCAGGCTCCCCCGCCCCGGCGGGCTGTCTTGCTGCGCCGCTCTCCTCCGCTTTGCCCGCGAAAGGGCTGCCCCATGTTTCGATACCTCGCGGATCTCGTCGATCCGTTCCCGCCCGGCGCGCCAGAGGCGCCCGCGCCCCGCGTCTGGCCCTTCCTGCGCCAGAGCCTGCGCCCGATGCGGCGCATCATCGCCCTGTCGCTGGCGGCGACGCTCTTCTCGGTCGCCGTCGAGCTCTGGCTGGTCTGGCTCACCGGCCGCATCGTCGATCTCGTGGCCGAAACGCCGCGCGAGCTGTTCTGGCCGACGCTCGGCCCGCGCCTTGCCGCCCTGGCGGCGGGCGTAGTGATCCTGCGCAGCCTGGCCGACATCGCCAAGGAGGCGAGCGACGACATCGCCTTTCGCCCCAACGCCGTCAGCCTGATCCGCTGGCGGGCGCATCGCTACCTCCTGCGCCAGCCCGTCGGCTGGTTCCGGGCCGAGCCCTCGGGCCGGCTCGGGGCGCGGGTGCGCGAGCTTGGCATCGCCGGGGCGGGGGCCGCCTATGCGGTGCTGCATACGCTCGTCTATGTCGCGCTCTACATCGCCGGTTCGCTGGTGTTGCTGATGTCGATCGACCCGCGCCTCGCCTGGCCGATCTTCGCCTGGCTGGCGGTGTATTTCGCCCATATGGCCTGGGTCGTGCCGCGCTTTCGCGACAACACCCAGCGCTTCAACGAGGCGCTGACAGAGCTGACGAGCCTCTTCGTCGACAGCTACGCCAATATCGAGACGATCAAGCTCTATGGCGGGGACGAGGCGGAGGATGCCGAGGCCCGCGCCGGCTTTCGCGCCGCGCGGGGCACCTTTCTCGATGTCCAACGCATCGAGGTGCTCATCAACGTCGGCACCTCCCTGATCTCCACCCTGCTTCTCGTGGGGCTGACGGGGCAGGCCATCTGGCTGTGGAGCCAGGGGGCCGCGCCCATAGGCCTTGTCGCGGCGGCCATCGCGCTGGCGCTGCGGCTCGGCAGCTTCTCCGACTGGCTGCTGGACGGCGTCTCCAGCCTGTTCGGCTGGATCGGCGCAACCCGCGACGCCCTGCGCTCCGTCGCCCAGCCGCTCGCTCTGCAGGATGCGCCGGGCGCCCCGGCGCTGCGGCTCCCTGGCGGCGAGATCGGGTTCGAGGCGGTCAGCCATCACTACGGGCGCGGCGCCGGCGGGCTCTCTGGCCTGTCGCTGCAGATCGCACCCGGAGAGAAGCTCGGGCTCGTCGGACCCTCCGGCGCGGGCAAGTCGACGCTCGTATCGCTCCTCCTGCGCCATTGGGACGCGGAGGAGGGACGCGTGACCATCGACGGGCAGGACATCGCCGGCGTCACGCAGGCCAGCCTGCATGCCCACATTGCCCTCGTCGCGCAGGAGCCGGCGCTGCTGAACCGCAGCGTCGCCGCCAATATCGCCTATGGCCGGGGCGAGCTGGGCCCTGCCGCCATCGAGGCGGCGGCGCGGCAGGCGAGGGCGCATGAGTTCATCATGGGGCTGCGCGATGCCGAGGGGCGTATCGGCTATGCCGCCCACGTGGGCGAGCGCGGCGTGCAGCTTTCGGGCGGGCAGCGGCAGCGGCTGGCACTGGCCCGGGCGCTTTTGAAGGATGCGCCGATCCTGGTGCTCGACGAGGCCACCTCGGCGCTCGATTCAGAGAGCGAGGCGGCGATCCTGGATACGCTCTACCCGATGATGGCAGGCCGCACCGTCATCGCCATCGCGCACCGGCTCTCTACCATCGCCCGGATGGACAGGATCGCCGTGATGGAGGGCGGGCGCATCGTCGAGACGGGCACCCATGCCGACCTTCTGGCACAAGGCGGCCTCTACGCCCGGCTCTGGGCGCGGCAGGCGGAGGGCTTTCTCTGAGCGGTCGAGCAGCGATTCCCATATGGAAATCGCGGGCGGAAACCATATGGTTTCCGCCTCCCGGGCGGCGCCGTCAGAGGCCCAGCACGTCGAACATGTCGTATTCGCCGGGGTGCTTGTCCTGCCCCCAGAGCGCCGCCTTCAGCGCCCCGCGGGCGAAGAGCGAGCGGTCGGTGGCGATGTGGCGCAGCTCGATCCTCTCGCCGGCGCCGGCGAAGAGCACAGTGTGCTCACCCACGATGTCGCCGCCACGAATGGCAGAGAAGCCGATGGCGCCATCCTCGCGCGCCCCCGTCTGCCCGTCGCGCCCGCGCTCGCTGTGATCGCTGAGCGTGATGCCCCGGCCCTTCGCCGCCGCCTCGCCCAGCATCAGCGCGGTGCCCGAGGGCGCGTCGACCTTGTGGCGGTGATGCGCCTCGATCACCTCGATGTCGAAGGCCTCATCCAGCGCCGCCGCCACCGTTTGGGTGATGCGGGCGAGCAGGTTGACGCCGAGGCTCATGTTGCCGGCGCGGACCATGACAGCATGGCGCGCCGCGGCATGCAGGGCGGCGAGATGCTCGGGCTCGAAGCCGGTTGTGCCGATGACATGCACGGCGCGGGCCTGCGCGGTCAGCTCGGCATAGGCCACGGTCGCGTCGGGGGCGGTGAAGTCGATCACCGCCTGCGCCTTGGCGATGGTGGCGACCGGATCGTCGCTGACCGTCACGCCCAGCGCCGCGCCGCCCATGGCCTCGCCCACGTCGCGGCCGGTCCAGTCAGAGCCCTCGCGGTCGAGCGCGCCGACAAGGCGCAGCGCCGGTGTTTCTCCGATCAGGCGGATCAGAACCTGCCCCATCCGCCCCGACGCTCCGGTGACAACGACGCCCGGTGTCGTATCCATCTTGCTCTCCCGCTTGGCCTTGCCACCGGGACTATCCGCCCAGCGCGCCCGATGGCAAGCCGCCCGCCCTTGCCTCCGCCTGCAACATCTCCACACGGCAAGTTCAGGCGCACGGGCTTTGACGTGGCGCCCCGCGCGCCCACATAGGAAGGGCAATCATCAGGAGGGCACCCATGACCAACTGGACCCGCAACGAAGACGCCATCGCCCGGCTCACGCCAGAGCAATATCGCGTCACCCAGGAAAGCGGCACCGAACGGCCCGGCACCGGCGAATATCTCGATAACCACGAGGCCGGAATCTATGTCGACATCGTCTCGGGCGAGCCGCTGTTCGCCTCTGCCGACAAGTACGAAAGCGGCTGCGGCTGGCCGAGCTTCACCAAGCCCATCGAGCCGGCGCATGTTACCGAGCTGAGCGACCGCTCGCTCGGCATGATGCGCACCGAGGTGCGCTCGGCCCATGGCGATAGCCATCTGGGCCATGTCTTCCCCGACGGTCCGCGTGACCGGGGCGGGCTGCGCTATTGCATCAACTCGGCCTCTTTGCGCTTTGTCCCGAAGGAGCGCATGGTCGAGGAAGGCTATGGCGATTACCTGGATCAGGTCGAGGAGGTGAATTGATGGAACGCGCTGTACTTGCAGGCGGCTGCTTCTGGGGCATGGAAGACCTGATCCGGCATCTGCCGGGCGTGCAGAGCACCCGCGTCGGCTATTCCGGCGGCGATGTGCCGAATGCGACCTATCGCAACCACGGCACCCATGCCGAGGCGATCGAGATCATGTTCGACCCCGAAGTGATCTCGTACCGGCGAATCCTGGAATATTTCTTCCAGATCCATGACCCGACCACGAAAGATCGCCAGGGCAACGATATCGGCAAATCCTACCGCTCGGCGATCTATTACGAGAATGAAGAGCAGCGGCAGATGGCAATGGAAACCATCGCCGATGTCGAGGCCTCAGGCCTGTGGCCGGGCAAGGTGGTGACCGAGGTCGAGCCGGTCGGCGATTTCTGGGAGGCCGAACCGGAGCACCAGAATTACCTGCAGCGCTACCCCAAGGGCTACACCTGCCACTTCCCACGCAAAGACTGGGTTCTGCCGAAGCGCGAAGCGGCGGAATGACCGGCGGCGCCCCGATCTCTCAGCCGGCCGCTGCGCCGGGGCTGCCGTTCGACAACACCTTCGCCCGCGAGATGGAGGGCGCCTACATGGCTTGGCGCGGCGCAGAGGTGCCGCGCCCAGAGGTCGTGCTGCTCAACGAACCGCTGGCGGCGGAGCTTGGCTTTGCGCCCGATGTGCTGACCAGCACCGAGGGTGCCGCCTGGCTCGCCGGGGCCGAGGTGCCGCCGGGCGCCATGCCGCTCGCCATGGCCTATGCCGGCCACCAGTTCGGCCAGTTCAACCCGCAGCTCGGTGACGGTCGCGCCCTGCTGCTGGGCGAGATCGTCACAGGCGGGCAGCGGCGCGACCTGCATCTGAAGGGCTCCGGCCGCACCCCTTTCGCCCGCGGCGGCGATGGCAAGGCGGTGCTCGGCCCGATCCTGCGCGAATACATCATGGGCGAGGCGATGGCCGCGCTCGGCGTGCCCACCACGCGCGCCCTCGCTGTGACGACGACGGGCGAGGATGTGATGCGCGAGGGCCCCAAACCCGGCGCCGTGCTCGCCCGCGTTGCCGCCAGCCATCTGCGCGTCGGCACCTTCGAATTCTTCGCCGCCCGCCAACAGGACGACATGCTCGAGCGACTGGCCGATTACGCCATCGCCCGGCACGATCCCGATCTGCAGCGCAAGCCCGACCGGCATCTGAAATTCCTGCGCCGCGTCATCGAGCGGCAGGCCGAGCTGATCGCCCGCTGGATGAGCCTGGGCTTCATCCACGGCGTCATGAACACCGACAACATGGCCCTCTCCGGCGAAACAATCGATTACGGCCCCTGCGCCTTCATGGAGCGCTACGACCCGGCCACCGTCTTCTCGTCGATCGACCATCGCGGTCGCTACGCCTATGGCAACCAACCCAATATCGCCCAATGGAACCTCGCCCGGCTGGCCGAGGCCATGCTGCCGCTGCTGGGCGGCGAGGATGCCATCCCGCAGGTGACCGATGAGGTGAACCGTTTCGCCGAACTCTACGGCGCCGCCTGGACATCCCGTTTCGGCGAGAAGCTGGGGCTGCAGACGAGGCAAGAGGGCGACATGGAGCTGGTCATGGCCCTGCTCGCCGCCGCGCAGGGCCAGGCCGATTTCACCAATCTCTTCCGCGCGCTCGCCCCGGCGGCAGACGGCGACACTGCCCCGGCCCGCGCGCTCTTCGACGATCCCGCTACCTTCGAGGCCTGGCTGCCGCTCTGGCACAGGCGGCTGGAGGCAGAGTCGCCAGGCGCTGCGGCACGGATGGATGCGGTCAACCCCGTCTACATCCCGCGCAACCGCCCGCTCGACGAAGCGCTCACGGCGGCGGAAAGCGGCGACATGGCGCCGTTCATGCGCCTGCTTGGCCTCGTTACCCGGCCCTTCACGCCGGTGGAGGGGGCGGAGGATGTGGTCAGCCCCGCCCCGAAGGGCGATACCTTCATCACCTATTGCGGCACCTGACCCGCCCGCCCAGCGCAACGCTGCATTGCAGCATTGGCGGTGGTACGTCAGCATAGATGGCGTATTTGTCTCTTCATCGGGAAGCCGAAGGAGAGACGCCATGACCGACCAAACCACCAACCTCAGCCTTGCCGAAATCGAAGCCCGCGCTCACCGTCTGCGCAGCGAAGCCCTGCGCGACATGGTTCGCAGCTTCATGGGCCGCCGCACCCGCCGCGCCGCCCGCATCGCCTGAGCTGATCCGCGCGCCGGAGCCAACGCTCCGGCTTGCGCGGCCCGCGGTTTCGGCTAGCGTTGCCGAATGGCAGATGCCGCAAAATTCTGGGACAGGTTCTCTGCCCGCTACGCCCGCTCGCCAGTGGCGGACCAGGCAAGCTGGCATCGCAAACTCGATGCCATCGCAGGCCGGCTCGATGCCGGATCAAACCTGCTGGAATTCGGCGCCGGCACCGGAAGCTCCGCGCTGAAGCTGGCGCCCCGCGTCGGCCATATCCTCTCCACCGATATCTCCGCCAAGATGATCGAGATCGCGCGCGGCAAGGCCGAGGCGCAGGGCGTGGAGAACATCACCTTCCGCCAGGCCCAGATCTACGACATCTCCAAGGCCGACGGCCCGTTCGACGCGGTGATCGGCCTCAATGTGCTGCATCTGATGCGCGACTGGCGCGAGGCCATCACCCATGCCCGCAGCCTGCTGGACGAGGGCGGCATCCTCGCCCTCTCCACCGCCGGTCTGGCTGACATGCGGGCGCCGATCAAAATCGGCCTGGGGCTCGGCAGCCGCGTGGGGCTGCTGCCGCCGACGGGCATGTTCAGCATCGGTGATCTGCGCGCCGCGCTCGGCGCCAACAGCTTTCGCATCGTCGAGGAATGGCAGCCCAAGCCCGGCGCCGCCTGGTTTCAGCTCGCCGAGGCCGTCTGAGCGGGCAACGCCCGGCCGTCAGAAATCGACGGCGATGCCCTTCTTCTCGTAATCGCCATAGCGCACCGGCTCGGGCCCGTCGCGACCGCCGAGTTCCGTCGGGCGAACGATGGCGTCGGCGATCTTGCGGCGCTCTTCGGCCTCTTGCAGGGCGCGGCGGGCGGCGGGCGGAAGGTCCTTGTCGGCCATGGGCTTCGGCTCCGGGCAATGCTACGGGGATGCCGCAGGAGTAACCATGGCACAGCGAAAAAGACAAGCCGCCCCCCAAGGCGCAGAGCCGCCAAGCCTCGCCCCCCGCCGGGCGGCGCTCAGCCTTCTGTCCGCCGTGCTGGGCGAGGGCCAGCTGATCTCGGAAGCCGAAGAGCGGGCGCTGGCCGACCTGCCGCCCGAGGGGCGCGCCCGCGCCACAAGGCTGGCGGGCGAGGTGCTGCGCAACCTGCCCCGCGCCGACAAGCGCCTCGGCCCGCATCTGGCCAAGCGCCCGCCGCTGCCCACGCTCAACCTGCTGCGCCTCGCGGTGGTCGAGATGGCGGGCGGCGCCGCGCCGCATGGCGTGGTGAGCGACAGCGTCACCCTCGCCGCCCATGGCAAGCGCACCGCCCAGCACAAGGGCCTCGTCAACGCCGTGCTGCGCAAGGTGGCCGACGAGACTGGCGAGCCGGGCTGGGGCACCGCCCCCGCCCCCAAGCTGCCCGGCTGGCTGCGTAAGCCGCTGCTTTCCACCTACGGGCAGACCCGCGTCGCGGCGATCGAGCGGGCGCAGAACGCCGGCGCCCCCATCGACCTTACCGCCAAGGGCGACCCCGCCGCGCTGGCCGAGGCGACCGGCGGCACGCTGCTGCCCACCGGCTCTGTGCGGCTGAGCGGGCCGGTGCAGGTCTCTGCCCTGCCCGGCTATGACGAGGGCAGCTTCTGGGTGCAGGACGCCGCAGCCGCCCTGCCGGCAAAGCTGCTCGCGCCCGCCGCCGGCACAAAGGTGCTCGATGTTTGCGCCGCGCCCGGCGGCAAGACGCTGCAGATGGCGGCGATGGGCGCAGCGGTGACGGCGCTCGACATCTCCGGCCCCCGCCTGGAGCGGCTGGAGGAGAACCTCGACCGCACCGGGCTGAGCGCCGAGGTGGTCAGGGCCGATGCGCTGCATTGGCAGGGCGGGCCGTTCGATGCCATCCTGCTCGATGCGCCCTGCTCCGCCACCGGCACCATCCGGCGCCATCCCGATCTGCCCTTCGCCAAATCCACCGGCAGCCTGAAGCCGCTCATCGCGCTGCAATCGGCGCTGATCGACCGGGCGCTGGCGCTGCTCGCCCCCGGCGGCGCGCTGCTTTACTGCACCTGCTCGCTTTTGCCCGAGGAGGGCGAGGCGCAGATCGCCGCCGCCCTCGCCCGCCACCCGGGCCTGGCCCTCAGCCCGCTGGACGCGCCCTGGATAGAGCCCGGCTGGCGCGCCGCCGGCGGCGGGCTGCGGCTGGTGCCCGATCTCTGGGCAGATCGCGGCGGCATGGACGGCTTCTACATGGCCCGGCTCACGGCGCCGGCGTGACTTCAAAGCCCTGCGGTCCTAAGGTAAATTCGGGTTGGCACCCGATCTGGGCGCCGCCGGGTGGGCGTTGATATGGCCAGACGCGATTCATTGGCAGCGCGAAGCACGCGCCTTGTCGACCGGGCGCATGCCTGGCGGGCCGGTCAGGCCGCGCCGGCCACAGGCTTCGTCTCCTCGCCCGAGCCGCGCACCATCGGCCGGCTGGCCAAGGGCCGGCAGCTGATCGCGGGCAATTTCCTTTTCGCCGGACAGATCAGCACGGCGCCCGGCGCCTCGATCTGGGATGTCGCCGAGGCGGGCGACGCCCCCTATGCCGCAGATATCCACGGCAGTGCCTGGCTCGACGATCTGGCTGCCGTGGGTGACCGCCGGGCGCGCGGGCTGGCGCAGGCCTGGGTCTGGGAATGGATCGAGCGCTATGGTCACGGCATCGGCCCGGGATGGAGGCCCGAGCTGGCGGGGCGGCGGCTGATCCGCTGGATCAACCACGCGCTCTTCCTGCTGCGGGGCCAGGGCGCCGAGGCGACCGAGACCTTCTATGCCTCGCTCTCGCGGCAGACGCGCTTTCTCGCCCGCCGCTGGAAGAGCGCGCCGCCCGGCCTGCCCCGCATCGAAACACTGACGGGCCTCATCCATGCCGCCCTGTCGCTGGAGGGGATGACCAGCCTGGCAAGCCCCGCCATCGCCGCGCTGGCGCGGGAAGCCAAGTCGCTCGTCGGCCCCGGTGGCGAGATCCCGTCGCGCTGCCCCGAAGAGCTGCTGGATGTCTTCACCCTTCTCGGCTGGGCCAGCCAGACGCTGGCCGAGGCCGAAGCCCCCGCTCCGCCAGAGATCGACGAGGCCATCGCGCGCATCGCCCCCACGCTGCGCGCTCTGCGCCATGCCGACGGCGCCCTCGCGCGCTTTCACGGCGGCGGGCGCGGGCTGGAGGGGCGGCTCGACCATGGCCTCGCCACCTCTGGCGTGCGCGGCCGGCGCGAGGGGCTGGCCATGGGCTTTGGCCGCCTCGCCGCGGGGCGCACCACGCTCATCGCCGATGCAGCGCCGCCGCCCACCGGGGCCGCGGGCGCCGAGGCGCATGCCTCGACGCTGGCCATCGAGCTGACCTCCGGCCGCCGCCCGATCATCGTCAATTGCGGGCCGGGCACGAATTTCGGCCCCGAATGGCGCCGCGCGGGCCGCGCCACGCCCAGCCATTCCACGCTGGCCATCGAGGGCTGGTCCTCCGCCCGGCTCGTGGCCGGCACCGGCGCGCAGACGGGCCGCGAGGTGCTGGAGGACGGCCCCAGCAAGGTGCCGGTAGAGCTGGAAGATCTGGGCGACCGCTTTCGCCTGAATGCCGGCCACGACGCCTGGCAAAAGACGCACGGGCTCACCCATGCCCGCATCCTCGACCTCTCGTACGACGGCCGCTCGCTGCTGGGCGAAGACCTGCTGACCACGCTGTCGGATGCCGACAAGCGCCGGTTCGACCGCGCGATGGACGATCAATCCCTGCAGGGCATTCCCGTGGCCATCCGCTTTCACCTGCACCCCGATGTCGACCCAGAGGTCGACATGGCCGGCACCGCCGTGTCGCTCACCCTGAAGAGCGGCGAGGTCTGGCTGTTCCGTCATTCCGGCGATGCCGAGATGCGGCTGGAGCCGTCGGTCTATCTCGATTCCGCCCGGGTGAAGCCGCGCAGCACGATGCAGGTGGTTTTATCCGGCCGGGCTATGACGTATGCGACGCGCATCCGCTGGTCGCTCGCTAAGGCAACCGAGACGCCGGACTCTCTGCGCGATCTCGCCCTCGACGACCCCGCCCATGACGACGACTGACATCGAGGCCCCCTTGAGCGACATCCGCCCTGTATCCCGCGCCCTGCTTTCCGTATCCGACAAGACCGGCCTTCTTGATCTCGGTCGAGCCCTCGCCGCGAAGGGGGTCGAGCTGCTCTCGACCGGCGGCACCGCCGCGGCGCTGCGCGATGCCGGGCTCGACGTGCGCGACGTCTCCGAGGTCACCGATTTTCCCGAGATGATGGATGGCCGGGTGAAAACCCTGCACCCGCGCGTGCATGGCGGCCTGCTGGCGATGCGCTCCGACGAGGGGCACATGGCCGCGGCGGCGGAGCATGGCATCCCGATGATCGACCTGCTGGTCGTCAATCTCTACCCGTTCGAAGAGACGGTCGCCCGCGGCGCCGGCTATGACGAGGTGATCGAGAACATCGACATCGGCGGCCCCGCGATGATCCGCGCCGCCGCAAAGAACCACGCTGATGTGGCCGTCGTGACCGATGCCCAGGATTACGAAGCCCTGCTGGCGGAGCTGGAGAATGGCGGAACCTCGCTGCCCTTCCGCAAGCGGCTCGCCCAGACGGCCTATGCCCGCACCGCTCAATACGATGCCGCCGTCTCCACCTGGATGGCCGGCGCCATCGGTGAGGACACGCCCCGCCGCCGCGCCTTTGCCGGCACGCTGGCCCAGACGCTGCGCTATGGCGAGAACCCGCATCAGCAGGCCGCCTTCTACCGCACCGGCTCCAGCCGCCCCGGCGTCGCCACCGCGCGCCAGTGGCAGGGCAAAGAGCTGAGCTACAACAATATCAACGATACCGACGCCGCTTTCGAGGCGCTGGCCGAGTTCGGCACCGGCGAGCCGACCTGCGTGATCGTCAAGCACGCCAACCCCTGCGGCGTGGCGCATGGCGCCAGCCTGGCTGACGCCTATGCCCGCGCCTTCGATTGCGACCGCACCTCGGCCTTCGGCGGCATCGTGGCGCTGAACGGCGAGCTCGACGAGGCGACGGCGAAGGCGATCACCGAGATCTTCACCGAGGTCGTCATCGCCCCCTCGGCCACCGAGGCCGCCCGCGAGGTCTTTGCCGCCAAGAAGAACCTGCGCCTGCTCACCACGGGCGGCCTGCCCGACCCGTCGGAGCCGGCGCTGACCTACCGGCAGGTCTCTGGCGGGATGCTCGTGCAGGGCCGCGATACCGGCACGCTGACCCGCGAAGATCTGAAGGTCGTCACCAAGCGCGCCCCGACCGAGGAGCAGATGATGGATCTGCTCTTCGCCTGGCGCGTCGCGAAGCATGTGAAATCGAACGCCATCGTCTATGCCAAGGGCCAGGCCACCGTCGGCATTGGCGCCGGGCAGATGAGCCGCGTCGACAGCAGCCGCATCGCCGCGCGCAAGGCCGCCGACATGGCCGAAGCGCTGGGGCTGACCGCTCTGCCGACGCATGGTGCGGCCGTCGCGTCGGATGCCTTCTTCCCCTTCGCCGACGGCCTGCTCGCCGCGGCAGAGGCCGGCGCGAGCTGCGTCATTCAGCCGGGCGGCGCCATGCGCGATGACGAGGTCATCGCCGCCGCCGACGAGGCCGGGCTGGCCATGGTCTTTACCGGCATGCGCCATTTCCGGCATTAAGACCCATGCGCCTGACCCTGATCATCGCCGCCATCCTCATCGCGCTCGACCAGGCGACGAAGCTGCTCATCGTCGAGGGCATGGGGCTGAAGGACAAGCTCGTCATCGACGTCTGGCCGCCGATCCTGTCGTTCCACATGGCGTGGAACCGGGGCGTGAACTTCGGCCTGTTCTCCGGCCTCGACATGCGCTGGGTGCTGATCGGCCTGGCCATGGTAATCTCGGTGCTGGTGCTCTCCTGGGTCTGGCGTGACCCGTCGCGCCGCTGGGTGAACATCTCCGCCGGGCTGCTCGTGGGCGGCGCGCTCGGCAATGTCATCGACCGGCTGCGCTACGGCGCCGTTGCCGATTTCCTCAACGTTTCCTGCTGCGGGATCGAGAATCCCTTCGCGTTCAACATCGCCGATATCGGCGTCTTCGCCGGCGCGATCGGGCTGGTGATCTTCACCGGTGACAGCGGGCGGCAAAATGCCGGCAAGGCGCGCGGCAAGAAACAAAGGTGACGGCGGGGCGCCGCTTGGCTACAACCCCCCAAAACGAAAACCGAGAGGCCGCAGATGCGTCTGGCAGTTCTGGCAATTCTTCTCACCGGCCTGGCCGGCTGCGCCAGCGGGGGCCTGCACCAGCTCGACCATGGGCTGGCGGGGCCGGATGAATTCTCCGTCCTGCCCGGCGACCCGCTGGTGATCCCCGAGGTGGCCACGCTGCCGCCGCCCACGCCGGGCGGCACCAACCTTGCCGATCCGCAGCCCAATGCCGCCGCCGTCGCCGCGCTCGGCGGCAACCCCTCGGCCATGAATGCCGGCGGCGTGCCCGCGACCGACGCGGCCCTCGTCGCCGCCGCCTCGCGCGAGGGGGTTGACCCGTCGATCCGCCGGACGCTGGCGCAGGAAGACGCAGCCTTCCGCTCGCGCGCCGCGGCCATCGGTGGCTTCGGCCGGGCGCGCTATTTCCGCGCCTACCGCGGCATGGCGCTGGATGCCTATGCCGAGCTGGAGCGCTTCCGCGACGCTGGCGCGGCTGTTCCCTCGGCGCCTCCCGCCGCGCAATAGCTGACGAATTGTGCCGGAAACCTTGACAATTAACCTTGCGTTCACGTT
The DNA here is from genome assembly GCF_054353345.1 of Pseudoroseicyclus sp. H15. Classification (NCBI taxonomy): domain Bacteria; kingdom Pseudomonadati; phylum Pseudomonadota; class Alphaproteobacteria; order Rhodobacterales; family Paracoccaceae; genus Pseudoroseicyclus; species Pseudoroseicyclus sp. H15. The sequence continues at coordinate 157,070 of NZ_JBTHJE010000001.1, forward strand.
TTGTGTCCGTGGCCGCGACGGATTGCCTCGATGGTTGGGGGCTGACATCTCAGGGGCCACTGTAGTTGAGCATAGCGCCCCGTTCTGGCCTCTTGAACGGGGCGCAATCTCAGCCCCGGCATTCTCATGACCACGCTTCTCGTCTTCGGCCACGGCTATTCCGCCGCCGCGCTCACCCGCCGCCTCGTGCCTGAGGGCTGGCGCGTGATCGGCACAACCCGTCATGAGGACCGCGCCGGAAGCATCGCCGAAGCGGGGGCAGAGCCGCTGGTCTGGCCGGGCAAAGACATCGCCCCGGCCCTCGCCGAGGCCACGCATCTGCTGCTCTCCGCTGGGCCGAATGACGCGGGCGACCCGGTTCTGAACGCCCTCTCCACCGAGATCGCCGCCAAGGCGCCGGAGCTGGCGTGGGCAGGTTACCTTTCCACCACAGGCGTCTATGGCGACCATGACGGCGGTTGGGTGACGGAGGAGACGCCCGCCCGCCCCTCGACCCGCCGGGGCGAAATGCGCGTGGCGGCCGAAGAAGCCTGGGCCGCCGTGCCGGGCCTCGCCCCCCATATCTTCCGCCTCGCCGGCATCTACGGGCCGGGGCGCGGGCCCTTCGCCAAGCTTCGCTCGGGCAAGGCGCGCCGCATCGTGAAGCCCGGCCAGGTGTTCAGCCGCACCCATGTGGACGATATCGCCCAGGTGCTCGCCGCGTCGATCGCGGCACCGGCGCCGGGGCGCATCTACAACGTCTGCGATGACGAACCCGCCCCGCCGCAGGAGGTGATCGCCTATGCGGCCAAGCTGCTTGGGATGGAGCCGCCGCCCGAGACGCCGTTCGAAGAGGCAGAGATGGGCGAGATGGCGCGCAGCTTCTATGCGGAATCGAAGCGCGTCAGCAACGCGCGCATCAAGGACGAGCTGGGCGTGCGACTGCTCTATCCCGATTATCGGGCCGGGCTGGCACAGATCCTGGCCGATGAGGCTGCTGGCTCAGCGCATCCATAGCTCGACGCGCCGGTTGCGCTCGCGCCCCCAGATCGTGTCGTCGCAGGCCACCGGCAGCACTTCTCCCAGTGCGGCATGGGTCAGCGTCACGTTGCCCGGCACCTCGCCCCCCATCGCGGCGATCAGCGCCTCTTCCACCGCCGCCGCACGCTCTTCAGCGAGCTGCAGGTTCGTCGGGGCGGCGCCCAGCCTGTCGGAAAAGCCCACGAACATCAGCTCGCGCCCGGCATAGCGCCCGGCGGCGATGCGGCGGGCCAGCACCTGCAGCGACGAGCGCGACGGCCCGTCGAGCACAGCACCGCCCTCGTCGAAGCGGAAGGTGGGCGACAGCCGGGTGCGGGGGCCGAGCAGATCGGCCATGCCGCGCAGGTCCGACAGGCGCACCTCCAGCCCCGCATTGCCGATGGCGGCGAGGAAGCGGGCGCCCTGCTCGGCCACCGGAATCTCCGCCGGCTCCTGCCCGATCACCCCGGCGCGGCGCAGCACCAGCTGCGCCTCCGGCTCGGCCAGCCAGGCGAGGAAGGCGGCAAGGTTCGGGTGCAGCAGCCGGCGCGGCATGTTCAGCGTCAGCGGCAGGGTGAGCGGGTAATCCTCGGTGCGGATATTCGCCGGATCGGCCGGTTGCGAGATACCGCAGGGGCCGGAGATCTGCAGCGGCAGGGCCAGATCGACGGCCTCGAAGGGCACAAGGCCGATGCCCGTCGGGTCGGCCGCCACGGCCGCCGCGACCTCGTCCGTCGGAAGGCGGATCACTTCGGGGCTCAGCCCGCGGCCGCTGCGCATCAGGAACTCGGTGACGAAATGCTGCGCCTGCCCGTCGCTCTCATCGGCCAGATAGGCGGTGATCGGGCCGGGCACCGCCGTGCTGCGGGTGAGATCGGCCCAATCGGTCAGCTCGCCGGCATAGATGCGCACGATGTCGCGCAGCGCCAGCCTGTCCATCGCCCGGCCGGAGAAGACCACAGGCACCAGCGCGTCGAGCGCCAGGATCATCACCTGCCGCCCCTCCTCCAGCGGGCCAAGGCCGGCGTCGCGGGCGAGCGACAGCTCCATTTCGGTCAACGGGCGGTCGGCCAGGGCCATGTCGGCCTCATGCGCGAGCAGATCGGCGAAGCCATCCTCGGTGCTCGTGGAATGCAGCGACAGCACCATCGCCCCCGGCCCTTCCAGCCGGTAGATCACCAGATCGCCCGCCTCTTCGCGGCTGACGGCGGCGCCGAGGTCGCGCGCATAGGCCTCGATCAGCGCGGGCAGGATCAGCCCGGCCAGGCGGGCGGGGCCAGAGAGGCGCAGCGTGGGCACGTAGCCCTCTGCCACCGGGCAGGCGCCCTCGCATTCCATGCCTTCGTAAGCGAGCGTCATCTCGCCCAGCTGGCTGTTGACGCGGATGTTCTCGCCGTCGAAGCCCAAAAACTCGCCGGACACCTCGAAGCCGCCGCCGGGCTCGCGAAGCGTCACCTCCTCCGCCGCGGCAGGCACGCAAAAGAGCAGCGCGGCGAAGGCCGCCGCGCCGAAACTGAGGATGGCAGAGGTCCGGCTCTCGCGGTGGCTCATTGCGCCGCGAGTGTCAGGTCCTCCAGCATGTTTGACAACACCAGATATTCGCCGAGCGAGTCACAGCCCGGTACGGTGAGCGTCAGGTCCACCGCCGCGGGCGCGCCGCCGGGGCGCAGCTGCAGCGACTGAGCCGAGATGTCGCGCTCGCAATTGTCGGGCGTGATGATCGCCTCGACGGAAAGATGCACCTGCCCGGGCGCCGCGTCGGCGGTGGGGAAGGTGTAAATCTCGGCGAAATAGGCGTGCTCGGGCGTCTCGGTGCCAAGCTCCGTCATGTAGCCGCCCCGGCCCTTCAGCGCGGCGTCAAGGGCGCTCGGGGCGCCCCACCAGACATGGCCGGCATCGTCATAGCCGGCGCCATACTCCAGCGCATGCAGCTCCAGCCCGGTCGTGCCCTCCCACTGCAGGACGGCGCGGTCGTAGGCGCCGATGTCGGGCACCTCGGCAGAAGCGGTGACGCTTTGACCACCCGCCAGCTCGGCGATGAAGCCCGCCTGCTCTGCGAGGGCGGGGACGGTCACCGTGAGGCCGCCGGCCTCGTCGGTGAGGGCGGAAAACATCATGCCTCGGTGGTGGAAGGTCACCGCGGTTGCCGGGTCGCAGGGGGCCATCAGGGTGAGTGCAACCAGCGCCCCCGGCACGGCGCTCGCGGTAAGCGTGGTGTCACAAGCGGGCAGCGCCAGCGGGCTGGGGGCTGCATCGCTGATGACGTTGCCGAGAGCGGCGAGGAGGAGCGGGCCATCCGCCTGCGAGCGGAGCAGACCGGGTTGGCTGTGGGCGGGGGCCTGAGCCACGGTCGGGATGACGGGGAGATCGGGCGCGGCGGCGGAGGCTGTGTAGAGCAGTGGCGCCGCGAGGTCAGGGGCAGGCTGCGGCAAGGTCGCGGCGGGGGCAGCGGGGCGCAGCAGCGGCGCCTCGGCGGCCGGCGCCATGCTGGCGACGACGATGGGGGCGGCGGCGCGGGTCTCTTCGATGGGGGGCGCCTGGCCATCGCTTTGGTCCGCAACGGCATCCTGATTCTGCATCAGGAATCCGATCCCCAGCGCGGCCCCGAAGGTCGCTGCGGCGACGGTGAATTTGCGAATCCGTTTCATTGGCCCCGACCCGAAACTTCGGTTTCAGGCGGAAACCTGCCGAGGTTCCGTGGCCCCCAAGAGGCCCGGCCAAGGAGTCTTGATGGCGCGATTCAGGCGAAAGGGCGACCTTTCACCCCAATCAGATCAGAATTTGCCGTGGCAATGCTTGAACTTCAGGCCCGATCCGCAGGGGCAGGGATCGTTGCGACCGGGGTTGCCCCAGGTCGACTGATCCTCCGGGTCGAAGCCCGGCTTCGGCGTGCCGGCCTGCGGCTGCTCGCCATTGCCGCCGGCCATCGCCGGGGCAGCGGCGGGGGCCGCAGCGGCACCACCGGCAGCTGCAGCACCCGCAGCGCCATTCGCCCCGCCAGCGGCGGCCATGCGGCGGCGCTGTTCCATCACCTGGGCCAGAAGCTGCTTCTGCTGCTCTTCGCTCATCGGCTGAACGGCCGAGAGCTTGCGCGTCACTTCGGCGCGCAAAGATTCAAGCAACGTGCCGAAGAGCTGGAAGGCCTCGGTCTTGTACTCGTTCAGCGGGTCGCGCTGAGCATAGCCGCGGAAGCCCACGACGGCGCGCAGATGCTCCAGCGTCAGCAGATGCTCGCGCCACTTGGCGTCGATCGTCTGCAGCAGCACCTGCTTGCGCAGATCGCGGAAGGTGCTTTCGCCGAAGGCGGCCTCCTTCTCGGCGATCAGCTTGTCGCTCTCCGTCTCGATCCATTCGCGGATCTCGACATCGTCGATCCCCTCTTCGGCGGCCTTCTCGACCACCGGCAGATCGAGGCCGAGGATCTCCTTCACCTGCTGCTGCAGCGCCTCCGTCTGCCACTGGTCGGCATAGGCGCGCGGCGGCATGGCGGCGGCAACGAGGTCTTCGATGACCTGATGGCGCATGTCGCGCGTGATTTCAGAGACGTCCTCGGCTTCCATGATCTCCAGACGCTGGCTGAAGATCGCCTTGCGCTGGTCGTTCATGACGTCGTCGAACTTGAGCAGCTGCTTGCGGATGTCGAAGTTGCGCCCTTCGACCTTCGCCTGCGCGCGCTCGAGGCTCTTGTTCACCCACGGGTGCACGATGGCCTCGCCCTCTTTCATGCCGAGCTTGCCCAGCATGTTGTCGAGCCGCTCCGAGCCGAAGATGCGCATCAGGTCGTCATCGAGGCTGAGGAAGAAGGCCGACCGCCCCGGGTCGCCCTGGCGGCCGGCGCGGCCGCGCAGCTGGTTGTCGATGCGGCGGCTTTCGTGCCGCTCGGTGCCGAGCACGAACAGGCCGCCGGAGGCCAGCACCTTTTCCTTGTCGCTCTTCACCTCGGCCTCGGCCTGGGCGCGCAGCGCCTCGGGGTCGGCCTCGGGGTCGGCTTCCAGCGCCTGCATCACCTTCATGTCGGTGTTGCCGCCGAGCTGAATGTCGGTGCCGCGGCCCGCCATGTTGGTGGCGATGGTCACGGTGCCCGGCTTGCCGGCCTCGGCGATGATATGCGCCTCGCGCTCGTGCTCGCGGGCATTGAGCACGTTGTGCGGGATGCCTTCGCCTTCCAGCAGCTTCGACAGCTGGTCGGATTTCTCGATGGAGGTAGTGCCGACGAGGATCGGCTGGCCCTTCTGGTGGGCCTTCTTGATCTCTTCGATGATACCGAGGGTCTTCTCGCGGGCGGTGCGGTAGACCTGATCGTGATCGTCGGCGCGGGCGATGGGACGGTTGGTGGGGATGGCCACCACGCCGAGCTTGTAGATCTCCATGAATTCTTCGGCCTCGGTGACGGCAGTGCCGGTCATGCCCGAAAGTTTTTCGTAGAGGCGGAAGTAGTTCTGGAAGGTGACGGAGGCGAGGGTCGTGTTCTCCGGCTGGATCTTCACGCCTTCCTTCGCCTCGATCGCCTGGTGCAGGCCGTCCGAGAGGCGGCGGCCCTGCATCATGCGGCCGGTGAATTCGTCGATCAGCACGATCTCGTCGTTTCGCACGATGTAATGCTGATCCTTCTGGAACAGCCGGTGCGCCTTGATCGCCTGGTTCACGTGGTGAACCAGCGTCGTGCTTTCGGGATCGTAGAGGCTTTGCCCGTCGGGCAGCAGGCCGGCCTCGGCCAGCATCACTTCGAGCGCTTCGTTGCCCTCGTCGGTGAAGGTCACGTTGCGCTGCTTCTCGTCGAGCTCGAAATGCTCTTCGGTCAGGCGCGGAATGAAGGCATCGATTTCCTGGTAGAGCTGGCTGCGGTCCTGCGCGGGGCCCGAGATGATGAGCGGGGTGCGCGCCTCGTCGATGAGGATCGAATCCACCTCGTCGACGATGGCGAAGTTATGCCCGCGCTGCATCATGTCGCTCAGCTGCGCCTTCATATTGTCGCGCAGATAGTCGAAGCCGAGCTCGTTGTTCGTCGCGTAGGTGACATCGGCCTGGTAGGCCTCTTTCTTCTCGCCCTGCGGCTGCTGCGGATAGACGACGCCGGTCGTCATGCCGAGCTGGGCATAGACCTTGCTCATCCATTCCGCGTCGCGGCGGGCGAGGTAATCGTTGACCGTGACGATATGCACGCCCTTGCCGGACAGCGCGTTCAGATAGGCCGGGAAGGTGGCGACGAGCGTCTTGCCCTCGCCGGTCTTCATCTCGGCGATATTGCCCTGGTGCATGAAGATGCCGCCGACGAGCTGCGTGTCGAAGGCGCGCAGGCCAAGGGCGCGGCGCGCCGCCTCGCGGCAATTGGCGAAGGCCTCGGGCAGAAGCGCGTCGAGGCTTTCGCCGTTCTTCGCGCGCTCGGCCAGCTCGGCGGTTTTCTGCTTTATGCCATCGTCGGTGAGCTTTTCGAACTCTGGCTCGAGCGCATTGATCTTCTCGACCAATGGGCGCACGGCTTTCACCATACGATCGTTCGGAGTGCCGAAGACCTTTTTGGCCAGCGTCGGAATGCCCAGCATGTCGTGATCCCTGCCGTCAGAACTTTCACGAGGAGGTTGGTTGCCGCCTCAAGGGGGGAGGCATAGAACGGGCCGCGATCGCGGCTCCTCCTGCCTTCGGCCCAACATCGGGCGATGTAAGGGGCAGCCTGAGAAGTGTCAACGCCGGGGCCAACCCGGCCAGGGAAGGAACACTCTATGTTGAAGCAGACAACCGCACTCGCGACCCTCCTGCTGAGCCTCGGCCTTGCGGCCCCGCTCACCGCGCAGGACGACCAGACGGAAGACATGGCGACGGAGGAATCCGACGGCGCCGATGCCGGGACGGTCGACACGGCCAGCGAGATGGATGTCTCCGCCGATACCGTGGTGGCCAGTGTCGACGGCGTCGACATCACGCTCGGCCAGATGATCATCGCCAAGAGCCAGCTGCCGCAGCAATACCAGCAGCTGCCGCCCGACGTGCTGTTCGACGGCGTGCTCACCCAGCTGATCCAGCAACAGGCCCTCGCCGCCACGATGAGCGACGAACCGGCCCGCGTGACCATCGCGCTGGAAAATCAGCGCCGCTCGCTGATGGCCGGCGAAGCGCTGACGGAATACCTCGAGACCGCCGTCTCGGAAGACGCCGTGCGCGCCGCCTATGACGAAGCCTTCGCCAGCGAAGAGGGCGGGGCGCTGGAATACAACGCCAGCCACATCCTGGTCGAAACCCAGGAAGAAGCCGCCGACGTGATCGCGCGCATCGAGGCCGGCGAAGAGTTCGCGGCCCTCGCCACCGAGCTCAGCCAGGACCCGGGGTCAGGTGCTGCGGGCGGCAACCTTGGCTGGTTCAGCGCCGGCATGATGGTCGAGCCTTTCCAGGCCGCCGTCGAGACGCTGGACGTGGGCGAGGTCTCCGGCCCCGTCGAGTCGCAGTTCGGCTGGCATGTCATCCAGCTGAACGAGACGCGCGAGCAGGAGCCGCCGGCCTATGACGAGGTCGCCGGCGAGATCGAGGCGCAGCTGCAGGAGGAAGCCATCAACAGCTACCTCACCGAGCTGACCGAAGGCGCCGAAGTCGAGCGTCCCGAGCCCGGCACCTACGACCCCGCCGTCCTCGGCGACCTGTCGCTGCTGGAAGAGTAATGGCCGGCCCCGTCTCGCCTCTGGCGCCCGCCGCGTTTCCGGCCCTGCCGCCCATCGCGGGCGTGCGCCTTGCCGCCGGCGCGGCGGGGGTGCGCTACAAGGGGCGGACGGATGTGATGCTGGCCGAGCTGGCCGAGGGCACGGCGGTGGCGGGAGTGTACACACGCTCCGCCACCCGCTCGGCCCCCGTGCTCGACTGCCAGGAAAAGACGGGCGGCGCGGCTTCGGGCCGCGCCGCCTTTCTCGTGAATTCGGGCAATTCCAATGCCTTCACCGGCCGCGCCGGGGTCGAAGCCGTGCAGGCGCTCTGTGCCGCCGTGGCCGAGGTGACGGGCATCGACGCGGGGCGTGTCTTCACCGCCTCCACCGGCGTGATCGGCGAAAAGCTTCCCCATGAGCGCATCAGCGCCAAGCTGGGTGAGCTGACCGAGGCGCTGCACGAGGGCGCGCTGGACGAGGCCGCCCGCGCCATCATGACGACCGACACATTCCCCAAGGGCGCCAGCGCCACGGTGGAAGTGGGCGACCAACAGGTGAAGATCGCCGGCATCGCCAAGGGCTCCGGCATGATCGCGCCCGACATGGCGACGATGCTGGTCTACATCTTCACGGATGCGGAGATTGCCCAGCCCGCCCTGCAGGAGCTGCTCGGCCAGCTGACGGATCGCACCTTTAACTGCATTACGGTGGACAGCGACACATCCACCTCCGACACCCTGCTTTGCGCCGCCACCGGCGCCTCTGGCGTGGACGTGGAGGGCTCTGCCGCCTTCGCCGATGCGCTGGAGGCGGTTATGCTCGACCTTGCACACCAGGTGGTGAAGGACGGCGAGGGGGCCACGAAGTTCGTCGAGGTTCGCGTCACCGGCGCCGAGAATGACGACGACGCCCGCAAGGTGGCGCTCGCCATCGCCAACTCGCCGCTCGTGAAGACGGCGGTCGCCGGCGAGGACCCGAACTGGGGCCGCATCGTGATGGCCGTCGGCAAGTCTGGCGCGGCTGCGGATCGCGACAAGCTGTCGGTGAGCTTCGGCGACATCATGGTGGCCGAGAAGGGCTGGGTCTCGCCGGAGTACCGCGAGGAGCTGGGCGCCGAGTACATGAAGCGCCAGGAGCTGGTGATCGGCGCGGACCTTGGCCTCGGCAGCGGTACAGCCACCATGTGGACCTGCGACCTGACGAAGCGCTACATCGAGATCAACGCGGACTACCGCTCGTGATGCTGCACTGCGGCGGAACCGGGTGCCGGAAATCGCGCGATTTCCGTTCCGAATTCCGCGCGGAATTCGTGGCCGCCCGATGACCAAGGTCGTCCTCGTCTCGGCCGTCGCACTGATCGATGTCGATGGCCGGGTGCTGCTGGCCCAGCGACCCGAGGGCAAAAGCATGGCCGGGCTTTGGGAATTTCCCGGCGGCAAGGTCGAGCCAGGCGAGACACCCGAGGCCGCGCTGATTCGCGAATTGCACGAAGAACTGGGGATCGAGACCTGGGATTCGTGCCTCGCGCCCCTGACCTTCGCCTCGCACTCTTATCCAGATTTTCATCTTTTGATGCCACTCTTTGCGTGCCGCCGGTGGGAGGGCACGCCCCAACCACGCGAAGGCCAGGTGCTGAAATGGGCATCTGCGAAGGACCTGAGCAAATATCCCATGCCACCGGCAGATATCCCGCTCATCCCCCTCCTTCGGGACTGGCTGTAAAAGCAGCAGCTGCTGAAGTTTTCACAAGTGTCAAAAAAGTATCGCAATTTTGTCGAAAACGTGGCTAAGTAGGCATACCGTTAACTTGGGTTTGGGGCGGGAGAGAGAAAATGCTGAAGACAATTACTCTTGGGAGCTGCGTGTCCGTTCAGGGACTGCTGGTGAAGCAACTTGCCGATGGCAAGATGGTAGTTCGCGTGGATGACCGTCTCTACGAAGGCCGTCCCGTCGCTGCCAAGGCAGAACTCACGGCGCACTAAGCGCTGATCCCATTGCGAGAGGGCGCTGCACTGCAGCGCCCTTTTGCGTTTCCGGGCTCTTGGTTTCCGGGCCTCGCAACGCCAGCACACACGACAGCATCAAGCAAAAAGGGCGGCCCCGAGGGCCGCCCTTTTGCTGTCTGGTTCGCTCCGATCAGAGCGAGCGTTCGACCGTCTCGCGCTCGAAGATCTCGATGACGTCACCGGCGCGGATATCTTCGTACCGCTCGAACGCCATGCCGCACTCCTGGCCAGAGATCACCTCGGGCACTTCATCCTTGAAGCGCTTGAGCGTCTTCAGCGTGCCTTCGTGGATCACCACGTCGTCGCGCAGCAGGCGCACACCGGCCGAGCGGCGGGCCACCCCTTCGGTGACGAGACAGCCAGCGACCTTGCCGACGTTGGAGACGTTGAAGACCTCCTTGATCGTCGCGTAGCCGATGAAGTGCTCGCGCACCTCGTCTTTCAGCAGGCCAGAGGCCGCCGCAGTCACATCGTCGACCAGGTCGTAGATCACCGAGTAGTAGCGGATCTCCACGCCCTTCTGGTTGGCCGCGTTCCGGGCCGGTGCATTGGCGCGCACGTTGAAGCCGATCACCGGAATGCCGGAGGCTTCGGCGAGGCCGATGTCGCTTTCGGTGATGGCGCCGACGCCCGAATGCACGACGCGCACCCGCACCTCTTCGTTGCCGATCTTCTCGAGCGCCTGCACGATCGCTTCGGCAGAGCCCTGCACATCGGCCTTCACGAGGATCGGAAGCTCGGCGACGTTCTTGTCGTCCTTCGCCTTCTGCATGAGCTGCTCGAGGGTCGTCGCGGCGCCAACGGCAGCGCGCTTCTCCTTCGAGACGTTCTCGCGGTATTCAGCGATCTCGCGGGCCTGCGCCTCGGTCTCGACGACGTTGAGCACGTCGCCCGCCTCGGGCGTGCCGTTGAGGCCAAGCACCTCGACGGGAACCGACGGGCCGGCTTCCTTCACGCGTTCGCCCTGATCGTTGATCAGCGCACGAACCTTGCCCCACTTCTCACCGACGACGAAGATGTCACCGGTTTTCAGCGTGCCGTTCTGGATGAGCACGGTCGCGACCGGGCCACGGCCCACGTCGAGCTGCGCTTCGATCACGGCGCCAGAGGCACTGCGCTTCGGGTTGGCCTTCAGCTCAAGCACTTCGGCCTGCAGCGCGATGGCTTCCAGCAGCTCGTCGAGGCCCTTGCCGGAAACGGCGGAGACTTCGACATCCTGCACATCGCCAGACATCTTCTCGACGACGACCTCGTGCATGAGCAGATCCGTGCGGACCTTCTCGGCATTGGCCTCGTATTTGTCGATCTTGTTGATCGCCACGATCATCGGCACCTTGGCCGCTTTCGCGTGATTGATCGCCTCGATCGTCTGCGGCATCACGGCGTCGTCCGCCGCCACCACCAGTACCACGATATCCGTCACCTGCGCGCCACGGGCCCGCATGGAGGTGAAGGCGGCGTGGCCGGGCGTGTCGAGGAAGGTCAGCAGGTCGCCGTTCGGCGCCTTCACCTGGTAGGCGCCGATGTGCTGGGTGATCCCGCCGGCTTCGCCCGCGGTGACATTGGCCTTGCGGATCGCGTCGAGCAGCGAGGTCTTGCCGTGGTCGACGTGGCCCATGATCGTGATGACAGGGGCGCGGGAGACGAGGTCTTCCGGCTTGTCCTCGACCGAATCGATGACCTGCTCGACGTCGGCATCCGACACGCGCTGCACCTTGTGGCCGAATTCCTCGACCACGAGCTCGGCGGTATCCGCGTCGATCGTCTGATTCTGGGTGACCATCAGGCCGTTGTTCATCAGCGCCTTGACCACATCGGCCACGCGTTCCGACATCCGGTTGGCCAGCTCGCCCACCATGATGGCTTCCGGCACCTGAACGGTGCGCGTCACCTTCTCGCGCTCGCCAGAGCCGCCCATCGCCTTCTGGCGGGCACGCTCTTGCTTGCGCTTCATGGCGGCGAGGCTGCGCTGGCGGCCATCGCCTTCGCCCAGCGCCTGGTTCAGCGTGAGCCTGCCGGTGCGGCGATTGTCGTCGGCGCGGCCCGGTTTCGGGCGGCCGGCGTTCTTGTCGCCACGGGCATCGCGGGTGTCACGGTCGGGCTTGCGGGCGCCACCGGCGCCGCGGCGGTCCTCGGCCTGCTGGGCCGCGGCCTGAGCATCGGCGGGCGACGCGCTGTTGGCGGCGGGCTCGGCGGCACGCTTGGGCTTCTTGGCCTCTTCGGCTTCGCGCTTGGCGCGCGCCTCTTCCTCGGCCCGGGCCTTCAGCGCTTCTTCGCGCTCGCGCTCTTCGCGCTCCTTGGCCTCGGCCTCGGCGCGGCGACGCTCACGCTCTTCGGCGCGCTCCTTCTCCTCGGCAGCGCGCCTCTCGGCTTCTTCGGATTCGCGGGCACGGGCCATCGCGAGCGCCTTCATGCGGCGCTCCAGCTCGACCTCGGAAATGCCTTGCGGGCGCCGCTTCGGGTCGCCGCTGACGGCGGCGCTGCTTTGCGGAACGTTAGCGGCCCCCGGCTTGGGAACCACGACGCGCTTGCGCTTGGTTTCCACAACGACGTTCTTGGTGCGGCCATGGCTGAAGCTTTGCTTCACATTTCCCGGCCGGGAACCAGAACCACGCAGCCCAAGAGGCTTTTTGCCGTCGGTATCGCTCATCAAACTTCTTTGTCCTTTCCGGCGGCGATCGGCGCCCCCGAGATCTCTCGCATGCCGCGGAGTTTCGCGGCTTCCTCTACAACACGGTCACTCAGGGCGCCAGATGCGAGCGCGCCATGTATCACAGATTGACGGCCGAAAGCCAAACCCAATTCAGATGAGGTCAAACAACCGAAATATCGGGCTCCCGTTGGAGTCCAGAGCTTGGTTTTTCCGCGCTCCGACCCGTCGGAGGCCTGCAGGAGAACGCGCGTCCCGCCTTTCTCCAGGGCGGTCTTCACCTTCTCGAATCCGCAAACCGCGAGGCCTGCCTTTCGAGCGAGTGATATAAGGTCAATGACGCGGCGTGCAAGCTGCCTCTCGACTTCATCGACCAATCCGTCGGGAATCTGCACCTGTTGCTTGGCCGAGCGGGCGAATTGCCCGGCCTTGGCCTTCTCCAGGATGGTGCGGTCAGCGGTCACCCACATGCCCCGCCCGGGCAGGCGCCCGAGCACATCGGGCACCACCACGCCATCGGGCGAGATGCCGAAGCGGACGAGGCCGGATGCCGGCCCCGTCTCACCGGTGACGATACAGCGCCGCTCGGGCTCGTCCCTGTCCTTGTCTCGCCCGCCGCGGCTCATGCTGTGGTTACGCCTCTTCTTCCGTTTCGGCCGCAGGCTCGCCCTCGGCCGCCTCGGCCTCGGCACGGGCCAGCTCTTCGGGGTCGACCCAGCCGAGCGCCACGCGGGCGGTCATGACCAGATCCTGCGCTTCTTCGAGGCTCATCTCGAAGGGCTCCAGGATGCCGTCGTCCTTCACGCGCTCGCCGCCAACGGTCGTCCAGCCGCCGGCAAGCTCCCAGTCGGCGCAGGTGGCGAAGTCTTCCAGCGTCTTCACGCCGTCCTTCGCCAGCGCTTCGATCATCACCGGTGTCAGGCCGGGGAAGGTGATCAGGCTGTCTTCGGCGCCCAGCTCGCGGGCACGGTCGAGCGCGGCCTTGTTCAGCGCTTCCAGATGGTCGCGGGCACGGGCCTGCAGCTCGGCGGCTGTATCGTCATCGACACCGTCGATCACCAGAAGCTCGTCGAGATCGACATAGGCGACCTCTTCGAGGTTGGTGAAGCCCTCGGCCACGAGCAGCTGCGCGAAGAACTCGTCGAGATCGAGCGTGTCCATGAACAGCTTGGTGCGCGATTCGAACTCGGCCTGGCGGCGCTTGCTCTCTTCTTCCTCGGTCATGATATCGATGTCGAGGTTGGTGAGCTGGCTGGCGAGGCGCACGTTCTGGCCGCGGCGACCGATGGCGAGGCTGAGCTGCTCTTCCGGCACGACGACCTCGATGCGCTCGGCATCCTCGTCGAACACGACCTTGCTCACCTCGGCGGGCTGCAGCGCGTTGACGAGGAAGGTCGGCACGTCCTCGTTCCACGGGATGATGTCGATCTTCTCGCCCTGCAGCTCGTTCACGACGGCCTGCACGCGGGAGCCGCGCATACCCACGCAGGCACCGACCGGGTCGATGCTGTTGTCGTAGGAGATGACGGCGATCTTGGCGCGGCTGCCCGGGTCACGGGCGACGGCCTTGATCTCGATGATGCCCTCGTAGATTTCCGGCACTTCCATCTTGAAGAGAGCGGCCATGAATTCCGGCGCCGTGCGGCTGAGGAAGATCTGCGGGCCGCGCACTTCGCGGCGCACATCCTTGATGTAGCAGCGGATGCGGTCGCCCGGGCGGTAGCTTTCGCGGCCGATCTTGTCGTTGCGGCGCAGGATGGCTTCCCCGGCGCCGACATCGACGATCAGGTTGCCGTATTCCTCGCGCTTAACGGCGGCGTTGATGATCGTGCCGGCGCGGTCCTTGAACTCTTCGTACTGACGGTCACGCTCGGCCTCGCGCACCTTCTGCAGGATGACCTGCTTGGCGCTCTGCGCGGCGATGCGGCCCAGCTCCACCGGGGGCACTTCCTCGGTATAGGTGTCGCCCACCTTGGGATCGGCCAGGAATTGCTTGGCCTGCTCGACCGTCATCTCGGCCTGGTAATTCTCGAGCTCCTCGTCCTCCACCACGGTGCGCACGCGGGTGAAGGTGGCGCGGCCGGTCTTCCGGTCGATGGCGACGCGGATGTCCATCTCGGCGCCGTAGCGGCTTTTCGCGGCCCGGGCGAGGCTCTCCTCCATCGCCTCGACGACGAGGCCGGGGTCGATCATCTTCTCGCGCGCGACGGCCTCGGCCGTCTGCAGAAGCTCCAGCTGGTTGGCGGATGTGATGGCCATTGAGGCTTACTCCTGGTTCTGCGCCCGGGGCTTGTCCCCGTCGGCGTCATCGTCACTGTCGAGAATGGTCTCGACCTCGTCGAACTGGGCCTCGTTGATGAGACCCCCATCCTTGCGGCCCTTGAGCACTTCGCGGATCAGCTCGTCCGTCAGAACGAGCTTGGCATCGGCGAGCCAGTCGAATTGCAGGCCGATGGTGCCCTCGTCGATCTCGATCAGCACCTCGGAACCCTCGGTGCCGGCCAGCGTGCCGCGGAATTTCTTGCGGCCGTCGATCAGCTCGTTGGTTTCGAGCTTGGCGACATAGCCTTGCCACTGGTCGAAATCCTTCAGCCGGGTCAGCGGCCGGTCGATGCCGGGGGAGGAGACCTCCAGCGAATAGGCATCGAGAATCGGGTCTTCGACATCGAGCACCGCGGAGACGGCGGTCGAGATCGTGGCGCAATCCTCAACCTCGATGGTGCCATCGGGGCGCTGCGCCATGATCTGCAGGGTCTGGTTCTTGCCACCGAGCAGGCGGACACGCACCAGTTCGAATCCCATATCTTCCACCACGGGGCGGACAATGGAGGCAACGCGCTGGTCGATGGCGGCCTTGGCGACGAGATCAGACATGTTCGGGGCTCCTTCGGGGTGCTCCAGACACAAAAAAACGGGCCAGCGGCCCGTCGGAAGGTTCGGTGGGCGCCGGGGGTGGAGACCAGCGCGCCGCTGTTGAGAGGCATATAGGCGGGCGGGGCCTGCTTGGCAAGAGCGGTGAGAGACGAGGCGCGCCTGCAAGGGCGCGACGAGTGGCGGCTAGGCGCTCAGGCGTACCACCACCGCTCCGCGATCCGCCCGCTCTCCCCTTCGAGCGTGCCGTCGGACGCAGCCGGCCGGGCCAGCCCGCGGCCAATCGCAGCGGGGGTGGCGATGGCGATGGACAGGCCCTCTTCCGCCGTCCGGCAAGCGGCATCCACGGCGCCGGCCTCCAACAGCGCCGCGCGCTCCTCGTCGGCCTCGGCCATGGTCAGCTCGACCCGGTCGAACCAGCCGGCGCGGCCGTCCTTGTAATGCGTGGGCACGCGGACCAGCACGACCGGGCCGTCCGGTGCGCTCTCGCCGTAGCGATACAGCCCGGTGCCGCCGCCCGTCGCGCTCACGATGGCGAGGTCGGGATCGGCCAGCAGGAAGGGCAGGTTCGGGTCGGGCGCCGTCAGCCGCAGCTCCAGCCGGTGCGGGCCAAGGGCGCGCATGCTCTCCAGCGCCGGGGCCAGCACGGCGCTCGCCTCGAAACTGCGCAGCACATCGGCAGCGGTGAAGGGCGTCTCGTCCTCGAACCGCACGCCGCGGCGGAGCGCGATCGTCCAGACCTGCGCGCCCTCCGACGGCTCCCAGCTTTCGGCCAGCTCGCCCGTCAGCTCGCCGCCCGAGGCGATTTCCGTCAGGCAGTCGAAGGCGGCCCTGCGCGCGACCAGCTCCAGCGCCTCACCGGGTAGCGCCATGCGCAGCACGCCGCCGCGCGATTGCGCTGCCAGCGCGGTGCCCGTCGCCACGAGCAGCCCCGCGGCAGCGCCGGTGCGCAGCAGGCCTCGTCTGGTGAATGTCCTCTGGCTCATGGGCCACACCCTATCGCAAGCGCGGCAGGGAGCAAGTCAGCCTTCCGCGAGCCGGTCTGTCGCGCGGATCAGCTCCGCGCTGATCCCCGGCTCCGACAGTGCGTGCCCGGCGCGGGGCACCATCACCAGCCGGGCGTTCGGCCAGCGCGAGGCGACCGCGAAGGCCGAATGCGGAGGGCAGATCATGTCGTATCGGCCCTGCACGATGACGCCGGGAATGTGGGCAATGCGCTCCATCCGGTCCAGCACCTGCTGCTCGTCACTGAGGAAGCCCTTGTTGCGAAAGTAGTGATTCTCCAGCCGGGCGAAGGCGCGGGCATAATCCGCCGGGCTCTCGCCGCCCGGCCCGTCGTTGTCGATCGAGGCCAGCGCATTCTCCCACTCTGCCCACGCACGGGCGTAGCGCAGCTCCTGCGCCGCGTTGCCGGAGAACAGGCGGCGGGCATAGGCCTCGATGAGATCGCCGCGCTCCTCTTCGGGGATAGCGCCCTGAAATCGGGCCCAGAGTTCGGGCCAGAACTGCCCGGCGCCGCCGCCATAGAACCAGTCAAGCTCGCGCTGGCTCATCACGAACACACCGCGCAACACCAGCGCGCGCACCCGATCGGGATGGGCCTGCGCATAGATCAGGCCGAGCGCCGCGCCCCACGAGCCACCGAAGACCATCCAGGCGTCGATGCCAAACGTCTCGCGGATCAGCTCGATATCCGCCACCAGATGCCAGGTCGTGTTCGCCTCGACGCTGGCATGGGGGCGCGAGCGGCCGCAGCCGCGCTGATCGAACAGGACGATCCGGTACTTCCGCGGATCGAAATAGCGGCGCATGGCCGGCGAGCAGCCGCCGCCCGGCCCGCCATGAAACACGACGACCGGCAGCCCGTCGGGGTTGCCGCATTGCTCGACATAGATCTGGTGGCCGTCGCCGACATCTAGCATGCGCGTGTCGAACGGCTCGGCCGGAGGGTAGAGATGCGCGCAGCCGCGCCTGTGAACCGCTGTCCTGTCCATGCTACAGCCTATATAATGCCCCGAGCCGCCGCACCACGGGCGAAGGAGATGAAATGCCAGACGACACCCCTGCCCCCGCCGCCCTCGCCTCGGTCACCGACCCGGGCGAGATCGCGAAATTCGAGGCCATGGCCGCAGAATGGTGGGACCCGGAGGGGAAGTTCAAGCCGCTGCACATGCTCAACCCGGTGCGGCTCGACTACATCACCACCCAGATCGCGGCGGAATTCGACCGTGATCTCGGCGGCGAGCGCCCCTTCGCGGGCCTGCGCCTTGTCGATATCGGCTGCGGCGGCGGGCTGCTTTGCGAACCCATGGCGCGCCTTGGCGCCGAGGTGGTGGGCGTCGACCCTGCCCCGCGCAACATTCCCGTAGCGGAGGTGCATTCTCGCGAATCCGGGCTGGACATCGACTACCGGGTGAGCACGGCGGAAGAGCTGGCGGCGGCCGGCGAGACATTCGACGTGGTGCTCAACATGGAGGTGGTCGAGCATGTGCCTGACCCGGCGAGCTATCTCGCCGCCTGCCGCGCGCTGCTCAAGCCCGGCGGCCTGCACATCTGCTCCACGCTCAACCGCAACCCCAAGAGCTTCATGATGGGGATCGTGGGCGCCGAGCATGTGATGCGCTGGCTGCCCAAGGGCACACATGACTGGCGTAAGTTCATCACGCCCGACGAGCTCTACGATCTGCTCCGCGGCGCCGGGATGGAGCCGGTGGACCGCACGGGCATGGTCTTCAACCCGCTCAGCTGGCAATGGCGCCTGTCGGGCCGCGACCTTTCGGTAAACTACGTCACCGCGGCGCGGGCGCCGGCCTAAAGCCGCGCGCCCGTCTCCTTGTCGAACAGGCAGAGCCCGCCGCGCGCGACATCGAGGGCGATCTCCTGCCCCGGTGTCTCGCGCATCCGGCCCGGCAGGCGGGCGATCAGGCGGCCCTCGCCGAGATCGAAGGTCACATAGGCCTCGGCCCCGGTGTTCTCGATCATCTTTGCCGTCAGCCGCAGGTCGCCCTCGCCGCTGGCGAGCGACAGATGCTCCGGCCTGATCCCCAGGATCACCTCTTCCGGCGTGCTGACAGGCAGCTCCATCGCCAGATGCGCGTCGCCCAGCGCCAGGCCGCCGGGGACCACGCGGGCGGGCACCAGGTTCATCGGCGGGGCGCCCATGAAATCGGCCACGAAGGTGTTGGCGGGCCGGTCGTAGATCTCTTCCGGCGTGCCGATCT
This sequence comes from Pseudoroseicyclus sp. H15, assembly GCF_054353345.1. Classification (NCBI taxonomy): domain Bacteria; kingdom Pseudomonadati; phylum Pseudomonadota; class Alphaproteobacteria; order Rhodobacterales; family Paracoccaceae; genus Pseudoroseicyclus; species Pseudoroseicyclus sp. H15. The sequence goes on from NZ_JBTHJE010000001.1 coordinate 175,446, forward strand.
GCTGCACATGGCCGCCCTTCAGCACCACGATGCGGGTCGCCATCGTCATCGCCTCGATCTGGTCGTGGGTGACATAGACAATGGTCGCGTCGGTCGCCTCATGAATGCGCTTGATCTCGGCCCGCATCTCCACCCGCAGCTTGGCATCGAGGTTCGACAGCGGCTCGTCGAAGAGGAATAGCGCCGGTTCTCGCACCAGCGCCCGGCCCATCGCCACCCGCTGGCGCTGCCCGCCGGAAAGCTGGGCCGGCAGACGGTCGAGCAGATGGTCGATCTGCAGCAGGCCCGCGACCTCGCGAATCTTCGCCTCGGCGTCGGCCTTCGGCACCCGGCGGATCTTCAGCCCGAAACCGATGTTTTGGGCGACGGTCATGGTCGGGTAGAGCGCGTAGCTCTGGAAGACCATCGCGATGTCGCGGTCCTTCGGCGGCTCGCCGGTCACGTCGCGCCCGTCGATCCAGAGCTGGCCGCCGGAAATCTCCTCCAGCCCGGCGATGCAGTTGAGCAGGGTGGACTTGCCGCAGCCCGACGGCCCGACCAGCACAAGGAACTCGCCAGAACCGATCTCGATGTCGATATCATGGAGGACCTTGAGGCCCCCGTAGCTCTTGACAAGGCCCTCGGCCTTCAGCGCCGTGGCGGTGCCGGCTTTCGCATCCAGCGCCATATGATCCTCCCCGCCGGCCGGTGCCGGCGCTCCGGGGAAAAGGCTAATCCGGCGGCAAGCATCTGGCAATGACGTCGCGGTAAGCCGGTCATGCATATCCGGGGGGTTGAGGCTCGATTCTGGCGCGGTAAAGGTGCCCGAATACCCGGCCCCGGCCGGTGACAGGTATTTTCAGGTGAACCTTTGCATAAGGGCGCCCAGGCCCGAGGGACGAGACATGCGTGAATGGTGGCGTGACGCGGTGATCTACCAGATCTACCCGCGCTCTTATCAAGACAGCAACGGCGACGGCATCGGCGACCTGCCGGGCATCACCTCGCGGCTCGATCACGTCGCCTCCCTCGGGGTCGATGCCATCTGGCTCTCGCCCTTCTTCACCTCCCCCGATGCCGACATGGGCTATGACGTCTCCGACTACACCGGCGTCTCCCCCCTCTACGGCACGATGGAGGATTTCGACGCCATGGTCGCCCGCGCCCATGAGCTCGGCCTCAAGGTCATCATCGACCAGGTGCTCTCGCATTCCTCGATCGAGCATCCGTGGTTCGAGGAGAGCCGCTCCAGCCGCGACAATCCCAAAGCCGACTGGTACGTCTGGGCCGACCCGCAGCGCGACGGCAGCCCGCCGAACAACTGGCTGTCGATCTTCGGCGGCTCGGCGTGGGAGTTCGACCCGCGCCGCAAGCAATATTACCTGCACAATTTCCTGAAAGAGCAGCCCGACCTCAACTTCCACAACGAGGAGACGGTGGATGCCCTGCTCGAGACGATGGAGTTCTGGCTGAAGAAGGGTGTCGACGGCTTCCGCCTCGACACGGTGAACTTCTACGTCCACGACGCCCAGCTGCGGGATAACCCGCCGTCGGACTGGAAAAAATTCCCGGTGAACCCCTACGAGGCGCAGGACCAGCTCTATTCCAAGACCCAGCCGGAGAACATCGCCATCCTCGGCCGCCTGCGCGCGCTGACAGACAAGTACGACGCCCGCATGATGGTCGGCGAGGTCGGCGAGATGGGCCGGCAGATCGACATCATGGCCGAGTACACCACCGGCGATGACCGCCTGCACATGGCCTATTCCTTCGAGTTCCTCGGCCCCGACCAGACGGCGGAGCACTTCTCCAGCCGCATCAGCCGCTTCTTCGCCAAGGCGCCGGAAGGCTGGCCCTGCTGGAGCTTCTCCAACCACGACGTCTCGCGCCATGTCTCCCGCTGGACGCAAGAGGGAGAGCCGACGGAGCCGGTCGCCAAGCAGGCCATCGCCCTCCTCACCTCCTTCCCCGGCACGCTCGGCATCTACCAGGGCGAAGAGCTCGGCCAGACGGATACCGAGATCCTCTTCGAAGAACTGCAGGACACCGCGAACATCGAGTTCTGGCCCGAGTACAAGGGCCGCGACGGCTGCCGCAGCCCCATGGTGTGGAGCGCGCAGGCCGAACATGGCGGCTTCTCGGGCGCCAAGCCCTGGCTGCCGGTGAAGCCCGAGCAGGCCGCCCGCGCCGTCGACCGGCAGGAGGGTGACGATGACAGCGTCCTGGCCGCCTACCGCGCCGCGCTCGCCTTCCGCAAGGAGCGTGACGAGCTGCGCCTAGGCGAGGCGGATTTCATCGATCTGCCCGAACCGGTGCTCGGCATCCGCCGCGTCTGGGGCGATGCCAACGTGACCGGCGTGTTCAACCTCTCGCCCGAGCCGCAATCGCTTGAGGTGATCGGCAGCGGCACGCCCGTGGGCCCCGGCCTTTTCGATATGGACGGTACGTCGCTGGAGCTGCCGGCGCGCGGATTTGTCTTCCTCGAATCGCAGGGAGCGCTAACATTGACGCTACGGGAGGCCAGCGCCCCGGCGTAAGCCTTGGCCGTCCTCCCCACAGGGAGGATGACAATGACCAACAAAGTGACGGCGCTTTGCGCCGCGGCGCTTCTTGCCACCACAGCCATGCCCGCCTTCGCGCTCAGCGAGGGCGAGCTGCTGATCTGGGTGGGCGCCAACCGTGACGAGGGCGCCCTGCGCGAGGCCGTGGCGGCCTTCACCGATGATCTGGGCGTGCCCGTCACCGTGGAGGTGGTAGACCCGGACCTGCCGACGAAGTTCCAGCAAGCCGCGGCCACCGGCGACGGGCCGGATATCGTGCTCTGGGCGCATGACCGCTTCGGCGAATGGGCCGCGGGCGGCCTGCTTGAGCCGCTGCCCGCCAGCCAGGCCTGGACAGACGGCGTGCTGCCCACGGCGCTCGATGCGCTGCAGATCGGCGACGAGCTTTGGGGCTACCCCGTCTTCGTCGAGGCCGTGCACCTGATCTACAACAAGGATCTGGTCGACGCCCCGCCCGCCAGCTTCGAAGAGATCCCGGGGATGGAGATGCCCGAGGGCGTCACCCCGATCCTGTGGGATTACAACAACATCTACTTCACCATGCCGTTGATGATGGCGAACGGCGGCTATGCCTTCCAGAAGGTCGACGGCGTGTACGACGGCACGACCACCGGCGTGAACACCGAGGGCGCCGTCGAAGGCGCGCAGGTTGTGGCCGATTTCATCGACGAGGGCGTGATGCCCGAGGGCGTGGACTACGGCATGATGGACGGCGCCATGAACAACGGCGAAGTCGCCATGGTGCTGAACGGCCCCTGGGCCTGGGGCGGGCTGGAAGCCTCTGGCATCGATTTCGGCGTTGCGCCCATCCCCACCGTGAATGGCGAGCCCTCGCCGCCCTTCCTGGGCGTGCAGGCGCTGGCGATCAACGCCGCCTCGCCCAATGTCGATCTCGCAGTGGAGCTGATCGAGAACTACCTGCTTACCGATGAGGGCCTGGCCGTGTGGAACGCCAATGGCGCGCTCGGCGCCCTGGCCGACGAGAGCGCGGCCGAGGCGATGAACGACGACATGGTCTCCGGCATGCTGGAGGTGGCGGCCATCGGCGTGCCTATGCCCTCGAACCCCGAGATGGGCGCATTCTGGAGTGCGATGGCCCCGGCGATGACCAACATCACCACCGGTGCCCAGACGGCGCAGGAGGCGCTCGACGACGCCGCCGCGCGCATCCTCGGCGAATGAGCGGGTGTCCCCGCGCGGCTGACAGGGCCGCGCGGGGAGCCAACAGCATGGCCCGCCCATGACTTACGCCTCCGATCCCTTGCGCCGCCCCGCCGCGGGCGAAGAGCCCGGCGCGGGCACCGACCCCGGCCCACGGGGCGGGCGCCGCGATACGGGCGGCGACGAGCGACCGGCGGCGCGTGCGCTACGGCTGGCGCTGACGGCGCTTGTCACGCTGGCGCTCTGCTACGGGGCCTTCCGGCTGTACCTCGAAGGGCTGGTGCTGCTGGGCGTGCTGTTCCTCGCCCTGGCGGCGGGGGTGGCGGTGATCTTCTCGCTGCGGCGCTTCTACGCCGCCCGGTTCATCTTTCCGGGCGTGGCGGCGGTGCTGGTCTTCGTGGCCTTTCCAATGGCCTACACGATCTGGATTGGCTTCACGAACTACTCCTCGCTCAACCTGCTCACCTTCGAACGCGCGCAGGACTACCTGCTCGCCCGGGGCTCCGCCGACCCGGACACCGAGCAACCCTTCGCCGTCGCCCCCGAGGGCGACGCCTACCGCATCTGGCTGCCCGAGGCCGGCCTGCTCTCCGAGCCCGTCCCGCTGAATGGCGATGTCGAGGAAGAGGCCACGCTTTCGCCGGCAGCCGAACCCGCCGAGTTACTGGAGCGCCGCGACGCCATCGCCCTGCGTGGAGGGTTGCAGACGCTGAGCCTGACGACGCCCGACGGCGTGGTGCTGGTCAATGCCGGCCTGCGCACCTTCGCCTCGGTCACCCCAACCTACCGGCTGGGGGAGGATGGCGTGCTGGTGCGCACCGAAGATGGCGCCCGGCTGGTGCCCGACCAGTCACAGGGCTTCTATGTCGACGAGGCGGGCAACACCGTCGCCCCCGGCTGGCGCGTGCCGATCGGGCTGGGGAATTTCGAGCGCATCTGGGAATCGCGCGGCATCCGCCAGCCCATCTTCGCCGTCTTCCTGTGGACGGTGATCTTCGCCGCCGGCTCTGTGCTTGGCACCTTCGCGCTGGGGCTGGCGCTGGCCGTGGTGCTGCAATGGCCGCATCTGGGCTTCAAACCGCTCTACCGGATCCTGCTGATCCTGCCCTACGCGGTGCCGGCCTTCATCTCGATCCTCGTCTTCCGGGGGCTGTTCAACCAGAATTTTGGCGAGATAAACCTGATCCTCGGTGCCCTCTTCGGCGTGCGACCAGACTGGTTTTCCGACCCGATGCTGGCGAGGATCATGATCCTCATTGTCAACATCTGGCTCGGCTATCCCTACACGATGCTGCTCTCCATGGGCTTCCTTCAGGCCGTGCCGGAGGATCACAAGAAGGCGGCAGCGCTGGAAGGCGCCAGCGCCCTGCGGGTATTCTTCACCATCACGCTGCCGCAGATTCTGCCGCCTTTCCTGCCGCTGCTGATCGCCAGCTTCGCCTTCAACTTCAACAACCTCGTGGTGATCCTGCTGCTGACCCGGGGCCTGCCGGACATGCCCGGCACCTTGGTACCTGCGGGGCAGACCGACATCCTCGCCAGCTTCACCTACCGCATCGCCTTCTCCGACAGCCTGCAGCAATTCGGGCTCGCGGGGGCAATCACGCTGCTGATCTTCGTGCTGGTGGCGGGGCTGAGCTATGCCAATTTCGTCGCCATGCGGCGGGCGGGGAGGAAGCAGGCATGATCGTGACACCGGAGGGGGGCCGATGATTGTCACACCGGAGGTGGGCCCATGATTGTCGAACGCAAGCGCGACCTGCGGCTGAAGAAGATCGCCGCGCACGGCTTTCTGCTGATCTTCCTCTGCCTCGTCATCTTCCCCTTCCTCGTGATCCTGTCGATCTCGTTCCGCGAGGGGAATTTCGCCGTCGGCACCCTGCTGCCCCGCAACCCGACATGGGAGCATTGGTCGCTGGCTCTCGGCATCCCCTTCACGCGGGCAGACGGCACGGTGGTCGAGCCGCCCTACCCGGTGCTGATCTGGCTGTGGAACTCGGTGAAGCTCGGCCTGCTGGCCGGCGCCGGGGTGCTGATCATCTCCACCATCTCGGCCTATGCCTTCTCCCGCGTGCGCTTTCGCGGGCGGGGCGGGCTGCTCGACAGCCTGTTCATCGTGCAGATGTTCCCCACCACGCTGGCGCTGGTGGCCATCTACGCCATCTTCGATTCGATGAGCGAGGTCAGCCCGGCGCTCGGCATCGACAGCCATCTCTCGGTGGTGCTGGTCTACTGGTCGGGCGTGGTGATGCACATCTGGACGCTGAAGGGCTATTTCGACGGCATCGACCCGGCGCTCGACAAGGCCGCGGCGATCGACGGGGCAAGCCCCTGGCAGACCTTCCGCCACATCTTCCTGCCGCTGGCGGTGCCGATGATGAGTGTGGTCTTCGTGCTCGTCTTCATCGGGGCGATCAACGACTATCCCGTAGCGAGCGTGCTGCTGCGGTCGCAAGACAAGATGACACTGGCGGTGGGAAGCCGGCTCTACCTCAACGAGATGCGCTACCTGTGGGGAGATTTCGCGGCGGCGGCGATCCTGTCGGGCGTGCCGATCACCGCCGTGTTCCTGGTGGCGCAAAGGTATCTGGTGAGCGGGCTGGCGGAGGGGTCTGTGAAGGGGTGACCCCCGCCCCGCGCCCGGCCCGCCACTGGCGACCACCTCTCACGCCGGCCCGTGGGGTGGCGCCCCGACCTCGCCGCTACCGCGCTTTATTCCTGCAAAGCCCCTCCTCGCTGTGAGCTATGCGCTGCCTTCACCTGAGCGCCAGCCCGCGGGCACGGGCCGGCGCTCGCGCGGCGGCCTGAAGGTCTTGATTCCGCGCGGGGGTATGGAGCGGTGAGGTTGGAATGGCAGCCAGCAGAGGGTGAGGCGTCCCACACCAATCGGGGGGGCGACCACCCGAAGGCCGGGCGTCAGCCCGGCCCTGCCGTCCCCCGCGGCTCCCGCGCCACAAACAGCGCGCTCCGCCGAGGCAGCTCCAGCACTCCGCGCGCCAGCGCCGCCTCCACGGCCTCCCGGATCACGGGCAGCCCCTCTTCCCCCGCCTCCTTCGCAGGCGGCAGGGAGGCGAGGTAGGCGATGACCGGCTCGGGGTCGTCCACCTTGTAGAGGTCGGTGAAGTCGTGCCTCTCCACCATCCCGAAGCTCGCGCTCAGCGCCGCTTCCGCCGCGATATCGGAAAAGAGGATCACCGATGGGTCCACCGGCGCGATGCCAAGGCTCTCCGACGCGATCTCCCAAAGCGGCCCGAGATTGCCGGTGGTGTTGACCGACAGCACCAGCCTCCCGCCCTTCTTCAGAAGCGGCGCCATCTGGCCCAGCGCCTCGGCGGGGCGCTCGAGATGATAGGCCATGTGCAGCGTCAGGATGGCATCGAAGCTTCCGGCCGCGAAGCCGAGCGCGGCGGCGTCCACCACCTCGCCGCGCTTTTCAGCCATCCTCGCCCGGCCCATCGCCGCTTCGACCATGGCGGGCGAGCGGTCGGCGAGCGTCAGGTCTACCTCCGGCAGCCCGTCGCGCTCCCACATCCAGCCGGCGCCGCAGCCCAGATCGAGCACCGCCTCGCCATCCGCCAGCCCGGCCCTTTCATGGACGAAGCTGAACCAATCCCGGTTCCCGTACCACCCATGCAGGTTGCCCCGCGCGGTCAGGTTGGCGGGGGTGGCGTACTGCGCTTCCTCCGGGCTGGCCATCAGTCGCGCAGGAGCTCGTTGATGCCGGTCTTGCTGCGGGTGCGCTCGTCGACGCGCTTCACGATCACCGCGCAATAGAGGCTGACGCCGTTCTTCGAGGGCAGGTTGCCAGCGACGACCACCGAGTAGGGCGGGATCTCGCCGTAGCTGACATTGCCCGTCTCCCGGTCGACGATCTTGGTCGACTGGCCAAGGAACACGCCCATCCCCAGCACCGAGCCCTCGCGCACGATGACGCCCTCGACAACTTCCGAGCGGGCGCCGATGAAGCAATTGTCCTCGATGATCGTGGGGCCGGCCTGCATCGGCTCCAGCACGCCGCCGATGCCGACGCCGCCAGACAGGTGCACGCCCTTGCCGATCTGTGCGCAGGAGCCGACGGTGGCCCAGGTATCGACCATGGTGCCTTCATCGACATAGGCGCCAAGGTTCACGAAGCTCGGCATCAGCACCACGCCGGGGGCGATGAAGGCGCTCTTGCGCACCACCGCGTTGGGCACGGCGCGGAAGCCGGCGGCCTTCCACTGGTTCTCGCCCCAGCCGAGGAACTTGCTGTCGACCTTGTCCCACCAGCCAGAGCCCTGCGGGCCGCCCGATTGCGGCTCCATGTCCTTGATGCGGAAGCCGAGCAGCACGGCCTTCTTGGCCCATTGGTTCACCGTCCACTGCCCGTCCTCGCCGCGCTCGGCGACGCGCAGCTTGCCCGAATCGAGGGCGTTCAGCGTGTCTTCGATGGCCTCGCGCGTCTCGCCGGTGGTGGCGGGGGTGATGTCGGCACGCGCCTCCCAGGCGCTGTCGATGGCGGCTTCCAGCTGCGAATAGGGCATGGGCGTCTCTTCTTTTAAAGGCTCGCCCGAGCTTTTGCCCGATGCCGGACATCGGCGCAATCTTAACACCCCGCCAGCCAAGGTAACCGGCGCCGCATTCCCGCCGCGGTTCAAACCTTGCTTTGCCGCAGGGGGGGACTATGCCGCCTCCATCATCACCGGAGAATGAGATGACACGACTTCTTGCTCCCGCCCTCGGCCTTGCCGCCCTGGCCCTGTCTGCCTGCACTGTGCCTGGCACCGCCGTCACGCGCGACAGAACGGGCCCGCCGGCCAGCTACACCCAGCATGTGTGGACGGATCCGGGCAGCGGCTGCTCCTACATCCGCGCCCAGGCCCCGGGCTATGCGCCGACATGGCACCTGATCATCAACGGCAGCCGCATCGGGCTGAACAACGCCTCGAACTCCTGCCCCGGCTATCTGGCCTCGCAGGGCGGGTGACGGTGTGCATCGCCCTCTCGCGCGGGTTGGACTTCGCGCGTGAGGGCTGCCATCTAAGGCCTCTCAGCCGAAGGAGGCCTTGATGACAGAGCCGCATCGCAAGCATCCCCTGCGGGACAGCCGCGAAGACAGGACGACAGCCGCCGGCGTTCCCGACACGCCGCAAACCCGCTCGCCCACCTACCGGCTCGCCTTCGCCGATGAAGACTTCCTGACGCGCGAAGAGCTGCGGCCTGTGCGCTTTCAGCTCGAGCTGCTGAAGCCGCAGATGGCGCTCGACGAGGCGGATGTCGTCTCGACCATCGTGCTGTTCGGCGGCGCCCGCATCCTTCCGCCCTCGCGCAAGAGCGAGGCGAAAACGCAGGCGCTGGCCGATCTCAGCGAGCAATATGAAGAGGCGCGCCGCTTCGCCCGCATCGTCACCGAGCGCTCGATCGAGCGGACGGGCGGGCGCGAGGATGTCATCTGCACCGGCGGCGGCCCCGGCGTGATGGAGGCTGGCAACCGCGGCGCGCAGGACGCCGGCGGGCGCAGCATCGGCCTGAACATCGTGCTGCCGCACGAACAGGCACCGAACCCATACGTGACGCCTGAGCTGGCGTTCAACTTCCACTACTTCGCGATCCGCAAGATGCACTTCCTGATGCGCGCGCGGGCCGTCTGCATCTTTCCCGGCGGTTTTGGCACGATGGACGAGCTGTTCGAGAGCCTCACGCTCATCCAGACCGGCCGCATGGGCCAGGTGCCGGTGCTGCTGTTCGGCCGGGATTTCTGGGAGCGGATCATCAACTGGGATGCGCTGGCCGAGGCCGGTACCATCAGCCGCGATGACCTCAAGCTGTTCCGCTATGTCGAAACGGCGGAAGAGGCCCTGGCCGCGATGGAGGACTGGCCGGACTACGGCAAGCGCCGCAACCTCATCCCCGGCCGCGACACCGGCACCGGCCAGGCCGCCGGCGCACCCCCCGAAGCCTGACGTAGGGCGGGGTTCACCCCGCCCCCGCTCCGGTCGAGGCGCCCCGCCCGGCGCCTGCGGCTTGATTCCGGGCGGGGTGCGGAGCGGTGAGGCCTACCGCAGCGCCGGCGCCAGCCGCGTCTCGGCCGCTGCGATGCCACGGCAATTCACCAGCTTCGCCTCGGCATAGGTCTGATAGGCCGGCGAGGCGCGGTCGAGCACGCCCAGATCGGCCAGCACGCCGGCGATCGCCGCTTCCGCCGCGCGCATCGCGCCGTCGGAGATCTTCAGCGTCACGCCCAGGCCCAGCTCGGGCAGGATCGCGGTGTACACCCCCTCGGCCCCGCCCTTCAGCGTGACCTTGCCGCCGCAGGCGCGCATCAGCTCGGTGCAGGCGGCGCCCTCGTCAGAGATCAGCTCGGGATGAGCCCGCATCGCCTCGGCGATTCGCACCATGGCCTCGGGGCGCCGGCCGCTCTTGCCCGGCGCCGCGGCGAAGCGGGCCATGCCACGGGCCAGATCGTCGATCCGGCAGGCGAAGTTCGGGGCCGAGCAGCCGTCGATGCCATAGCCTGGGCTGGCGCGACCGGTGACATCCTCGAACGCCTCGCGCACGGCCTTCTGCACCGGATGGTCGATCTCGATGTAATCCGGCCCTGCACCCAGATGCTTGTTGAGCGTCAGGAAGCCGGTGTGCTTGCCGGAGCAATTGTTGTGGATCTGGCAGGGCTCTTCATGGCTGCGGATCAGCGCGACCTTGGCCTCGTGGTTCTGCGGCATATGCGCCCCGCAGCGCAGATCGGGCTCGCCGAGGCCGAGATCGGCCAGCCATTGCGTGACCCGCTCGGTGTGAATGGCGGCGCCCCGGTGCGAGGCGCCAGCCAGCGCCAGCTGCTCCTGGCTCAGGCCCGCCGCATCGGCGGCGCCGCTTTCGATCAGCGGCAGGGCCTGGATCATCTTGATGGCCGAGCGCGGGTAGATCACCTCATGCGCGTTGCCATGCGACTGCACGATCTCGCCCGCTGCATTGGCGATAACCACATGGCCGGCGTGCACGCTTTCCAGCCGGCCGCCACGCCAGATTTCCACCAGATCGACTTGTCCGCTCATCGCATACCTCGCTTGGGCCGCTGCGGCGTCAGCGCTATTCCGCGCAAAGCTGTGAGATCGGGGGCCTTTCCCCGCGCCGCGATTTGTTGCAAAACCTCTGCTATCGAGACCAGCGTCCCCCTTCTACCCCGAAATGCGCGAAAGAAGGCGCCGGGTCGGGGCCGCTGAAAGGCAAAACGGAGGTTCCGCCTGATGTTCGCACGCATCGCCGCAACCGCTTTGGCGCTGTCGGCCCTCACCGGGCCCGCGCTGGCGCAGGAAGAGACAGACAACCGTGTCGCCGCGGCGACCGACTGGAGCGTTTTTCAGGAAACCAACCCCACGGAATGCTTCGCCGTCTCCGCTCCCAAGGAGCAGGTCAACACCCGCGACGGCTCGCCCGTTTCGGTGACGCGCGGCGAAACGCTGCTGTTCGTCTTCTACCGGCCCGAGCAGGGCGTGAACGGTCAGGTGACCTTCACGGGCGGCTATCCCTTCGCCGGTGGCTCGACAGTGACGCTGGATGTCGGCGATACCGAATTTCAGCTCTTCACCGAGGGTGAATGGGCCTGGCCGGCCACGCCGGAAGACGATGCCCGCATCGTCACCGCCATGAAGGCCGGCACCTCGGCGGTGCTCACCGGCGTCTCCGGCCGGGGCACGACGACGCAGGACACCTTCTCGCTTCTCGGCGTCACCGCCGCCATCGACGAGGCGCAGCGCCGCTGCACGAACTAAGCCGTGGCGCTGTTCACCCAGGTCTCGCCCGTTCTCTCGACTCTCGACATGGGCGCGGCGCTGACCTTCTGGGAGCAGCTCGGCTTCGCCATCGACTTCGCTGACAGCGAAGTGCCGGAAGAGGCAGCCTATGCCGGCCTCTCGCGCGATGGCATGTCGCTGCATCTGCAGGTGATCGGCGCCGAGGCAGCCAAGGGCCAGGCCGCCAGCGCGGTACGTGTTCAGGTGGAAAGCGCCGGGGCGCTGAAGGGCCTCTATGACGAATGGGCCCCTCACAATATCATCGCCGCCCCGCTGGAGATGACCGAGGCGAAGGGGCTGGAGTTCGGCTTCTACACCCCGGAAGGCGCGGCGTTCTTCTTCTACTGGGACCGCGGCGAAGGCTGAAGCGCCTGGCACAAGGGTGCCGCGCCGGGCGAGCGCCTGCCCGTCGGGTGGCGCTGCTCCCCGTACCGCTTCTTAGTTTAGGCCTGGAAAGCCTTCTCAGCGGAGGGCTCAGCACCAAGCCGAGCCAAAGCGCCAGCCCGCCGGGACGGGCAGGCGCTCGCCCGGCGCCTGCGGCTTGAGTCCGGGCGGCGTGACTAGCCGAATGCCACCCCCTTTGCGCGAACGCCGCAAACGCCCTATATGGCAGCCTTGCCCCAGAGGAATGTGATGACCGACCAACCCGCCGCCCCGATCACCCAAGACGTGCTCACCATCCCCCGCCGCGAGCCGGCGGAGGGAAAGCGCAATATCGTGGGCCTGACACGGGACGAGCTGCAGGCTGCGCTCATCGAGGCCGGCACGCCCGAGAAGCAGGCCAAGATGCGCCTGAACCAGCTCTGGCAATGGGTTTACCACTGGGGCGTGCGTGACTTCGAGGCGATGACCAACCTCGCCAAGCCCTACCGCGCCCTCCTCGCCGAGCATTTCGAGATCCGCCTGCCCGAGGTGGTGAGCCGCCAGGTTTCTGAAGACGGCACGCGCAAGTATCTCGTGCGCATCAACGGTGGGCACGAGGTCGAGGTGGTCTACATCCCCGAGGAGGATCGCGGCACGCTGTGCATCTCCTCCCAAGTGGGCTGCACGCTGACCTGCTCGTTCTGCCACACCGGCACGCAGAAGCTGGTGCGCAACCTGACCGCCGGCGAGATCGTCGGCCAGGTCATGCTGGCGCGGGACGATCTGGGCGAATGGCCCAAGCCCGGTGAGCCGAAAGACGAGACGCGCCTTCTGTCCAACATCGTGCTGATGGGCATGGGTGAGCCGCTCTACAATTTCGACGCGGTGCGCGATGCGATGAAGATCGTGATGGACGGCCACGGGCTCGCCCTCTCGCGCCGGCGCATCACGCTTTCCACCTCCGGCGTCGTGCCCGAGATCGCGCGGGCGGCGGAAGAGATCGGCTGCATGCTGGCGGTGAGCTTCCATGCCACCACCGACGAGGTGCGCGACAAGCTGGTGCCGATCAACAAGAAGTGGAACATCGAGACGCTGCTTGGCGCGCTGAAGGAATATCCGCGGCTCAGCAATTCCGAGCGCATCACCTTCGAATACGTCATGCTCGCCGGGGTGAACGACAGCGACGAGGATGCGCATCGGCTGGTCAAGCTGATCGAGGGCATTCCCGCCAAGATCAACCTGATCCCCTTCAACGAATGGCCGGGCGCGCCCTACAAGCGCTCGTCGAACAATCGCATCCACGCTTTCGCGGATATCGTCTACCACGCGGGCTATGCCAGCCCGATCCGCACGCCGCGCGGCGAGGATATCATGGCCGCCTGCGGGCAGCTCAAATCCGCCACCGAGCGGGCGCGCAAGTCGCGGGCCGAGATCAGCCGCGAGGCCGGCATGGGCGCCTGAGGCGCTCAGCCGAACGCCGCTTGACGGCGCCCGCGCGCCGGGTGAGGGAAAGCCACCAAGGGAGGCCCCATGAAAATCAAGCTCAACAAGATCGACTTCGACATCACTGCCGTTCCCGGCCGGATGCGCACCGCCGTTCTGCAAGATGAGAGCGCCGCCCCGGCCCTCGCCAGCCCGGTTTGGGAATGGAACGCCGAGACGAAAGAGGCGACCACCGCCCCAGGCATCAAGGATACGATGCGGATGCCGAACGGGCTGATCTTCTTCGTGCCCAAATCGACAGAGGCCGACCGCCCCGAGCGCAATGACGGCGCCACCAAGAAGATGAGCGAGCGCTTCGTCACTGCCGTGGGCGCCAAGTCGCTGGGCGATGTCGCCTCGGCGCTGAACCGGGTGCTCGGCGTCGCCGAGGTCAAGCTGCCGCTGGGCGTGTACGAGCCGCTGAAGGCCGGCTGCACCTTCCGCCTGATCGCCCATATCGACTTCGCCGTGCTGCAGATGCGCGCGGGCGACCGTAACCTCGCCGCCAATGTGCTGCTGCCGGGGCAGATCGTCTTCCGCCCGCTGATCGTGAAGGTCACGGATCAGGAAGCCCATGACGCGGTGCTGGAAGCGAACCCGGGGCTGGAGAAGAAGCTGCAGGCCGCCGTGCTGCCGCCGCGCACCAAGGCCGCGCTCGACATGCGCCGCCTGGCGCTGACGACCCGCTTCAAGGAAGCGCAGGATCTGGCCAACCGGCTGCAGGAGCAGGGCGCCGACGAGCAGGCCCAGCGCCTGCCGCAGATGGAGCTTCAGCGCCTCGGCGCCGAGGCCAAGGTTCTGGCCTCTGCCGGCAACAACCAGCAGCCTGCCCGGCCCCAGGCCGCGAACAGCTGATCGGTGCTAAAGAGGCGGCCGCTCAGGCCGCCTCTGACATGACGGTGCGATTGCGCCCGCCGGCTTTCGCGGCATAGAGGCGCCTGTCGACCATAGGCATGGCCTCACCCAGTGCCGGCAGGCTGGCGCCGAAGAAGGCGCCGCCGATGCTGGCCGTCACCTCGACACGAACCCCACCCGCCATGACCACGGTCTCTTCGATGGTCTGGCGCAGGCGCTCTGCTACGCGAGACGCCACGCCTTCCGTCACATCCTGCAGCAGGATCGAGAATTCCTCGCCGCCAATCCGCGCAACCAGGTCACCCGGTCGCAGTGCCCGCTCCAGCGTCGCCGCCACCTGCACCAGCACCTCGTCGCCCACGACATGACCGTAGCGGTCGTTGATCTGCTTGAAGCGGTCGAGGTCGACGAGCAGCAGCGCCGTGCCCTGCGCCTCGCTCTCCGTCAGAGCCGCGAGCCGCCTGTCGAGGCCGCGGCGGTTGAGCGAGCCGGTCAGCGGGTCATGATCGGCGGTGGCGACGAGCGTGCGCTCGCGGCGCGAGATCAGCCTCTCACGTTCGATGAACAGGCCGAAGGTCACCGTGCCGAGCACGTTGAACACCATGAGGCCGACGAAGATCTCAACGCCGGTGACGAAGGGCGCATTGGGGATCGCGAAGACAAGCGCATTCGGCAGGTTGATCGCAGCGCCGAAGATCACCGCATAGGTCAGCCCGATGTTGCCCCGCCTCACCGCCGGAAGGCTCAAAATCAGGCCGATCAGCGCCGCCAATACGATAGATACCACGCCGAAAGGCGCCCCCGCACCGCCGATCGCCACCCGCATCGCCACGGTAATGACCGTCGCGATGGCCGCCCCAAGGGGGCCAAGGAAGCCGGCAGCGAAGGCCACGAACAGGTTGCGCGGGTCGGCGATCACGCCCGGGATCAGCTCTATCGGCTCAAGCATGCCGACGGCGCCCGCCGTGCCGAAGGCCAGGCCAATGAGCGAGTGTCGCTGCCACTTTGGCCAGGGCCGCCGCTGCAGCACCCCGTAGATCATGGTTGCGAGGGCCATCAGGCCGACGCTGTGAATGATTGATAGTACCATTGAGACCGTTAACCCTGTTTACCTCGCCACCTGGGCACAGAGCTTTGGCGACAATGTGGCAAGTAGGTAACCGATAGGTTAACGGCGATGCGACAGAGCGAGTCGCAAGGGGCCTTCCGGGGCAAGCTTCGGCCTGCCCCGGTTGACTGTTCTGGCCGTCAGGCCATCAGCGCTTTGGCCTCTTCGGGGCTGAGCGCGGCGGGGCGCTCGCAGGTGGTCGTCATCTCGACGAACTCGCCCGTCTCGCCCGACTTCAGGATCGAGGTCATCACGTCCACCGCGTGCACCGCCAGCTCCAGCGAGCAACGATGCGGCCGGCCCTCGGCGATGGCCGTCGCCATGTCGGCGAGGCCGGCGCAGCGGTAGTTGGCCTGCGTCGGCGCGTCCTTCGGCTGGTTGGCGATGCCGAACGGGTGGCCGCGCTCGGCGATCTCCGCCACGTCGGCGCCCCGCTCGCTCATCTCCACATGGCCGCCGAAGAAGTTCGGGTCCGGCACGTAGAGCGAGCCCTCTTCGCCGTAGAGCTCCATGTTGAAGTGGCGGTGCTTCCACACGTCCCAGCTGGCGCCGAGCGTGACGATGGCGCCGTTCTCGAACTCGAGGATGGCATGGATGTTCGTCGGCGTGTTCACCTTGAGCATCTCGCCCTCGCGCGGCCCGTTGGCGATCTTCCGCTCCGGGAAGGAGATGGAGGCCATGGCACCCACGCGCTTCACCGGGCCGATGAGCTGGATGAGGTTGGTCACGTAGTAGGGGCCGAGGTCGAGCACGGGGCCGGCGCCGGGCTGGAAGAAGAAGTCCGGGTTCGGGTGCCAGTGCTCCATCCCGTGGTTCTGCACGTGGCAGGTGCCGCCGATGATGCGGCCGACCTTGCCCTCGTCGATCACCGCGCGGGCGAGCTGGTGGGAGCCGCCGAGGAAGGTATCGGGCGCCGAGCCGACGCGCAGGCCCTTCTCGTCGGCCAGCTCCTTGAGCGCCTTCGCCTCGTCCAGCGTCAGCACCAGCGGCTTTTCGGAATAGGCGTGCTTGCCCGCTTCGAGGATGCGGGTGGTGATGTCGTAGTGCACCGCCGGGATGGTCAGGTTCACGACGACGTCGATGTCATCGGCGGCGAGCAGGTCTTCAACGCTGACCGCGCGCACGGGGAATTCATCGGCCCGGGCCTTGGCGGCGTCCATGTTGATGTCCGCGACGGCCTTCAGCTCCAGCGATTTGAAGAGCGGGGCGAGGCGCAGGTAGGCGTGGGAGATGTTGCCGCATCCGATGATGCCGACACCGAGTTTGGTCGTCATGTGAGGCGCTCCTTCAAAGAGATTTCAGGGTGGCGAGCGAGCGGGTGGCGAAGCGCTTGTCGTCGCTGGGGTTGTCATGTTCGAGAACGAAATGGTCGATGCCGGCGGCGCGCACGGCGGGCATGATTTTGGTATAATCCACCACGCCGTGACCGAGATCGGCCCAGCCATCCTCGTCGGCATTCTCGCCGGCGGCGGCGATGTCCTTCACGTGGACAGCCGAGATGCGGCCCGGGAAGCGGGCGATCGTGGCCTCTGGCGAGGCGCCGGCGCGGGTAACCCAGCCGAGATCGAGCTCAAGGCTCAGCCCATCGGATTCCATGATGCAGTCGAGCGGCGTGACGCCGCCGCCAAGATCGACCAGCTCGAAATCGTGGTTGTGCCAGCCGAAGGTGATGCCGGCATCCATGAAGGGCTTGCCGGCCTTGGCGAGGCGCTGGCCGAAGGCGCGCCAGCCCTCGGCATCGGTGGGCCGGTCCTCGGGCATGAGATAGGGGCCGTAGACGGCCTGCATGTTCAGCTCCTTGGCGAGAGCCACGAACTTGTCCGGGTCGGATTCGAGATCCGGCACGGCGATATGGGCGGTCGACATGCGCATGCCCGTCTCTGCCAGTGCGGCCTTGAGGGCATCGATGTCGCTGAACAGGCCGCCATAGCCCTCGACCTCGGTGAAGCCGGCATCGCGCAGCATGGCGAGCGTGGCGGGCAGAGGGCCGAAATTGCGGGAGCAGAAAAGCTGGTAAGAGATACCCAAGGTCAGGTCCGTTTCATTGTTGCAGAGTGAAGGTCGCGCAGCGTGAAGGCCGGCTGCGCTTCGGGATCGGCGGGCGTGAACCGCAGGGTGCTGGTCGCACCAGGGCCGAGATGCACGGCATTGTTGCTCCAGCGGCCCGGCACGTCGGCCTCGGCCGTCAGGAAGAAGCTCATCGCCTCGACGCTGAGCGTCACCAGCCAGTCGTCGCCCTCGCGGGTCACCTCGGCAGCTGCGCGGGCATCGGGCAGGTCGTAGGCCTTCCAGGGCTTCGGCGCGAAGATGTCGCCGGCATGGGTGCCGTCAGACCCTTCCCAGCCGAAGGTGAGCACCTCGCCCTCTTCCAGCGTATCCGCGGGCAGGCTGAGCAGCACCTCGGCATCGAGCCCCAGCGTGGCGCTGCGGCTTCCCAGCTCTCGAGCATCGCCGTTCATCGCGGTGGCGTAGGCGGTGACGGTGAGCTCGACATCTTCCAGCCGGTCGTTGATGCCGACGATATCGATGCTGCCATCCTTGCGCGGCACCGCCGTCGCCATGACCGGAGCATAGAAGCTCTTGGCCATGTGGTGCATCAGCTTCCAGTCGCCGCCGTAATCGAGCGACGACCAGGAGCAGACGGGCCAGGTGTCGTTGAGCTGCCAGTAGAGCGTTCCCATGCAATGCGGCTTGAGGCTGCGCCAGTGGGTCACCGCTGTCTTGATGGCGAGGCCCTGCTGGATCTGGCTGAGCCAGACGAAATCTTCGAACTTCTCGGGCCAGCGGAAGTAGCGGAACATCGTCGCCGCGATGCGCTCGTTGCCCAGGTCGTTCTTCTGGTGGCTGGCGAAGACCGGGTTCGAGATGTTCCAGTCTTCGGGCGCCGCAAAACGCTTGATGGTGTTGAGCGACGGATAGGATTGAAAACCGAACTCGCTGCAGAAGCGGGGGCTGACATCGCGGTAATGGTCGAACTCGCGGTTCTCGTGCCAGACGCTCCAGAAGTGCATGTCGCCCGCGCTGTCGTCATGCCACGCGTCGCCGAAGTTCATCGGCCCCGGGCTGGGCGACGAGGGCCACCATGTCGCCGAGGGCGCCGTCTCACTGAGAGCTGCCTCGATTGTGCGGTTGAGCCGGTCGTAATTCACCAGGTAGCGGTCGCGGTTCTCGCGGCTCTCGGGGAACCAGTTCAGCGCGCCGATCAGTTCGTTGTCGCCGCACCAGAGCGCGATGCAGGCGTGGTGATGCAGCCGGGCGGCCTGTTCGCGCACCTCGGCATCGACGTTGCGCAGGAAGTCGGGCGTCGAGGGGTAGAGATTGCAGGCAAACATGAAATCCTGCCAGACCATCAGGCCCAGCTCGTCACAGGCCTCGTAGAAGCTGTCCGGCTCGTAACGGCCGCCGCCCCAGACGCGGATCATGTTCATGTTCGCGTCCACCGCCGATTGCAGCAGGTCGCGCGTGCCCTCTTCGGTGATGCGCCCGGCCAGCGCGTCGGCGGGGATCCAGTTCGCCCCGCGCGCGAAAACCGGCTCGCCGTTCACATGCAGGCGGAAGGAGGTGCCCTCGCCATCGGCCTCTGTCACCAGCTCGATGGTGCGCAGGCCGATGCGGCGGCGGGTGACGGCCTCGCCCACGCGCACTTCCAGCTCATGCAGAGGCTGCTCGCCAAGGCCGGCGGGCCACCACAGATCGGGGTTCTCCAGATCGAAGATGGCGGTGATGCCGCCGCCGGCGACAGCACCTTCCAGCTCCTGCCCGGCGAAGCTGAGCGAGCAGGTCTCGCCCTCGGCGCCGGTGATATAGGCGGTGACCGTGAGCGTGACGAGGTCGTCGGTATGCTCCTGCCCGATCTCCAGCCGGTCGATCCGGGGCCCTTCGGCGCGCACGATCTCGGCCCGGCCATAAAGGCCGAAGGGCGCCAAAGCGATGTTCCAGTCCCAGCCGAAATCGCACTGAACCTTGCGCAGCATGTTGCCGTTCGGGATGGGGCTGTTGCCCGCGTGGTAGGGGATGAAGAAGGGCTGCGCCGATTGCAGCGCCGCCCCTCCGGCGACGTTGGAATGAAAGGTGATCTCGATCTCGTGCTCACCCGGCCCCGCGATGCCTGCCAGATCCGCCCGCCAGGTGCGGAAGGCATTGTCCGCCTCGATGACCAGCTCGCCATCCACGCGCACGCTTGCCAGCGTGTCGAGCTCTTCCAGCACCAGCTCGGCGGGGCTGTCATCCTCCAGCGTGAAGCTGCGGCGGGCGACCCAGTCGCGCTCGGCGATCCAGCGCAGATCGTATTCGTTCCGGCCCCAGTAGGGCTCGGGGATCAGCTCGGCATCGGCAAGCGCCGAGATCGCGTCGCCGGGCACAAGGAGCGGGCAGGAAATATCCCCGCCCGCTTCCTCCAGTACCCAGTCACCACGCAGATCGGCCAGAACCGGACGGGTGGTTGAGCTCACAGGCGCTCCTCGGTGGCGGTGTCGAAGAGCGAGGCGCGGGCCGGGTCGATACCGATGGTGATGGTCTCGCCCTCTTCCACCGGCAGGTGCCCGTCCATGCGGATGCGGAAGGGCTCGCCGTTCACGCGCGTCCACACCAGGGTGTCAGAGCCCATGGGCTCCACCAGATCAGCGGTGACCTGCAGCTGGCCGGGCGCACCCGCCGCCAGCTCGCCGGTGACGATATGCTCGGGCCGCAGGCCGGCGATGGCCGGGCCGTCCTTGCCGCCGGAGGTGGCGAATTGGTAGCGGTCCATCGACATCGAGAGCTCGCCGGCGGTGAAGGTGCCGCCGCGCAGCGTGCCGTTCAGGAAGTTCATCGACGGCGAGCCGATGAAGTCGGCGACGTATTTGTTGACCGGCCGGTTGTAGATCACGTCGGGCGTGTCGAGCTGCATGATCAGCCCGCCCTTCATGATGGCGATGCGGTTGGCCAGCGTCATCGCCTCCACCTGATCGTGCGTGACGTAGATCATGGTGTTCTTCAGCTGGTGGTGCAGGCGCTTGAGCTCCACCCGCAGGTCGGCGCGCAGCTTGGCATCGAGGTTGGAGAGCGGCTCGTCGAAGAGGAAGACGTCGACGTCGCGCACCAGCGCCCGGCCGATGGCGACGCGCTGGCGCTGACCGCCCGACAGGGCCCCCGGCTTGCGCTTGAGGAGCGGCTCGATCTGCAGCACCTCGGCGGCGCGGTCGACGCGGCGCTTGATCTCGTCCTTCGGGACGCGGGCGTTTTTCAGGCCGAAGGAGAGGTTCCCCTCGACCGTCATCTGCGGGTAGAGCGCGTAGCTCTGGAAGACCATGCCGATGCCGCGCTCGCTGGGCTCTTTCCAGGTGACGTTGTCGCCCTTGATGAAGATCTGCCCGTCGGTCGGCTCGAGCAGGCCGGCGATGCAGTTGAGCAGGGTCGACTTGCCGCAGCCGGACGAGCCGAGCAGCACCAGGAATTCGCCATCCACGACATCGAGATTGAGGTTCTGCAGCACCTTCACGGCGCCGAAGTGCAGGTCGAGATGCTTGATCTGAACGGAGTGGTCGGTCATGTAGGTCAGCCTTTGACGGCGCCGGCTGCGATGCCGCGCACGAAGAGTTTTCCGGAGACGAAGTAAATCGCGAGCGGCACGAGGCCGGTCAGCAAGGTCGCCGCCATGTTGACGTTGTATTCCTTGGTGCCCTGCACCGAATTGACGATGTTATTGAGCTGCACCGTCATCGGATATTGCTCGGCCCGCGTGTAGACGACGCCGAAGAGGAAGTCGTTCCAGATGCCGGTCACCTGCAGGATGACGGCCACCACGAGGATCGGCAGGCTCATCGGCAGCATGATGCGAATGAGGATGCGCCAGAAGCCGGCACCATCGACACGGGCCGCCTTGAACAGCTCCTCGGGGATCGAGGCGAAGTAGTTGCGGAACAGCAGCACCAGGATCGGCATGCCGAAGATCGTGTGCACGATCACCAGCCCCGACAGCGAGCCGAATAGCTGGACGCGCCCGCGGCACGCGTCTTCGGCGGCGGTGAAGATCCCGCAGGTGTCCTGCCAGATATCGGTGAGGAAGTTGCCGGTGTCGCGCAGGATGATCACCACCGGGTAAAGCATGACCTGGTAGGGAATGAAGGCGCCCACGATGAGGATGGTGAAGAACACCTCGGAGCCTTTGAACTTCCATTGCGACAGAGCGTAGCCGGAGATGCAGGCCACGGTGATCGACAGGATCACTGACGGGATCAGGATGCGCACGGAGTTGAAGAAGCCGCGCGACAGGCCATCACAGTTCACGCCCGTACAGGCCTGCGACCAAGCCTTGATCCACGGCTCGAACGTCACATCCCGGGGGATGGAGAAGACGTTACCGACGCGGATTTCCGGCATGGTTTTCAGCGAGGTGACGATCATCACGTAGAGCGGCAGCAGGTAGTAGATCGAAACGATGACGAGCACGCCGTAGAGCAGGATGTTGCGCTTGCTCATCGACCGTTTCGGCCGGGCGCCGCGCGGGCCGTCGAGGCGCTCATGAATCGGCTCTTCCGCCGCCTTCATGGTGTTGAGGGTGCCGATATCAGCCACGTTTCCGGCCTCCGAATTCCAAGAACGCCCAGGGGACGAGGATGATGACAACGCTGAGCAGCATCATGGACGAGGCGGCAAAGCCCTGGCCCAGGTTCTGCCCGCCGAACATGGATTGCATGACGTACTTGGCCGGCACCTCAGAGCTGATGCCCGGGCCGCCAGAGGTTTGCGCCACGACCAGATCGTAGAGCTTGATGATGCCAGAGGTGATGAGCACCACGGCGGTCACGAAAACGGGGCGCATCATGGGAATGATGACACGCACATAGGTTTTCCACACCGGGATGCCGTCGACCCGGCTGGCGCGCCAGATGTCATCGTCGATACCGCGCAGGCCGGCGAGCATGATGCACATGATCAGCCCCGTGCCCTGCCACAGGCCCGCGATCAGCAGGCCGTACATGACGATGTCGGGGTTGTTGAGCGGGTTAAAGGTGAAGCTCTCCCACCCCAGCGAGCGGACAACGCCCTGCACACCGTAATCGGGGTTCAGGATCCACTGCCAGACAAGGCCGGTGACGATGAAGCTCAGCGCGAAGGGGTAGAGGAAGATGGTGCGGAACGTATCCTCGAAGCGGATCTTCCGGTCGAGCATGGCGGCCAGCGTGAAGCCGATCACCAGCGTCAGAACGAGTGAGCAGATCCCGTAGATCGCCAGGTTCTCGATCGACTTGATCCACTTGGCGGTCGACCAGAGGCGGTCGTATTGCGCCAGCCCCACCCAGTTGAGCCGCGGCAGCAGCCCCGAGGAGGTGAAGGAGTAGACCACCGTCCAGATCGTGCCGCCCATGAAGACGATCACCGCGGTGGCAATCATCGGGATCAGGGCAACCTTGGACCACATGTGACGGAAAAGACGGATCGGACGGCGCGGCTGCGCCTGCCTTTCCGTGGCGATAGAATCGGCGGAATCGGCAATCGCCATATGTGTCTCCCTGACCTGAGCGATATGTCAGTATTGCACGTTTCGGGCCTTTTGACGAAATGGGCCCCCGGGTGGGGGCCCATCCGCATTGGCCCTGCGGACCTTTGAGTTAGCTGGCGCTCTCGATGATCTGGGCGTAGCGCTCTTGCGCATCGGCGGCAGTCATCGACGGCGTGTTCCAGAACTCGGTCATCAGGTCGTTCAGCTGGTTCGTCGTGTCCGGCGAAAGCAGCTGGTTGCCCGACGGCATGGTGTTGCCGTTGGCCAGAAGGTCGAGACCTTTCTGGGTGCACTCGTTCACCGTGGTCAGGTCAACGTCGCCGCGGATGGGCAGCGAGCCCTTCACGGAGTTGAAGGCAACCTGAACTTCCGGCGAGAGCAGCAGAGCGGCGAGCTCTTTCTGCGCAGCGGTGATCTCCGGATCGTCAACGACGGGGAAGTAGAAGGCGTCGCCCCCGGTGTCGAGGATGGCGACATCGCCGAGGCCCGGCAGGCACTCGTAGTCTTCACCAGCGGTCAGGCCGGCCACGGCGAATTCGCCCTGGGCCCAGTCGCCCATGATCTGCGCGGCGGCTTCGCCGGTGATCACGGCGTTGGTCGCCTGGTTCCAGTCCTGCACGTCGAGGCCTTCGGCCATCTCGCGAGCGTCGGCATAGGCCTGGAAGACCTTGCCGTAAGCTTCGCCGCGGACGACGGAGGCGTCTTTGTCGCGGTTGACGGCGAGCAGGTTGTCGAGACCGGCCAGCGCCACGGCCATGACGCCGAAGGAGCCGTTCTGCTGCCAAGCCTGGCCACCCATGGCGAGCGGCACAACACCGGCTTCACGCAGGGCGGGGGCGTCGTCGACGAGGCCCTGCCAGTTTTCCGGAACCTCGAGGCCGGCCTTCTCGAAGGCTTCGTTCGAGAGCCACATCCACTGCCAGGAGTGGATGTTCACCGGGGCGCAATAAACGCGGCCGTCGATCGTGCAGGCATCAAGCAGCGACGGCGGGTTGACGATCTCTTCCCAGCCCTGCTCTTCGGCCACGTCGGTGAGGTCGAGGATCAGACCGGCTTCGATCAGCTCCTGCGCCTGCAGGCCGTGGTTGAACTGGAACGCAGCCGGCGGATCGCCACCGATGATGCGGGAAACCATGACGGGGCGAGCCACGTCACCGCCGCCGGCGATGGCGCCGTCGACCCAATGGTTGCCCGTCGCATCCCAAGCTTTCGCGAGTTCCCCAACGGCAGCAGCTTCGCCGCCGGACGTCCACCAATGCATGACCTCAAGGTCAACTGCACCAGCACTGGTTGCGCTAACAATAGCAGTCGCGGCCAGGAGCTTTGTGGTGAGTTTCACGATTTGTCCTCCCTGATCTAAATCGTTGTAGAAACCTCTATAACGTTTTAGTTTGGTGAGGCAAGAAATATTCGTGCGCCGTTCACGCAGCCTGTGAAACATAAATGCTGCAGCGCAGCGCGCTTATGCCGCAGTGCGGGAGACTGCGGCGGGAGAGGACAAGAGCCCCATGGCGGGACGCAAGCCACCCATCGCGGGCAAACTGCCCGGCGGTGAGCTCATCAAGGCTGACCGAAAGCCGACTCTGCGGACGATTGCGGATCTGTCCGGGCTGGCCGTGCCCACGGTCAGCCGTGCGCTGAACGACGCCCCGGATATCGGCGCGGCGACGAAGGAGCTCGTCCGCCGCATCGCCGATGAGATCGGCTATATTCCCAACCGTGCCGGCGTGCGCCTTCGCACCGGGCGCACCAATGTGATCGCCCTCGTGCTCTCCACCGAGCAGGAGATCATGAACCACACGGCGCGGCTCATCACCTCGATCTCGGGCGCGCTGCAGGGCACGCCCTTCCACCTGATCGTCTCGCCCTTCCTTGGCGAGCAGGACCTGATGGAGCCGATTCGCTACCTGGTGGAGACGCGCTCGGCCGACGCGCTGATCTTCAACATGATCGAGCCAGAGGACAAACGCGTCGCCTACCTGATGGAGCGCGGCTTTCCCTTCGCCACCCATGGCCGCTCGAACTGGGCCGACAAGCACCCCTATTGGGATTTCGACAACGACGCTTTCGCGCGAATCGCCGTCACGCGCCTGGCCGAACGCGGCCGGCGCCACATGCTGTTGATCGCCCCGCCGCAGCACCAAAACTATGCGCAGCTCATGGTGGCCGGCGCGCGGGCCGAAGCTGCGGCGCGCGGTTGCACCCTCCACGTGGCCGACAGCATCACCTCCGACAGCGAGTCGGCGGCAATCCGAGATTACGTCAGCCGAGTCCTGGCCGAAGAGCCTGAGACCGACGGCATCGTTTGCGGCTCGCCCACCGCCGCCATGGCCTCTGTCGCCGCGCTGGAAAGCGCCGGGCGCGTCATGGCGCAGGACATCGACGTCGTCGCGAAGGAAGCCATTCCCTTCCTTGCACTCTTCCGCGACACCATGCTTGTCATTGACGAAGACGTTCGCGCGGCCGGCGAGTTTCTCGCCCGCGCGGCCATTCAGGCCGTCAGAGAGCCGCAGGCGCCCCCCATGCAGGGGCTGGAAATACCGACCGGGGACTCATTTAACTCGGCATAACGGGAGGAAAAAATGGCATCACAGATCAAGGGCCCGGCGCTGTTCCTGGCCCAGTTCGCGGGCGACGACGCGCCCTACAACACGCTCGAAGGCATCACCAAGTGGGCCGCCGATCTTGGCTACAAGGGCGTGCAGATCCCCACGTTCGAATCGCGCCTGTTCGATCTCGACAAGGCCGCCGAGAGCGACACCTATTGCGACGAGGTGAAGGGCATCTGCGCCGACGCCGGCGTCGAGATCACCGAGCTGTCGACTCACCTGCAGGGCCAGCTCGTGGCCGTGAACCCGGCCTATGACATCGTCTTCGACGCCTTCGCGCCCGAAAAGGTGCATGGCAACCCGAAGGCCCGGCAGGAATGGGCTGTCGATCAGGTGAAGAAGGCCGCCGTCGCCTCGCAGAAGCTGGGCCTCAGCCACACTGTCAGCTTTCCCGGCTCGCTGGCCTTCCCCTATCTCTACCCCTGGCCGCAGCGCCCCGAGGGGCTGATCGACGAAACCTTCGCCGAGCTTGCCCGCCGCTGGGTGCCGATCTTCGATCACTACGCCGAGCACGGGCAGGATATCGGCTTCGAGATCCATCCCGGCGAGGATGTTTTCGACGGCGCGACCTGGGAGATGTTCCTCGATGCCTGCGGCGAGCACAAAGCGGCGATGATCAATTACGATCCCAGCCATTTCGTGTTGCAGCAGCTCGATTACCTCGCCTTCATCGACCTCTACCACGACCGCATCAACGCCTTCCACGTGAAGGATGCCGAGTTCAATCCCGACGGGCGGCAGGGCGTTTATTCCGGCTACCAGCCCTGGCTGAACCGCGCCGGCCGCTTCCGCAGCCTCGGCGACGGGCAAGTCGATTTCGCGGCGATCTTCTCCAAGCTCACCGGCTACGGCTACGACAGCTGGGCCGTGCTCGAATGGGAGTGCTGCATCAAATCGCCCGAGCAGGGCGCGGCAGAGGGCGCGCCCTTCATCGAGAGCCACCTGATCGAACGGGCCGACAAGGCCTTTGACGATTTCGCCGGCGGCAGCCGCGACGACGCGACCATCAAGAGGATGCTGGGCCTGTGACACGTTTGAAACTTGGAATGGTCGGCGGCGGCCAGGGCGCCTTCATCGGCGGCGTGCACCGCATCGCCAGCCGCATCGACGACCGGTGGGAGCTTGTGGCGGGGGCGCTGTCGTCGAACGCCGAGCGCGCCGCCGCCTCGGCTGAAGAGCTCGGCATCGCGGCGGATCGCAGCTACACCTCCTTCGAGGAGATGGCCAAGGCCGAGGCCGCCCGCGAAGACGGCATCGACGCGGTGGCCATCGTGACGCCGAACCACGTTCACGCCGGGCCTGCGGTCGCCTTCCTGGAGGCCGGCATCCACGTGATCTGCGACAAGCCGCTGGCGGCGACGCCGGAAGATGGCAAGCGCATCGCGGCGGCGGTGAAGGCGAGCGATGCGAAGTTCATCCTCACCCACAATTACACCGGCTACCCGCTGATCCGGCAGGCGAAGCAGATGGTGGAGCGCGGCGATCTCGGCACCCTCCGCATCGTGCAGGCCGAATATGCGCAGGACTGGCTGACCGAAGAAGCCGGCCCCGACAACAAGCAGGCCGACTGGCGCACCGACCCGGCCCGCGCCGGCGGCGGCGGCATCGGCGATATCGGCACCCATGCCTATAACCTGCTGAATTTCGTCAGCGGGCTGAAAACCACGGCACTGGCCGCCGACCTTTCCAGCTTCGTCCCCGGCCGCAAGGTCGATGACAACGCCCATATCCTGCTGCGCTTCGACGGCGGCGCCAAGGGCATGGTCTGGGTCAGCCAGGTGGCGCCCGGCTGCGAGAACGGGCTGCGGCTGCGCATCTACGGCGACAAGGGCGGCCTGGAATGGAGCCAGGAGAACCCCAACGTGATGACCTGGGCGCCCTTCGGTGAGCCCAAGCGCATCCTCACCCGCGGCGGCGCCGGGCTTGGCGGCGGCGCAGGCGACTGGACGCGTATTCCCCCGGGCCACCCCGAGGGCTACCTCGAAGGCTTCGCCAACCTCTACACCGACGCGGCTGACCTGATCCAAGGCAAGGCCGACGGCGCGCTCCTGCCCGGCATCGAAGCGGGGCTCGACGGCATGTGGTTCATCTCCGCCTGCCAGGAAAGCTCCGGCCAGGACGGCGCCTGGGTGAAACGCTAGGGCCGGCCCGGGGGCCGGGCGGGGGCGCTGCCCCCGCACCCCCGAGGTATTTTCGGCCAGATGAAGGGGAGCCGGGGAGGACTCGGCTCTTCAAACCTCACCGCTCCTCACACCCGCGCGAAATCCAGGGCGTCAGCCCGCCGCGCGAGCGCCGGCCCGTGCCCACGGGCCGGCGTGCACGGGCATCTATGAGGTCAATGGTCACAGTGGAGCCACCACGTGCCCACTTGCTCCTGCCCCGCGCCGCCCCTAGCATTTCTCCATGCTCAATTCTCTTACCCAGCGCCGCCGGTTCTCCGATCTCTCCGAGCAAGAAGTGCTCGCCCTCGCCATCTCGTCCGAAGAGGACGACCAGCGCATCTACCTCTCCTATGCAGACCGCTTGCGCGCCGAGTATCCGGCCTCGGCCGCCATTTTCGATGGCATGGCCGCAGAGGAAGACGAGCACCGGCACCAGCTGATCGAGGCGCACCGCGCCCGCTTCGGCGAGGTGATCCCGCTGATCCGCCGCGAGCATGTTGCCGGCTTCTACGCCCGCCGTCCCGTCTGGCTGATCGAGAACCTCTCGCTCGCCCGCATCCGCGCCGAAGCCGAGCAGATGGAGCGGGACGCCGCCAATTTCTACAGCCGCGCCGCCAAGACCAGCACCGACGCTTCCACCCGCAAGCTGCTGGGCGATCTCGCCGCTGCCGAGGCGAAGCACGAGGCGAGCGCCGCGGGGCTCGCCGAGGAGCATCTGGGCGAGGAAGAGCGCGAAGCCGAAGACGCCGCCGAGCACCGGCAGTTCGTGCTGACCTATGTGCAGCCGGGCCTCGCCGGGCTGATGGACGGCTCGGTTTCGACTCTCGCGCCCATCTTCGCCACGGCCTTCGCCACCGAGAACACGCACACGACCTTCCTCGTCGGCCTTGCCGCCTCTGTCGGCGCCGGCATCTCGATGGGCTTTACAGAGGCGGCCTCGGATGACGGGCAGATCTCGGGCCGCGGCTCGCCGATCAAGCGCGGCCTCGTCACCGGGCTGATGACCACGCTGGGCGGCCTCGGCCATGCCCTGCCCTACCTGATCCCGCATTTCTGGACAGCGACGGCCATCGCGCTGATCGTGGTGTTCGTCGAGCTCTGGGCCATCGCCTGGATCCAGAACCGCTACATGCAGACGCCCTTCCTCCGCGCCGCCTTCCAGGTCGTGCTCGGCGGTGCGCTGGTCTTCACCGCCGGCGCCCTCATCGGGGCAGGCTGATGTACCGCAAGGGCGAGGTGCGATACGCGCCGCTGCCCCTGCCCGACCGCGTGCAGATGGAGCCGGATGACGCCCTGGCGAAGGTTCAGGCGTTCCGCGATTACATGGCGAAGCGCCATTCGGTACGCGACTTCTCCGATCGCCCCGTGCCGCGCGAGATCATCGAGGCGATCGTCGCCACCGCCGGCAGCGCGCCCTCGGGCGCCAATCACCAGCCCTGGCACTTCGCGGCCATCGCCGACCCGGCGATGAAGGCTCAGGTTCGCGAGGCGGCGGAGGAGGAGGAACGCGCCTTCTATTCCGGCGGCGCGGGCGATGAATGGCTGCAGGCGCTGGAGCCCATCGGCACTGGAGTGGAGAAGCCGCACCTCACCACCGCGCCCTGGCTCATCGTCATCTTCGCCCAGCGCTGGGGCGAGACGGAGGACGGCACGCGCTACAAGAACTACTACGTGCCCGAGAGCACCGGCATCGCCACCGGCTTTCTCATCGCCGCGATCCATCACGCCGGGCTGGTGTGCCTTGAACATACGCCCAACCCGATGAAGTTTCTCACCGGCCTCTGCGGGCGGCCCGCCAGCGAGAAGCCGGTGATGATTCTGCCCGTCGGCTACCCGGCAGAGGACGCGACAGTGCCCGAGGTGGCCAAGCGCAAGAAGCCTCTGGGCGAGATCCTCAGCACCTTTCCCTGACCTCTCCGCTCCGGCACCAGGCCCTGGCGTGCGGGGTGGGTAGGCGGGAGCGCGCCAGGCCCTGGCGCCGGAGCCGGGCGGCTTGCTACCACATGCTCGTGGCGGCGCGGCCCGGCCAGTCGGCATCGTAAGCGGCACCGTCGAAATCGGCCTTCACCCCCTTCAGCATGTCGCCCACGCTCGGCAGGCCGGCACTCTCATCGCCCGCTGTCCACAGGCGCGAGCGCATCAGGGCGCGGGCGCATTGCGAATAGGCCTCGGCCACATGCACCAGCGTCACGCTGCGCGGGCGTTTGCCGCCGCGCTCGAAGCTGGCCAGCATGTCCTCCGCCACCGTCAGCTCCGCCCGGCCGTTGACCCGCATCACGTTGTTCGAGCCCGGCACGAAGAACATCAGCGAGACGCGCCCGTCGCGCACGATATTGCGCAGGCTGTCCATCCGGTTGTTGCCGCGCCAATCGGGCAGCGCCAGCGTGCGCGCGTCGAGTTGCAGCACCACCTCGCCATCGTCACCGCGGGGCGAGGCATCCGTCCCCTCAGGCCCCACAGTGCTGAGCACGCAGAAGCGCGAGGCGGCGATCCAGCGGCTGTACTCCGGCGTCAGGTGATCCGTCACCTTGATCAGCGAGGCCTCACCGGGCTTGCCGTAGAGCGCCTCGAGTGCCTCGATGCTGTCGATGGCGCCGCCCGCGGCCTCACTCTGCATGGAACCCGGCCTCCGCCATCAGCCTGTTGGAATTCTCTTCGATCTCGACCTGCAGTCGCTTCATCAGCGACTGGCTGTCGAGGCCGGGCGCGATGGGCGGCAGAAACTCCACCACGGCCAGGCCGGGCATCTTCAACACACCGCTCTTGCGCCAGAACAGGCCGACATTGGTCGCCGCCGGCACGCAGGGCTGCTTGAGCTCCTGGTAGAGCGCCGCCGCGCCCATCTTGAAGGGCGCCTTGGCCCCCGGCGCGATGCGGTGACCCTGCGGATAGATCACCACCTGCCCAGGCAGCGACTTGCCGGCCCGCACATCGGCCAGCATCTTGCGGATCGCCTCGGCCCGCTTGCCGCGGTTGACCGGGATGCAGCCGGCCCGCCAGGCGTAAAGGCCGATGATCGGCGCCCAGAGCAGCTCGCGCTTCATGATGAACTTGCCGCGCGGCAGCACCGAATAGATCATGATGATGTCGAGGAAGCTCTGGTGCTTCGAGGCGATGAGCACCTCATCCGTCGGAATCTCTCCGCGAATCTCCGTCCGCAGGCCGAGCATATGGTGGATCAGCCAGCGCGCCGTCAGCGCCCAGGCCCGCGCCGCGGCATTGGCGCCCTTCGGCGAGGCGAGGGCATAGGGCAGGTAGACGATGCCGTAGAGCAGCATCAGCGGGTAGGCGATCACCATGAAGGCGAGCGACTTCACCCATTGCCAGCGCAAAGCGGCCTTGCTCATGATTCTGCCCTCAAACGGGCCAGCGCCGCCTGCCGTGTTGCCCAGAAGGCGGCGATGGCGGTGACCGGCGGGATGGTCAGCGGCAGAAGCCAGGACGAGCCGGCAAAGCCCAGACCGGTGAGAAAGCCGCCCGCCACGTCGGAGCGCGGCAGGATCAGCAGCGCCAGCGTGCCCAGCAGCGTGCCGCCCGCAGCCCCGATCAGGGCGCGCAGGGTGAAGCGCCGCACGAAGGCGCGGGCGATGTAGATGTCGCGTGCGCCCACCAGCCGCAGCACGCGGATCACCTGGGCATTGGCGGCCAGCGAGCTTTGCACGGCCAGCGTCACCATGGCGACCAGCGCCGCGCCGATCAGCACGGTCGAGAGCCCGGCGAGCAGCCGCAGCCGGGCGGCGGCGGCCACCAGCGGCTCGCGCCAGCGGGCGTGATCGTCGAGCACGGCGCCCGGCACCTCGGCGATCAGCCGGGCGCGCAGGCCCGCCGGGTCGTAGCCGTCTCCCTCTTCGACGATCTCGATGAGTTGCGGGATGGGCAGGGAATCGAGCGGCAGGTCGGGGCCGAACCACGGGGCCAGCAGCGCCTCCTGCTCGTCCTCCGTCAGGGCATGCGCCTCGGCGATGCCGGGTGTCTGCTCCAGCACGCGGATGGCCTGTGCCGTCTGTGCCGCCATCTCTTCGGCGGGGGCCGAGATGCGCAAGGTGGAGGTGCGGGCGAGCTCGTCAGACCAGCGGTCGGCCAGCCGCCCGGTGGCGGAGGAGAAGGCGAGCGCGAAGACGGCGAGGAACGCCATGGCGGCGGCAGCGCCCAGCGTCAGCCAGGCGGTGAAGCCCGAGGGCGGCACGGTGCGGTCGGCGCCCCGGTCGCCCGCGAGCAGGAAAAGGGCACGCGGCAGCCGGGCCATCAGAGCTCTGCCCCCGCCATCTGCAGCTTGCGATCCTTCAGGCGCAGCACACGGGCCGAGACCTGCGCCTTGGCGGCGCGGATCAGCTCCAGATCATGCGTGGCGATCAGCACTGCCTTGCCCATGCGGTTGAGCTCGACCAGCAGGCGCAACAGGCGCTGCGACATCTCCCAGTCGATATTGCCCGTGGGCTCGTCGGCAAGGATCACGTCGGGCGAGGTGATGACCGCCCGCGCCAGAGCCGCCCTTTGCCGCTCGCCTCCCGACAGCTCGGGCGGGCGTTGCCCGGCCTGCCGTGTCAGCCCGACCCAGCCGAGGAGGTCCTGCAGATTGCCCTCCGCCTCGCCGCCCCGGCCCGAGACGGTGAGCGGCAGGGCGATATTCTCGGCCAGCGGCAGATGATCGAGGAACTGGCAATCCTGGTGCACCACGCCGATGCGCCGGCGCATCATCGCCAGCCCGTCGCGCGACAGGCTTCGCCGCTCATCGCCGAACAGCGTCACATCGCCCGCCGTCGCCGTCAGCTCGCCATAGCAAAGCTTGAGCAGCGTCGTCTTGCCGGCGCCCGACGGGCCGGTGAGAAAATGGAACGTGCCGGGCGCGAGCGTCAGGCCAAGGCCCGAGAACAGCTCGCCCCCGCCATAGGAATAGGCCACATCTTTCAGCTCTATCACGAAGCTGCTCCCCGCCTGACGCCGCTTAATGCCGAATATCGGCAACAGGATCAATCGCTCAGCCCGCCGGCGCCTTGGCGAAAGGGGCAGGCGCCGCTAAGGATCGGGTCATGAGCAGTCGAGCGGCTGATACCCGCCTGGAGAGCCACGCGCCATGCGCCTGATCTGCCCCAATTGCGGCGCGCAATACGACGTGCCCGATGACGTGATCCCTGACGAGGGGCGCGATGTGCAATGCTCTGCCTGCAGCCATACCTGGTTCGAACGGCCCGGCGCCTCTGTCGCCGAGGAGGAGGCTCCGCCGCCGCCCGTCGCGCGCCCCGCTCCGCCGCCTCCGGACGACCCGGCAGACGATCTGCCTGCCTCGCTGCGCCGCCCGCCTTCGCCGCCCCGCCGTGTCATGCCGAAACCTGCGCCGGAGCCTGAGGCGGAGGACGAGAGCGAGTTCGCCGAGCCGCCGCCCCGCCCCTCCGTCACGCCGGAGATCGCCGCGATCCTGCGCGAAGAGGCGGCGCGCGAGGCCGAGCAGCGCCGCGTCGAGCGCCAGGGCGGCATGGAGACCCAAACCGAGCTGGGCCTCGACGAGGCCAGCCGCGAGGATGAGACACGCCGCCGCCCCGCCCGCCCCCTGCCCGGCACCGCCCCGGCGGAAGGCGGCCCCGCGCGGCGCGAACTGTTGCCCGATATCGACGAGCTGCAAAGCTCGCTGCGGGCCGAAGAGGAACCGGCCGAGGCGCCCGACAGCCCGGAGGATCGCGAGGCCGCCACCCGCCGCGGCTTCCGGCGCGGCTTCTCGCTGACGCTGCTGGTGCTGGCCGTGCTCGCCCTCACCTACGCCTTCGCCCCGCAGATCGCGGGCCGCGTTCCGGCGCTGACGCCCGCACTCTCCGCCTATGTCGACAATATCGACGCCGGGCGGCTGTGGCTGGATGAAGAGATCGAGGCGCTGACGGCGCGGATCAATTCGGTGACGGGCGACACGGCGGCCGCCGAATAGGCGCCGCTCAGGCGCGCGCCCGCCCGCGCCAGACCCGCCAGATCAGCCCCGGCAGCACGGCTGCGGAGTCGACATAGCGCCTGGTGAGGCGCCGCGGGTCAGAGACCATGCGCCAGAGCCATTCCAGCGCCGCTTCGCGCACCCAGTCGGGCGCCCGGCGCTGCGTGCCGGCCAGAAAATCGAGGCCAGCCCCGATAGAGACGAAGCCCATTGCGGGGTGCAGCTTGCGGCCGCGCGCCGCCAGCCGCTCCTGCTTCGGCGCGCCCAGCGCCAGGAACACCATGCCGGCGCCCGAGTCCGCCACATCCGCCAGCGCCGCGGCGGCAGCGTCGCTATCCGGATCGAACCCCATGGGCGGCGACACGCGGGCGGTCACGGCCAGGCCCGGCACCTCGTCCTCCATCCGCCGGGCCGCACTTGCGAGCGCCCCTTCCGTTGCCCCGAGCAGGGCCACGCGGATGCCGCAGGAGGCCGCCAGGCGGGCCATCGGCAGGATCATGTCAGAGCCGGGCAGCAGCGCCACCGGCCGGCCGGCCAGGCGCGAGAGCCAGACGATGGGGTTGCCGTCCGCCGTCACCAGCTCATGCGCGGCATAAGCCTTGCGAAAGGCCGGATCGCGCCGGAGCTTGACCACATGGTCGAGGTTCAGCGTCGCCATCGCAAAGCCCACGCGGTCGCGCAGCCGCCGCCCGACCTCCGCCTCCAGCTCATCAGCGGAGGCGATGTTGACGGTCACCGCGGCCGGGCCGGCGGGCAGGATGAAGGGCCTATCCATACGGCGCAGATTCCCCACCTGCGCCGCCACCGCAATCCCCCTCTGGCCGGCAAGACCATAACCGGGCCAAAGTGTTGCCATGCTTGCATGGGACGGGCGAGGGCAATGGCACGGGTGGAACAAACGGCGCTGGGGGCGGTGAGCCTGGTGGGATGCGGCTATGTCGCCGATCTCTACATGCGCTCGCTCGCCCTGCACCCCGAAATCGAGGTGATCGGCGCCTATGACCGCGACACCGCCCGCCTCGCCGCCTTCTGCACCCATTGGGGCGTCGCCGCCCTGCCCTCTATGGAGGCGCTGTTCGCAAAACTGCCCGAGGGCGGGCTGGTCCTGAACCTCACCAACCCGGCAGAGCATGCCGCCGTCACCCGCGCCGGCCTGGAGGCGGGGGCGCATGTCTTCTCCGAGAAACCCATGGTGACCGATCTGGAAGAGGCGTGCGGCCTGATAGCGCTGGCGGCGGAGCGCGGCCTGCAGCTCGCCTCCGCCCCCTCCTCGGTCCTCTCCAGAACCGCGCAGGGGCTCATGAAGGCCCTGCGCGAGGGCCGCGCCGGCACCCCGAGGCTTATCTATGCCGAGCTAGACGATGGCTTCATTCCCCAGGCCCCGCTGGAGGCCTGGGGCTCGCCAAGCGGCGCGCCCTGGCCCTATCAGGATGAATTCGCCGTCGGCTGCACGATGGAACATGCAGGCTACTGGCTCTCCTGGCT
Source organism: Pseudoroseicyclus sp. H15 (assembly GCF_054353345.1). Lineage (NCBI taxonomy): Bacteria > Pseudomonadati > Pseudomonadota > Alphaproteobacteria > Rhodobacterales > Paracoccaceae > Pseudoroseicyclus > Pseudoroseicyclus sp. H15. The sequence goes on from NZ_JBTHJE010000001.1 coordinate 210,380, forward strand.
GATCGCCGCCTTCGGCCGGGTCGCCCGGGTCGAGGCCCTCACGGCAGAGGTGCTGCCCGACAAGCGCGGCATCTCGGGCACGCCCGACCTCTCCGTCGCGCTGCTGCATTTCGAGGCCGGCCCCGTCGCCCGCCTGACCTGCTCGATCGCCGCGCCGCATGACCACCGCCTGCGCGTCATCGGCGAGACCGGCGTGCTGGAAGTCCCGCGGGCCTGGGACAATGCCGCCCCGGTGCGCCTGCGCCAGCGCCGGGTGATCCGCCGGCGCCTGCTGGAAGACCCGGTGGCGCGCAGCGTCGGCCTCAAGGGCACCCCGCACCCCATGGTCAGCCGCCACGGCGCCGCCGCCATGAACTTCGCGCTCGGCCCGGCAGAAATGCTGGCCGCCATCGCCGCCGGTCGCCCCTCGCGCCTCGCCGGCGACTACGCCCTGCACCTCACCGAGGTGACGCTCGCCATCGCCGCCGGCGCCCGCGCCGACATGACAACGCCCTGCGCCCCGATGGAGCCGATGCCATGGGCGCGCTGAGCCTCCCTCGCTTTTCCCGAAATATCCTCGGGGGGGGCCGCCACAGGCGGCGGGGGGCAGACAGCCCCCCTCCACAGCCAAAGGAGGGCGCGGCGATGAAGCTGCTCGTCACCGGCTCCGGCGGCTTCCTCGGCCGCGCCGTCCTGGCCGCCGCCGAAGCGCGCGGGCACGAGGCACGCGGCCTCACCCGCGCCGACGGCGACCTGGCGGAGGGCTTGGCCGAGGGCGCCCTGGAGGGCATCGACGCCGTCCTCCATTGCGCCGCCGCGATGGACAGCGCCCGCGCCGCCCGCGACACGGTCCAGGCGACGCTTGCCCTGCTGGCGGCGATGGCCGGCCACCCGGCCCGGCTGGTGCTCGCCAGCTCCATCGCCGTCTACGCCGCGCCCGGCCCGCGCCACCGCCGTCCGGCGGAGGGCGAGATCGCGGCAGAGGGCGGCATCGTCGGCGCCGAGACCGCCGCCTCGGGCCGCGCCGCCTCCGGCCGTCTTGGCGCGCTCTACGCCCAATCCACCCGTGGCCGCCCGCCGCTGATCGACGAGGGCTCACCGCTCGATCCCGCCCCGCGCGGCCGCGACGCCTATATGCGCGCCAAACTCGCGCAGGAGGGCGCGGTGCGTGCCGAGGCAGCGGCCTCTGGGCGGGGCGCCACGCTGCTGCGGATGGGCGCGCTTGTCGGGCCGGGGCGGCTCTGGAACGCCCATCTGGGGCTGCGGGCCGGGCCGGTGCTGCTGGCCTTGGGCGGGCGGGGCGAGGTGCCGCTGGTGCATGTCGAGGATGCAGCGCTGGCCATGCTGCTGTCGACCGAGCGCGCGGCGCCGGGGGTGGAGACGTTCAACGTCGTCGCCAGCGACCTGCCCATGCGCGCTGCCTGCCGCCGCGCGCTGCGGCGGGCGCCCGGCGGGCCGAAGCTCACGATCCCCCTGCCCTGGCGCCTCCTCGACGCGCTGGCGCCGGTGCTGGACCGGGTGCCGAAGCTCGGCCCCCGCCTGCCCGGCCTCCTCCGCCGCCCCGCCCTGCGCGCCCGCTTCGCGCCGGCGCGCTATAGCAACGCCCGCTTGCGGGCGGCCGGCTGGGAGCCAAAGCACAGCGTGACCGAGCCATGACCATCGCCTATCTCACCGGCGAATACCCGCGCGCCACGGATACCTTCATCCAGCGCGAGGTCGCGGCCCTGCGCGCCCTCGGCCTCCAAATCGCCACCTGCACGATCCGCCGCACCGGGCCGGAGCATCTGACCGGCCCCGAGCAACGGGCCGAGGCGCAGAGCACCTTCGCCGTCCTGCCCGCGCTGAAGCGCCCGAGGCAGGCTTTCGCCGCCCTCGGCGCCGCCCTCCGCTCGCCCGGCCCCCTTGCCCGCGCGATCCGCCTCGCCTGGCGCACCAGCCCCGGCGGGCTGCGGGCGCTCGCTTATCAGGCGATCTACCTCGCCGAGGCGATGGTGCTGGCGCGGCACCTGAGGGAGATCGGCGCCACCCATCTGCACAACCACATCGCGCAATCCGCCGGCACGGTTGCGATGCTGGCCGCCGAGCTGACCGGGCTGCCCTTCTCGTTCACCCTGCACGGGCCAGACGATTTCTTCGCCGTCGATCGCTGGGCGCTGCCCGAGAAGATCGCGCGCGCCCGCTTCGTCGCCTGCATCTCCAGCTTCGCGCGCAGCCAGGCCATGCTGCTGTCGCCGGAGGCCGATTGGCCCAAGCTGCACATCGTGCATTGCGGCATCGACCCGGCCCGCTACAGCGCCGGACCGCGCGGCGGAGACGAGCTGCTCTTCGTTGGCCGCCTTTCCGCCGCCAAGGGTGTGCCGGTGCTGCTGGACGCGCTGGCCGAGGCACGGGCAGAGCGGCCCGGCCTGCACCTCACCCTCATCGGCGACGGGCCGGACAGGGCGGCGCTGGAGCGCCGGGCGAAAAACGAGGGCCTGCCCGTCACCTTCACCGGCTATCAGAGCCAGGCAGAGGTCGCCGACGCGCTCTCCCGCGCCGATCTCTTTGTGCTGCCGAGCTTCGCCGAGGGCCTGCCCGTCGTGCTGATGGAGGCGCTGGCCGCCGGCCTGCCCGTCGTCGCCACCCGTATCGCCGGCGTGGCCGAGCTGGTGGAGGACGGCGTCTCGGGCCGCCTGGTGCCGCCGGGCGAGCCGGGCGCTCTGGCCGGCGCCATCGTCGAGCTGCTGGGCCGGGACGACCGCGCCGCGATGGGCGAGGCCGGGCGGCAGGCCGTGCTGGCGGGCTTCACCTCTTCCGGCGAGGCCGAGAAGCTCGCCGCCCTCTTCCGGGGCAGCCCATGAGCCTCGCCGTCATCGCCATCGGCCGCGACGAAGGCGAGCGGCTGCGCGCCTGCCTCACCGCTGCCTGCGCCGAGGCGCCGCGGGTGATCTATGTCGACAGCGGTTCGTCCGACGGCAGCGTCGCGCTGGCCCGCGAGCTTGGCGCCGAGGTGGTGGAGCTTGATCTCTCGCGCCCCTTCACCGCCGCCCGCGCCCGCAATGCCGGCATCAAGGCGCTCGGCACGCCGCTGCCCGACGCAGTGCAATTCGTCGATGGCGATTGTGCGCTCGAGCCGGGCTGGCTGGCCAAGGGCCAGACCGCCCTCGCCGCCGATGCCGGCCTCGGCATGGTCACCGGCTGGCGTCGCGAGAAGCGACCCGAGCGAAACATCTACCACCGCATGGCCGAGGCGGAATGGCACCGCCCGCCGGGGCCCACCACCTCGAATCACGGCGACATGCTGGTGCGGGGCCGTGACCTTGCCGCGCTTGGCGGGTTCGATGCCAGCTTCATCGCCTCGGAGGATGACGAGCTGTGCTTGCGCCTGGCGCAGGCGGGCCGCGGCCTCCTCCGCCTGCCCGAGGTGATGACATGGCATGACATCGACATGACCCGTTTCGGGCAATGGTGGCGGCGGATGCTGCGCGCCGGGCACGGGCTGGGCCAGATCGCCGCCAAGCACCCTGGCGCCAATGAGCGCGAGCGGGCGCGGTCCTGGGGCTGGGGCCTGGCCCTGCCGCTGGCCACGCTGGTGGGGCTGCTTATAACGCCCTGGGCGCTGCTCCTGGTGCTTGCCTGGCCCGCCGCCTGGGCCAAGACGGCGCTCGGCCTGCGCCGGCGCGGCCTGCCGCCGGGGGTGGCCGGGCGGATGGCGGGGTTCTACACGCTGGCCAAACTGCCGACACTCTTCGGCCTGCTCACCTATCACCGGCGCAGGCTCACCGGCCGGGCCATGGGGCTGATCGAGTACAAGTGACCCGAATTCCTCGCCCCCGGCCCATTCTGGCCATGTTTTCGGATAATCTGGCGCAAAATCGAAAGGCCCGTCGATGAACGACGCCAGCGACAAATCCGCCAGCCGCCCGCCCCTCACCGCCGAGGAGCGGCAGCGCCTGCTCGACCGCATCGCCGCCGCCAAACGCCTGAAGGCACAGCAGGAGGCGCGCGCTCGTGCCGAGGCGGAAGCGCATGCGCGGGCTGAGGCTGAGTCGGCGGCTGCTTCGGTTGAGGCCGCTGCCGAGCCTGCGGCTCCCCAAAATACGCCCGGTGCGGTACAGCCGGAGGTGCACCCAGAGTCGGCGCCCGTGGAAACCGCCCCCGCTGTTGCTCGAACAGAGCCGGAGACCGCGCCGCCTCCCCCGGAGCCCGAAACCGCGCCGGAGCCTTGGGAGCCGGAACCGGACGAACCCGACAACGAGGTCGCGCAAGCCGAGCCGGAACCGGAGTTCGAGGTCGAGCCCGAGGAGCCGGACCTGCCCGAGCCCGCCCCACAGCCTCAGCGCCCCGCGCCCCCGCCTGCCGCCAGCCGCCCGGCCCCGGCGCGCCGCCCTGTGCGCGCCGCCGAGCGGCCGCGTCAGCCGGCGCCGCAGCCCGTAGCTTTCCGCACGGCGCCCGAGCCGGTGGACGACTTCCCAGAAGAACCGGAGCAACCCGCCGCCCCCGAGCCGGCCCCCGAAGCGCTCGCCGCGCCGCCGGCCCAGAATATCGAGGCGGCCTGGGAGGCTCTTCCGCAATTCCCGGTCAACGAGCGTGCCCTCGCGCGCAACCTCGTCATCACTGCGCGACGCGACGACCCGGCCCATGCGGCTTTCGACATTCTGCGCGCCCGGATGGTCAAGGCGATGCACGAGCATGGCTGGCATCGCATCGGCATCACCTCTCCCGGCCCCGGCGTGGGCAAGAGCTTCACCTCGGTCAATCTGGCCATCACCCTGTCGCGCTACGACAATACCCGCACGATGCTGATCGAGGCCGATCTGCGCCGCCCCGGCCTGTCACGCTACCTGGGGATCGACCCCGACACCTCCACCGGGGATTTCCTGCGCGGCGAGACGGCGCCGGAGGACTTCTTCCGTCGCCCCGCTGCGAACCGGCTGCATATCGGCCGCAACCTCGCCGTCGGCCTGAACGGCAAGGTCGAGCCCTTCGCCTCCGAGCTGTTCCAGCAGCCGAAGACGGAAGAGGTGCTCGCCGACATGGCGGCGCGCTATCGCCCCGATGTGCTGCTGTTCGATCTGCCGCCGGCGCTGGCGCAGGACGATGTCATCGCCCTCGCCCCGCATTTCGACTGCGTGCTGCTGGTGATCGGCGGTGACCGGACGGATGCCGCAGAGGTGCGCGAAACCCAGCGCCGCCTGGGCGAGGACATGCCGATCATCGGCATCGTGCTAAACAAGGGCGAGACCTCGCGCACGGAGCATTACGGCTACTAGGCCGCGCCCCGGCGCCGGCCGTCAGGCCGGGCCGCTGCGGCCGGCGAAGGGCAGCCAGCTGAAGAGCTGGCTGCCGATGACGCGGATCGCCGCCCATACCGCCAGGCCCAGCGCCACCAGCCCGAACAGCCAGTTGCGGCGGCGGCGCATGCGCTGCCCCCGCGAGCTGAGCACTGGGATCACCACAACGGGCTGCACGCCGAGACGGCGCTGCACCTGCTCAGCACTGCGCAGAGCCGGGCTGAACATCTCCAGCCCCGCGGCAAGGATCAGCGCCACCATGCCGCTGGCAAGGGCGCCGGCCATGGCGATTTTCCGGCGGCTGGCGCTGACCGGGTAATAGGGCGGGCGGGCCCGTTCGAGCACCTCGAAGCGGGCCGCATTGTCTTGTGCCTCGATCTCGTTGGTCAGCGCCGCCTCGGTGCGGCGGGTGGTGACGGCGGTGTATTCGGTTTGCAGCAGCTCCAGCTCGCGGGTGATCGCCTGGAGCTGACGCTCGACCTCGGGCGCGGCATCCAGCGCCGCTTCGATCTCGGCGATGGATTGAGCGACGAGGTCGCTCTGCTGCTGGATCAGCGAGGTTTGGCGGGCCAGTTCCTCTTCGCGCAGCCGGTCGGCGCTTGTCTGCAGTTCGATGATCTCGCCGTCAAGCTCGAGCTTGCGCTCCTGCAGCTGGTTGAGCCTCAGGCGCTGCGCTTCCAGCGCATCGGGCAGGCTGCTGGCATTGGCCTGCTTGAAGCTGGCCAGCTGATGCTCCTTGGCATCGATCGCGGCGCCGACCCGCTGCTCTTCGGCACGGAAGAACTCCAGCGTACGCGCGGCACGGCTGACATTGCGCTCTTCGGCCTCGGCGACGATCCGGTCGACGATGGCATTGGCGACATCGGCCGCCAGCTCGGACGACGGCATCTGCACGGTGACCGTCAGCCCCGAGGGCTGGGCATTGGGCTGAAAGGCCTGGGCGGGGTCGAGGATCTTGGTGATCCGCGCATCGTTGCGCAGCTGGATCACCTTGTTGTCGGGCGGCATTTCGGGGCCGTAGAGATCAAATTCCTCGATCAGCGAGAGCAGCGACTCGCGGCTCATCAACTTCTGCTCGATCAGGTCGAGCTGCCGGTCGGCCGAGATGACGGCGCCGGTCCCGGAATCGTTGATCTGCGGCGATTCGATCTGGATGACCGCGGCGGCCATATAGGCCTTCTCCTGGCTCAGGGCGAACCAGACAGAGGCGGGCAGCCCGATGGCCAGCACCAGGATGATCAGCCAGGCGCGCCGGCGCAGGATATGCAGGATGGAGCGGGGGGACATGGCGGCTCTAGGCCTCCTGTTCTGTGCGGCGGGCGGGCGAGGGGATGCGACGGCTCATATCAGCTCCCCAGCCGTTCGGCGCGCATGCGGCGGCGGCGCGCCATCAGGGCGGCGCGGCTATCGTCTGCCGGCTCGGGGGCGGGCGAGGTTGCCGGGCGCGGCTCGGGGGCGGGGGGTTCTGCCGGGGCCGGTTTCAGCGTTCGCGGCAGGGGCGACGCGGTTTCCGCCGAGAGGGTCGCGACGCGCGCGGCCAGATCGCCAAGGCGGGGCGAGCGGAAGATATCCGTCACCGCCAGCCGCGGCAGGCCAAAGCGGGCTTTCATCGCGCGATGCGCCTGCACGGCGAGGATGGAATGGCCGCCGAGGTCGAAGAACTGCGCCTCCGGCCCCTCCGGCTCCACGCCCAGCAGCTCGGCCCAGATGAGGGCGATCTCGCGCCGCGCCTCGGCCTCGCTGATCCGCTCGGCCGGGCCGGCGGGCGCTTGCGGGGCCGGCGCTGGCGGCACGAGCGTCGCGATGGGCTGCGCTGCGGGCAGCGCTTTCTCAGCCAAGGCTACCGGCTTGGTTGCCGCGCGGGGCGGCTGCGGCGCCGGCAGTGCCTTGCGGTCGAGCTTGCGGTTGGGCGTGAGGGGGAACTCATCGATGCCCACGATGCGCGAGGGCACGAAGTGTGCCGGCAGTGCCGCGGCAAGCCGCGCCTTCAGCGCCGCCTCATCCGCCGCGCTGGCGGGGCGCACGTAGGCGACAAGGCGGGGGCCCGCCACATCCTCGCGCAGCACCACGGCGGCCTGCGCCACATCCGGCGCCGCCTCCAGCACCGTTTCGATCTCGCCAGTCTCGATGCGGTGGCCGCGCAGCTTGACCTGCCCGTCGGCCCGCCCAAGGAAATCGAGCGCCCCGTCGGCACGCCAACGGGCCAGATCGCCGGTGTCGTAGATGCGCCCGCTCAGCCGGAACGGATCGGGGCGGAAGCGCTCTGCCGTCAGCTCCTCGCGCTGCCAATAGCCCTTCGCCACGCCCTCGCCGCCGATCCAGAGCTGGCCGGCCACGCCCACGGGGCAGGGCTTGAGCGCCTCGTCGAGCACATAAACCTGCGTATTTGCGATGGGCGTGCCCACCGGCGCGATGGTTTGGGAGGCATCGGCGGCGGCGGTCGTCGACCAGATGGTCGTCTCCGTCGGGCCGTACATGTTGAGGATCTGGGCAGAGGTGATGCCGCGCAGCTCTTCGATGAGCGTCGCGGGCAAAGCCTCGCCGCCCAGCATCAGCACCTCCAGCCGGGCCAGCGCGGCGCGGCTGTCATCGTCATGCAGCAGCATGCGCGCCATCGAGGGAGTGCATTGCAGATGGGTGACGTCGTGGCGGGCGATCTGCGCGGCGATGGAGTAGTCGCCCTCTTCCGGCGCGGGGCCAGCGCACTGGCGCACGACATCCGCCAGCGGGCGCAGGCCGGCGAGGACGGTGTCGGTAGGTATGCCATAGTCGATGAGGCAGGCCACCTCGCCCACCCCGATGGCCGCCAGCTCGGCGACACGGGCACGGGCATCGGCCTGGGTGCCGAAGAGGCCGGATTCGTTGAAATAGCGCTCGAACGCATGGTCGAGCACCGCCTCCATCTCGTCGTCCGACAGGGTGGTGAGGTCGAGATCGGCGGGCTTTTCGACGCCGGCGGGCTTCTTGAAGGCCGGGAAGGCCCAGGCGTAGCCCTTGATGAGCCCGGCGGCGGAGCGAAGGTAATCCTTCATCGGGCCGCGCGCCGCGGCCATCGCCTGCTCCCGCGTCTCGGCGATGTAGCTGTGCAGCATCATGGTGACGGTGAAATCCGCGGGGTCGTGGCCCGCTTCGCGGAGCGCGTCGTGATAGAGGACGATCTTGTCCTTCACCTCGGCAATGCTCTGGCCGAGGAGATGGGTGAGCACATGGGCCCCCATTCGCCCGGCTTCGCGCCAGGTGTCGGGATTGCCGGCGGTGGTGACCCAGAGCGGCAGCTCTTTCGAGACGGGGCGCGGCTGGGTGACCACCTCGTGCAGGGCGCCATCGGCGCGCGGGAAGGCGACGGCCTCGCCAGCCCAGAGGCGGCGGAGCTGGCCGATCGTCTCCATCATCGCGCGCTTGTTGTCGGGCGGGGCGTTCTCGGGGCGCAGCACGAAATCATCGGGCTGCCAGCCGGAGGCGATGGCGAGCCCTGCGCGACCGCCGGTGAGATTGTCGATGACGGCCCATTCCTCGGCGATCCGGGCGGGATGGTGCAGCGGGGCGACGCAGGAGCCGGACCGCACGCCGATGTTCTGTGTCACGGCCGCAACCGCTGCGCCGGTAACGGAGGGGTTGGGATAGGCGCCGCCGAAGGCGTGGAAATGCCGCTCGGGCGTCCAGACGGCGGTGAAGCCGTTCGCGTCGGCGAATTTGGCGCCTTCGATCAGAAGCCGGTAGGTGTCGGCCCCCGGCGCGGCGCCCTCGGTGTTGCCCCAGTAATAGAGCGAAAAGGCCATGGCGGGGCCGCTGGAGTTGCTGCCACCGGAGGGCAAAGCGCGGCTTTCCTCGCCGGAGAGGACGACGCGCACGCCGCGCGCCAGTGTCCAGAACAGTTCGAGCACCGAGATGTCGAAGGAGAGCGAGGTGACGGCGAGCCAGCGTGCGTCGCCCTTGAGCGGCACGCGGGCATCCATGCCGGTGAAGAAGTTGCTTACGTTGCGATGCGTCAGCATCACGCCCTTGGGCCGGCCCGTGGAGCCGGAGGTGTAGATGAGATAGGCCAGATCGCCCGGCTCGCAGCCACCCTCGGGCGGCGCGTCAGCGGCCTGAGGCACATCTTCCGTCAGTACCAAAGTGGCATCGCCGGGCAGGCCGGGGGCGAGCGCCTTTTCCGTCAGGATGACGGGGGCGCCGCTGTCTTCGATGTAGAGCGCCAGGCGCGAGGCGGGATAGGCCGGGTCGAGCGGCACATAGGCGCCGCCGGCCTTCCAGATCGCCAGCGCGCCGGCGATGAGATCGGCGGAGCGGGTCAGATGCAGGCCGACCAGCGTGCCGCGCGTGACACCGGCGGCGCGCAGGGCATGGGCCAGCGCATTGGCCCGGGCGCCCAGCGCGGCATGGGTGATGGCGCGATCTTCGAAGGCGATGGCCACCTCATCCGGCTCTTGCAAGCCGGCCTCGGCGATCTGCGTGTGGATGGCGCGCCGCTCGTCAAAAGGCTGGGCGGTGTCGTTCCAGCCCGTCAGCAGCAACTTGCGCTCGGCCTCGGGCAGGATGTCCTGCTCAGCTGCCGGGCGGTCGTGCCGGGCCTTGGCGACGAGGTGACAGAGGCGCGAGGCGATCAGGGCGAATTGGCCGGGCGACAGCTGCGCCGGGTCGCCATGCAGCACCTCGCCTGCAAGCGTCAGGGCGGCGCCGGGCAGAGGGCCGTCTTCACCCAGCGCAAACGCGGGCATCGGCGCGGCGCCGAGCTGGCGGCGGGCGGGCATGTCGGCGGTGAAGGGGCCGCACTTGCGGGCGACCGCGATCTCGGCCTCCAGCGCCTCGGCGGCGCGGGCGAGCGGGAGGGCGGCGTCAAAGCGCACCGGCCCCCAGGGGCATAGGTCGAGCGGATGAGCGGAGGGCAGCGACAGGGCGAGGGCATTGCCTTCGCCGGAGAGGCGGGACGCGAGCGCCGCGAAGAGCGCCGGGGTGGCGCCGGGGATCACCTCCTGCAAGGGTGCGCCGCCGGTACCGTCGGCAGCCTGCAGAGCCATCGGCGCCATGTTGGCCAGGCGGGCGGCCCAGGCCGGCTCGGCCCGTGCGGCGCGGGCGACGGCTTCGTCGGCGCGGCCGATGAGCGGCAGGCGGCTGCCGGCAGGCGGCGGGGCATCGAATGGGCCGGTCAGGCGCAGCGCGCCCTCGCCGGTCGCCACAACGACAGCGCCGGGGGTGCTGCCCAGCACCGTGCCGGGCTCGCCGCCGCCGGCCATGGGTTCGGCGCCGCTGACAGTGACGCGGCCATCGGCCAGAGCGAGCTTGGGCAGGGCCAGCGGGTTGGGATAGCCGCCATGATCGAGCGCGCGCACGAGGCGGGCGAGCTCTTCCGCCGGCTGGCGCAGATCGAGCACGCCGAACTGGGGCGCGCCGTCGGCCAGGCCACGATAGCCGCGCCGGGAGAGATCCTGCTTGCGGCGGGGCGGGTTGCCGGCGGCGAGCAGCGAGAGCAGCTCGGGAAAGCTCTCCAGCGCCGCGTCGAAGCAGCGGGCGTTGAGCGTGAAGGCGGTGTCATCATCGGCAATGTCGAAACGACGCTCGACGATCACGTCGCCCTCGTCGATGCCGCCCTCGATGAAATGCCAGCTGATGCCGTGCCGGCGCTCGCCCTCGATCAGCGCCCAGACCGGCGCGTTCAGCCCTGCCCGCTCGGGCAGCGGGCCATCGTGGAAGTTCACCGCGCCCTCGCGGCCCACGGCCAGCACCTCGGGCGGCAGAACCGTGAGGTTCGCCGCCGAGATCAGCCAGTCGGCCTGCATCCCCACCAGCCGCTCGGCGAGGCCGGGCCCCGGCGCTACAGCGGGCACGCCCGCCCCGGCAGCCCAGGCCAGCAGGCCGGGATGGCGGGAGACGACGGCCGTCAGCTTGTGGCCCGCGGCATGGATCTCGCGCGCGCATTCGGCGGTCAGCGCTTCGTCACCGATGAGCAGGAACGTTCGCATTCTCTCGTCTTTCTCTGGCGGCGGCGGGAAGCAGGGCAGCAAGGTCGTGGCGGATGAGATCGCGCAGGAAATGCGGCGGATCGCTGGGTGCCTTGCCGGTCAGCAGGCAACGCGCGCGGTGGATCAGCCCCCCGGCCACATGCGCCAGCGTGGCGCCGGCGGCATAGAGGGCGCCGTGGTTCTTGATGAAGTAATGCAGGCGCGAATCGAACCAGTAGCCAGGCACCCGCGCCCATTCGTACTGGCCAGTCGATTTCGAGCCGAGATGCCGGACGACCGAGTTCTTGACGAAATGCGTCTCGTATCCCGCGAGGCAGGCGCGGCGGCACAGATCGGTCTCTTCGAAATAGAGGAAGAAGCGCTCGTCGAAGAGGCCGATGCTTTCGAGAATCTCGGCACGGATCATCATCGAGGCGCCGGCCAGCCAATCGACCCGGCAGTCGCCCTCGGGCAGCAGTAGGGGCACGACGTGATTGCGCAGCAGCCGGCTGATCGGCCCGGTGCGGGCAGCGCCCTCGAATTCCGACCGGATGGAGGGGAAGCGGAATTGGGTCTGACGCGGAGCGCCCTCTTCGCCCACGAGCAGCGAGCCCGCGATGCCCGCCCGGGGGTTGGCCTGCAGGTAATCGGCCAGCGCGCGGATCGAGCCGCGGGTGGGGAAGCTGTCGGAATTCTGGATGTACCAGTAATCCACCTTGGGCCGGTCGGGCAGTGGCGTGAGCACGCCATGGTTGTTGCCCGCGCCGAAGCCGCCGTTGCGCCCGCTTTGCAGCACGCGCACGCGCTTCATGCCCAGAGTCGCCGTCAGCAGCCGCTCGTAGGAGCCGTCCTGGCTGTCATTGTCGATGATCGTGATGAAGCCCTGCAGCCCCTCCATCTCGGCCAGCGTCGCCTGGAGCGCGCCGAGCGTCATCTCGGGCGTGCGCCAGTTGAGGATCAGCACATGGATGAACGGGCTCATTGCGCGGCCTCCTGGTAAAGCCAGGGCTGCCGGCGCTGGGGTGATTGGCGCGAGGGTGCCTTGCGCTCGGCGGCGGCGATCACCTTCGCCATGCGGGCGGCGAGGACACGCACATTGGGTTCAAGCACCATGGAATCGTGGTTGCCGGGCACTTCGAATACCTCCAGGCGCGGCACAGAGGGCCGCCAGCCATTATCTTCAGTCACATAGGCGCGGTCTTCATCGATCAGCCGGCCTTCGCCGACCTGCCACTTGCCGGTCAGCGCCGGGCGGAACAGGGCCATCGGCCCGTCCCACGGGGCGACCTGATATTGGGCCGCTGCGCGCAGGAAGGCGGCGCCGATGTCGGTATTGCTGCTGCCGATCCGCTCGTCGAAATCCGCCTTCTTGCGGTTGAGCTCCCAGGCGATGCGGCGCGCCACCCAGCGGAAGGGATAGGCCGCGCCGCCGCGCTTCAGCTCCATCAGCTGGATCATCGCGCGGTCGCGTTTGCTGAGCGGCTGGCGCTGCGGCAGCGGCGTGTCGAGAAGGGCCAGCACGGAAACCTCCTCGCCCGCCGCCTTGAGCTGGCGGGCGATCTCGTAGGCCGTCAGCCCGCCGCCGGAGAAGCCGCCGAGCATGTAGGGCCCGGCAGGCTGGAGGGCGCGCATCTCGGCGATCATCGCCTCGGCGGCCTCTTCCATCGTCTCATGCGGGGCGTCGCCCTCGATGAGGCCGCGCGATTGCAGGCCGTAGAAGGGCCGCTCGGTGCCGAGCAGCTGGCCGAGATGGCGCAGGTTCAGCACGTTGCCGAACATGCCGGCAACGAGGAAGAACGGGGTCTTCGCCCCGCCCTCACCTTCGTGCAGCGGCACGATATGTGTGAAGCGGCGCACCGGGGCGTCAGCGGTCTCGGGGGTGGCGGCGGGGCTGGCGCCCGTGCGCGCCTCGATCAGCGCGGCGAGACCGCGGATCGTGGGCGCCTCGAACAGCACCGAGAGCGGCATGTCGACTGCCCATGTCTTGCGGATCTGCGTGAACAGGCGAACGGCGATCAGCGAATGGCCGCCGAGATCGAAGAACCCGTCATCCACGCCCACATCCTCGACGCCCAGCAGCTCGCGCCACATGGCGGCGAGGCGCTTCTCGGCCTCGGTCTCGGGCGCGGCATAGTCGCTCTCCATCGCCGGGCGGGCGAAGGCGGCGGGGCTGGCGGCGGCGGCTTCGGCTTCGCGGCCCGCCGCCTCGATGAGCGCCGGCAGCGGCATGGAGCTGAGGGCGATCTGCGATGTGCCGCTGGCGAGGGCGCGGAAGAACAGCTCCGCCCCCTCCTCGGGCTTGATGCCCTGGCTGAGCATGTGGCGCAGGCGCTCTTCGCCGGGTGTCAGCGCGGCCTGATGCGTCTCTCCCTCGGGCACCGGCGCGGCGAAGCGGAAGCCGCCGGCCAGCTCGCGCATGGTGAAGCCGGAGATTTCCATCGCCACCGCCCCGTCGGGCGCGGCGAGCGTGATGTCGAAGCTGGCGCTGCCTTCGGTATGGCCGGCGACGCGCATGTAGCTGACCAGCTCGCTGGGCAGCGGGCCGTAGACGCGGACGGAATCGTAGGAGACCGGCACCCAAAGGGCGCGCCCGTCGAAGCCGGGGGCAAGGTCGACCGCCCAGCCAGTCGCCATGTCGAGCAGGGCCGGATGCAGGGCGAAGTCCGAGTCCCCCCGGGCCTGCGGGGGAAGGCGCAGGCGGGCCATGCCCTCGCCATCGCCGAGCCGCCGCTCGACCACGGCGCCCCAGCGGGGGCCGAAGCGCAGGTTGGCAGCCTGCGGTGAGGGGATGGCGCCGCCGACGGGCGCCCGTTCGACAGGGGCGGAGGCGAGGTGGGCTTCCAGCGCAGCCACATCCATCACCGGCGGGGCCGGGAGCGGCAGTAGCGAAATCTCGGCCTCGGCATTGGGCGCAAAGCCGCCGCCGGGCAGCGCGCTTTCGGCGCGGAAGCGGTAGCCGGCCTCGCTGCGCTCCAGCGTCACCGCGAGGCGGGTCTCGCCACGGTCGGGCACGCGCAGGGGCGAGAGAAACGCCAGCTCCTGCAGCTCGAAGGGCTGGTGCTCGCCCCGGGCATCGAGGGCCTCGGCGGCCAGCTCGATATAGCCGGTGCCGGGCAGCAGTGCGTCGCCGCTTGCGGTGCGGTGCTCGTCCAGCAGCCACTGGCCCGCCGTCAGGCGCCCGGTGAAGCGGCGATGGCCGTCGGCATCGAAGCTGGCCGTGGTGAGCAGCGGCTGGCCCGCAGGCTCTTCCGGCGCAGGTTCCGCCTGGCGGGCGGCCATGGCCTCTGCCGCCATGCCGGCGCCCTGCCAGATGCCCCAGTCGAGCGTCACGGTGCGCGCGGACCCGAAGGCACCGGCGCTGGCGAGGCCGTCGAGATAGGCGTTGGCGGCGACGTAATCGGCCTGCCCCGCCGCACCGATCGCGGCGGAGGTGGAGGAGCAGAGCACGGCCAGCTTCAGCGCCGTGTCGCCGGCGAAGAGCCGGCGAAGCACGTCGGCGCCGTACAGCTTGGGCGTCAGCACCTCTTCCACCGCAAGCGGCGATTTAGCGGCCATCAGCCCGTCGTCTATCTTGCCGGCGGCGTGAACCAGCGCGGTGACGGGGCCGAAGCGCTGTTCGGCCGCGGCGCGGGCGGCGCGCATGTCATCAAGGTTGGCCACATCCGCGGCCAGAACGAGCACCTCGCCGCCGGCCTCTTCCAGCGCCTGAACGGCGCGCAGGCGGCGGGCGAGCCGGTCGCCCGGGGCGGAGTTGCGCAGGATCTTGGGCCAGTCGGCGCGCTCCGGCAGGGCGCTGCGCGAGATCAGCGTCACGCGGGCGCCATGGCGGCGGATCATCGCTTCGGCCAGCGTCAGCGCCATGCCGCCCAGACCGCCGGTCAGCAGAACATGCGCGCCCTGCGGCAGGCCCGCCTCCTCTGCCGTTTCGGCAAGGGGCGCGTGGCGCCAGGTCCGGGCCCAGCGCTTGTCGCCGCGCAGAACGGCCTCGGCGGGGCCGGCATCCGGAGCCGGCGGCTCGGCGAAGAGCTCTTCGAGCAGCTTGTCTTCCAGCGCGGCTCGGTCTGCCTTCCTGCGGGGCAGCACCAGGTCGAGCGTGGCGGAGGTGACAGCCATCTCGCGCGGGATCACGCGGGCCGGGCCGAGCGCAGTGGACTTGGCGGGCTGCGCCAGCGTCTCGCCCGGCGCGGCGGCGGCGCCGGTGGTGAACGTCATCAGATGCGGGGGCTCGCCGCCCTCGGGCAGATGGTCGCCCAGCGCCTGCGCCAGATGGAACAGGCTCCAGAAGCCCTGCTCCTGCACGCGGTGGAAGAAGGACGAGCCGGGGCGGAAGCTCTCGGCCTCAGTCACCAGCCAGAAATGCCCGATGCGCTCCGGCAGCTCTCCCAGCTCGGCGAGGCGGGCGAAGAGCTGGTCGTAGCCCTCGCGCCCCTGCTCAGCAGGCAGGGTGAAATCGCCGCTCTCCGCTTCGGCGAAGGCATCGCCCGGCGTGACCAGCCGCACCTTGTGGCCGGCGCTGCGCAGACGGGCGGCGAGGCCCTGAGCCACCCCCCCCTCGTCGGCGAAGAACAGGAAGCGGGTGCTCGGCAGTTCGGCCAGCGCGGTGATGTCTTGTTCGCAGGGCGCATAGGCGGGGCGCCAGGCAGGCTGCCAGGCCCAGCGCGCCATGTCGGGCTCGCGCATCGGCAGCGGCGCTTCGGCCCCGGCCTGATGACCCGGCTCGATGAAATAGCGCTGATGCTGCCAGGGATAGCTCGGCAGCGGCACGCGGCGGCGCGGGCCCTCGCCCCAGATCTGCGCCCAGTCGAACTCGCCGCCCATCGCCCAGAGCCGGGCCAGCGTGGTGACGAAATGCACATCCCCCGGCACGCCGCTCTGGCTGCCCGGCAGCGTTTCAGCCACACGCCCGGCGCCGATGCCGCGATGCTGGCTGGCCAGCTGCAGCAGCCCCCGGCCGGGGCCGAGCTGCAGGAAGACATGGGACGGGTCTTCGGCCAGATGGCTGAGCCCGTCGTAAAAGCGCACGGTGCCGCGCAGATGGCCAACCCAGTACTCGGGGCTCATCGCCTCGTCATCGGTCAGCGGCCGCGCGAAGCGGTTGGAAATGATCGGGATCTGCGGCGCCTTGAGTTCCAGCCGCTCAAGATAGGCGCGGAACTCGCCCAGCACCGGATCGAGCAGCCGCGAATGGGCCGCGATGTCGATGCCCACGCCGCGGGCTTCGATGCCTTTCTCCGCCAGCCGCCGCTCAAGCCTCGCCAGCGCGGCGGCGGTGCCGGAGGCGACCGTGAGATCGGCGCCGTTGATCGCGGCGATATCGAGCTCGCCGTCCAGCAGCTCCTCGAGCTCGGCGGCGGGCAGGTTGACCGAGAGCATGCCGCCGGGCGCCACACCGTCCATCAGCCGGCCGCGCAGGGCGACGAGGCCCAGCGCATCCTCGAAGGTCATGACGCCCGCAAGACAGGCGGCGGTGTTCTGGCCGAGAGAATGGCCGATGAGAGCGGCGGGCTGCACGCCCCAGCTCATCCACAGCCGGGCCAGCGCGATTTCGGTCACGAAAAGCAGCGGCAGCTGGATCGAAGGCTTGCGCAGCAGCTGCTCGGCCTGCGGATGCTGGCCGAGCCAGATGGCGCGCACCTCGGGCTCGTCGGCCTCGATCAGCGCCAGGCCCCTGTCCATCCATTCAGCGAAGACGGGCTCGGTCTCGTAGAGATCGCGCCCCATGCCGATAGCCTGCGAGCCGCCGCCGGGGAACATGAACACCGGCCTGGCCGTGCCCGGCATGGCGCTGTGGCTGAAGACCCGGGAGGTGTCGCCCGATTCCAGCAGCGCCGCCGCCTCGTCATGGCTGGCGGCGACGACGACGCGGCGCCTGTCGAAGGCGCGGCGACCCTCTTTCAGCGTAAAGGCGATATCGGCGAGCGGCTGGTGCGGCGCGGCGCGCAGATGCGCGGCGAGTTGCGCCGAGGCGGCATCGAGCGCGGCATTGGTGCGGGCGGAGAGCACGAGCGGCTGGAAGGGCCAGTCGCTCTCGCCGCTTTGCGGCGCGGCGGGCGCTTCCTCCAGCACGATATGGGCATTGGTGCCGCCAACGCCCAGCGCCGTCACACCGGCGCGGTTGGGCGTGCCCGTTTCGGGCCAGCTGGTCAGGCGGTTGGCGACGCGGAAGGGCATGCCCTCGAACCCGATGGCGGGGTTGGGCGCCTCGTAGCCGAGCGACGGCGGGATCTGCCGCTGGTGCAGCGACAGGGCCGTCTTGATGAGGCCGGCGGCGCCGGCGGCGGTGTCGAGATGGCCGATGTTTGTCTTGACCGAACCGAGCAGCGTGGTGCCGCCCGTCGGCCCGAAGGCCTCGCTCAGCCCCGCGACCTCGATGGGGTCACCAAGGTAAGTGCCGGTGCCGTGACATTCGACATAGCCGATGCTGCCCGGCTCGACGCCGGCCATGGCCTGCGCCTCGCGCACAACGGCGGCCTGCCCGTCGACGGAAGGGGCCAGATAGCCGGCCTTGGCGGCACCGTCGTTGTTGAGCGCACTGCCCTTGATCACGGCCCAGATGGTGTCGCCATCGGCCAGGGCATCCTCCAGCCGGCGCAGCGCCACGACAGCGGCGCCAGAGCCGAAGACGGTGCCCTTGGCGCGATGATCGAAGGCATGGCACTGCCCGTCGGGCGACAGCACCTCGCCCTCGCGGTAGATATATCCCCGCCCTTGCGGCAACTCGATGGTCACGCCGCCCGCCAGCGCCAGATCGCATTCGCCGAGCAGCAGCGATTGGGCGGCGTAGTGCGTCGCCACGAGCGAGGTGGAGCAGGCCGTCTGCAGGTTGATGCTTGGCCCCTTGAGGTCGAGCACATGGCTGAGCCGGGTCGAGAGGAAATCCTTGTCGTTGCCGGTGTGGCGCAGCAGGAACCGGCCCGTCTCGCGCGCGAGGGCGGCATTGGTGAGCACGTTCTCGAAATAATAGCTCGGCTGGCCCGAGCCGGCGAACACGCCGACGGGCCCCAGCCCCTCGGGCGGGTGGCCGGCATTTTCCAGCGCCTCCCAGGCGACTTCGAGGAAGACGCGGTGCTGCGGGTCCATCACCGCGGCTTCCTTCGGCGAGAGGCCGAAGAACTCTGCGTCGAAATGGTCGAACTGGTCGAGCGGGGCGCCGAAGGGCACGTAATCGGGCCGCGCGATCACCTCGGGCCGCTCGCCGGCGGCAATCAGCTCTTCGCGCGAGAAGCGGCGGATGCTGGACAGGCCGGCAGAGAGATTGGCCCAGAACTGGCCGAGAGTCGCCGCGCCCGGCAACCGAGCCGCCATCCCGACAATGGCGATGTCGCTATGAGCGGACTCAGACATGGTGGCAGCAACCCCTCTTTCCGTCCTCCGCCTATGCCCGGCCAATGCGGCGTATTTTGGACGAATTCGACATAATTCCTGTCTAGCCCGCGAAGGAGGTCAGTTCACCAATCTGTGGCCACCGCCAGACGAGCAAAGCGCCGCCGATTGCCAGCCAGGCGAGCAGCGCGAGAAGATCGTGCCGCGGGTCCCAGGCCCGGTGGGTGCGGGCCAGCCAGATGATCGCCGGCCAGCTCGCAAGATGCGCAGCACCGAGGCCGAAGAGCGCGCCCAGCAGCCCGCCCATCCAGAAGCCGATGGAGATGCCCGCCACCACCAGCGCGGCGCGGATGGCGGTAAGCACGAAGAACCGCCGGGAATCGGCCGCGGCCAGCGCGGATTGATCGTAGGTGACCACGATGATCGCCGGCACCTGCATCACCGCCATCATCGACGTCACCGCACCGGCAGAAGCGTAGCGCGGATCGTAGAGCAGCGCGACAATCGGCGGGGCCAGCGCCGCCAGCAGCAGCGAGCCGCCGCCCATGACCGCCGTGATGGCGGCACGGGCACGCGACAGGCGGGCAGCATTCTCGGCCGAGACGGAAGGCGGGCTGTCGCGATAGAGCGGGATCATGATGCGCCGCGAGATCGTGTAGCCGAGCAGCAGCGGGAACGAGGCGAGGAAGTAGCCGATATTGTAGAGGCCGAAATCGTGGGTGGAGAGGCCCTTGCCCAGCACCAGCTTGTCTGCCTGGTGGATGGCGAAACCGGCAACGGTGGAGAGGAAGATCCACTTGCCGAAATGCATCAGCTCGCTGGCTGCGGTGCGGTCGAGCCGCAGCCGATTGCGATGACCGGGCAGGAAGAGCGTCAGATAGGCCGCCGTCGCCATGCCCGCCGCCACGTTCGAGATGACTAGCGCCCAGACAGAGCGGGTGATCAGCGCCAGCCCGACCGCCACGAGAATGCCCGTCGCCTGCGCGGCCAGCTCGATGGCCATGACGCGGCCCACCTGCATATGCCGGCCGGCCTGCTCCATCCGCGTGGGGCTGAGGCCGTAGAAGATGAGCGAAAGCGCGGCCACGGGCAGATAGGCGGTCAGGGCGGGCTCGCCGAAATATTCCGCCGCCGGCCAGGCCAGCACGCAGGCGGCAAGCCAGAGCAGCACGCCGCGACCGATATGGATCGTCCAGGCGGTATCGAGGAAATCGGGATCGTCGCCGCGCTTGGATTGCATGATGGCGGGGCCAGAGCCGAGATCGGAGAATTGCACCAGGCCCGACACGATGACGGTGACCATGGCCATGACACCGAAGGCCTCGGGGAAGAGCAGGCGCGTGAGGATCAGGTTCGAGATCAGCCGCAGCCCCTGCCCACCCGCATAGGCGAAGAGCGTCTGCACCGAGGTGCGCGCGGCGCGCTGCATCAGGCTGGTACCGCGCAGGAGATTGACGAAGGCGGTCATGGCGCGCTGTCCCGGTGGTGGCGCCTGGGGGCCGGTGTGGAGGGGGGCTGTCTGCCCCCCGCCGCCTTTGGCGGCCCCCCCGAGGATTTTCTCAGAGCAAAGACAGGGGAAGGGGAGAGGCTCATCGGGCGCGGCTCCATCCGGTGGCGGCGCGCGTGCGGGTGGCGAGGGCGACGGCGGAGTAGAGGCCCATCGACAGCGGGTCGCGCGCGGCGAGGCGGAGGGCGCCGGAGAGGCCGAGGCGGGGCTTGTCGTCATTGGCGAGGAGCGCCGGGTAGAGCGCGGCGATCTCGCGCACGCCGGCATCCTGACGGCGGCGGACGCGCACGAGGCTTTGCCAGCTGTCTGCCACCGGCCAGTCATAGGGGGCGTCGGCCATCAGGCGCTCTTCGGGCGCGAAATGCAGGCGCGCGAAGGTATCGTCGGAGATGATGTCGGGCCAGGCGCCCCAGCGGGCGCGGCCGGCGGCATTGACCGCGAAGAGCCCGGCGCCGGGCACGCCCTGGGCGTAAAACGGCAGGCGGGCCCAGGTGCGGGCATAGGCGCGGGCGACGGGGCTGGTGGCCGTCATCACCATGCGGCCGGAGGCGTAGGTGGGGGCGGGCCTGTCGAGGAGAGCCGCGAGCGCCGGCAGCAGGAGTGGCGACATGGTGACGTCGGCATCGAGATAGAGCCGGGCAGGCAAGCGGGCGGCGGCATCAGCGGCGTTGAGGGCGCCGGGCTTGCCGGGTTCGGGGCGGTCGATCACCTCCAGCCGCCAGCCACGCGCCGTGAGCGCGGGAGCCGCGGCGCCGGCCTCGGCAACCGTCGCATCGCGGCAGGCATTGGCAGAGACGATGATTTCCAAGGCGCAGGGCACCGGCCCGGAGGCCGCCAGCGCGGCGAGGCAGGGGCCGATCTGGCCCGCCTCGTTATTCGCCGGAATGATGATGCTGATGCCGTCCATGGGTCCGATCTGGCGAGAAGGCGGGGTTAAGTCCAGCCTGGCGGGCGGGGCTGGAGCACCCTGCCGGTTGCCCGGCTCAACTTGACCGCGATGGTGGCCATATTGCGGCTCTCAGGGGGTGATCGCACGCTCTTCCCCGTCGTCGAAGCGCAGCCGCTCGACATGCGCCGCGCGAATCGTGCCGAAGCGCGAGGTGAGGACGAGGACGCCGCCCTCGCCGCGCTGGTACCAGTCGGAGCCGGCGCCGGGCAGCAGCAGCCGATCGTCACCCTCGCCGCCGTCGACATAATCGACCGAATAGCCGCTCACCCCCGGTGCCAGCACATCGTCGCCTTCCAGCCCCAGCAGGGCATCGCCGCGGGCGGTGCCAGCCAGCTCATCCGCCGCTTCGGAGCCGCGCGCATAGAGGCCGGTCTCGAACGTGCCCTCGGGCCGCGGCGCGCCGGAGCCGCCGGCGTTGAAGGCGAGCAGGGCGCGCCAGCGCGGGTTGTCGTCACCGCGCACCCGCTGGCCGCCCCATGAGCCCCATTTGCTGGGCAGCGAGACATCCACGAAGTTCATGAACGGGCCGGCGCCGAGCGCGGCCCAGGCGGCCAGCATTTCGCTGTAGAGCTCGGCCATCTGGGGCGAGTAGTTGAAGCGGATGAAGAAATCCGTGGCCAGCTCGTCATTGCTGAGCGCCCCGGTGCCCACCACATGGCTACCACCCTCGTAGGCGACCAGCTGGAGCCCATGGCGCGCTGCGGCCTCGGCATGATGCGGCCAGAGCTCGCTCAGAAGCTGGCGGAAGGAGCCTTCGCGCAGGGCCTCGGCCGCCTGGGCAAAGCCGTCCGGCGCCTCGGCCCAGGCGTGCACGGTGCCCGCCATCTCGTCGGAGCCGAGTTCGATGCCGAAATACCCGGTGACGGCATAGGCGTCGAAGCTCTCGTAGGGCGGCGCGGCGCCTTCCGCCACGGCGAGGGGCGCCTCGAGCAGCGGCACCTCCAGCCCCGGCCAGCCGGTATGCACCCCGATGACGCGGACGAGCCGTTCCGGCGCATCGGCGAAGGCGGCGGCCCAGATATCGGCAATCTCGGCGGCGCGCATGCCGGCAAACTGCATCCAGCCGTCGTTCTGTTCGCCCCAGCGCGCCTCAGCCTGGCTCAGGGCCCAGTGCGTTTGCGGGAAGGTGAAATTCCACAGCTCGTTGGAATATTCGACATAGACCTTCAGGGCCGGGTCGAGCGCCTCCTCCACATAGGCTGCGAAGGCGGCGACATAGGCATCATCGGCGAGGTGCGGCATGTTCACCCAGATGTCGGTGCCGGCGGCATTGCCGAGCGCCACCAGCGCCTCGACCGGGACGCCGCGCCAGCTGTAGGAGAAATCGCCGGGGCGGGGCCTGTCGGCGATCGTGGCCAGCGGCGAGCCGTTCGTCTGCATCCAGTCCATGAAGCGCAGCACGCGGAAAGTCCCGGCCAGCTCGATGAACTCGGGATCAAAGATCGCGCCGAGATCGTGCAGGGGTTTGAGATCTTGGCGCACGACGCTGATGTCGCGGATCGGGTCGTTCGGGTCGATGCTGCGGATGCCGATGGAGACGAGGCCATTGCCCGGCACATAGCGGAACTGGCCGCTGTGCACGCCGACACGCACGTCGCGGGCCGCACCGCCGATGGACAGCCGCCCCTCGCCCGCCCATTCGACGAGATAGATGCCCTCGGTCGTGGTGGCCTCGGGGGGCAAATCGGTGAGCAGGAAGGTCTCGATGAACTCCGCGCCCTCGGGCATGCGCAAAGGCCAGCCCTCGGGCGAGAGGTCGCCATTGGCCTGCATCTGCTCGATCGTGATGCCACCCCATTGCCCGGGCAGATGGCCGATCCAGGGGCGGGCCATCTTCATCTGGTCGATGAAGGGCTGCTCCGTCGAGTAGTCGGAAATGCCGGTGAGCCCCATGCCCAGCGCCGGATTGTCGGGCGCCTGCTCCTGCGCGGCGGCGGGCAGGGCGAGGAGGGCGGCGAAGAGGGTCGCGATCAGATGGCGGGGCCGCATCAGGAGGCTCCTTCTGTCTGGGAGGCGGGGGCGAAGACGGGCGGCGCCGGGCGCACGCCCAGCACCCAGTCGTAGGTAGCGGAGACGAACTCGGCTTTCGCGGCCCAGGTGTAGTGGTGCAATGCCATCTCGCGGGCGCGGGCGCCGGTGGCGGCGACCTCTGCGGGGGCATCTGCGAGGCGGATGAGCAACTGGGTGAGAGACGGCACAAGGGTGGCGCGGGGGGCGAGCGGCACGAGGTAGCCGGTGCCGGGGGCGATGAGTTCGCCGGGGCCGGCGTAATCGACGACGAGGGGGGCGAGGCCCATCGCCATCGCCTCGAGCACCACGCCGCCGCCGAATTCGCGGATCGAGGGGAAGAGGAGCAGATCGGCCTGGCCGGCGGTGGCGGCGACCTCGGCATGGGGGAGCCAGCCGTGGAAGGTGACGCCGCTCGTCAGACCCTGACGGGCTGCCTCGCCCTTCAGCGCCTCGGCCATCGGCCCGTCGCCAATGATGTCGAAGGTCATGCGCTCCTCGCGGATCAGCGGGGCGGCAGCGGCGAGCGCCATGTCGGGGCCCTTGTAGGGCACGAGGCGGCCGATGAAGACGGCGCGGAGGGGCCCGGGCGCACGCGGCGGCTTGGCGGGGAAGCGGGCGGGGTCGACCGCGTTCTCCGGCAGCCAGATCGTGCGGTCGCGGGCTGTGCGGGGCAGCTCCCCCGCCGTATGGCGCGAGCCGGCGAGCACGGCGGCGGCATGGGCGAAGGTGGCACCGCGGCCCGGCAGCGCCTTGTGCGCGGCACGGAAGGGGGCGAGCCACTCGCGCTCGGCGCGGCGCTCGGCCTCGAAATCCTTCGGCCAGAGCACGCCGCCGTTGAGCGGGCCGAGCACGAAGGGCACGCCGATCTTCGCGAGCCGGGCCGCCAGCGGGCTGGGCGCGGTGGGCGAGAGCGGCGTGATGCGATGCACCAGCGCGAACTCGCCCGCTTTCAGCCGCGCCTCGAAGGCCCGCCAGACCAGCCGCTCGAAATAGGGATAGGCCAGCGCGCTCACCGCCTGCAGCGCGGTGAAGCCCTTGCCGCCGGTGCCGCCCAGCCGCTCGCCGAGCTTCCAGGCCGGGCGCATCAGCGCCTCGCTGTCGATAAAGGTGACATCGCGCCCCTCCTGCAGCCCGGCGCGGAGCACTGCGTCGCGATTGCGGATCTGGGTGACGAGGTGGACATCCTCGCGCTCCGCCAGCGCCTGCGCCAGCGACCAGCCGACCAGCGGCACCGAGACCCACTCGGGGTTCGCGGCCTCGGCGATAAGAAGGATGCGGCGGGCCATCACAGCACGGTGCGCAGCGGTGCGGGCGCCGGGCGGCGTTGCGGCACGAAGCCCTCGGCATAGCCCAGCATGCCGCCGGCGATGAGCCAGGTCATCGGGGTGAGCGTGGCATTGGGCAGCAGGTCCACCACGTTGATACTGTGCAGCAGCAGGATCGGGCCGATCACCGGGGCGATGGTGCCGGGCAGGGAGGAGATCGATTTTCTCCAGAGCAGGAAGATCGGCAGCACTAAGAGCCCGAATTCCGCCAGAAAGCCGATCCAGCCAGAGACGCCGATCGAGATGATCCAGCGCCCGTCGGGCACCGAGATCTGCTGGCCGCTCACCTCGTCACGCACCAGATTGCGGCCCCAGCTGCCCCAGCCGAACAGCGGTTTCTGCTCGGCCCGGTCGAGCAGCATGTCTTCGTTGACGAACCGGTATTCCAGGCTGGCGGCACGATCGGCGCTGGCACTGCTGGCCGCCGCGAGGATCTGCTCCTGTGGGACGAGCCCGAGGCCCTTTGCCGCCGGGTAGAACAGCGCCAGGCAGGCCAGAACCGCGGCGATGTGGATCTGCCCGCGCGAGGGCAGGAAGTAGATCAGCGGCACCGCGAGCATGGCATAGAGCAGCGAGGCCAGCGACTTGCAGGCGACCAGCACCAGGAAGAGGTAGATCGCCGCCGCCAGCAGCCCGGCCCGGCGCGGGCCCTCGCTTTCGCGCGCCAGAATGGCGGCGGCAACCACCGCTGTCATGCAGAAGAAGGCCGCCCAGAGCCCGTGGTAGAGGAAGACGATGGGGCGGAAGCCTTCGCCCCGGACCATCTGCTCGAAGCTGTGCTGGAAGAAGCCGTAGATCCAGATGTTGAGCTGCGGCGACAGGCGCACCTCCAACAGCATGGGCAGCGAATAGGCGAGCCCGCCAATGACGAGCCCCCAGAGCAGATCCTTCTGGTTGTGCGGCTGGCTTAGCAGGGCCCGGGCCAGCAGGAAGGGCAGCAGGATCAGGGCCTGCTGCACGAGGCTGGCGAGCGCGTCATGCGGGCTGAGGGCCGGCAGGTAGATCGGCCCCCAGACGACCGGATGGGTATTGGTCAGTGTCGTCGCCAGCGGCGTGAAGAGAAACAGCGCCACCAGCACGCGCCCCGCCAGCGACGAGGGCATCAGCCGCAGCCCGTCGCGATGCATCGTGATCACCAGGATGAAGGCGACGAGCGAGGGGATCGTGTCTTTCGTCAGCGGCGGCAGCAGCGGCAGGTCGACCCCCGCGGGGGCGGGCGGCAGCAGCAGATAGGCGATCAGCATCGAGGCGATCAGCGCGCGCCCGGCGGGCAGAACCCGAAAGAGCAGGAACGAGGCGAGAGGCCAGGCGATCAGCGCAAGCTGGGCAATGGCGTTCGGCATCAGCCGCGCCCCCGGTAGCCTGCTGTCTGTCTGGTAACGCTCATCATATCGCTCGCCCGGATAGTAGCACGCCGGGGCGAAAAGGTGTCACCGGGGCAGCGCCCCGGTGGCATTTCCCGGTCACATCCTTGCGGGCAGCGCCCGGCGGCGGCTCAAACTCCGGTGCCCGCCGCCACCACGCGCACGGTGCGCAGCATGACCCAGAGGTCGGTGAGCAGCGAGACGCGGGCGTAATAGGCGCTGTCCCACTCGGCCCGCTCGCGGAAGCTCGATTCGTTGCGCACCGAGATCTGCCAGAAGCCGGTGATACCGGGGCGCATCGCGTAGTATTCGCGGCCCGGGTACAGCTCTTTCTGCGCGGGCAGCATCGGGCGCGGGCCGACGAGCGACATCTCGCCCTTCAGCACGTTGATCAGCTGCGGCAGCTCGTCGAGCGAGGTCTTGCGGATGATGCTGCCGATGGGCGTGATGCGCGGATCGTTGGTCAGCTTCTGGCGCTCTTCCCATTCGTCACGGGCCGAGGCGGAGCGGGCGAGCAGATCGGCGAGCAGTGCATCGGCATTGGGCGCCATCGAGCGCAGCTTGAGGATGCGGAAGGTGCGCCCGTCGCGGCCGAGCCGCTCTTGCGTGTAGAAGGCGGGGCCACCGTCGCGGCGCACGAGCAGCGCGAGGATACCGACGATCAGCAGCACCGGCGGCAGCGCGATGAGGCTGAGCACGATGTCGAGCCCGCGCTTGAACAGGCTGTGGTAGGGGCGGTGCGACAGATCGGCATACGCCCGAGCGGGAGCGAGGGGCAGGTCGTTTGGCGTCTGGAGGCCCGCGTAGGCGGGGCGAAGCATGTCAGTCACAATTCCCTCCCCAGGGAAGCCCGCAAGCGGGCACAGATCGAGGCACCGCCCGCTCGGCACGTTGAGCGGGCGCCGAAAGGCGCGTATCTCTCATGCGGCTCAGGCTTTGGCCGGTTCGCGATGCGCTGCGGTCACCGGGCATTCCGGCTTGCGCTCGGCCTGCCGTTCGGCTGGCCGGTGGCGTCGGTCGCGGGATCATGGGCAGCTCGCGACGGCGCCACGAAGAGACGTAACCACTCGTTTGGATTTGTCGTCAATTATAGGAAAATTGTGGGAGGGTTCGAACGACCTTGCGTCGCGGGGTCAGGTGGCCCCTCGGGTCACGGTGCCGTGACAATTTGGCAGCGCGAGGCGCCGAATTTGCTCTGACTTAGCAACAATGTTCGGCTGAATGCCGCCATTCTCTACGTTACAGCGACAGCTGATCACGATGCGTCGATCAGTGCCGCTCAGCGGGCGGCGGATTACCGCAGGGGAAGAAATCTAGTCACGCCCTGAGCGGTCTCTGCAATTAGCAGCGCATTTACATACAATTTTGAACAAACCCGCCGATTGTCGGCACGGCTGGTGGGGCGCGGTGATTCGTCTGAGGGGATGGCGGGCTAAGCGCCTGCCCTAGAAAGCGAATAATCGAGTTCGACGATTCCGCCGGGCCACATCCGGTGGCCGGTCAGGGACGCCCCGGGCGCCGCCGACATGTCGAACAGGGGCACCCCTTGCCCCAGCACGACAGGCAAAACGAGCAGGCGGATCTCATCGAGCATCCCGGCGGTGGCGGCGGAGGACAGCGTTTGCGCGCCGCCCAGAACCCAGACGCGGCGCATCCCCTGGCGGGTCAGCCGCTCGCGAAGACCCGCGTAATCGGGAAGGATCGGCAGGATGGTCTCGCGCTGCGGGTCGAGCATCCGCGAGGTGATGACGAAGGCCGGTTTCGTCCGGTAGGGCCAGGGTCCGGCCTCGCGCAGGTAGTCATGCGTGTGGCGGCCCATGACGATGGCATCGACCCCCTCATAAAAGGCCGCATAGCCGCGGTCGCCATCCTCGGGGTCGCCGGCGTGATCGGCCATCCAGCCCATGCCGCCAGCGGCATCGGCAATGCGCCCGTCGAGCGACATGGAAATATAGGCAACGAAACGCGTCATACCGATCCCTCGTCTTCGCTCTTAGATCCAAGCGTCCGCGAGGGCCAGATCGGCGTTCAGGCTGCCTCTGCCCCCGCGCCCAGACGGTGCCGGCACGGGCCGAACAGGGCGGCCAGGGCCAGGATCAGGCCCGAGATCGTGGCGATCATTCCGGCGGCAGAGACGGCATCGACGCCGCCCAGCCAGATCGGGCCATAGCCGGCGAAGACATAGCCGAGCCCGGCGGAGATCACGGCAATGCCGGCGGAATAGAGCACCTGCCGGCCGAGCTGGTTGGTCAGCATCCGGGCGGCCGCGGGCGGGCAGATGAACATGGCGATAACGATGATCGAGCCCACGGCGTCGAAGGCGGCGACGGCGGCGAGCGCCGAGGTTGCCACCAGCCCCAGCCCGATCAGCGAGACGGGCAGGCCCAGCGTGCGGGCGAAGCCTTCATCGAAGGTCGTCAGCTTCAGCGGGCGCCAGAAGATCGCCACCAGCGCGATGACGATGGCGCAGGTCACCGCCATGCGCCCCAGCTCGGGCGGTAGAAGCGCCAGCGCCGCGGGGTCGAGCAGAGAGGCCCAGCCATCAGCGGAGAACCAGATAAGGCTTTCGAGGTTGCCCATCAGCGCATGCTCGACATCGAGATGAACGCTGGAGGTATCCGTGCGCTCCAGCAGCAGCACGCCGCCGGCAAAGAGAGCGGTGAACACCACGCCCATCGCCGCCCCCGGCTCGATCCGGCCGAGGCGGCGGATCGCCTCGATCAGCCCGACGGCCACAAGCGCCGCGCCGCCGGCGCCGATCAGCATGGGCAGCGCCGCGAGCGTGCCGGTGAGCAGGAAGGCGACGACGATGCCGGGCAGCACGACATGGCTGATGGCATCGCCGATCAGCGCCTGCCGCCGCAGCACCAGAAAGTTGCCGGGCAGCGCGCAGGCGACGGCGGCGAGACAGCCGATGAGGATCGGCGTCAGCGACAATTGAACGAACTCGGCGCCCATCAAGCCAGCCTTTCGTCGAAGAGCGCGATCTCGTCGGGCGCGAAGACCTCGGTGATCGGCGTCAGCCCGTCATAGCGCCCAGTGAGGCCGGCATCCTGATGCTCTTCGCGCGCCACGGCCCAACGCCGCTCGTCCATGTTGACCGCTTCGGCCGCAGCGCGGCCCTCGTCCGTCGCAACCCTGTCGGCGCGGATCAGCCCTTCGGCGCGCAGCACGCGCAAGGTGAGCGGATCGTGGATCGGCTCGCCCTTGTGCAGCGCCAGCAGCCCATGCCGCCGGT
Organism: Pseudoroseicyclus sp. H15; assembly: GCF_054353345.1. NCBI lineage: Bacteria > Pseudomonadati > Pseudomonadota > Alphaproteobacteria > Rhodobacterales > Paracoccaceae > Pseudoroseicyclus > Pseudoroseicyclus sp. H15. The sequence continues at coordinate 239,287 of NZ_JBTHJE010000001.1, forward strand.
GCACGCGGCGCTGGAAGCGGCGCTGCCGGATCATCGCGGCGGCGACGCCCCGCGCCGGCGCGAGGAAGAGCGAGGCGAGGAACATCGCCGTCGCGACCAGCACGATGATCGGCCCCGTGGGCAGATCCGGCGCCGAGGCCGAGATGGCGGCGCCGACATAGCCGGAGAAGCCGCCGAGGATAGCGCTGATCCACAGCACCGCGGCGGCGCGCTCTGTCCAGAACCGGGCGGTGACGGCGGGGATGATGAGGAGCGCGACGATGAGGATGAGGCCGACGAGCTTCAGCCCGGTCACGGTGACCAGCAGCACGATGCCCATCATTGCCAGGTCCGTCGCCCGCACCGACAACCCGCTGGCTGCTGCGAAGCCCGGGTCGAACGAGACCAGCGTCATCGGACGCCGCAGCACCCAGACCGCCAGCACCGCCGCCGCGCCGCCGAGGCCGATGACCCATGCATCCACGCGCAGCATGCCGGCGGTGGAGCCGAGCAGAAAGCTCTCCAGCCCCGCCTGCCGGCCGCGCTGCATGGTCTGAATCACCGTCAGCAGCACGACGCCCAACCCGAAGAGCGAAGAGAGCACCGCCCCGATGGCGGCATCCTCGCTGAGCCGGGTGCGCCGGGCCAGCCATTCCACGGCGAAAAGGCCGAACGCAGCTGAGACGGCAGCGCCCGCCATCAGCCCGGCCAGCGCCCTGCCCTCGCCGCCGAGCGCGACCATGATCATGAAGGCCAGCCCGATGCCGGGCAGCGTGGCATGGGCCAGGGCATCCGACACCAGTGAGCGCTTGCGCAGGAACAGAAAGCTCCCCGCCGCGCCGGCGGCGAAGCCGAGCAGCCCGGCGCCGATCGCCACGAGCGCGGCGTTGTAGCCGGCTTGCAGGGTGAGCGCGGCGAGCAGAGAGTTCATGCGCTGCGCAGCCCGAGCTGATCGATATGCGCGCTGGCGAGCCGGCCGCCGTAGGTGGCCTGCAGGTGGTCGGCGGTAAACGTGCTCTCCACCGGGCCGGCAGCGATGCGGCGCACATTGAGCAGCAGCACATCGTCGAAATAGTCGCGCACGGTGGAGAGGTCGTGGTGCACGGCGACCACGGCCTTGCCCTCGGCCTTCAGCCCTTTCAGCACATCGATGATGGCCCGCTCGGTTGCGGCGTCGACGCCGGCGAAGGGCTCGTCGAGCAGGTAGAGGTCAGCCTCCTGCGCCAGCGCGCGGGCGAGGAAGACCCGCTGCTGCTGCCCGCCGGAGAGCTGGCCGATCTGCCGGTTCGCGAAGCCCTCGATGCCCACGCGGGCGAGGCAGTCATCCGCCAGCTTGCGATGCGCCCCGGTGAGCCGGCCAAGCAGCCCGAGCTTGCGGTAAAGGCCCATCAGCACGACGTCGCGCACATTGGTGGGGAAGTCCCAATCGACGCTGGCGCGCTGCGGCACATAGGCAATGCGCGCCCTTGCCTCATCCAGCGGCGCGCCGAACACCTTCACGTCGCCCGACAGCCGCGGGATAACCCCGAGCGCCGCCTTTAGCATCGTTGACTTGCCGGCGCCGTTCGGCCCGATGATCGCGGTCATCGCCCGCGGGCGGAAGCTGGCATCTACATCGAAGACAGCGGGCTTCTGCCCGTAGGAGACGGTCAGCCCTTTGATCGACAGCGCCGGCGGCAGGCCGAGATCGGTTACGCTCATCGCAGATTGCCGAGCCGGCCCCCCTCGGGCACCGTACCGCCAAGCGCGCGGGCGATGGTGGTGACGTTGTGGTCGATCATGCCGAGCCAGCTGCCGGTGTAGGTGCCGAGCTCGCCCATCGCATCGGAATAGAGCTCGCCGCCGATGGTCACTTCATGCCCCCGCGAGGCCGCGCCCTCGATCAGCGCCCGGATGTTGCGGTCGGAGACGGAGCTTTCCACGAAGACCGCGCTGATCTCGCGCTCAACCAGCAGCGTCACCAGCTCGGCGATGCGCTGCAGCCCGGCCTCACTTTCGGTGGAAATGCCCTGGATGCCCTGCACCTCGATGTCATAGGCCCGCCCGAAATAGCGGAAGGCGTCATGCGCGGTGACCAGAACGCGCCTGTCAGCCGGCACGCTCGCCATCACCTCGGCGGCATAGGCATTCAGCGCCTCGGCCTCGGCGAGATAGGCTTCGGTGCGCTCAGCGACCTGATCCGCCGCGTCGGGCAGCGCCTCGCTGATGGCCTCGGCAATGGCGGTGATGGGGATCTGCCACAGGCCAGGGTCCATCCAGACATGCGGGTCGAACTTGTCGGCGTAGGTCTCATGAGCGAGCAGCAGCTCGGGGGGAATGGCCTCGCCCACGCGTGTCACCGGGGTGCGGCGCGAGATGTCTTCGAAGAAATCCTCCATCTGCGCTTCAAGATAGAGGCCATGCACGAGCACCAGATCGGCCCGCCCCACCGCCACGATGTCGGATCGCGTGGCCCGGTAGGAATGCGGATCAACCCCCGGCCCCATCAGCGCCCGCGCCGCCACATCGTTGCCGCCGACCACCGTGGCGGCATCGCCGATCATCCCCGTCGTCGCCATGACAGACAGCCCGGCCTGCGCCCGCGCAGCGCTGGGAAGAACGAGGGCGGCGGCGGCAGACCCGAGCAGATGGCGGCGAGACAGGCGCATGGACAGGATTCTCCTTTGGTTAAGCGGAGAATAGGGCCGGCGGATGGAGTGTCAATGCACATGCGAAACATTCGCAAGTAATGGGCGGGCCTGCGGAGTGATGAGCTGCGAAGACGTCCTCCTGCGGCTGCCACGGCAGCGCCAGAGGTGCTTTGTCACTGAATAAAGTTGCGGCCCGCGTGCCCTTCTAGAGGCATGCGAGCCGCAACAATGAGTCAGACTTCGGATGGCAGCGTCAGCCCGGCTCGACGGTCAGCGGACCGATGCTGTCGCCAGCCCATTGCGTCGAGGCCAGCAGCGCGCCGGCGGGACTGTAATAGTAGTGGTTCACGAAACCCTGCTCGGGGTTACGACAGGTCTCGGTCATATGCCGCACCGCGACCGGCCCCGCGGGGCCTTCCAGCGAGATCGTCCCGGCCGAAGCAATGTCGCAGACATAGGCCCGCAGCTCGACATCCTCGCTGCCGGAGTAGAAGCCGTGGAAGCGCTCCACCTGCCCCGTCCGCCCCGAGGCAACGAGCCTGGCGGTTTCGGAGGCATCGCTCGACGCGAGATCATCGCCGAAGCCGCGGGTGGCGACGACCATGTTGTCCTTGAGCGTGATCGAGATGTCGTCGGAGCTCATGAAAGTCTGGTAGCCATCGCGGCTTTGCACCAGCGCCATGACGCCGGTGTAGCCTGCCTCTTCGACCGTCACGAAGACCTTCGGCGTGCCCGCCTGGTCGGCGGCCAGGCCGCGGTAGGGCGGCGCGATCGAGGGCGTACCGCCGGAGGGGACAGAAACGTCGTTACCTTTGAGTGGTCGATCGCACAAATATCGGGTCGCTCCGCAGGACTATCCCAATACGCGCCAAATCGCCGATAGGGCGCATTTCGTCGGCACTCTCACGGTCCAATGGGACGATGCCGGAGCAAATGCTCAGTATCAGAGTTAGGAAACTGGTTGCGGGGGTAGGATTTGAACCTACGACCTTCAGGTTATGAGCCTGACGAGCTACCGGACTGCTCCACCCCGCGCCAAGTTCGGGTGATCTATGTCAGTTCTGCGTCGGCCACAACCCCGCCTGCGGGCAAAGTGCGGTAAAATTCCGCAAGAATTACGCGACGGCGCAGGTCAACTTCGCCCCTCCGCCGCATCTCGGCGGGCACGGGACAGACGGCGCTGAAAACGCTCCATTTCTGCGGAATATTGCCAGTGGGGAGACAAAACTCGAGACCGAGACCTAGGCCTCGTGCAGTTGGTCGGCAATAGAAATGCACCTGAGCCAGCCGCAAACGGGTAACGGAATCGTCGTCGGCAAGTCGGGCGAGCGCAGCATCGCCTTTGAGCGCGCAGTCCCACTGGCCATCCGCAACTCTAAGCGGGCGAAATGATGGAACGTGCCGGCGTCATATGTCGCTCGGAGTTAAACCGACGAGAGAGTGGCCACGTCTTTCCAACGCGAAAGGACGGCGACACCAATCAGCACATCATTGGCGTCGTTGCGCCCGCCTTTCGGAGGCGCGGGATACCATGATCGACATACGATGGCCCGCAGACCGAGCTTGCCGGCCACATCGTCGAGCCAGGCGGCATCCGTCGATGCCCGGCGCGCACCGCTTTGGGGCGAGAGAGGAAGGCGCGATTGTCGTTATGGCTTGCCCGGTGGACGACTGATCGTGGTCTCACCTGGGCCTTCCCTTAGTCCCCCCTTTTTGCAAAGCAAACAGCCCCCCGCCTTTTTGAGGCGGGGGGCTGTTTATAGTTCGTTATCGTATTGAGAGGTTTTGCATGTTCTTTACTAGATCTGGCAGTGACCTACTCTCCCACGTCTTGAGACGCAGTACCATCAGCGCAACGGTGCTTAACGGCCGAGTTCGGGATGGGATCGGGTGTTTCACTCGTGCTATGACCACCAGATCGAGGAAAGAACATGTACATTCTGCCGGGTTAGGGGCAGATCCAAGTCAGCTATTTATTGTGTATGGCTTCTGCCAGAACAGTCTTGCTGTTTCTGGATCAGATCAAGCCTATCGGACCATTAGTACCGGTCAACTGAGCACGTTACCGCGCTTACATCTCCGGCCTATCGACGTGGTGGTCTTCCACGGTCCTCAAGGGATACCTTGTTTTGAGGGGGGCTTCCCGCTTAGATGCCTTCAGCGGTTATCCTTTCCGATCATAGCTACCCTGCACTACCGCTGGCGCGATAACAGGTCCACCAGTGGATCGTTCACCCCGGTCCTCTCGTACTAGGGGCAACTCCTCTCAAGTATCCTACACCCACGGCAGATAGGGACCGAACTGTCTCACGACGTTCTAAACCCAGCTCACGTACCTCTTTAAATGGCGAACAGCCATACCCTTGGGACCTGCTCCAGCCCCAGGATGAGATGAGCCGACATCGAGGTGCCAAACACTGCCGTCGATATGGACTCTTGGGCAGTATCAGCCTGTTATCCCCAGCGTACCTTTTATCCGTTGAGCGATGGCCCACCCACTCGGGACCACCGGATCACTATGGCCGTCTTTCGACTCTGCTCGACTTGTCAGTCTCGCAGTCAGGCTGGCTTATGCCATTGCACTCAACGACCGATTTCCGACCGGTCTGAGCCAACCTTCGCGCGCCTCCGTTACTGTTTAGGAGGCGACCGCCCCAGTCAAACTACCCGCCACACAGGGTCCCGGATCCGGATAACGGACCGCGGTTAGACATCAAGCAAAGCAAGGGTGGTATCTCAAGGGAGGCTCCGCACAGACTAGCGTCCATGTTTCAAAGCCTACCACCTATCCTGCACATGCTTGGCCTGATGCCAGTGTGAAGCTGTAGTAAAGGTGCATGGGGTCTTTCCGTCTAACCGCGGGAAGCCTGCATCTTCACAGGCAATTCAATTTCGCTGAGTCTATGTTGGAGACAGCGGGGAAGTCGTTACGCCATTCGTGCAGGTCGGAACTTACCCGACAAGGAATTTCGCTACCTTAGGACCGTTATAGTTACGGCCGCCGTTTACTGGGGCTTCAATTCGGAGCTTGCACCCCTCCTTTTAACCTTCCAGCACCGGGCAGGCGTCAGACCCTATACGTCGTCTTACGACTTCGCAGAGCCCTATGTTTTTAGTAAACAGTCGCCACCCCCTAGTTTGTGCCCCCGGCCTCTACTTGCGTAAAAACCGGGCCTCCTTCTCGCGAACTTACGGAGGTATTTTGCCGAGTTCCTTCAACATAGTTCTCTCAAGCGCCTTGGTATTCTCTACCAGTCCACCTGTGTCGGTTTAGGGTACGATCATATGGAGGGCTATTTCCAGGGACTGCTTGGCTGCCCGATCAATCCGATAAGATCGAACAACGTCTGCAATCCGTCACCATCTCCTGGCCCAGGAATATTAACCTGGTTCCCATCGACTACGCCTTTCGGCCTCGCCTTAGGGGTCGGCTTACCCTGCTCAGATTAGCTTTAAGCAGGAACCCTTGGACTTTCGGCGTGAGGGTCTCTCACCCTCATTATCGCTACTCATGTCATCATTCTCACTGGTGATCTCTCCACCGGATGGCTCACGCCCCGGCTTCACAGAAAACTCCGCGTCTCCGCTACGACCGTAGTCGCATAAGAGACATGGAGTTATGTCACACCACGCTCTGCTACCATGCACTAAGTGCATCCTAAGCTTCGGCTCATGGCTTGAGCCCCGTTACATCTTCGCCGCAGGACAACTTATTTAGACCAGTGAGCTGTTACGCTATCTTTAAAGGATGGCTGCTTCTAAGCCAACCTCCTGGTTGTTTTGGTCGTCCCACCTGCTTTCCCACTTAGCCATGAATTAGGGGCCTTAGCTGTAGGTCAGGGTTGTTTCCCTCTCCACGACGGACGTTAGCACCCGCCGTGTGTCTGCCAGATAGTGCTCCTCGGTATTCGGAGTTTGGTTAGGATCAGTAAGTCTGTGGGACCCCATTACCCATCCAGTGCTCTACCCCCGAGGGCATTCGTCTGACGCTCTACCTAAATAGATTTCGCAGAGAACCAGCTATCTCCGAGTTTGATTAGCCTTTCACCCCTAGCCACAGCTCATCCCGACCTTTTTCAACAGGTGTGGGTTCGGTCCTCCAGTGAGTGTTACCTCACCTTCAACCTGGCCATGGCTAGATCACTCGGTTTCGGGTCTGATCCCACAAACTCATGCGCCCTATTAAGACTCGCTTTCGCTACGCCTACACCTAACGGCTTAAGCTTGCTTGTGAGACCAAGTCGATGACCCATTATACAAAAGGTACGCCGTCACCTCTCAAGGAGGCTCCGACTGCTTGTAGGCGTTCGGTTTCAGGTACTGTTTCACTCCCCTCGTCGGGGTGCTTTTCACCTTTCCCTCACGGTACTGGTTCACTATCGGTCAGTAAGGAGTACTTAGCCTTCGAAGGTGGTCCTCCGATCTTCAGACAGGATTTCACGTGTCCCGCCCTACTTAATACATCCTATCAAGCTTCCTATACGGGGCTGTCACCCGCTATGGCCATGCTTTCCAGCATGTTCTAGTCACTCTCAAGGCTTGGCTGGTCCCCGTTCGCTCGCCGCTACTAGGGGAGTATCTATTGATTTCCTTTCCTCCGGGTACTTAGATGTTTCAGTTCCCCGGGTTTGCTCTTTTAACCCTATGTATTCAGGTTAGAAGTACCTGGTTCAGCTCATTGTTGAGTCCCGCCGAAGCGGTAACAACAACAAACTGTCAGGTGGGTTGCCCCATTCGGAAATTCCTGGATCAAAGCTTATTCTCAGCTCCCCAGGACTTATCGCAGAGTATCACGTCCTTCATCGCCTCTTACTGCCAAGGCATCCACCAAACGCCCTTTTCGCGCTTGATCTGATCCAGAAAGAGCAAGACTGCCGCCTTTTGTGTCGGCATTCCCGTGCCAGCTTTCTTTCGTCAGCTGGCGATCTTCCTGATCAGAAGTCATACATTTCCCGCCTCTTCCGAAGAAGAGACATTAGGTTAGTGTACTTGACTTGGACAGAACTGCCGTCGTCCAGACACGTGGAGCTGGTTCTCTCCGTTGTGCCTGCCGTTCACCCTTACGCGGATGAACCGTCAGTTCTGATGTTTCTCTCTATACGATATCAAATCTCGTCCGATTGGACGGCGAAGAGCCTGGAATGGCTCTCGGCGATCTAATCGAGGGATGGTGGGTCGAGGAGGACTTGAACCTCCGGCCTCACGCTTATCAGGCGTGCGCTCTAACCACCTGAGCTACCGACCCATCTGGCGGACCGTTAGCTCGAGGCGTCCCGTAGCCCCATGGTGGAGCGTATCGGGATCGAACCGATGACCCCCTGCTTGCAAAGCAGGTGCTCTCCCAGCTGAGCTAACGCCCCGTTGGTGCGTTCCGCTACTGCGAAACCCATTGTTCTGAAGAGATATGAGGACGGCCCGGCTCTGCCCCGAAGGGCTTATGTCTCTTGCGAGACTGCTAAGTGATCCACGAGACCAGCAAGCTGATCTGCAAGGATCATCCTTAGAAAGGAGGTGATCCAGCCGCAGGTTCCCCTACGGCTACCTTGTTACGACTTCATCCCAGTCGCTGAGCCTACCGTGGCCGGCTGCCTCCTCGAAAGGTTGGCGCACCGTCTTCGGGTAAACCCAACTCCCATGATGTGACGGGCGGTGTGTACAAGGCCCGGGAACGTATTCACCGTGGCATGCTGTTCCACGATTACTAGCGATTCCGACTTCATGGGGTCGAGTTGCAGACCCCAATCCGAACTGAGACAGTTTTTAGGGATTAACCCATTGTCACTGCCATTGTAGCACGTGTGTAGCCCAACCCGTAAGGGCCATGATGACTTGACCTCATCCCCACCTTCCTCCCGCTTATCACGGGCAGTCCCCCTAGAGTGCCCAGCTTAACCTGCTGGCAACTAAGGGTGAGGGTTGCGCTCGTTGCCGGACTTAACCGAACATCTCACGACACGAGCTGACGACAGCCATGCAGCACCTGTCACTCGGTCTCTTACGAGAAAACTGGATCTCTCCAGCGGGCCGAGGATGTCAAGGGTTGGTAAGGTTCTGCGCGTTGCTTCGAATTAAACCACATGCTCCACCGCTTGTGCGGGCCCCCGTCAATTCCTTTGAGTTTTAATCTTGCGACCGTACTCCCCAGGCGGAATGCTTAATCCGTTAGGTGTGACACCGAAGGGCAAGCCCCCCGACGTCTGGCATTCATCGTTTACGGTGTGGACTACCAGGGTATCTAATCCTGTTTGCTCCCCACACTTTCGCACCTCAGCGTCAGTATCGAGCCAGTGAGCCGCCTTCGCCACTGGTGTTCCTCCGAATATCTACGAATTTCACCTCTACACTCGGAATTCCACTCACCTCTCTCGAACTCAAGACTAGCAGTATCAAAGGCAGTTCCAGGGTTGAGCCCTGGGATTTCACCTCTGACTGACTAATCCGCCTACGCGCGCTTTACGCCCAGTAATTCCGAACAACGCTAACCCCCTCCGTATTACCGCGGCTGCTGGCACGGAGTTAGCCGGGGTTTCTTTACCTGCTACAGTCATTATCTTCACAGGCGAAAGAGCTTTACGACCCTAAGGCCTTCATCACTCACGCGGCATGGCTAGATCAGGCTTGCGCCCATTGTCTAAGATTCCCCACTGCTGCCTCCCGTAGGAGTCTGGGCCGTGTCTCAGTCCCAGTGTGGCTGATCATCCTCTCAAACCAGCTATGGATCGTCGGCTTGGTAGGCCATTACCCCACCAACTACCTAATCCAACGCGGGCCGATCCTTCTCCGATAAATCTTTCCCCCGAAGGGCGTATACGGTATTAATCCAAGTTTCCCTGGGCTATTCCGTAGAGAAGGGCACGTTCCCACGCGTTACTCACCCGTCCGCCGCTATCCCCGAAGGGATCGCTCGACTTGCATGTGTTAGGCCTGCCGCCAGCGTTCGTTCTGAGCCAGGATCAAACTCTCAAGTTGAAAACCGATTGCTCGGTTATCCTTGACGTTCGAACCTCTGCACATCCCTGATTGCGCTACCGCTACGCTACTTGAACGCAGGGCCACCGATCCGGCTAGGGTCGGCGGGCAACCAGGATTTCTCTGCTTGATGTGCTTCAGTCTCCATTGGAGAACCGAAGTCCGTCAAACAGTGAAGCTGACACTCCATCATCGGCCGAAGCCTAAGAGTGCGATATACAGACGTCGATCCATCGAAATGAACCAAGCCGCCCGCATATCTCTTCAGATACATCGATTTCAAAGAGCGTAGAGACAATATCGACTGAGTGCGCCCTAACTCTCGGCGCGCCCCGCCTCAATGCCTCTGATGTTGTATCCGCCTCGTTACGCTTCCGAACCTCACGGCACCGCCGCTTCGTCCGTAACCGCCGTCTGGCGCCCCAACCGCGCCTCAGCGCCGCCGGTGAAGGGGGTTCTAGTGTTAGTGCCGGGTGGCCGCAAGCGGTTTTTCAGCGAAAGACTCATTTTTTGGGGTGGGGCCCGCTGCCGGGCTGAAATATCCAGCACAGTAAGGCTTTTAGGGAGCGAGGTCAGCCGATCTTGAGCCCTCAATCGCCAAGAGAGCGCCTGCTGAAAGAAGAACTCGTCGGCGAATCCGGGCGGAACCAGGTGCTGAGGCAGGCACTTTGGCGGTGAATCGGCCGCGGCTCTCTGTCGAACCTCTCGTGCGACTCGCCGACTCGTCGGGCTGACGTAGAGACAAGGTCGAAAGATTCTCCGGAAGCCCCAACAGCGGCGGCAAGATTCGGCGACTGCGAGGCGCGACTCCGCCATTGGAGAAGATTCGTGGCTCAAGATTCGCTGCCTAAGTACGGCTGCCGCCACCCTGGGGCGTGCCGCGCGGAGGGCGGATCTCGCTCGAGGAGCTGTCGAACGCGCAGCGTCACGTGAAGGTATCGACCCGCGCGAGTATGGGACGGCGGATATTGGGATCTCCAGACAAGCGACCGGGTGCACCAGACACCTGGGCCTTCCCTTAGTCCCCCCTTTTTGCAAAGCAAACAGCCCCCCGCCTTTTTGAGGCGGGGGGCTGTTTATAGTTCGTTATCGTATTGAGAGGTTTTGCATGTTCTTTACTAGATCTGGCAGTGACCTACTCTCCCACGTCTTGAGACGCAGTACCATCAGCGCAACGGTGCTTAACGGCCGAGTTCGGGATGGGATCGGGTGTTTCACTCGTGCTATGACCACCAGATCGAGGAAAGAACATGTACATTCTGCCGGGTTAGGGGCAGATCCAAGTCAGCTATTTATTGTGTATGGCTTCTGCCAGAACAGTCTTGCTGTTTCTGGATCAGATCAAGCCTATCGGACCATTAGTACCGGTCAACTGAGCACGTTACCGCGCTTACATCTCCGGCCTATCGACGTGGTGGTCTTCCACGGTCCTCAAGGGATACCTTGTTTTGAGGGGGGCTTCCCGCTTAGATGCCTTCAGCGGTTATCCTTTCCGATCATAGCTACCCTGCACTACCGCTGGCGCGATAACAGGTCCACCAGTGGATCGTTCACCCCGGTCCTCTCGTACTAGGGGCAACTCCTCTCAAGTATCCTACACCCACGGCAGATAGGGACCGAACTGTCTCACGACGTTCTAAACCCAGCTCACGTACCTCTTTAAATGGCGAACAGCCATACCCTTGGGACCTGCTCCAGCCCCAGGATGAGATGAGCCGACATCGAGGTGCCAAACACTGCCGTCGATATGGACTCTTGGGCAGTATCAGCCTGTTATCCCCAGCGTACCTTTTATCCGTTGAGCGATGGCCCACCCACTCGGGACCACCGGATCACTATGGCCGTCTTTCGACTCTGCTCGACTTGTCAGTCTCGCAGTCAGGCTGGCTTATGCCATTGCACTCAACGACCGATTTCCGACCGGTCTGAGCCAACCTTCGCGCGCCTCCGTTACTGTTTAGGAGGCGACCGCCCCAGTCAAACTACCCGCCACACAGGGTCCCGGATCCGGATAACGGACCGCGGTTAGACATCAAGCAAAGCAAGGGTGGTATCTCAAGGGAGGCTCCGCACAGACTAGCGTCCATGTTTCAAAGCCTACCACCTATCCTGCACATGCTTGGCCTGATGCCAGTGTGAAGCTGTAGTAAAGGTGCATGGGGTCTTTCCGTCTAACCGCGGGAAGCCTGCATCTTCACAGGCAATTCAATTTCGCTGAGTCTATGTTGGAGACAGCGGGGAAGTCGTTACGCCATTCGTGCAGGTCGGAACTTACCCGACAAGGAATTTCGCTACCTTAGGACCGTTATAGTTACGGCCGCCGTTTACTGGGGCTTCAATTCGGAGCTTGCACCCCTCCTTTTAACCTTCCAGCACCGGGCAGGCGTCAGACCCTATACGTCGTCTTACGACTTCGCAGAGCCCTATGTTTTTAGTAAACAGTCGCCACCCCCTAGTTTGTGCCCCCGGCCTCTACTTGCGTAAAAACCGGGCCTCCTTCTCGCGAACTTACGGAGGTATTTTGCCGAGTTCCTTCAACATAGTTCTCTCAAGCGCCTTGGTATTCTCTACCAGTCCACCTGTGTCGGTTTAGGGTACGATCATATGGAGGGCTATTTCCAGGGACTGCTTGGCTGCCCGATCAATCCGATAAGATCGAACAACGTCTGCAATCCGTCACCATCTCCTGGCCCAGGAATATTAACCTGGTTCCCATCGACTACGCCTTTCGGCCTCGCCTTAGGGGTCGGCTTACCCTGCTCAGATTAGCTTTAAGCAGGAACCCTTGGACTTTCGGCGTGAGGGTCTCTCACCCTCATTATCGCTACTCATGTCATCATTCTCACTGGTGATCTCTCCACCGGATGGCTCACGCCCCGGCTTCACAGAAAACTCCGCGTCTCCGCTACGACCGTAGTCGCATAAGAGACATGGAGTTATGTCACACCACGCTCTGCTACCATGCACTAAGTGCATCCTAAGCTTCGGCTCATGGCTTGAGCCCCGTTACATCTTCGCCGCAGGACAACTTATTTAGACCAGTGAGCTGTTACGCTATCTTTAAAGGATGGCTGCTTCTAAGCCAACCTCCTGGTTGTTTTGGTCGTCCCACCTGCTTTCCCACTTAGCCATGAATTAGGGGCCTTAGCTGTAGGTCAGGGTTGTTTCCCTCTCCACGACGGACGTTAGCACCCGCCGTGTGTCTGCCAGATAGTGCTCCTCGGTATTCGGAGTTTGGTTAGGATCAGTAAGTCTGTGGGACCCCATTACCCATCCAGTGCTCTACCCCCGAGGGCATTCGTCTGACGCTCTACCTAAATAGATTTCGCAGAGAACCAGCTATCTCCGAGTTTGATTAGCCTTTCACCCCTAGCCACAGCTCATCCCGACCTTTTTCAACAGGTGTGGGTTCGGTCCTCCAGTGAGTGTTACCTCACCTTCAACCTGGCCATGGCTAGATCACTCGGTTTCGGGTCTGATCCCACAAACTCATGCGCCCTATTAAGACTCGCTTTCGCTACGCCTACACCTAACGGCTTAAGCTTGCTTGTGAGACCAAGTCGATGACCCATTATACAAAAGGTACGCCGTCACCTCTCAAGGAGGCTCCGACTGCTTGTAGGCGTTCGGTTTCAGGTACTGTTTCACTCCCCTCGTCGGGGTGCTTTTCACCTTTCCCTCACGGTACTGGTTCACTATCGGTCAGTAAGGAGTACTTAGCCTTCGAAGGTGGTCCTCCGATCTTCAGACAGGATTTCACGTGTCCCGCCCTACTTAATACATCCTATCAAGCTTCCTATACGGGGCTGTCACCCGCTATGGCCATGCTTTCCAGCATGTTCTAGTCACTCTCAAGGCTTGGCTGGTCCCCGTTCGCTCGCCGCTACTAGGGGAGTATCTATTGATTTCCTTTCCTCCGGGTACTTAGATGTTTCAGTTCCCCGGGTTTGCTCTTTTAACCCTATGTATTCAGGTTAGAAGTACCTGGTTCAGCTCATTGTTGAGTCCCGCCGAAGCGGTAACAACAACAAACTGTCAGGTGGGTTGCCCCATTCGGAAATTCCTGGATCAAAGCTTATTCTCAGCTCCCCAGGACTTATCGCAGAGTATCACGTCCTTCATCGCCTCTTACTGCCAAGGCATCCACCAAACGCCCTTTTCGCGCTTGATCTGATCCAGAAAGAGCAAGACTGCCGCCTTTTGTGTCGGCATTCCCGTGCCAGCTTTCTTTCGTCAGCTGGCGATCTTCCTGATCAGAAGTCATACATTTCCCGCCTCTTCCGAAGAAGAGACATTAGGTTAGTGTACTTGACTTGGACAGAACTGCCGTCGTCCAGACACGTGGAGCTGGTTCTCTCCGTTGTGCCTGCCGTTCACCCTTACGCGGATGAACCGTCAGTTCTGATGTTTCTCTCTATACGATATCAAATCTCGTCCGATTGGACGGCGAAGAGCCTGGAATGGCTCTCGGCGATCTAATCGAGGGATGGTGGGTCGAGGAGGACTTGAACCTCCGGCCTCACGCTTATCAGGCGTGCGCTCTAACCACCTGAGCTACCGACCCATCTGGCGGACCGTTAGCTCGAGGCGTCCCGTAGCCCCATGGTGGAGCGTATCGGGATCGAACCGATGACCCCCTGCTTGCAAAGCAGGTGCTCTCCCAGCTGAGCTAACGCCCCGTTGGTGCGTTCCGCTACTGCGAAACCCATTGTTCTGAAGAGATATGAGGACGGCCCGGCTCTGCCCCGAAGGGCTTATGTCTCTTGCGAGACTGCTAAGTGATCCACGAGACCAGCAAGCTGATCTGCAAGGATCATCCTTAGAAAGGAGGTGATCCAGCCGCAGGTTCCCCTACGGCTACCTTGTTACGACTTCATCCCAGTCGCTGAGCCTACCGTGGCCGGCTGCCTCCTCGAAAGGTTGGCGCACCGTCTTCGGGTAAACCCAACTCCCATGATGTGACGGGCGGTGTGTACAAGGCCCGGGAACGTATTCACCGTGGCATGCTGTTCCACGATTACTAGCGATTCCGACTTCATGGGGTCGAGTTGCAGACCCCAATCCGAACTGAGACAGTTTTTAGGGATTAACCCATTGTCACTGCCATTGTAGCACGTGTGTAGCCCAACCCGTAAGGGCCATGATGACTTGACCTCATCCCCACCTTCCTCCCGCTTATCACGGGCAGTCCCCCTAGAGTGCCCAGCTTAACCTGCTGGCAACTAAGGGTGAGGGTTGCGCTCGTTGCCGGACTTAACCGAACATCTCACGACACGAGCTGACGACAGCCATGCAGCACCTGTCACTCGGTCTCTTACGAGAAAACTGGATCTCTCCAGCGGGCCGAGGATGTCAAGGGTTGGTAAGGTTCTGCGCGTTGCTTCGAATTAAACCACATGCTCCACCGCTTGTGCGGGCCCCCGTCAATTCCTTTGAGTTTTAATCTTGCGACCGTACTCCCCAGGCGGAATGCTTAATCCGTTAGGTGTGACACCGAAGGGCAAGCCCCCCGACGTCTGGCATTCATCGTTTACGGTGTGGACTACCAGGGTATCTAATCCTGTTTGCTCCCCACACTTTCGCACCTCAGCGTCAGTATCGAGCCAGTGAGCCGCCTTCGCCACTGGTGTTCCTCCGAATATCTACGAATTTCACCTCTACACTCGGAATTCCACTCACCTCTCTCGAACTCAAGACTAGCAGTATCAAAGGCAGTTCCAGGGTTGAGCCCTGGGATTTCACCTCTGACTGACTAATCCGCCTACGCGCGCTTTACGCCCAGTAATTCCGAACAACGCTAACCCCCTCCGTATTACCGCGGCTGCTGGCACGGAGTTAGCCGGGGTTTCTTTACCTGCTACAGTCATTATCTTCACAGGCGAAAGAGCTTTACGACCCTAAGGCCTTCATCACTCACGCGGCATGGCTAGATCAGGCTTGCGCCCATTGTCTAAGATTCCCCACTGCTGCCTCCCGTAGGAGTCTGGGCCGTGTCTCAGTCCCAGTGTGGCTGATCATCCTCTCAAACCAGCTATGGATCGTCGGCTTGGTAGGCCATTACCCCACCAACTACCTAATCCAACGCGGGCCGATCCTTCTCCGATAAATCTTTCCCCCGAAGGGCGTATACGGTATTAATCCAAGTTTCCCTGGGCTATTCCGTAGAGAAGGGCACGTTCCCACGCGTTACTCACCCGTCCGCCGCTATCCCCGAAGGGATCGCTCGACTTGCATGTGTTAGGCCTGCCGCCAGCGTTCGTTCTGAGCCAGGATCAAACTCTCAAGTTGAAAACCGATTGCTCGGTTATCCTTGACGTTCGAACCTCTGCACATCCCTGATTGCGCTACCGCTACGCTACTTGAACGCAGGGCCACCGATCCGGCTAGGGTCGGCGGGCAACCAGGATTTCTCTGCTTGATGTGCTTCAGTCTCCATTGGAGAACCGAAGTCCGTCAAACAGTGAAGCTGACACTCCATCATCGGCCGAAGCCTAAGAGTGCGATATACAGACGTCGATCCATCGAAATGAACCAAGCCGCCCGCATATCTCTTCAGATACATCGATTTCAAAGAGCGTAGAGACAATATCGACTGAGTGCGCCCTAACTCTCGGCGCGCCCCGCCTCAATGCCTCTGATGTTGTATCCGCCTCGTTACGCTTCCGAACCTCACGGCACCGCCGCTTCGTCCGTAACCGCCGTCTGGCGCCCCAACCGCGCCTCAGCGCCGCCGGTGAAGGGGTATTTACGGATAGCGCCCTGCCCCCGCAAGGGCCTTTTTGCCGGAAAATGCATTTTTTGTGACAGGGTCAGGAAAGGGCTCTTTTTCAATACGTTACGCCGGAACTTTCTGTTCACGCGCCCGTGGGGCCGTTGAAAACCTGTGCGGTTTGCGAACGCTAACACCACATCTTGGGGTTCGCGGCAGGCTCAGCCCCAAGTGCCATCGGAATCGCATCTGAATCGACCGTAGGGGCAACCTCGCCTGCCGTAGGGACACCCCGCGGGGCCACCGAGTCACCTGCCCTGAACCGCCCATTCCGCGAATTCGCACCCCCTAAGCGCGAAGGGGCGGCCCCCTCAGGCCGCCCCTCTCGTCATTCTAAGTCGTCGCCCTGCGGGGCGCCGGTTGCGGCCGCTTCTTCGGCACCAGCCGCAGCGCCAGAAGCACCCCGATGATGCCGGCGTAGATGAAGGGCTCCCAGGGGAAGCCCTTCACCAGCCAGATGAAGTGCATCGCGGCGAGGATCGCGGCCGGATAGACCAGCTTGTGCAGCTGCCGCCATTTCGGCCCCAGCTTGCGAACCGACAGGTTGTTCGACGTGATCGCCAGCGGGATCAGCAGCAGGAAGGCCCCCATGCCGATCGTCACATAGGGCCGCTTCACGATATCGGCCCAGACGCGGGCGAGGCTCTGCACATCGAGCAGCGCCCAGACACAGAAGTGCGCCAGCACGAAGAAGAAGGTCGTCACCCCGATGGCCCGGCGGAACTTCATGAGGTTGATGTTCGTCCAGCGCCGCAGCGGCGTGACCGCCAGCCCGGCGATCAGCAGCTGAATGGCGGTCAGCCCGTACTTGCGCTCCAGCGCGTTGATCGGCTCGGCCCCCAGACCCCCGGTGAGGCCAAGGTAGAAGAACCACGCCGCGTAGAGAAAGCCCGCGACATAGATCACCCAGGCCGGCACCTTGCGGAGCCAGGTGTTGATGGTGCCTGCGACGTCCATCAGAAGTATTCGTCCAGATCCATGCCCTCGTAGAGCGGGGCAACTTCACTATAGCCGTTGAACATGAGCGTGGGCTTGCGGCTGGCGAAGAGGCCGCCGCCGATCTCGCGCTCGGTCTCCTGGCTCCAGCGCGGATGCGAGTGCAGCGGGTTCACGTTGGAATAGAAGCCGTATTCGCGCGGATTGATGATGTTCCACGTGGCCGGCGGCTCTTCCTCGACGAACGAGATGCGCACGATGCTCTTGATCGATTTGAAGCCATACTTCCATGGCGTGACCAGGCGGATCGGCGCGCCGTTCTGCTTGGGCATCGGCTCGCCGTAGATGCCGGTGGCCAGCAGGGCGAGCGGGTGCATCGCCTCGTCCATGCGCAGGCCTTCCACATAGGGGAAGGGGATCACGCCGCGGCGGACGCCCGGCATGTTCTCGGGCTGCACGACCGTCTCGAAGGCCACATACTTCGCCTCGGGCTTCGGCCCCAGCTTGGTCAGCACGTCGCCCAGCTCGATGCCGTTCCACGGCACCACCATCGACCAGGCCTCGACACAGCGGAAGCGGTAGATGCGCTCTTCCACGGTGAGCCCGTCGAGCAGCTCGTCCAGCGAGTACTCGCCCGGGTTGTCGCAAAGCCCGTCGACGCTGATCGACCAGGGGGTGATCTCCATCTCGCCGGCATTGCGCATCGGGTCTTCCTTGCCCGTGCCGAACTCGTAGAAGTTGTTGTAGGAGGTGATGTCCTCCAGCGAATTGGGCTCCAGCGCCCCCTGCCCGAAGGCGCTGCCGGCGATCGAGCCCCCAAGGCCCGCCGCGCCAAGGCCGGCGGCGCCCTTCATGATTTGGCGGCGGTTCAGCCAGGCCGCTTTCGGCGTGACGTCGGCATGTGTCAGGTCGTTCTTCCAGCGGTGGGCCATGGGTCTCTCCTCTTCCTGCCGTCAGCAAACAACATAAGACACGGGCGAGTCATGACGATTGCACCGCCGTCACGAGGGGTTGAGGCCCTGAAACGTCACAGCGGCGTGAATGGGGCAGTTGTTTTCCCCTTCCGCGGGGCCATGGCCGCCGCCATATGACAGGCAGATCTTTTGCGGAGGACGGCTCGTGGATCAATTTCTGGCACAGACGGGGCTCTCGGGCGGCTCGATCGTTTTGCTCCTGCTGGCGCTCTTCATCATCATCGCGCTCTTCCGCGGCATCCGCATCGTGCCGCAGTCGGAGAAGTACGTGGTGGAGCGCTTCGGCCGCCTGCATTCGGTGCTCGGCCCGGGCATCAACTTCACCGTGCCCTTCCTTGATCGGGTGGCGCATCGCATCTCCATCCTCGAGCGGCAGCTGCCGACGGCCAGCCAGGATGCCATCACCTCCGACAACGTGCTGGTGAAGGTGGATACCTCTGTCTTCTACCGCATCACCGAGCCGGAGAAGACAGTGTACCGCATCCGCGATGTCGACGGCGCCATCGCCACCACCGTGGCCGGCATAGTGCGCTCCGAAATCGGCAAAATGGAGCTCGACCATGTGCAATCCAACCGCTCCGAGCTGATCGAGATGATCCGGGAGCAGGTGCGCGCCATGGTCGATGACTGGGGCATCGAGGTGACGCGCGCCGAGATCCTCGACGTGAACCTCGACGAGGCCACCCGCGCCGCCATGCTGCAGCAGCTCAATGCCGAGCGCGCCCGCCGCGCGCTGGTGACCGAGGCCGAGGGCCGCCGCCGCGCCGCCGAGCTGCAGGCCGACGGCGAGCTCTATGCCGCCGAGCAGCAGGCGAAGGCCAAGCGCATCAGCGCCGAGGCCGAGGCCTATGCAACGCAGGTCATCTCCGGCGCCATCGCCGCGGGCGGGCTGGAGGCGGTGCAGTATCAGGTCGCTCTGAAGCAGGTCGACGCGCTGACGAGCATTGGCCAGGGCGACGGCAAGCAGCTGGTCATTGTACCGGCGGATGCGCTGCAGAGCTTCTCCAACGCTTTCTCGATGTTCGGCAAGGCGGGTTCGCGATGATCTGGACCCTCCCCTGGGCCTGGCTGGCCGGCGCCGTGCTGCTTGGCATCCTCGAGATCCTGGCGCCCGGCTACATCTTCCTCGGCTTCGCCATCGGCGCGGCGGCCATGGCGGTGCTGGTCTGGCCCGACTGGTCGCTGGCGGCCTGGCTGGCCGGCTCGCTGCCAATGGCACTGCTCCTTTATGCGGTGCTCAGCGGCGCCTCCTGGCTGGCGCTCCGCCAGTGGCTGGGCGTGCGCAAGGGCCAGACGAAGGTGTGGGACCGGGACATCAACGACAATTAGTCGAACCGGATAAGGTCGTTCCGCGCATAGAAGGCGCCGTCGATGGTCAGCGCGAGCGGCGTGCCCGCCCGCTCGGCATGCACATGCAGATGCGGCTCGGTGGTGTTGCCGCTGTTGCCGAGCTCCGCGAGTGGTGAGCCGGTGGTCACCGCCTCGCCCTCCGCCACGGTCAGCGAGCCCTGCCGCAGATGCGCGAGCAGGATCGTGACGCCCCCGCACTCCAGCGCCACGAAGTTCCCCTCGGGATGGTCTCCATCGGCCTCCGGCACCGGCATGTCTGGCGCCCCGTCCTTCGCCGCCGTCACCGCCCCGTCGCAGGGCGCGAGGATCGGCGTGCCGAAGCCCTCGTAGCGGGCCGGGTCGGCCGGGCGCCAGCCATCGGTGCGCAGGCCCGAGGGGCGGATGCGTATGATATCGAGCGCGTAGGCCTGCCCGGCATCGGCGCCCGCCTCGCCCAGCAGATGCATGTGCCCGTTCACCGCCAGCCGCGAGCCGCCGTTCTCGACGACATACCAGCCCGCCGGCAGCGGCGGTGCGATATCCACCAGCTCCACCCCTGGTGGCGGGCGCTGGCCGGGCAGCGCCTCGGCGATCTGTGTCGCCCCATAGATGCCCAGCGCGAGAACCGGCGCCAGCGCGATGGAGGCGACCGGCCCTGCCGGCCAGATGCCCCGCTGCGCCCGCAGCAGCGCCCTGATCGCCAGCGCCACGAACAGCGCGCCATAGAGCCAAGGCAGCCAATAGGGTGGCATGGCGAAGGGCGCGACCATGGCGATGGCAACCAGCGCCGTGCCCGTGGCGACCACCTGCAGCGCCAGCGGCACCCCGCCCCGCATCGGTGCAAGCCAGAGCCAGACAAGCAGGCCCACCGGCAAAACGACCTGCATCACGAACAGAAACGGATCCATCCACCGCACCCCAGCCAACCCCGCTTTCGCCTAGGCGCACCCTTCCGCTGCGTCAAGCTCCACGCCCCCCCCTGTCTTTGCTCCAGCAAAATCCTCGGGGGGTGAATTGGCCAACGGCCAAGAGGGGGGCAGACAGCCCCCCTGCCCGGCATGCCGCCCAAGCGCTGTTCTGCCGCCTTGCCGCTCCCCCCGGCCCCGGCTAATCCCGCTCGCATGCGCGCATTCCTCTCCCTGTCTCCACGAAAGATCCTGCTGCGGCAGGCGCTTGCACTGGGGCTGGGCTTCGTCTGCGCGCAGATCGCCCTGCGCATTTCGCTGCCCCTGCCATGGATGCTGGGCCCGATGATCGGCTGCACCGTGGCCGCCATCTTCGGCGCGCCGCTCGCCGGGCCGAACCAGCTGCGCATGGTGATGATCCCCATCCTCGGCGTGCTGCTCGGCTCGGCCATCACGATGGAGGTGCTGCGCTCGATGATCGGCTGGTGGCCCGCCTTCATCACGCTCGCGCCCTTCCTGCTCGTCGCGCTTGCGGGCTCTTACTTCATCTTCCGCAAGCTCGGAAAGTTCGACAAGGCCACGTCCTTCTTCTCGGCCATGCCCGGCGGACTGAACGATGCGATGCTGCTTGGCAGCGCCGAGGGGGGCGACGAGCGGCGCATCGCGCTGGCCCATGCCGTTCGCATCCTCATCGTCGTCTTCCTGATCCCGATGTTCTTCTTCATCGTCTACGGCGCCACGGGCTCTGCCGGTGGCGGCGCGGGCTCTCGCTTCGTGGCGCTCGATGCGCTCAGCTGGTCGGACTGGCTGATCCTCAGCGCCGCGGCCGCGCTTGGCTATTGGGGCGGCAAGAAGCTCGACCTGCCGGCCTATGCCGTGATGGGGCCGATGATCGTCTCCGGCGCCGCCCATGCCGCGGGCCTTGTGCATGTCGCTCCGCCGACGCCGCTGGTGAACCTCGCGCAGCTCACCATCGGTGTCGTCATCGGCTGCCGCTTCCTGGGCACCACCATGCGCGAGGTCAGCCGCGAGATTGCCGTGGGCAGCGCCTCGGCGGCGGTGATGATCGTGATCGCGATCATCTTCGCGGTGCCGACGGCAGCCCTGATGCAGATGCCCGTCACCCAGACCTTCCTCGCCTATTCGCCGGGCGGCCTGGCCGAGATGAGCCTGCTCGCCCTGTCGATGGGCGAGGATCTGGCCTTCGTCTCGGTCATGCACCTTACCCGCGTCGCCCTGGTCGTCGCCATGGCCCGGCCGGTCTGGCGCTGGTTCGCCCGCCGCGCGAGAGCCCGCGACGCCCGATAAAGGCTCCGGGCGAGCGCCAGCGCTGGCGCCCGCCCGTCGCCGTTGCTCAGTCCAGCGTGAACCGGTCGAACAGCTCCGCCGGCTCGCCCGGGCGGCGCGTGTCGAACACGTAGGAGCTGACCGTCGCGCCTTCGTCCCCGGTTTCGAGGATCGTGAAGGTCGACAGGTCGTTCGAGGTCACGCAGGGCAGCGGCGCGCCATCCTCGTAGCTCATCGGCGAGAACTCCGACGGCATCACCGCCTCGTAGCCATGGGGGTCTCCCGTCACCGGGTAGTTCGTGGCGTCGAAGCGCGGATCATCCGGCGCGCCGCCACGCTCGGCGTAGCCCTCGAGGTAGCAGCCGTAGGTATTGCCGACGTTCGACGTCTCCATGATGTTCACGCCCTGCGGGCTGATCATCCGGTACCACAGGTGCGAGTGCCCGGTATGGACGAGATCCACCCCCGCCTCGCCGAGCAGAGGCTCGATGTCGTTGACGAAGATGTCCCCGTCCAGCGGGTACTCGTAGCGGACACCGGTCAGCCGGCCGTCCTCGTCGCGGTCGAGGATCCGCACCGGATGTGAGAACACCGGGATCGAGTTGTCGCCGAGCCCGTGCGAAGGGTCGTGCATCAGCGCCACCTTCACCGGCGCGCTCCGGAATCCCTCGCTCTCCAGCACGCCCTGCAGCCACTCGTATTGCTCGGAGCCTTCGGCCATGTCCTCGAAGATGAACTCACCCCAGCCCCAGTTGTCGGGGGTGTTCAGGTTGGCGTCGGCCTCGCGGAACTTGCCGGTGGTGCCCGGATCCATCGAGGGCGAGCGCCAGATGCGCGTGCCGTAGAGGCCGATCAGGAAGACATCGCCAAAGCGCATGGCGTAGTACTGATCCCCCGCCGGGCCGGTGCCGGGCATGGTGAAGATCTCTTCATAGGTGATCGTGTTGAAGGAATTGTCGCGGATCCATTCCTCGCGGATCTCGGGATCGCCCTCGGGATTGTAGAGCTCGGCATTGGCCTCGTAGAGCGCCTCGGCCACCGCCTCGGGGCGCGGGTCGTTGAACTGCGTGCCGATCGGGTTGGCCGGGTTGAAGCGGCCCATGACCTCGTGGTTGCCGATCACCGGGAAGAGCGGCGCGTGCTGGATGATCTCGCCGCCCTGATAGGTGGCGGTCGTGGTGGTGGTGACGCCGTCTTCCTCGCGCGTGCGCTCGAGGTCGTAATCGGCGCGGCCCTGCAGGCCGGGGAAATAGGCGAAGCCGCGGGCATCGTCGAACCATTCCGAGGCGCGGTCGGGCACGTTCTGCAGATCGCCGGAGAAGAAGACGGCATCCAGATCGCCCACCGTCTCGGTGACCAACTGCATATTGGCCGGGGTCATCGGCTTCAGCTGGTGGTCGGAGGTCAGCAGGATGCGCAGCGGCTGGCCCTCGGCCGGCAGCGGCGCCAGTGTGAATTCGCGGCTTTCCACTACATCGCCGGCGTCATTCGTCGAGCGCACGAAGTACGGCACGCGCACGCCCGTCTCCAGCCCGTCGACCACGGCCTCGTGGCGCCAGACATCGCGCGGCGTGTAGCCTGCATAAAGCGAGCCGTCGCCAGCTTGGCTGCCGACATGGCTGGCGGCATCTTCGGCAAGGCGCGACATCTTCATCGTCTCGGCGGCAATCTCGCGGCCCTCGACGATGACCTTATGATCGGCCCCTTCAAATTCGGTGAACCACACGACATGCGTGCTTCCCTCGGCGGGCGCCTGCAGGAAGGGATCCGTCAGCAGGCGCGGATCGGCCTCGTCCGACTGGGCGAAGAGCGGCGCGGGCGACAGGGCCGCGGCGGCGATCAGCGCGAGTGTGGAGATGCGGGGATAGGGCATGAAGCTTGGTCCTTGGGCAGCTGTGAGTGTCGCGCAGCTCCCTGCCCGCTCCGCCGCACAGAGGCATGACAGGGATGTAACGCTTTGACGAAACTACAGATTTCGCCGGGTAAGGCAGAGAAGCGCGGCTCTGAGGCGCAGGGCGCCGGGGTTGACGCCAGCGGGCTGGCAGCCGAGCTTCCGCCCAGGCTGGATGGAGGCGATGATGCGCAATGAAACCGAATGCCTGCTCGTCATCGACGTGCAGAACGATTTCTGCCCCGGCGGGGCGCTAGCGGTTGCCGGCGGCGACGAGATCGTGCCCGGCATCAACGCGCTGATGGAAGAATTCCCCGCCGTGGTGCTGACGCAGGATTGGCACCCGACCGGCCACAGCTCTTTCGCCTCGTCGCACCCGGGCGCCGCGCCGATGAGCCTGACGGAGATGCCCTACGGCCCCCAGGTGCTCTGGCCCGACCATTGCATCCAGGGCTCGCCGGGCGCCGCCTTTCATGACGGGCTGCGCACCGATGGCGACCTCATCATCCGCAAGGGCTTTCGCCCCGCGATCGACAGCTATTCGGCCTTTTTCGAGAACGACCACGCCACGCCCACGGGGCTGGAGGGCTACATGCGCTCGCGCGGCCTGACCCGGCTGACGCTGGTCGGCCTCGCGACCGATTTCTGCGTGAACTTCTCCGCCGTCGACGCCGCCCGGCTGGGCTTCGACGTCACCGTGCGGATGGACCTGTGCCGCGCCATCGATCTCGACGGCTCGCTGGCCGCGGCAGAAGCCGGCATGCGCGAGGCCGAGGTGACGCTGGCGTAGGGTGCGTGCTCGCACGCACCGCTCGGGCCACAGGTGCGTGCAAGCACGCACCCTACGGGACTACGGGACGATCACCAGCTTGCCGGCGATCTCCCCCGCGCCCATCCGCGTGAGCGCGTCGATGCTCTCGCCCAGCGGCGCCACCTCGCCGATGAGCGGCCGCAGCTCTCCGGCCCCGGCGCGGCGCAGCAGCTCCGGCAGATGCGTCGGCCCCATCCTCGCGATCAGCAGGCCGGCGCGCCGCCGCTCCCTGTCCGCCCCGCGCGCCATCCCGGCGACGGCGGACCAGAAGGCGCCCATCTCGCCGCCCACCATCCGGTAGGCGCCGCCGGGCTTCAGAGCCCGCCGCACGGCGCTCATGCGCCGGCTGCCGAAGAGATCGAGGATCAGGTCATAGCGCCGCCCCTCGGCGGCAAAATCCACCTCCCGGTAATCCAGCACCCTCTGCGCCCCGAGCGACCTCAGCGCCTCCGCCTTCCCGGCATTGTCCACCGCCGTCACCTCGGCCCCCGCCGCCAGCGCCAGCTGCACCGCCAGCGGGCCGGAGCCTCCGCCGGCGCCGTTGATCAGCACCGCGTCCCCGGCGCC
Organism: Pseudoroseicyclus sp. H15; assembly: GCF_054353345.1. Lineage (NCBI taxonomy): Bacteria > Pseudomonadati > Pseudomonadota > Alphaproteobacteria > Rhodobacterales > Paracoccaceae > Pseudoroseicyclus > Pseudoroseicyclus sp. H15. The sequence continues at coordinate 264,334 of NZ_JBTHJE010000001.1, forward strand.
CACGCCCGCCATCCCGTCCAGCGCGATGGCGCCCGACTGCGGCAGCGCGGCGGCGATGACATCGCTCACCCCCTTGGGGACCGGGCGCCACAGCTCCGCCGGCGCCGCGCAATATTCCGCGAACCCGCCCCAGTACTCGAAGGTATCGGCCACCACCCGCATCCCCGGCGTGAGGCCCTCGACGCCCGCGCCCACCTCCTCCACCACGCCCACGACATCGGAGCCCGGCACCCTGACGCCCGAGCGGAAGAGCCGCGGCATCCGCGCATAGGCGGGCCGCCCCGTCAGCCGCTCCCAGTCGGAGGCATTCGCCCCGCAGGCCGTGACTTTCACGACGATTGCCCCAGCTTTCGCTTCGGGCCGGGGCATCTCCCGCAGGTCCAGGGCCTCGGGCCCGCCGTATCTGGTTTGAACGAGTGCTCGCATGGGGAAACCCTCGCGCGACAGGAGACGAGGCGTCATGGGGAAAATCACCGTCAACGACACCATGCAGCAGGGCTATACCTACGAGACCACGGCCCGCATCGGCGACGTCCACTCGGACGATTTCGACCCGTGGTGCCCCCCGGCGAAGATGCTGGAGATGGGCGTCTTCGAGGGCAAGTACCTCAACGACTGCCGGGACGAATTCCCCAAGACGTGGTTCGAAGGCGCCAAGCTGGCCGAGGACAAGGCGGACGCCGAGCTCAACTACTTCGGCATCAAGTCCCGCCAGCCCCTCTCCGTCTGGAAGGAGAAGGGCTGGATCATCGGGCCCGACCCGCGTGGCTGGTTCCAGTGGTACTGCCGCTACTGGATGGGCCGCCGGCTCGACGGGGTGGACGACAAGCAGATGCAGCGCTGGCGCAACTTCCGCCGCCACGCGGGGCAGGTGAAGAAGGCCTGCGACCCCGGCGACGTCTACTGCCGCCCCAAGCAGCGCCAGGCGCTGCTGCAATGGTCGCATGACCCCCTGATCTAGGCGGCGTTCTGATGGACAACCCCGGCTCGGCCTGCATGATGCGCGGGCCCGAGCCGGAGGACCCCATGGTCGACATCGCCACGCGCGTCTGGAACCACAAGTGGAAGATCGACCCGATCGTCCGCTCCCTGATCGATACCGATTTCTACAAGCTGCTGATGTGCCAGTCCGTCCGCCGCTACCGGCCGGATGTTCAGGTCACCTTCTCCCTGATCAACCGCACGAAGGACGTCCGCCTCGCCGAGCTGATCGACGAGGGCGAGCTGCGCGAACAGCTCGACCACATCCGCTCCCTCTCCCTCACCCGTGGCGAGAGCACGTGGATGCGGGGCAACACCTTCTACGGCAAGCGGCAGATGTTCACGCCCGACTTCATGGACTGGTTCGAGAACCTGCGCCTGCCGCCCTACCACCTCGAGGTCCGTGACGGCCAATACGAGCTGACCTTCGAGGGCTCCTGGCCCGAGGTCATGCTGTGGGAGATCCCGGCCCTCGCCGTCCTGATGGAGCTTCGCGGCCGCGCCGTCCTCGACACCATGGGCCGCTTCGAGATCCAGGTCCTCTATGCCCGGGCCATGACGCGCCTGTGGGAGAAGATCGAGCGCCTGCGCCCGCATGACGGCCTGAAGATCGCCGATTTCGGCACCCGCCGCCGCCATTCCTTCCTCTGGCAGGACTGGTGCGTGCAGGCGATGCAGGAGGGGCTGGGGGAGAGTTTCACCGGCACCTCCAACTGCCTCATCGCCAAGAACCGCGACATGGAGGCCATCGGCACCAACGCTCACGAGCTGCCCATGGTTTATGCCGCTCTGGCGGAGGATGACGCCGCCCTCGCCCGCGCGCCCTACGACGTGCTCTCCGACTGGCATGACGAGCATGACGGCAACCTGCACATCATCCTGCCCGACACCTACGGCACCCCCGGCTTCCTCGACCGCGCGCCCGACTGGCTGGCCGGGTGGACGGGCATCCGCATCGACAGCGGCGACCCGGCGGAGGGCGCGGAGCGCGCGATCCGCTGGTGGCAGAGCCGGGGGGAGGACCCGACCGAGAAGCTGGTGATCTTCTCCGACGGGCTCGATGCGGGCAAGATCATCGACCTCTACCAGCAATTCCAGGGCCGGGTTCGGGTGAGCTTCGGCTGGGGCACGATGCTGACGAACGACTTCGGCGGGCTGACCGAGGGGAATTCCTTGGCGCCGTTTTCACTGGTGTGCAAGGCTGTGGAGGCGAACGGTCGCCCCACCGTGAAGCTGAGCGACAACCCCCGGAAGGCCATGGGCCCGGAGGACGAGATCGCGCGGTACAAGCGGGTGTTCGGGGTGGGGGCGCAGGAGGAGATGGAGGTGGTGGTTTAGTCACCTTTATTAGGAGGTCAAATGGCTAAGATAGCGAAGCCAGTCTTATTTTCTGAACACTTCAATTTCGATTCTCAAGAACTGCAAGATGCAGGCCTATTCGACCCTTTTTTAAACGCTGACACGCCGCTTTTTATTGACCCCATACTTTTGCAGAAATCAGGAAACGGCACGATTCACACAGAAGCGGTCGATCAGTTTTCGAAACGCTTCGGTCGTATAGTAAAGCTTGTAACCAGGGCGGAAGACGAAAGGTCCGTCGCGTGGCGGGCGGCGCGATACGAATTAGACTTCAGCGAACCTCCGACGACAGGGTTAGGCTATGGGACGGGTCGAAGAGCAGGAACGTCTCGGCCGGATGATGTCCGCGAACGCGTCCTAAATACGACTAAGGAGATTTCGCTAATAGGAGTTGAGGATCCGGACCTTATTGTAGCCATGCCCTTCTTCGAGGAAGGTGTGGGGGCCGACACAATTAGCGACTTTACCACCCACGCGATAACTAATTCCCTTTGCAAGATAACTGAGAATTTCTGTCTTGAACATGAGATCCCAGTTAAAAAGAACAAATACTCAGACCAATACCGGCTGCCGAGCTATCAGGACCAAACAGGGAAAGAACGCTTTCAGCTACTGGTGCCTAGAGACATACTGCAAGCGCTACCCGCAGCTGCGGATTGGTCGCTTGTTCAGGAGGCAGTTGAAGACAATGAAATCATTCGGAAGCGAGTGAATGTCCTCTTGAGCGGAATAGCAAGACCTAGTGCGTCCGAGAGAAAGAGTGCGGTAAGGGCAGCAGCCACTACTTCGTCGGAGATTTTTGGTGCATTTATTTGGTCATTGAAAGAGCGCACTGAGAGCTACGATCCGAACGAGGATGCGCTAGGCTACTATAGGATGCGCAAGATTCTGCGCGAGGATCCGAAGATTTTCTTCGCGCAAGCAGTTTCTACGCCACCTTCTGATCCTAGAGCTCTGCTGGAGATTGTGCGGGAAACCGTATTGAGCTTCAAAAAACATGTCGAAGATGGAAACCTTTGGGAAGAACTGTGGCTCGGTGACAAGCCGAAACGGGAAAGAGCTGCCCAGCTTATCTACTTCGCAATTGCTGAACTTTACTGCGAATTCCACGATGTTGACGTTTCTCCCGAAGTTAACATGGGCGGAGGTCCAGTTGACTTCAAGTTTTCTCACGGTTCAAAGTCCAGAGTTCTAGTCGAGATGAAGCGTTCGTCTGGCAGCGTTGTTCATGGCTACGAGAAGCAGCTGGAGTATTACAAGAGGGCCGCAAAGACGGATCATGCGATTTTTGTAGTTATTGATTATGGCGATGGTGGCGGTAAGATTTCGACCATAAGAAGGATGAGAAAGAAAGCAATTGAGGCGGGAGGACTCGCTTCGGAGATAATGGTGGTCGATGCGTCGAAGAAAGCCTCATCAAGTAAACGCAAGTAGGTCTGTGTTGGCGTAGAAATACTGCTCGCCCCCTCACCGAACCGTCACTTCCCCCCATCCACCCCACCGCCTAGGCTCCCCGGCATGCCCAGCCTCTCTCGCCGTAAGGCGCTCGCCCTTTTCGCCGCCGCGCCTCTCGCGGCGCGCGCCCAGTCCGGCCCCGGCGTCACAGCCCTCCCCGGCCTCCTCGCGGAGTTCCCGCAGGCCCATGCCATCGCCATCGCCCAGTCCGGCGAGCTGTTGCTGGCCGAGGCCGTCCGGGGCCCCGCCATCGGCCGCCCCGTCAACGTCAGATCCGTCTCCAAGAGCCTCGTCGCCGCGATCCTCGGCGGGGTCATCGCCGAGGGCACCGTCGCCCTCGACGACAGCCTTCAAGACATCGCCCCCGCCCTCATTCCCGCCGGCGCCGACCCGCGCGTCGCCCGGCTGACGCTGCGCGACCTCGTTACGCTCCGCGCCGGTCTGGAGCGGACGAGCGGCGGCAATTACGGGCCCTGGGTCGCCAGCTCCAACTGGGTGGCCAACCAGCTCTCCCGCCCCTTCGTGGCCGAGCCCGGCGGGCGGATGCTCTATTCCACCGGCTCCTTCCACGTGCTCGGCGCCGCGCTGACCGAGGCGACCGGCGAGAGCCTCCTCGCCCTCGCGCGGCGGCATCTGGGCGGCCCCCTCTCCATCGAGATCCCGGCCTGGACGCGCGACCCGCAGGGCTATTACCTCGGCGGCAACGAAATGGCGCTGACGCCCGAGGCCATGGTCCGCGTCGGCGAGCTCTACCGGCTGGGCGGGCTCTGGGACGGCACCCGCGTGCTGGCCGAGGGCTATGCGGAGGAAAGCTTCACCCCCGTCACCCGCTCCCCCTATTCCGGCCTCGGCTACGGGCTTGGCTGGTTCACGGGGGAGGTGAGAGGCATGCGCTACGGCCTCGCCCGCGGTTACGGCGGGCAGGTGATCTTCGTGGTGCCGGAGGCGGAGCTGACCGTCGCGATCACGTCAGACCCGACACAGCCGGCCCGCAGCGGCGGCTACTTCGGCGAGCTCATGCGCTTTCTCGAAGGCCCGGTGCTGGCGGCGGCGGCGTAGGCTTACGGGTCCTGCCGGAGCTTCTTCACCTCGGAGCGTTTCTTCTTCTCTTCCACCCGCTTGCGCTTCTGGTTGAGCGAGACCTTCGTCTTGATCCGCCGCTTCGGCGGGTGCAGCGCCTTGGTGACCAGCTCAGCCAGCCGCTCACGCGCCAGCTCGCGGTTGCGGGCCTGGTGGCGGGTGTCCTGCACGAGGATGACGACGGCGCCGTCCTTCGTCCACCGTCGCCCGGCGAGGCGGCGCAGGCGGGTCTTCACCGGCAGCGGCAGCGAGGGCGAGCGCTCGGCCTCGAAGCGCAGCTCGACCGCGGTGGAGACCTTGTTGACGTTCTGCCCGCCCGGCCCGCTGGCGCGGGTGAACTGCTCCGTCAGCTCCCAATCCTGCAGCTCGATGTCGTCGGTGATGCGCAGTCCCATTCCGCCCGTTCCATCTTGTGTTCGGGGCAAAGGTACCCCGTGACAGGAAAAGGGCCACCCCGGCGATGGGGCGGCCCTCTCGAAAGTTCAGGAGGTGGGGTCGGTTAGACGCGTCCACCTTGGATTTGCGCAGCCAAGGGCTGCCTCAGGTGCGCATCTCCAAAGCTGTCCCGACTCCTTGCTCCAATCTCTTTCTCGACACTGGATCACCTCCTTTCAATGGGTTTCGCCTGACACCCAGCCTTGCAGGACCAAGATGAATGTCAAATGAAAATCAAGCGGTGGGGGTCACTTCCGTGCGCTTGCGCATCATTTGCCCCACGACGAGGCGGAAGGGGATCAGCGCGACGAGCGCGATCGCCAGCTTCACGCCCCAGTCGGCCACCGCGAGCGACACCCAGAGCGGCACCACCGGCCCTGCCCCGAGGAAGGGCACCGCCTCGCGCGCCCAGCCCGTTGCCGCATCCGCCGCGGCACCGAACGAGAGGAACCCCGCGAAGGCCACAGTGAAGAAGATCGCCGTGTCGAGCGTGGAGGAGGCGAGGGTCGAGACCAGCGGCGCCCGCCACCAGCGGCCGGCGCGCAGCCGGTTGAAGACGGTGATGTCGAGCAGCTGCGCCGCCAGGAAGGCCGCGCCCGAAGCGATGGCGACGCGCATCACGACGGCGGGGCCGAACTCCAGCTGGATCTGCGTGCCGATCAGCGAGCAGACGATGCCGGTGGCAAAGCCCACCAGCACGACGCGGCGGGCGGCGGCGGGCCCGTAGACCCGGTTGGTGATGTCGGTCACCAGAAAGGCGAAGGGATAGGTGAAGGCGCCCCACGTGAGGAAGCCATCCCAGAGCAGGAACTGCACGAGGATGTTGGAGGCCACCACAAGAGTGGCCATGGCGATGATCGCCGGGAGAAGTCGCATGTTGTTCATCCGTTTTGGCAAGGTCGCGGAGACTTGGCTGCCGGTCTGGCAGCGGCGGGCCGTCTAGACCCGCTCGGGGGCCGCGTCAATCGGGCAGCCGGTACTCGACGATCTCGCTGCGCAGAAGCGCGCTCTGGTTGTTGTCCGACACCATGGTCAGGCGGATATCGCCATCCGGGCCCCGCCAGACTGCGATGCCTTCCAGATTGCCATGCGTGCCCGAGCCGGTTTGCAGCAGAGTCGTCTCGCCGCTGCCATCAACGGCGAAGCGCCGCACGCGGCTGCGGAAGGCGAAGCCGGTGAAGTCACGCTCCAGCAGGTAAAAGGCGCCGTCGGGGCCGAAATCGGCGCCGACGGGCACAAAGGCGCCGCGGCGGGGCACGGTGAAGGCGGGCTGCCAGGCGTCGCCCTCCAGCTTCAGCAGCGTCCAGTCCGCCGTGCCGTCGCCCACCCGTTCGGGCAGGGTGTAGAGCGTGCCGGCCTCGTCGATGGCGAGCGCCTCGTAGCTCTCGTTGGCCATGCGGCGCGGCAGCGGCGGCGGGTCGGGCAGGAAGACGAGTGCGCCCTCTTCCAGCCGCGCGACACGGTGGATGCCCTCGAAGGAGATATAGAGCGCGCCATCGGGGCCCTTGGCGAGCCCCTCGCTGTCGCGCTGCCACTCGCGCAGCGGCTCGCCGTTCTCGCCGGCGCCGATTTCGAGCTGACTATCCTCGGCGAAGCCGGTGAGCTTCCCGCCAGAGCGCTCAAGCCGGCCGAAGACGAGCGCCGCCCGGTCGGAGAGCAGCACAACCTCGCTGCCATCGTCGCTCAGCTCGATGCCGGAAAAGCCGCCGGGCGCTGCGGTGAGCGGCAGGGTGGAGGCAAGCTCCCCCTCGCCATCCGCACAGCCGGCCAGCGCGACGAGCGCCGCAGCAAGAACCAAAGATCGGCCGCTCACTGGGTGCCCAGCACCGCAAGGCAGCTCCCCGGCAGGTCCGACATCAGGACGGGGCCGGAGGAGGGGGAGGGGGTGGCGTTCGGGTCTGGCGGCGGCGGGTTGATGATGTTGTTCACCCAGGCCTGCGCATCGGCGCAGCCGTCACCGGGGGGCGGCGGGGCCTGATCCTGGCATTGCGTAGCGCCGGGCGGGCAGTTCAGCCGCACGTGGAAATGGTAATTATGCCCGTACCAGGGGCGCACCTTGTTCAGCCAGCTCCGGTCGCCGGTGGCATTCTCGCACATCCACACCTTTGCGCCGGGGAACACGAAGATGCGCGCCACCCGCGGGTCGGAGGCCGCAGCGCGCAGGATGTTCATGTGCTGCGGCGTCCAGGAATCGTTCACATAGGCGCCCGAAGTCCGGTCGGTGCGGATCGAGGAGAGGTTCTCGCGCTCGGTCGCCGTCAGGTTCAGCCGGTCGGGCGGCAGCATCCAGATGTCGGCGTCGAGCCCGATCTGGTGGCTGGCGTGGCCCGTCAGCATCGGGCCCCCGCGCGGCTGGCTCATGTCGCCTACGTAAAGGCCCTGCCAGCCCGGCTGAGTGGCGGCGAAGCGCGAGAGGTCCTGCACGAAATCGACCATCTCGGGCTGCGCCCAGTTGCGGTTGCGCGACAGGCGCATGGCCTGCCAGGTCGGCCCTGTCTCTGCCAGCTCGACATTCCCCGAGGCGCAGCCGCGCGAATAAAAGCCGAGCGGCGCACTGCCGCCGTCGCTGGGTGTCGAGATGTACCCGAAGACATCGCGGGCCACGCGGTTGTCGGCCGCGATGGCGGCGTCGAGCGCGCTGGTATTGGCGCTCTGTGTGACTGTCGGCTCGCTCCGGCAGGCGGCGAGGCCCGCGATCAGGGCGAGGCTTAGGATGAGGCGGACCATTCTGCTCGATCTCCGTCTTTGTTGACGAAGCCTAGCAGGAGAAGGCCGCCGAGCAACAGAAGGATCACGGGGAAGAAGCCCAACTGGTTATCTCCAGTCGCCCATGTCGCGATCGTGATGAGCAGCGGCGCCAGAAATGCCGTCGCCCGCCCCGAAAGCGCGAAGAGCCCGAAGGCCTCTGCCGGGCGCTCCGGGTCGGAATGCCGCACCATGAGCGAGCGAGAGGCGGAATAGAGCGTGCCCCCCGCCCCGCCGATGGCGGCGCCGCAGAGGTAGAAGACGATATCCGCCCCGCCCTCGGGCAGCGGTATGCCGTAAAGATCGACCTTCGAGATCCCGATGATGACGGTGGAGACCACAATCAGCACCAGGCAGCAGGTGATCAGCACCGGCTTCGGCCCGAGCCTCTCATCAAAGCGCCCGCCCACCCAGGTGAGGATGGCGGCGGCGACGGCGGAGATCACCCCGAAAATGCCGACCTGCATGATCTGCCAGTGCAGCACCAGCGTCGCGTAGATGCCGCCATAGGCGTAGAGCGCCGCCAGCCCATCGCGGTACAGCATCGAGGCGATGAGGAAGTTGCGCAGGCTGCGCTGCCGGGCGACGCGGGCGATGGTGGTCTTCAGCGTGCGCAGAACCTGGCCCAGAGGCGGCGGGGTCACCTGCGGCGGCGTCTCTCGCACCCACAGGATGTAGGGAATGAGGAAGATTGTGTACCAAATCGCCACGAAGGGCCCGGCGAAGCGGGTGCCCTCGCGCGCGGCGGCATCGAGCCCGAACGGCGGTGCGACGCCGATCAGCGTGACGCCGGATTCGTTCTCGGCGAAGAACAGCAGCACGATGAGCAGCGCCGAGACCCCGCCCCAATAGCCAAAAGCCGCCGCCCCGCCCGAGATGCGGCCCACGCGCTCGGCAGTGCCGAGCGAGGGCAGGATGGCATTGTTGAGGTTGAAGGCGCTCTCTGTCGCGATGAAGCCGATCCAGAACGCGAAGAGCACGAGGTACAGCCCGCTGCCGTCCGGCTGCAGGAACCAGGTGCAGGCGATAGCGAGAATGGCAAAGGCCGACAGCCCGAGAATCCAGCGCAGCTTGCGCCCCGAGGCATCGGCCCAGGCGCCGAGGAAGGGCGCCGTCAGCGCAATGAAGATGCCCGCGATGGTCTGCGCGCTCGACCACAGGCTCTGGGCACCGGCATCGGCCTCGGCGGGGGTCATCCCCTGATCGGCCAGCGCACCGGCGGCGACGGCCGCGAAATAGGGTGCGAAGATGAACGTCAGCCCGAGCGTGTAAAAAGGCTGCTGCGCCCAGTCATAGAGCATCCAGCCCCAAATACGGCGGCGGCTCGTATCCATCGAAATGTCCCCTCGTTCCCAGCGGGATAAGGAGCCTGTTTTTCCTGTTCTGGCAAGGAATGGTTTTGTGTCAGGGGTATCTGCTGCCTGCCGCCGCCGCTCCTCCCCCGCCCGGAATCAAGCCAAAGGCACCGGTCGAGCGCCTGCCCGTCCCGACGGGCTGGCGCTCTGGCGAAGGCTGCGCTTTGCCCACCGCTGGGAAGGGCCTGGCAGGCATAAACCGAGAAGCGGCTTCGTCTTGGCGCCACCCCACGGGCAGGCGCTCGCCCAGCGCGGCACCGTTGCGACAGGGATCAGGCGCTCCTCCCCCCTACCCCTCCTGCATCGGCGGCCAGGGCCGCGCCGCCTCTGCCGTCACCCAGGTCTTCACCCAATCCGACAACTCGGGCAGCGCCGGGTCTTCCCCCATCGCGGCCACCGCCTGCGCCGGCGGGACGATGCCGCCCTTGCCAGTCACCGCCATGCGGATCAGCGCCGCGTTCGCCGCCTCTCCCGTCTCGTTCCACATGCTCTGCTCGATGTAGAAGAACCGCTCGTCCCACCCGGCATTGCGCGTGCGCATCTCGGCCCGCTCGAAGGTGCGCAGCCGCCGCCGGTAGCGGATGGTCGAGCCCGCCACCGTCATACCCCAGCCATTGGCGCTCAGCACATCCGCCAGCCCGATGCGGTAGGCAAAGGGCAGGCGGCCGAGATCGTAGAGCGTGAAGGTGCGCCCGTTGTTCAGCTCCATCCACAGATCAATATCCTGCGGCCAGATGCGATGATGGGTCACTTGCGTCTCGTGAAAGCCCAGCTTCGGCAGCCGTTTGGCCTGCGCGATGCCGCGCCACATGCGGATGAACGGATACATTGCTCGCCCCCTGATCTGGCCCAAGGCCTCGCGCCCGGCCCCGCTTCGGTCAAGTTTAACCCAAGGTCACGATGTTGCCGGCCCCCTGTTGCGCGCGCGCCCCCTAGCGCTTAGGTGATTTCCGGCCCGAGGGAGATGCCCATGACGTCGCTGTTCCAGATCCTGATGCTGCTGCTGAGCATCGCGAAGTTCTTCATCTTCGCCCATTTCATCATGTCGTGGCTGATCAGCTTCCAGGTGCTCAACGTGCGCCAGCCGCTCGTCAGCCAGATCTGGTACGGCCTGTCGCGCCTGCTTGAGCCGCTCTACGGCCCGCTCCGCCGCATTCTGCCCAACATGGGCGGGCTCGATCTGTCGCCCCTCGTTGCGCTGATCATCATCTACATCATCGAGATCCTGCTGCGGAACAACGCGGCGCTGTTCTACTAGCCCCCCAAATCCTGCGCATTGAGCCCCGGCCCCGGCAGCGGTAAGCCGGGGCATGGCAGACGGCAGCAATCTCGGGGCAGAGCAGCTCCTCCACGACATCTTCGGCTTCACCGCCTTCCGGCCCGGCCAGGCAGAGATCGTCTCCGCCGTGGCGGCGGGCGAGGATGTGCTGGCCATCATGCCCACCGGCGGCGGCAAGTCGCTCTGCTACCAGCTCCCCGCGCTGATGCGCGGCGGCGTCACGCTCGTCATCTCTCCCCTCATCGCGCTGATGCGCGATCAGGTGCGGGCGCTGCGCGAGGCCGGCGTCGAGGCCGGTGCGCTCACCTCCGGCAACACGCCCGAAGAGACGGATGCCGTCTGGGCGGGGCTGGAAGCCGGCACCCTTCGCCTTCTCTACATGGCGCCCGAGCGGCTGGCCGCGGGCGGCGTGCCGCAGATGCTCCGCCGCGCCGGGGTGGGCCTCATCGCGGTGGACGAGGCGCATTGCGTCAGCCAGTGGGGCCACGACTTCCGCCCCGATTACCTGCGCATCGGCGAGCTGAAGCGCGCGCTGGACGTTCCCCTCGCCGCCTTCACCGCCACGGCGGATGAAGAGACGCGCGAGGAGATCGGCCGCAAGCTCTTCGAGGCGCCGCCCCGCACCTTCCTGCGCGGCTTCGACCGGCCGAACATCCACCTCGCCTTCGCGGCGAAGGACGGCCCCCGCCGGCAGATCCTCGATTTCGCCAGCGCCCGGAAGGGCCAGTCCGGTATCGTCTATTGCGGCACGCGGGCGAAGACAGAGGGGCTGGCGGACGCGCTGAACAAGGCCGGCATCCCGGCGCTGGCCTACCATGGCGGCATGGAGGCCGATCAGCGCCGCGAGGGCGAGCGCCGCTTCCAGCAGGAGGACGGGCTGGTCGTGGCCGCGACCATCGCCTTCGGAATGGGCGTCGACAAGCCCGACATCCGCTGGGTCGCCCATGCCGACCTGCCGAAAAGCATAGAGGGCTATTACCAGGAGATCGGCCGCGCCGGCCGCGACGGCGCCCCCGCGGAAACGCTCACCCTCTTCGGCCCCGACGATATCCGCTACCGCCGCCAGCAGATCGACGAGGGCCTCGCGCCCGACGAGCGCAAGGCGGCCGACCATGGCCGCCTCAACGCCCTCCTCGGCCTCGCCGAAGCGCTCGGCTGCCGCCGGCAAGTGCTGCTCAGCTATTTCGGTGAAACCCTCGCCGAGCCCTGCGGCAATTGCGACCTCTGCGACGCGCCGCCCGATGTCTTCGACGGGACAGAGCCGGTGCGCATGGCGCTCTCCGCCGCCCTCCGAAGCGAAGAGCGTTTCGGCAGCGGCCATCTCATCGACATCCTGCGCGGCACGGCGACAGACAAGGTCACCCAGTGGCGGCATGACGCGCTGCCCACCTTCGGCGTCGGCGCCAAATGGTCCAAGGCCGAATGGCAGGCGATCTTCCGCCAGATGCAGGCGCGTGACCTCATCCGCCCCGATCCCTCCCGCCACGGCGCCCTGCGCATGACGGAGGCCGCGCGCCCCGTCCTGCGCGGCGAGGCGACTGTCACCCTGCGGCGCGATTCCATGACCCGCGCCAGCAAGCCCACCCCCCGCGTGCGCGAGATGGTGAAGGAGGAGGATGCCCCGCTCCTCTCCGCCCTCAAGGCCAAGCGCCGCGCGCTGGCCGAGGCCCAGGGCCTGCCCGCCTACATGATCTTCACCGACAAGACGCTGATCGAGATGGCCGAGGCCCGCCCCTCCAACATGGATCAGATCGCCCGCATCAACGGCGTCGGTGGCAAGAAGCTGGCAAAGTACGGCGCCGATTTCCTGCAGGTCATCGCCGGCGAGGCCGAAGAGCTGCACCCCCGCCGCATGAAGCTGGCCGGCCGCGACGCCGGCGCGCTCTATGATCGCCTGCAGGAGGCCGCACTCGCCCTCGCCCGCGGCCCCGCCGGCACCGACAAGCCCATGTCGCTCCCCGCCGCCGCACTCTCCCGCGTCGCCGAAACCCGGCCCGCGGATCTGCCTGCCCTCTCCCGCCTCATCGGCGAGCGCGCCACAGAGCGCTTCGGCCCCGCCTTTCTCGAGATCCTGCTGGCCGAATAGCCCCGCCACTCCGCCAGCCCAAGGCGCCCACTCGATCCCCAGCCGAGCGCCGCCCGCCCCACCCCCCTGTCTTTGCTCCAATAAATCCCGGGGGTGTGGGGGCAGCGCCCCCACCGCACTGAAAAGAATGCGCCAAAGGCGCTCCGCTGCACGGCGCCTGGTGGAAAACCCCACCTCGCCTTCACGCGCCCGTGCTTGTCCGACTCGTGCGCCCCGTGCGACGGTGCGGCACCGGTCCCGGGAGGTCACTTCGATGCTGCGCGCGCTCTTCTCCGCTCTCCTCATTCTCGCAGGCGCCACCGCCCAGGCGCAGGAGGGGCCGGCCATGCCCGAGCGGCACCCGGCCGTCTCGCGCAATCTCGATTTCTACGGCGCCGATCTGCAGCAGCTTTTCGACACCACGCTCGATGCCTGCCAGGCGGCCTGCCTCGGCAACAGCCAGTGCCAAGCCTTCACCTTCAACCAGCGCAACAATTCGTGCTTCCTCAAGGGCGGCGTCAGCGAGGCTGTGCCCTATGACGGCGCCATCTCGGCCAATATCGTCGCGGCCTCGCCCCAGGCCCTGCTTCAGGCTGAAGCGCGCGCCGCCGACCTGGCCTTCCTGGGCGAGGGCACGATTCGCGCCGCCTACGATCTCGCCCTGATGATCGGCCGCTACCATTCGTCCGAGGGCCTGAACGTCACCGAGTTGCTGCAGGCCGCGTCGGCGCAGAGCAGTGACATGGCGCGCCTGCGTCTTCTCGGCGCCGCCGTCTCGCTGGAGGATCGCGCCGCGCTCTGGCTCGAATATGGCAACCTCGCCAGAACGGCCGGCGACGGGTCGGGGCAGGAGATCGACACCGCACGGGGTCGTGCCGTGCCTGCCCTCGTCAACGCCTACCTCCGCGCCGGCGACCCGGCCGAGCAGGCCACGGCGCTCTACGATCTGGCCCAGGCGCTGGAGCAGGATGGCCGCGGCCGCGACATGGTTCCAGCTCTCCGCCGTGCGCAGAGCATCCAGCCCCGCCGCGACATCACCGATGCGCTCGACCGCGCCATCGGGCTCTACGGCTTCCGTATCGTGAACACAGATGTCGAGAGTGACAGCGCCCGCCCCCGCATCTGCGCGGAGTTCTCCGAAACCCTCGTGCAGGCCGGCGTCGATTACGGCCCCTACGTGCAGCTCCCCAGCGAAGCGCTGACGGTCGAGGTTGACGGCCCGCAGCTCTGCATCGACGGCGTGACCCATGGCGACCGCTACCGCCTGATCTTCCGCACCGGCCTGCCGGCGGCAAGCGGCGAGACGCTGCAGGCCCCCGTCGAGGTCACGCAATATGTGCGCGACCGCAGCCCGGGCGTCACCTTCCCCTCGCGCGCCTATGTGCTGCCGGCGCTCGGCGAGATCGCGCTGCCGGTGCAGACGGTCAACCTCGATGGGCTCGACCTCACGCTCTACGCCGTCTCCGACCGCAACATCCTGCGCGCCATGCAGGAGGATTACTTCGGCGAGCGCGTCGGCCCCTGGGCGACCGATTACCTCAACGGCCAGCTCGGCGAAGAGATCTGGAAAGGCAGCGCAGAGCTTGCCGCCCCGCTCAACGAAGACGTCACCACCCGCCTGCCGATGAGCGAGGCTTTGGCGGGGCAGGCCCCCGGCCTTTACGTGCTGACCGCTGCAATCCCGGGCGCCGACCCTTATGACGACGTGCCCGCGGCGCAATGGTTCATCCTCTCCGATCTCGGCCTGACCACGATGGAGGGCGCCGACGGTCTGACCGTGGCCATCCGCTCCCTCGCCACGGCGGGGCCGGTTGAGGGGGCCGAGGTGCAGCTTCTGTCGCGCGCCAATGCCGTGCTCGGCACCGCCACGACGGGGCCGGAGGGCTTCGCGAGCTTCGAGGCCGGGCTGGTGCGCGGTACCGGCGGCGCGGCGCCGGGGCTGGTGAGCGTGCGCAACGGCGAGGCCGACATGGCCTTCCTATCGCTGACCGACCCGGCCTTCGACCTCTCCGACCGCGGCGTCGAGGGGCGCGAGGCAGCGGGGCCGATCGACGTGTTCCTCACCACCGACCGGGGCGCCTACCACGCCGGCGAGACCATCTTCGCCACCGCCCTGATGCGCGGTGACGAGGTGGAAGCGCTGCAGGGCGTGCCGCTCACCGCCATCCTCTACCGCCCCGACGGGGTGGAATATGCCCGCCAGACCTCGCCCGGAGGCGTCCTCGGCGGCCATGTCTTCGCCCTGCCGGTGGCGGAGACCGCCCCCCGCGGCCCCTGGCGAATCGAGATGAAGAGCGATCTCGAAGCTCCGCCGCTCGCCACCACCTCTGTGCTGGTGGAGGACTTCCTGCCCGAGCGTCTCGATTTCGACCTGTCCCTGCCGCAGACCATCGCCCTCGGCGACGTGCCGCGCCTCAATCTTCAGGCCGATTACCTCTTCGGCGCCCCCGCCGCCGAGCTGCCGGTCGAGGGCGAGCTGGTGCTCTCCGCCCAGCGCGAGATCGCGGCCTTCCCCGGCTACCGTTTCGGCCTTTACGACGCGCCCTTCGAGCCCCGCGCCGACAGCTTCGGCGGCTGGCAGACGGCGGCGGACGGCTCCGCCGGCATCGACCTCGCCCTGCCAGAGGCCAGCGGCATCAGCCAGCCCCTGGAGCTGCGCGTCACTGCCCGCGTCGCCGAGCTCTCGGGCCGCCCGGTCGAGCGCCGCACCACCGCCACCGTGCTGCCCGACGAGCCCATGATCGGCATCCGCCCGGCCTTTGGCGACGACGTCATCGACGAGGGCAGCACCCCGCGCTTCAGCCTCATCGGCCTGTCCCCTGATCTCAGCCCCGCGCCGATGGACGTGCAGTGGACGGTCAACCGCATCGAGACCCGCTACCAATGGTATCGCCTGAACGGCAGCTGGAATTGGGAGCCGGTGACCACCCGCCAGCGCATCGCGCAAGGCGAGGCCACGCTCGGCGCCGAGCCGGTGGAGGTCTCCGCCCAGGTCGACTGGGGCGAATACGAGATCATCGTCGAACGCCCCGGCGGCGCCTATGTCGCCTCGTCGATGAGCTTCTATGCCGGCTGGTACGTGCCCGACGGCGCCGCCGACACGCCCGATGTGCTGGACGCCTCGCTCGATGCCCCGAGCTACGCCCCCGGCGAGACCGCCACCTTCCGCATCGTGCCGCGCTATGCCGGCACCGCGCTCGTCAGCGTGCTGACCAATCGCGTCGTGCATATCGAGGCGGTGGAGGTCACCGAGGGCGAGAACCTGATCCCGCTGGAGGTGACGGAGGAGTGGGGCGCCGGCGCCTACGTCTCCGCCTCCGTCCTGCGGCCGATGGATGTAGAGGCCGGCCACAACCCCGCCCGCGCCCTCGGCATCGCTTACGCCGCCGTCGAACCCGGCGCGCGCCAGCTTTCCGTCAGCCTCGACCTGCCGGCGGAGGTGCGCCCCCGCGAGCGGCTGACTACCGGCGTGCAGATCGAGGGCCTCGCGCCCGGCGAAGAGGCCTATGTCACCCTCGCCGCCGTCGACGTGGGCATCCTCAACCTCACCGGCTTCGAGGCGCCCGACCCCTCCGGGCATTACTTCGGCCAGCGCCGTCTCGGCGTGGAGCTGCGCGATATCTACGGCCGTCTCATCGACGGGCTGCAGGGCGCGATGGGCCTTGTCCGCTCCGGCGGCGACGGCGCCGCGGCCATGGCGGCAGAAGCGCCGCCGCCCACCGAGGAGCTGCTGGCCTTCTTCGCCGGCCCCGTGCGCGTCGGCGCCGATGGCCGGGCCGAGGTCGGCTTCGACCTGCCCGCCTTCAACGGCACGGTGAAGCTCATGGCCGTGGCATGGAGCGCCACGGGCGTGGGCCAGGCCAGCGACGAGGTGGTCGTGCGCGACCCGGTCGTGCTCTCCGCCACGCTGCCGCGCTTCCTGTCGCCCGGCGATAGCTCGCGGCTGCTCCTGGAGCTGACCCATGCCGAGGGGCCTGTGGGCGAAGCCACGGTAGAGGTCTCCGCCAATGGCCTCTCCGTTGCCGGCCCCACCACCCTCACCGCCGAACTCACCGAGGGCGGGCGCTGGGTGCAGAGCCTCGGCATCACCGCCGGCGACCCCGGCCTCGCCACGCTCGACATCCGGATCACCACCCCCGGCGGCGAGGTGCTGGAGAAGCGCCTGCAGCTGGGAGTCGAGGCGCATGACCCCGCGGTGATGCGCCTCTCGCGCTTCGAGCTGCGCGGGGGCGAGACCTTCACCTTCAACGATCAGGTCTTCGCGGGTTTCCAGCCCGGCACCGGCGAGGCGACCCTCTCCGTCGGCCCGCTGGCCAGCTTCGATGCGCCCGGCCTGCTCGCCGCGCTCGACCGCTACCCCTACGGCTGCACCGAGCAGATCGCGAGCCGCGCCTTGCCGCTGCTCTACCTCTCCGAGGTCTCTCAGGCGATGGGCCTCGCCGCCGAGCCGGAGGTGCGCCAGCGGGTGACCGAGGCGATCCGGGATGTGCTGGGCAATCAGGCGGCGAACGGGGCGTTCGGCCTCTGGGGCGCCTATTCGGGCGATCTGTGGCTCGATGCCTATGTCACCGATTTCCTCTCCCGCGCCCGCGCGCAGGGCTACGCGGTGCCCGACCTCGCCATGCGGCAGGCGCTCGACAATTTGCGCAACCGGGTGAACTACGCCCCCGATTTCGAAGAGGGCGGGCAGGAGATCGCCTATGCGCTCTTCGTGCTGGCCCGCGAGGGCCAGGCGGCAGTGGGCGACCTGCGCTACTTCGCCGACGAGCGTGCCGGCGCCTTCACCACGCCGATGGCGGCGGCCCAGCTGGGCGCGGCGCTCGCCTTCTACGGCGACCAGCGCCGGGCCGACGCGATGTTCGCCCGCGCCGAGAGGCAGATCGAGGCTGCGCCGCCGGAGCCCGACGGCTCTGTCTGGCGCATCGACTACGGCACCCAGCGGCGCGACCTCGCCGCCGTGCTGGCGCTGGCGGTGGAGGCCGGCAGCGAGGCGGTGGACCGCGAGGGCCTGTCGCGCCAGCTCTCCGCCGAGCTGGCGGCGGGCGAGCCTTCAACGCAGGAGGCGACATGGTCTCTCCTCGCCGCCGATGCGCTGATCGACGACCTGCGCGAGACCGGCCTCACCGTGAACGGCGCCCCGCCCGAAGGGCCGCTGGTGCGCCTGCGCGAGCAGGGCAGCGGCGCGGCCTCGATCACGGTGGCGAACGCCGGCGACGCCACAGAGCTGACGGTGACAATCTTCGGCGTGCCCGAGGTGCCGGAGCCTGCGGGCGGCAACGGCTATGCGATCGAGCGGGCCTATTACACGCTGGAGGGCGACGCCGTGCAGGCGACAGAGGTCGCCGCCGGGACGCGGCTGGTCACCGTGCTGACCGTCACGCCCTATGGCCGGCAGGAGGCGCGGCTGATGGTGAACGATCCGCTGCCCGCGGGCTTCGAGATCGACAACCCGAACCTGATCTCGGCCGGCGATCTCTCCGGCCTCGCCTGGCTGGAGCCGGCCTATGCCGAAAGCGCCCAGTTCCGCGCCGACCGCTTTCTGGCGGCGGTGGACTGGCGCTCGGATGAGCCCTTCCGGCTGGCCTATATCGTGCGCGCCGTCTCGCCCGGCAGCTACCACCACCCCGCGGCCAGCGTCGAAGACATGTACCGGCCGCAGATGCGCGCGCAGACCGGCCCGGGCCAGGTGGTGGTGACGGAGTGAGCCAGCCGGACCGGGAGCCGGAATTCGCGCGAATTCCGTGCACGAATTCCGCGCGGAATTCGCGCCCGGCGGCGGCGGTGCTCTTCGCTCTGGCGCTGCTCCTCTGGCTGGGGGCCTACGGGCACGACAAGTTCGATGCCTGGATCGACGCCACCGATCTGCCTCCGCTGGCCGCGACCCACTCCCCCGAGGTGGTCGACCGGCATGGAGAGCTGCTGCGCGCCTATACCGTCGCCGACGGCCGCTGGCGGCTGGCCGTGAGCCTCGATGCGGTCGACCCGGACTATATCGACATGCTGATCCGCTACGAGGACAAGCGCTTCCGCGAGCATGGCGGGGTGGATTTCACCGCCATGGCGCGGGTCTTCTGGCAGGCCCTGCGCTACCAGCGCTTCGTCGCCGGCGGCTCGACGCTGACGATGCAGGTGGCGCGGCTGCTGGAAGAGGGGCCGACCGGCACGGTGGAGGGCAAGTTCCGCCAGATCCGCGTCGCGCTGGCGCTGGAGCGGCGGCTGAGCAAGGATGAGATCTTGCAGATCTACCTCGACCGGGCGCCCTTCGGCGGCAATATCGAGGGGGTGCGCGCCGCCTCCTACGCGTGGTTCGGCAAGCCGCCCCTGCGGCTGACGGCGGCGGAGGCGGCGCTGCTCGTCGCCCTGCCGCAGGCGCCCGAATCCCGCCGGCCCGACCGGCACCCCGAGGCCGCCCATGCCGCCCGTGACCGCGTGCTGGCGCGCATGGAGGGCGCCGGGATCATCACCGAAGAGGCCCGCCTCGCCGCGCTGACGGAGCCCTCGCCGCAGGGCCGCCGCGACTTCCCGCTGCTCGCCCCGCATCTGGCCGACCATGCCCGCGCCAGCGACCCCTTGGCAGAGGTGGTGGCCACCACGCTCGACGCCGGCCTGCAGGCCCGCATCGAGGCGCTCGCCACCCGCGCCGCGCACGAGGCCGGAAGCCGCGAGCAGATCGCCATCCTCGTCGCCGACCACCGCAGCGGCGAGATTCTCGCCTCCGTCGGCTCCGCCGGCTATGCCGCCGATGCCCGCGAGGGCTTCATGGACATGACGCGCGCCCCGCGCTCGCCGGGCTCGACGCTGAAGCCGGTGATTTACGGCCTCGCCTTCGACCGGGGGCTGGCGCATCCCGAGACCATCCTCTCCGACCGGCCGATGGATTTCGCCGGCTACCGGCCGCGCAATTTCGACGGGCTGTTCCGCGGCGACATCCGCGCCCGCGAGGCGCTGCAGCTCTCGCTCAACCTGCCCGCCGTGGCGCTGCTCGACGCGATGGGCCCGCAGCACCTGTATTCGGCGCTGATCCGCTCGGGCGCCTCACCGCAGCTGCCGGACGACGAGGCGCCGGGCCTCGCCATCGCCCTCGGCGGGCTGGGGATGAGCCTCACCGATCTCACCGGCCTCTACGCCGCCCTCGCCGAAGGCGGCACAAGGGCGGATCTGCGCTCTACCCCCGCTCCGACGCCCGGCTACCGCCCGACCGAGCTGATGAACCGCGCCGCCGCCTGGCAGGTGACGGATATCCTCAGCGAGGTGCCCCGGCCGCTCGGCATTCGCGAAGACGAGATCGCCTACAAGACCGGCACCTCCTACGGGCACCGCGATGCCTGGGCGGTGGGCTATGACGGCGCGCATGTGATCGCCGTCTGGATGGGCCGCGCCGATGGCACGCCGGTTCCCGGCGCCTTCGGCGGCGAGGTAGCGGCGCCGGTGCTGTTTGCCGCCTTCGAGCGCATCGAGGGGCCGCGCACGCCCCTGCCGCCGCCCCCGCCGGAGACGCTGATCCTCGCCAATGCCTCACTGCCCACCCCGCTTCGCCGCTTTGCGCCCGAGGGGGCGGCGGCGGCAGCTCCCGGGCCGCGCATCGCCTTCCCGCCCGACGGGGCGCTGGTGGAAGGGGCGGAGCTGATCGCGCGGGTGAGTGACGGGCAGGCGCCGTTCACCTGGCTCGCCAATGGCGCGGTTGTCGCACAGAGCCAACGGCGCGACGTGCCCCTGGCGCTGGGCGCGGGTTTCTCTTCCCTGACGGTCATCGATTCCGCCGGGCGATCCGCCTCGGCGCAGGTCGAGCTGCGCTAGCAGCGATTTCCATATGGAAATCGCGGACGGAAACCATATGGTTTCCGCGCCCCGCGGCGGGCTTTCCGCTTTAAACGCTGAGCCGGCGCGCACATATAGGGGCCAACCGGAATTCCCGAAGGGAGCAGATCATGCTTGGCATGGGCGAAACCAGCAAACCCGCCGCCGCGAGCCCCGTCATCGAGGGGACAGACGCGAACTTCATGAAGGAGGTCGTCGAGGCCTCGCAGACCACACCCGTCATCGTCGATTTCTGGGCGACATGGTGCGGCCCCTGCCGCCAGCTCGGCCCGGCCATCGAGGCCGCTGTCGCCAAAACAAACGGCGCCGTGAAGCTGGTGAAGATCGATGTCGACCAGAACCCCGGCTATGCGGGCCAGCTGCGCGTGCAATCCATCCCCACCGTCTACGCCTTCTGGCAGGGCCAGCCGGTCGATGGCTTCCAGGGCGCGCTGCCCGGCTCCGAGGTCGAGGCCTTCGTGCAGAAGCAGGCCGCACTGGCCGGCGGCGAGGGCGGAAATGACGACGGCCTCGCCGAGGCGCTGACTGCCGCCGAAGAGATGCTGGCGCAGGGCGCCGCCACCGATGCCGCCGAAACCTTCGCCGCCATCCTCGGCGAAGAGCCCGAGAATGCCGCGGCCTATGGCGGGCTGATCCGCTGCTACATCGCGCTCGGCGATCTCGGTCAGGCCGAAGCGGTGCTCAATGGTGCGCCCGCGTCGATCCACGCCGCGCCCGAGGTCGAGGCGGCCCGCGCCCAGATCGCTCTCGCCCGCCAGGCCGAGGAGGCCGGCCCCGTCTCGGACCTCAAGGCGAAGGTCGAGGCCGACCCGGCGGATCATCAGGCCCGCTACGATCTGGCCACGGCGCTGCATGCCTCTGGCCAGACGAAGGAGGCTGTCGACGAGCTGCTGGAACTCTTCCGCCGTGATCGCGAGTGGAACGACGGCGCTGCTAAGACGCAGCTTTTCACCATATTCGAGGCGCTCAGCCCGAAAGACCCGGTGGTGCAGTCGGGGCGGCGGCGGCTGTCGTCGATGATCTTTGCCTGAGGGGGCGGCCGCGCTAGCTTGGACGTCATGAGCCGAGCCGCCGATTACCCCGACACGATTCCCCTTTTCCCCCTGCCGGGGGCGGTGCTGCTGCCCCGCGCCCGGCTGCCCCTGCAGATCTTCGAGCCGCGCTATCTGGCGATGATGGACGATGTGCTCAAATCGCCCGAGCGGCTGATCGGGATGATCCAGCCCACGCGCGACGACGAGAGCCTGCATCAGGTCGGATGCGCTGGTCGGGTGACCAGCTTCACCGAAACGGAAGACGGCCGCTACATGATCACCCTCATGGGCCGCTCGCGCTTCCGGGTTCTCGAAGAGCTGGAAACCTTCACCCCCTATCCCCGCGCCAAGGTGGATTGGTGGGATTTCCGCGCCGACCGTGGCCCCGCCGAGGCGGACAATGCGCTCGACCGCACCGCCTTTCTCGGGCTGCTGCGCCGGTTCTTCGATTCCGAGGGGCTCTCGACCGATTGGGACGCGCTGGAGGCGGCGGAAGACGAGATCATGATCAACGCCCTCTCGATGCTCTGCCCCTTCGAGCCAGAGGACAAACAGGCGCTGCTGGAAGCTCCGGGCCTAACCCAGCGCCGCGAGGTGCTCGAGGCACTGATCGAGTATTCGCTCCGCGGCGGCAGCGGCGAAGAGCGGATGCAATGAGCCGGGAGCCCGCCTTCGACCCCCGCATGCTCGAGGCGCTGGTCTGCCCCGAAACCCGCGGGCCGCTGCAATACGACAAGAGCCGGCAGGAGCTGGTCTCGCGCGCCATCGGCCTCGCCTACCCCATCCGCAACGGCATCCCCGTGATGCTGACGGAAGAGGCGCGGAACCTGAAGGCGGAGGATTAGGGCCCTTCCTCCTCAGCGCTTTCCCGTCCGCTCCGATCCCCGCACGGAATCAAGCCGCAGACACCGGGCGAGGGGAGATGGCGGTCTGAAGCCCGCCCTACGGAGCAAAGGGTGGGCCGCCGCGCCAATATCGTAGAGCGGGCTTCAGCCCGCCAAACCCACGCCGCCTACCGCATCAACGGCGGCAGATCGCCCGTCAGCCCGGCGGCCTCGCGCATCAGCCCGCGCCGCAGCCCCGGCATGGCAGAGACCGCCCCCAGCCCCAGCCCACGCGCCGCGCGCAGCAGCGGATTGTCATTCGAGAACAGTCGGTTGAACCCGTCCGTCGCCATCGCCAGCGCCGCCGTATCGAAGCCGCGCCAGCTCTGGTAGCGCGCCAGCACGGGCGCCGCGCCGATATCCTCGCCGCGCCGTTGCGCCGCTGCCAGAACCTCGGCGAGCGCCGCCACGTCGCGCAGCCCGGCGTTCAGCCCCTGGCCCGCGAGCGGGTGCAGCCCGTGCGCGGCATCGCCCACCAGCGCCAGGCGCGGGGCGATGAACCGCTCTGCCAGCGACAGGCCGAGCGGGTAGCTGAACCGCTTCGAGGCCAGCGAAATCTGCCCCAGATGCGAGCCGAAGGCGGGGCGGAGGGCGGCGAGGAAGGCCTCTTCGTCCATCGCCATCAGCGCCTCGGCCCGCGCCGCCCGCTCGCTCCAGACGATCGAGCTGCGATCTCCGGCCAGGGGCAGAATCGCCAGCGGCCCGCCCGGCATGAAGAACTGATGCGCGACGCCCTCATGCGGGCGCTCATGCGCCACCGCACAGGTCACCGCGATCTGGCCGTAATCCGTCACCCGCCGCTTCAGCCCACCGCGAGAGGCCGTGCCGCTCTGCCGGCCATCGGCGCCGACGAGCAGCGTGCCCTCCAGCACCTCGCCGCTCTCCAAAGTGACCGAAGCCCCGCTGCCAGTAACCTCCTGCGCCACAACGCGAGCACCGGCGCGGTGCGTCACACCAGCGTCCTTCAGCGCGGCAAGAAGCGCAGGGCGAAGGTGGCGGTCTTCCACCATCTGGCCCATCGGCCCTTCTTCCAGCGCGCCGCGCTCGAAATGCAGCCAGAACGGCCCGGCGCCCTCGCCGGCCACACCATCCGTCACCTTGATCTCTTCGATGGGCTGGGCGACCTCCGCCAGCGGGCCCCAGACGCCCAGCGCCTTGAGCAGCCGAACAGAGGCATGGGCCAGCGCGTAGGCGCGCCCGTCGAAGCCGGGGGCGGCGCGGGTTTCTTCCGGCAGGGCGTCGAGAACCGTGGCGCCGATGCCGGCCTTGGCAAGGGCCAGGGCGAGCGCGGG
The DNA here is from genome assembly GCF_054353345.1 of Pseudoroseicyclus sp. H15. NCBI lineage: Bacteria > Pseudomonadati > Pseudomonadota > Alphaproteobacteria > Rhodobacterales > Paracoccaceae > Pseudoroseicyclus > Pseudoroseicyclus sp. H15. Next base: position 288,116 of record NZ_JBTHJE010000001.1, read on the forward strand.
GCCGCCCAAACCGCCGCCGATGATGAGGGCGCGTTGCATGCGGGCTTTGTCGCGCCGCCGCACCGCATTGTCCATGGCCGCCGCCGCAGTTAGCCTCGCCGCAGGCAAGGGGGCGCGCATGAACGAGTGGCGGCAAATGGGCGCAGCAGCGCTGGGGCGGGGCATCGGCCGGGGCGAGATTTCGCCCGTGGCCCTGGCGGAGACCTTTCTGGCCGCCGCAGCCGAGAGCCACGACATCTACGCCCGCCTCACGCCCGATCGCGCCATGGCCGAGGCCGGGGCCGCCGAAGCGCGCGCCAAAGCCGGCACGCGGCGCGGCCCGCTCGACGGCGTGCCGATCTCCTGGAAGGACCTGTTCGACAGCGCCGGCGTGGCCACAGAGGCCGGCACCGCGCTGATGGCGGGGCGCGTACCCGAACGCGATGCCGCCGTGCTGGCAAGGGCGACGGCGGAGGGCCTGGTCTGCCTCGGCAAGACGCATATGAGCGAGATCGCCTTCTCGGGCCTCGGCCTCAACCCGATCACGGCGACGCCGCCCAATGTGCATGACCCCGATGTCGTGCCCGGCGGCTCGTCCTCCGGCGCGGCGACATCGGTCGCCTTCGGCCTGGCAGCGGGCGGTATCGGCAGCGACACCGGCGGATCCTGCCGGGTGCCCGCCGCCTGGAACGACATCGTGGGCTTCAAGCCGGTGCATGGCGCGCTGCCGCTGACAGGCACCGTCCCCCTCGCCGCGCGGTTCGACACCATCGGCCCGCTGGCCCGCAGCGTCGAGGATTGCGCCCTGCTCTATGCCGCGCTGGGCGGCCCCGCGGTGGACCTTGCGAGCGCCAGCATCGCGGGGCGCCGATTTCTGCTGGTGGAGACCATTGTGGGCGAGGGGCTGGAAGCGGCGCCCGCTGAAGGGCTCGCCCGCGCGGTGGCAGCTTTGGAAGGGGCCGGAGCGATAGTGGAGCGGCGGGAGATGCCGCTGCTGAAATTCGCCTACGATCTGGCCGGCCCGCTCTATACCGGCGAGGCCTGGGGCGCCTGGAGCGCGCTGATCGAGCCGTCGCCCGAGAAGATGTTCCCGCAGATCCTCAAGCGCGTCTCGGCGGGGCGCGACGTGCCGGCGCATGTCTTCGTCGCCGGCTGGGAAAAGCTGCGTGCCCTGCGCGCCGACTTCGCCGCGGCAACGGCGGGCTACGACGCGGTGCTCTGCGCCAGCGCTCCGATTCTGCCGCCGCAAAAGGCTCGGCTGCTGGAGGACGAGGCCTATTACGTCGAGGCCAACCTGCTCACCCTGCGCAACACGCGGCTGGCGAACCTGATGGGGCTGGCCTCGATCTCGCTTCCGACCGGCGTGCCCTCCGCCGGCGTGCTGCTCAATGCGCTGCCGGGGCGCGAGGGGCTAGTGCTGCGTCTGGCGGCGGCCGCGGAGGCGGCGATGGCGGGCTGAAGCCCGCCCTTCGGGGGCTTTGCGACACCGTTTGGCCCTTGCCCGTAGGGCGAGGTTCACCCCGCCACCCCTCTCGGCAACTCACCAAACCTCTTGGCCCAAATGCCACAAGACCGTCCTGCAACCCCGTAAATCTTCTGCGGAATCTGGACAGCGCCGAAGTGCAGCCTGTAGGCTTGTCCCAAACGGGGCGAAAACGATCCCGACTGAGGCAGACATGGCATTTCCCGAGCGCTTTTCGCAGCTCCCTCCCTACGCGTTCCCGCGTCTGCGGTCGCTGCTCGACGCCCATCAGCCGGGCGCCGAGCCCATTGCCATGTCCATCGGCGAGCCCAAACATGCGATGCCGGAGTTTCTGGCCGAGGTGTTGCAGGCCAATCTCGCCGGATTCGCCAAATATCCCGTCAACGAGGGCACGCCCGAGCTGCTCTCGGCCATCCTCGGCTGGCTCGCCCGCCGCTATGGCAGCGAAGAGCTGACGCCCGAGAATCTCATCGCCCTCAACGGCACGCGCGAAGGCCTCTTCGCCGCCGGCCTCGCGCTCTGCCCCGAGCGCAAGAATGGCGAGACGCCGGTCGTGCTGACGCCCAACCCCTTCTACCAGGTCTATGCCGTCGCCGCCCTCGCCGCTTCGGCCGAGCCCGTCTACGTGCCCGCCACGGCCGAGACCGGGTTTCTGCCCGATTACGCCGGCCTGCCCAAATCGGTGCTCGACCGCGCGGCGCTGGCCTATATCTGCTCGCCCTCGAACCCGCAGGGCGCCGTCGCCGGGCGCGATTACTGGCGCGAGCTGCTGCGTCTGGCCGAGGCGCATGATTTCATCGTGCTGGCCGACGAATGCTATTCCGAGATCTACCGCACCGCGCCGCCCACCGGCATCCTAGAGGTTGCCCGGGAAGAGGGCGTGAGCCTTGAGCGCGTCGTGGCCTACCACTCGCTGTCGAAACGGTCGAACCTGCCGGGCCTGCGCTCGGGCTTCGCCGTCGGCGGGCGCGAGGCCATCGCCCGGCTGCGCCAGCTGCGTGCCTATGCCGGTGCTCCCCTGCCCCTGCCGCTGCAGGCCGTCGCGGCCCGCGCCTGGGGCGACGAGGCACATGTCGAGGCGAACCGCGCCCAATATGCCGAGAAATACGCGATGGCCGACAAGCTGCTCGGCAAACTGCCCGGCTATGCTTCGCCCGAGGCCGGCTTCTTCCTCTGGCTGCCGGTCGAAGATGGCGAGGCGGCGGCGGTGAAGATCTGGCGCGAGGCTGGCGTGGCCGTGCTGCCGGGCGCTTATCTTGGACGAGACACGAACGAAGAAAATCCCGGCAGGGGATACATAAGGGTCGCCATGGTGGCCCCGAAAGACGAAATGCAGCGCGGGCTCATGCGGCTTCGCGACTGCCTTTTAGACGTGAGGCGAGGGTAAATGGCATATCAGGCACGAGGGCGCGACCCGCTCTTCGACAGCAACATGCAGGCGGCAATCGAGAAGCGGGGGCGCGAGCTCATCGGCATCCTGCTCGTCGGTCTGGGGCTGGCAGCCGCTGCGATGCTCTTCTCCTACACGCCTGACGATCCCAACTGGCTGGTCGCCTCCGACGCGCCGGTGCAGAACATGATGGGCCGGCTCGGCGCCTCGATCGCGCATCCGCTCATCATGATCTGCGGCCGCGGCGCCTGGCTGATCCCGATCAGCTTCATCGTCTGGGGCCTTCGGCTTGCTGGACACTGGCGCGAGGAATGGGCCCTCTGGGGCCTGGTCTTCACCCCCTTCGCCGTGGCGCTCGCCTCGGTCTATGCCTCCACCCTCACGCCGCCCACCACCTGGCCGCATCAATTCGGCCTCGGCGGGCTCTTCGGCGACACGATCACCGCTGTGCTGCTGACGGTGCTGCCGCTTGGCGCCGCCTTCAGCGTCAAACTCCTCTCGCTGATCACCGGCGTCGCCATGCTGGCGCTCGCCGCCTGGGTGCTGGGCCTCACCCGCACCGAGCTGAAGCTCGGCTGGCGCGTCTTCATCTGGGGCCTTGTGATGAGCTACGCGCTGATCCTGCGCCTCGCTGGCCAGGGCGCCAGCGTCGGGCTGCGCGGCGTCAGCGTTGCCGGCGCCCGGGCGCGCGAGGCGATGGCCGAGCGGCGCGAAGCCGCCCTCAGCCGCCAGGCGGAATGGGAAGAAGAGCAGGCCGCCGACCGCCTCGTCTCCGACAAGCGCGTCCGCGTGGCGGAGAAGCCACAGCCGGCCCGCGCCGCCCGCAAACCGATCACCGTCCATGCCAATGACAGCTGGGACGAGCCCGAAGCCGAGGCCCCGCCCTACGAGGACGAGCTATTCGGCGACGAGGACACCCCCGCCGCCAGCGCCCCCGCGCGCCGCCATGTCATGCCGCCTCCGCCCCGCCACGCCTCCGCCACCGGCGGGCTGCGGGCCGAGCCGCGCCAGCCCCCGGCCGGGGCAAACCGCCAGCCGCGCCTGCGCGGCGAGCCGCCCGTCACCACCCCGCCGGAGCCCGTGATGCCCCGCGTCGGCGCCGCCCGCCGCCTCGACGCGCCCGAAGGCCTCGCTGCCCCGGCCGGCCCCACGCCCGCGCCCGCTCCTTCGGGCGGCCTCCTCTCGCGCCTGCCCGGCTTCGGCCGCAAGGCGCAGGCCCAGGCCGAGCCGCCGGCGCCCGCCCCCGCGCAGGAGCCCGAAGCCGACCTGCCGCCGGAAGACCGTATCCGCGCCCGCATCGCCGGCGCCATCCGCGCCCGGACCGAGGCGCAGGCCCCGCCGCCGCCGCCCAAACCCGAGCGCCCGCGCGGCCCGCGCCCCCTGATCCTCAACCAGCTCGCCGGCGCCGGCGGCCCCCGCACCGAGCCGCCGCTTGTGGCCCGCAACGCGCAGGTCGAGCCGCCCCTCACCCGCCAGGCTGAACTTCCGGCGATACCGCCGGCGGAAGACCCGCTGGTCGAAGAACCCTATGACGACGAGGGCTGGGACGAGGCCGCTTTCGAGATGCCCGCCCCCCTGCCCGAGGGCACCCAGCGCCCCGTGGCGCAGCCGAAGAAGGTCGTGCAGACCGCGCCCCGCAAGCCCGCCGCGCCCTCCACCCGTGCCCGGGCAGAGGCACAGCCGGCCCTGCCGCTGGAAGACAAATACGCCGATTACGAATACCCGCCGCTGAACCTGCTGCGAGACCCCGGCACCGTGCGCCGCCTGCACCTCTCTGAAGAGGCGCTGGAAGAGAACGCCCGCATGCTGGAATCGGTGCTCGACGATTACGGGGTGAAGGGCGAGATCACCGCCGTGAAGCCCGGCCCCGTCGTGACGATGTACGAGCTGGAACCGGCGCCGGGCCTCAAGGCCTCCCGCGTCATCGGCCTCGCCGACGATATCGCCCGCTCGATGTCGGCCCTCTCGGCCCGTGTCTCCACGGTGCCGGGACGCTCGGTGATCGGGATCGAACTGCCGAACTCCAACCGCGAGATGGTGCTCCTGCGCGAGATCCTCGCGCATCGGGATTTCGGCGACGGCAACCAGAAGCTGCCGCTGGCGCTCGGCAAGGATATCGGCGGTGACCCGATCATCGCCAACCTCGCCAAGATGCCCCACCTGCTCATCGCCGGCACCACCGGCTCGGGCAAGTCGGTGGCCATCAACACCATGATCCTGTCGCTCCTCTACAAGCTGACGCCCGAGGAATGCCGGTTGATCATGATCGACCCCAAGATGCTGGAACTCTCCGTCTACGACGGCATCCCGCACCTCCTTTCCCCCGTCGTCACCGACCCCAAGAAGGCGGTCGTCGCCCTGAAGTGGGTCGTCGGCGAGATGGAGGACCGTTACCGCAAGATGTCCAAGATGGGCGTGCGCAACATCGACGGCTACAACGGCCGCGTCCGCGAGGCGCTGGCCCGCGGCGAGAATTTCGAGCGCACCATCCAGACGGGCTTCGACGAGGAGACGGGCGACCCGATCTTCGAAACCGAAGAGACGGTGCCCGAGCCGATGCCCTACATCGTGGTCATCGTCGACGAGATGGCCGACCTGATGATGGTCGCCGGCAAGGAAATCGAGGCCTGCATCCAGCGCCTCGCGCAGATGGCGCGGGCGAGCGGAATCCACCTCATCATGGCCACGCAGCGCCCCTCGGTCGATGTCATCACCGGCACGATCAAGGCGAACTTCCCCACCCGGATCTCCTTCCAGGTGACCTCCAAGATCGACAGCCGCACCATCCTTGGCGAGCAGGGCGCCGAGCAGCTCCTCGGCCAGGGCGACATGCTCTACATGGCCGGCGGCAGCCGCATCACCCGCGTGCACGGGCCATTCTGCACCGATGAAGAGGTGGAAGAGATCGTCACCTTCCTCAAGGGCTTCGGCCCGCCGGAATATGTGGGCGGCGTCGTGGAGGGCCCCGACGAGAGCGAGGGCAGCACCAGCATCGACGAGGTGCTCGGCCTCGGCGGCAATACCGACGGCGAGGATGCGCTCTACGATCAGGCCGTGCAGATTGTCGCCAAGGATCGCAAGTGCTCGACCTCCTACATCCAGCGCAAGCTGGCCATCGGCTACAACAAGGCCGCCCGCCTTGTGGAGCAGATGGAAGATGCCGGCGTCGTCAGCTCGGCAAACCATGTCGGCAAGCGCGAGGTCCTGGTCCCCGAGGTGCACTAGCCACCCCGGCCCCCCTCGTCTTTGCTCCGAGAAAATCCTCGGGGGGTGAATTGGCCTTCAGGCCAAGAGGGGGGCAGACAGCCCCCCTGCCCTACCAATCGAATGCGCCGCAGGCGCTCCGCTTGATCGCTCAGTGGTTCGGCTGCAGGGCCCTTGCCGAGGACAGTTCGGCGAGGATCGCCTCGGCCGCCGCCCGCGGGCTCGGCGCCTGCCAGACGGGGCGGCCGACGACCACGTGGTCGGCGCCGGCGGCGATCGCCTCGGCCGGGGTCATGACCCGCTTTTGATCGCCCAGCTCCGCACCCACCGGCCGCACGCCGGGGGTCACGATGAGCTTGCCCTCGGCCTCGGGCAGGGCGCGCACCAGATGCGCCTCCTGCGGCGAGCAGATCACCCCGGCGGCGCCGGCCTGCAGCGCCCGGGCGGCGCGTTCGACCACGATGTCGGGCACGTCGCCGGGTGCCATCATCCCCTCATCGAGGTCGGCGCGCTCCAGCGAGGTCAGCACCGTCACCGCTAGAATCTGCAGGCCAGAGTCGCCCGCACCCTCCCGCGCCGCGCGCACCACATGGGGGTCGCCATGCACGGTGAGGAAATCGAGATCGAACTGCGCGAGCCCCCGCACGGCGGCCTCCACGGTGGCGCCGATGTCGAAGAGCTTCATGTCCAGGAAGATGCGCTTGCCGTGCTCGGCCTTCAGCTCATGCGCCAGGCCAAGGCCGCCGCCGGTGAGCATGCCGAGGCCTATCTTGTAGAAGCCCACAGCCTCGCCCAGCGTGTCGGCAAGCTGCAATCCCGCCACGGCGTTGGGCACGTCGAGGGCTACGATCAGGCGGTCGTCCATGGCTCTGCTCCGGATTTTCGCCGTCTTGCGGCAAAAGCCGGCCAAGGGTCAAGGCTGGCCTTGCCGGCGGCGCCGCGGCGGCGCTAGCTGCGCGCATGACCCATGTGCTCGAAATCGCCGTCGACTCGCCCGCCGGCCTCGCCGCCGCCATCCAGGGCGGCGCGGACAGGATCGAGCTTTGCGCGGCGCTGGAAATAGGCGGGCTCACCGCCTCGGCCGGCATGATGGTGCTGGCTGCCGAGGCGCCGCTGCCGGTGATGGCCCTGATCCGCCCCGTGCCCGGCGGCTTCGTAATGGGCCTCGACGAGGAAGGCGCGGCGCTGGCCGATATCGCTTCGGCCCGCGAGGCCGGGCTGGCGGGCGTCGTCATCGGCGCCCTGCTGCCCGACGGGCGCCCCGATGCCGAGGTGCTCGCCCGCCTCGCCGAAGCCGCCGAGGGCATGGAGATCGCCTTCCACCGCGCCTTCGATCTGGCGCCCGACCCGGCAGAGGTCGTCTCGCTCGCCCGTTGCCTTGGCGTGGAGCGGATCCTCTCCTCCGGCGGCGCGCCGAGCGCGGTGGAGGGGTTGCCCCGGCTCAAGCAGATGCTGCGCCTCGCCGCCGGCAGCCCTGCGATCATGCCGGGCGGCGGTGTCCGGGCCGAGAATGCCGCAACGCTTCTTGCCGCCCTGCCGGGTTGCGACCTGCACGCCTCCTGCGCGCTGCCGGCCAACCCGCCGGAAAACCTGCGCAATCTCGGCTTCGCCACGCCCGGCCTTCGCCTGACCTCGGTTGAAGAGGTGCAGCGGCTGAAAAGAGCTATGGCAGACTTGCAACAGCTCTCGCCCGACACCAGATAATTGCCGAGGCCCCAAAATGGGATGTGCCGCCAAGCGGGCATCCAGCCAATCCGGGGTGCTTTAGCAAGGAGAGACCCATGAACTTGGAGAAGTTCACCGAGCGGGCGCGCGGCTTTCTGCAGGCCGCCCAGACGATTGCCGCCCGCGAAAACCACCAGCGCCTGATGCCGCTGCATATCCTCAAAGCCCTGATGGACGATGAGGAAGGTATGGCCGCCGGGCTGATCGAACGCGCCGGAGGCAAGCCCTCTGCCGTGCTGCAGGCCACCGATGCCGCGCTCGCCAAAGAGCCGAAGGTCACCGGCGATGCCTCGCAGGTCTATACCGACAATTCCACCGTCCGCGTCCTCGACGAGGCCGAGAAGATCGCCAAGAAGGCCGGCGACAGCTACGTCACGGTCGAACGGCTGCTGACGGCGCTCGCCATGCATTCTGGCCGGTCGCGCGATGCGCTCGCCGCCGGCGGCGTGACCGCGCAAAAGCTCAACGCCGCGATCAACGATCTGCGCAAGGGCCGCACGGCCGACAGCGCCAGTGCCGAAAGCAATTTCGAGGCGCTGGAGAAATACGCGCGCGACCTCACCAAGGCCGCCGAGGAAGGGAAGATCGACCCGATCATCGGCCGCGACGAAGAAATCCGCCGCGCCATGCAGGTGCTCAGCCGCCGCACCAAGAACAACCCCGTTCTCATCGGCGAGCCCGGCACCGGTAAAACCGCCATTGCCGAGGGCCTGGCCCTGCGCATCGTCAACGGCGACGTGCCGGAGAGCTTGCGTAACAAGCGCCTGCTCGCGCTCGACATGGGCGCGTTGATCGCCGGCGCGAAGTACCGCGGCGAGTTCGAAGAGCGGCTGAAGGCCGTGCTGAACGAGATCACCGCCGCCGCCGGCGAGGTTATCCTGTTCATCGACGAGATGCACACGCTCGTCGGCGCCGGCAAAGCCGATGGCGCCATGGATGCCGCCAACCTCATCAAGCCGGCCCTCGCCCGCGGTGAGCTGCATTGCGTGGGTGCCACGACGCTCGATGAATACCGCAAGTATGTAGAGAAAGACGCGGCCCTCGCCCGGCGCTTCCAGCCCCTGATGGTGGAAGAGCCCACGGTGGCCGACACGATCAGCATACTGCGTGGCATCAAGGAGAAGTACGAGCTGCACCACGGTGTACGGATCAGCGACTCCGCGCTCGTGGCCGCCGCCCAGCTTTCCAACCGCTACATCACCGACCGCTTCCTGCCCGACAAGGCCATCGACCTGATGGACGAAGCGGCCTCGCGGCTGCGGATGGAGGTGGACAGCAAGCCCGAAGAGCTCGACGCGCTCGACCGGCAGATCCTGCAGCTGCAGATCGAGGCCGAGGCCCTGCGGCACGAAAGCGACGATGCCTCGAAGGACCGGCTCGACAAGCTCGAAGCCGAGCTGGCGGGGTTGGAGGAAAGCTCCGACGCGCTGACCGCCAAGTGGCAGAGCGAGCGGGATCGGCTCGAATCCGGCCGTGAGCTGAAAGAAAAGCTCGACCGCGCCCGCGCCGATCTGGAGATCGCCAAGCGCGAGGGCAACCTCGGCAAGGCGGGCGAGCTCTCCTACGGGATCATCCCCGAGCTTGAGCGCAAGCTGGCCGAGTCCGACGGCGACCAGGGCGATGTCATGGTCGAAGAGGCTGTCGGGCCCGAGCAGATCGCCGAGGTGGTCGAGCGCTGGACGGGGATTCCCACCAGCCGGATGCTGGAGGGCGAGCGCGAGAAGCTGCTGCGCATGGAAGAGGGCCTGCACAAGCGGGTCATCGGCCAGGATGCCGCCGTGCGCGCCGTCGCCAATTCCGTGCGCCGTGCGCGGGCGGGGCTGAACGACGAGAACCGGCCGCTGGGCTCGTTCCTGTTCCTCGGCCCGACCGGTGTGGGTAAGACCGAGTTGACGAAGGCTGTCGCGGAGTTCCTCTTCGACGATGACGACGCGATGGTGCGCATCGACATGAGCGAGTTCATGGAGAAGCACTCCGTCGCCCGTCTTATCGGCGCCCCTCCGGGCTACGTCGGCTATGACGAGGGCGGCGTGCTGACGGAAGCGGTGCGCCGGCGGCCTTACCAGGTCGTGCTTTTCGACGAGGTCGAGAAGGCGCATCCGGATGTCTTCAACGTACTCCTGCAGGTGCTGGACGACGGTGTGCTCACCGATGGCCAGGGCCGGCGGGTGGACTTCAAGCAGACGCTGATCGTGCTGACCTCGAACCTCGGCGCGCAGGCGCTGAGCCAGCTGCCGGAGGGGGCCGATGCCGCCGACGCCAAGCGCGACGTGATGGATGCCGTGCGGGCGCATTTCCGCCCGGAGTTCATCAACCGGCTCGACGAGATCGTCGTGTTCGACCGGCTCGCCCGCGACGACATGGCCGGCATCGTCGACATCCAGCTGGCACATCTGGCCCGGCGTCTGACGAACCGCGGCATCTCGATCTCGCTCGACGATGGTGCCCGCGCCTGGCTGGCCGAAGAGGGCTACGACCCGGTCTTCGGCGCCCGGCCCCTGAAGCGCGTCATCCAGCGCGCGCTGCAGGATCCGCTCGCCGAGATGATCCTCGCCGGCGAGGTGAAGGACGGCGATACGCTGCCCGTCTCGGCGGGCCCTGAAGGGCTGATCCTCGGCAATCGGGTGGGCGGCAGCAACCGCCCGCGCCCGGAAGGCGCCGTGGTTCACTAAGCTCAGATCGGCGGAAGGGCGGGAGAAATCCCGCCCTTTTCACTGGTTTTCGGGGGTTTTGGCCCGGAAAACCCGCTCAGAGCGTTGAAATGCGCGCCGAGGGCCCTATCTTCACAGTCAACTCGTTCGGAGTACCCGCGTGACAGCGGCCTCCGCAATTCACCCAAGAGATTCACGAAGGAGATGCTCATGACGCAAGTCAAGCAGGGCGACACCGTGTCCATTCATTACACCGGCACCACCGATGGCCAGACCTTCGATTCCAGCGAAGGCCGTGAGCCGCTGCAATTCCAGGTTGGCTCCGGCCAGATCATTCCCGGCCTCGACGCTGCCATGCCCGGCATGGAAGTGGGCGAGAGCAAGACCGTGACGGTGCCGGCCGATCAGGCCTACGGCCAGGCCGACCCCTCGGCCAAGCAGACTGTTGCGCGGGCGCAGATCCCCGACAACATCCCGCTCGAGCCCGGCACCCGCCTGCAGATGCAGACGCCGCAGGGCCAGGCCGTTCCCGTGACGGTCGCCGAGGTGACCGAAAGCGAAGTCGTGCTCGACGCCAACCACCCGCTCGCGGGCAAGGACCTGACTTTCCAGGTTGAGGTTGTCGACGTTCAGCCGGCCTGAGCCTGAGCTGACGTTTTTTGATGAGGGGCGGAGCCGTGGGGCTTCGCCCTTTTTCGTTGGGGGGCTGGGTTTGTGACCCCTCCTGCTCGACGCAGGAACCCCCTTTCACGCCAGCCCGCGGGGACGAGTGGGCGCTCGCGCGGCGGGCTGACGCCCCGCGCCCGGCAAGAAGCGGTGAGGCTACCCCTCAGCTTCGCGCCGGCATGGGATTGGCCCGCTTGTTATACGGCCCCCAATCTTCGATGTCGGGATAGAACCGCTGGCGCCACGCCCGCACCTTTGGGTTCATCACCCGCTTCCAGCCCCGCGGATACATCGCGAGGGCGCCCATGATCGTGTAGCCATAGGGCAGCTGCGGCGCCTCGGTCTCGTCATAGGTCTGCAGCAAGGGAAAGCGCCTGTCCGGCCTGTAGTGATGATCGCTGTGGCGCTGCAGGTTGATCAGCAGCCAGTTCGACATCCGGTGCGCCGCGTTCCACGAATGATGCGGCATCTGATGCTCATAGCGCCCGTCGCCGAGATGCCTGCGGGTCAGCCCGTAATGCTCGACGTAGTTGGTCAGCTCCAGCTGCCAGACGGCAAAGAACGCCTGCGTGCCGAACAGGAAGATCCCCTCCCACCCGCCGATCACCGCCGCCAGCGCTAGGAAGACCGCCTGCAGCACCGCATAGCGCCAGAAGGGATTGCTGCGGTGCCACCACGGCCGCCCCCGCCGCGCCAGCATCGCCTTCTCGGCCCGGAACGCCGAAACCGGCGCCTCGCGCAGCACCCGTGGGAAGAAGCGGTGAAAGCCTTCGCCAAAGCGCGCCGTCACCGCATCGCGCGGCGTGCCGACCCAGGGGTGATGCACGCGCAGATGCTCCGAGCGGAAGTGGCCGTAGAACACCATGGCCAGCAGGATATCGGCGAGCCAGCGCTCCCAGGCCGGCTTTTGGTGCATCAGCTCATGGGCATAGACGATGCCGATGGTGCCGCTGGGCACGCCGATGCCGGCGAAGAGCGCCCATTTCTCGAAGAGCGACAGATGATCAGTGTGGGTCACGTACCAGAGCGTGCCAAAGACGATGGCAAACTGGATCGGCACCCAGACAGCCGTCAGCAGCCGGTACCAGAAGAGCTGCCCGTCACCTGTCTCGGGGTCGGGGTTGGCGGTGTTCAGCCCGACTGCCCAGTCGATCAGGCTGAAGAGCCATAGCGTCGCCACCGGCAGCGTCAGCACCCACCAGCCGCCTTTGTAGGCCGCCCAGGCCGCGAGGGGCACGAGCAGCAGCGACAGCGCGAAAGGCAGCGCTGCAGTGAAGCGGGAGATGTCTTTGGGCGCGGCGGCGGCGGTCATGTGCAGGCTCCCAAGCTGGCCATAGCCTATTAGACCCGGAAAATTGTCTCAATCATGGTTCAGATCGGCCGCCGCGATGGCGTGGACCTTGCGCATCAGCGTCGGCAGGTCCTTCGGACGAAGCGGCTGGAAGCTGCCTCGCACGGGCTCCACCTCCATCGGCAGCTCGGCCACCAGAACGGCGAGGCGCAGGTGGAAATGGGTGAAGGTGTGGCGCGCCTCCACCTCCGTATTCCGCCAGGCTACCTCGGCCGGGGGCGCGGGCTCGGGCGGGTCGGCGGCCCATTCGCTGCCCGGCCAGCCCAGCATTCCGCCGAGCAGGCCCTTCTCGGGCCGCGTCTCCAGAAGCCATAGCCCGTCCTGCCGCCTCCCCGCATAGGCGATGCCGAGCCTTGTGGGCTTGGCCTTCTTCGGCGCGGGCACCGGGCGCTCGGCCTGCGTGCCGCGCGCACGGGCCAGGCAGGGCTCTCGCCAGGGGCAGATGCCGCAGGCGGGCGATTTGGGGGTGCAGATCGTGGCGCCGAGATCCATCACGCCCTGCGCGTAATCTCCGGCCCGCTCCAGCGGCGTCAGCGCCGCGGCGCGCGCCTTCATCTCGGCCTTCGCGCCGGGCAGCGGCTCTTCGATATCGTAGAGCCGCGCCATCACCCGCTCGACGTTGCCATCAACCACCGGTTCTGGCTGCCCGAAGGCGATGGCCGCCACTGCGCCCGCCGTATAGGGGCCGATGCCCGGCAACTCGCGCAGCCCCTCCGCCGTGCCGGGAAACACGCCGCCCCGCTCCCTCGCCACCACGCGGGCGCATTTGAGCAGGTTCCGGGCGCGGGCGTAGTAGCCAAGGCCGGCCCAGGCAGCCATGACCTCGGCATCCTCCGCCGCGGCCAGCGCCTCCACCGTGGGCCACCGCGTTGTGAAGGCCTCGAAATAGGGCTTCACCGCCGGCACGGTCGTTTGCTGCAGCATGATTTCTGACAGCCACACCCGGTACGGGTCGGCCCGGTGGGCGGCGCCCGGCGGCACGCGCCAGGGCAGCGCGCGGGCATGCCTGTCGTACCAGGCGAGCAGGTCGGCCGCTTCTGGCCCTCCGGCTGCGTCACGCATCTTTTATGGCTCGTTTCACTGGTTTCGGTGGTCTCGCCTTCGGCGCCCGTTAAGATGACCCGACATGAGTGAAAAGCCCAGACACATCCCCCGGAGCGGCCCGAACCGTCGCAATACCACGACCTACGGCTTCAAGCGGGTCGAGGCGATTCTCGCGCCCGACATCCGCAAGGGCGCGGAGTCGCGTGGCTTCGCCGTCTCGCGGCTGGTGACGCATTGGGAAGAGGTCGTGGGCGAGGATCTCGCCCGCCTCTGCAAGCCTGTCGAGGTGAGCTATGCCAAGGGCGGCATGGGCGCTTCGCTGGTGGTGCTGGTGCAAGGCGCCAACGCCCCGGTGATGGAGATGGAGAAGGAGCGGCTGCGCGCCCGCGTGAACGCCTGCTACGGCTACAACGCCATCGCCCGCATCCGTCTCACTCAAACCGCCCCGACCGGCTTTGCCGAGGGGCAGACGCCCTTCAGCGCAAAGCCCGAAAAGCCCGCGCCTGACAAGCGGGCCGAGGCGAGCGCAGCGTCGCTGACCGAGGGCGTGAAAGACGAGGGCCTCCGCGCTGCACTTGCGGTGCTGGGGGCAAATGTGTTGACCAAAGCAAAACGACTGTCCGGAGAAATCACATGAACAGGCGCACAGCCATCACCCTTCTTGCCGGCACGGCTGCCGTTGGCGGCTCCTGGGCCTTTATGCAGCCCCGCCCCGGCCAGACCAGCTTCGCGCTGCCCGGCGCCGCCAACGCGCAGGACGCCGAGCCCGAGGGCGAAGCGACCGCCATCGACACCTCCTCGATCCAGGACATGGTCGAGGGCGACCCCGACGCGCCGGTCACGATGATCGAATACGGCTCGTTCACCTGCCCGCATTGCGCGGCCTTCCACGCCCAGCAGTATCAAGAGCTGAAGCGCGACTATATCGACACTGGCAAGGTGAAGTTCATCTTCCGCGAGGTGTATTTCGACCGTTTCGGCCTCTGGGCCTCGATGGTTGCCCGCTGCGGCGGCGAGCTGCGCTTCTTCGGCATCCACGACATGATCTACGACCAGCAGACCGACTGGATCGCCGGCGGCCGCGACCCGGCAGCGATTGCCGAGAACCTGCGCAAGATCGGCATCCAGGCCGGGCTCGACGCCGATCAGGTGGATGCCTGCCTGTCGGACGGCGACATGGCCGAAACGCTGGTGGCGTGGTTCCAGGAGAATGCCGAGGCCGACGAGGTTCAGGCGACGCCGACCCTGTTCGTGCAGGGCGAGAAATACGGCAACATGGCCTATGACGAGCTGAAGTCGGTCATCGACGAGGCTCTGGAAGAGGCCGGCGCCAACTAAAGCCGCCCCTTATCGCATCGAAGCGGCGCCCCTTCGGGCGCCGTTTTTCGTTGGGGCGAGCCTTTTACAGAAGCCCCTGGGCGCGGAACGACAGCTCGCGCTCGCGCCCGATCACGAGATGGTCGTGGATCACCAGCCCCAGCGCCCGCGCTGCTGCGTCGATGGCCGCGGTCATGTCGATATCCGACTGGCTGGGCGTGGGGTCGCCCGAGGGGTGGTTGTGTACGAGCAGCAGGGCGGCGGCGTTGAGCTCCAGCGCGCGCTTGACCACCTCGCGCGGATAGACCGGCACATGGTCGATCGTGCCGCGCGCCTGCTCTTCATCGGCGATCAGCACGTTCTTGCGGTCGAGGAATAGGATGCGAAACTGCTCTGTCTCGCGATGCGCCATGGTGGTGTGGCAGTAGGTGAGCACATCCTCCCAGGACGAAATGACATGCCGCCCCAGCACCCGCGCCCGCGCGGTGCGGTGCGCCGCCGCCTCCACCAGCTTCAGCTCACAGATCACCGCCGGGCCGACGCCTGAAATCTGAGAGAGCCGCGCCTGCGGGGCCGCGAGAACCCCACCGAGGTCGCCGAAGGTGTCGATCAGCTCACGGGCCAGGGGCTTCACGTCTTGCCGGGGAATGGCGCGGAAGAGCAGCATCTCGAGCAGCTCGTAATCCGGCATGGCCCCGCCGCCGCCTGCCATGAAGCGCTCGCGCAGACGCTTGCGATGGTCGGCCATGTAGGAGGGCACGCGCGCGCCCTTGGGCAACACAGGAACCGCCTGCGCCTCGTCATGATCGAAGCGCGCGGCCCCGTCTGCGAAATCGAATTGCGGCTGCTCTGGCATCGCCGCGATCCTCGCGCGGCATGGTTGAGGAAGGCTTAACTCGCGCTCTTCGCCTTCGCGCGGCGGCGGTCATAGGTGGCCACCTGGTAGATGTAGAAGCCCACGATTCCGGCGATGACCACCCAGGTCACCGGGTCGAGCCAGCCCTGCACGGCCTCGTAGCCCGATTCGAGCCAGTAGCCGAGCATCGCCAGGATGGTCGTCCAGGCCACCGTCCCAACCGCAGAGAAGGCGAGGAATTTGCTCAGCGGCATGTCGGTCAGCCCGGCGGGGACGGAGATGAAGGTGCGCACCGTGGGGATCAGGCGGCCGATCAGCACTGCGCCGCCGCCATGACGGTCGAACCATGCCTCGGCCTTGTCGAAATCCTCCGGGGTGATGCCCGTCCATCGCCCGTGCCGCTCGGAGAAGCGGCGCAGCCGGTCTCGGCCGAGCTTCTGTGCGAGCCAGTACCAAAGGTAGGCGCCGGCCAGCGAGCCGACGGACCCCGCGATGATGATCAACGGCAGGCTCATCTCGCCGCGCGCGGCGTTGAAGCCGGCGAGCGGCATGATGAGTTCGGAGGGAATGGGGGGAAAGACGTTCTCAAGGAACATCAGCAGGGCGACGCCCACCAGCCCCATCGAATCGATAATGCCGGTGATCCAGTCGAACATGCTGCCGCTCCTACCACTTACGCTGCGGTCCAACGGCGGGGTGCGGGGTAGGGTTCCGCCGGGGCGCCGCTTTGCGCGCGCCCCGGCGAGGGCATCAGCCCTTCATCGAGTCCCAGAAACCCTTCACCGACTTGAAGAAGCCGGCGCTCTGGGGGTTGTTCTCTTCGCTGAGCTTGTCGAATTCTCGCAGAAGCTCTTTCTGCCGGCCCGACAGCTTCACCGGAGTCTCGACGGCCAGCTCGATGAACATGTCACCGGGCGCGCCGCCGCGCAGGGCGGGCATGCCCTTGGCGCGCAGGCGCATCTGGCGGCCGCTCTGCGAGCCTTCGGGGATCTTCACCCGGCTCTTGCCACCGTCAATGGTGGGCACGTCGATCTCGCCGCCCAGCGCAGCCGTTGCCATGCTCACCGGCACGCGGCAATGCAGATGCGTGCCGTCGCGCTCGAACAGGGCGTGTTCCTTCACCTCGATGAAGATGTAGAGGTCGCCCGCCGGGCCACCCCGCACGCCGGCCTCGCCTTCACCGGCGAGCCGGATGCGCGTGCCCGTCTCAACCCCGGCCGGGATATTGACGGAGAGCGAGCGGTCCTTCTCGACGCGGCCGGCACCGCCGCAATTGCGGCAGGGGTTCTTGATGGTCTGGCCGAGGCCGTTGCAGGTGGGGCAGGTCCGCTCCACCGTGAAGAAGCCCTGCTGCGCGCGTACCTTGCCCATGCCAGAGCAGGTCGGGCAGGTCTGCGGCTCGCTGCCATTGGCGGCACCGGTGCCGTTGCAGACGTCGCAGGCGACGGACGTGGGCACGTTCAGCGTTTTCGTCATGCCGCTGAAGGCTTCCTCCAGCGTCACACGCAGATTGTAGCGCAGATCGTTGCCGCGCGTGGCGCGGGCCCGGGCGCCGCCGGCACCGCGCTGGCCGCCCATGAAATCGCCGAACAGGTCGTCGAACACGTCGGAGAAGGCAGAGGCGAAATCGCCCTGCCCCGGCCCTCCGGGGCGGAACCCGCCGCCACCGGGCCGCGCGCCGGCACCCATACCACCCTCGAAGGCGGCGTGGCCGAAGCGGTCGTAGGCGGCCTTCTTGTCGGCGTCCTTCAGAACGTCATAGGCCTCGTTGGCCTCTTTGAACTGCGCCTCCGCATCGGGATTGTCGGCGTTGCGGTCGGGGTGCAGTTCCTTGGCCTTGGTACGGTAGGCCTTCTTGATCTCTTCGGGGCTCGCGCCGCGCGCGACACCGAGGGTCTCGTAATAATCTCGTTTTGCCATGTCAGTTTCGTCCCCTCTGGAACGGCATGGGCCGGCCCCCGGGGGAGCCGGCCCAGCGAGTGATCAAGGGGTCACTGGCCACGCTTGTTGTCGTCGCCCAGATCTTCGAAGTCGGCATCGACGATGGTGTCATCGCCCTCATCCGCACCCTTCATCTCGGGCTCGGCGTCGCCGTTTTCTTCCTGGCTCGACTTGTAGATGGCCTCGCCCAGCCGCATCGACGCCTCGGTGACGTTGTTGATGCCGGCCCGGATCTTGTCGGGGTCGTTGCCTTCCACCTCGTCCTTGAGCGCGGCGAGGGCCAGTTCGATCGCCTCGACGGTGGAGGGATCGACCTTGTCGCTGTGCTCTTCGATCGACTTCTCGGTCGAGTGGATGAGGCTTTCGGCCTGGTTCTTCGCTTCGACGAGGTCGCGGCGCTTCTTGTCGGCATCGGCGTTGTCTTCGGCGTCTTTCACCATGCGCTCGATGTCGTCATCGGTCAGGCCGCCAGAGGCCTGGATGGTGATCTTCTGCTCTTTGCCGGTGCCCTTGTCCTTGGCCGACACGTTGACGATGCCGTTGGCGTCGATGTCGAAGGTGACCTCGATCTGCGGCATGCCGCGCGGCGCCGGGGGGATGTTCTCCAGATTGAACTGGCCGAGCATCTTGTTGTCGGCCGCCATCTCGCGCTCACCCTGGAAGACCCGGATGGTCACGGCGTTCTGGTTATCCTCGGCGGTCGAGAAGACCTGGGACTTCTTGGTCGGGATCGTCGTGTTGCGGTCGATCAGGCGGGTGAACACGCCACCCAGCGTCTCGATGCCAAGGCTCAGCGGCGTCACGTCGAGCAGCACCACGTCTTTCACGTCACCCTGCAGCACGCCGGCCTGAATGGCCGCGCCGAGCGCCACGACTTCATCGGGGTTCACACCCTTGTGGGGCTCTTTGCCGAAGAACTTCGTCACTTCTTCGACGACCTTCGGCATGCGGGTCATACCGCCGACGAGCACGACTTCGTCGATGTCACCCACGTTGACGCCGGCATCCTTGAGCGCGGCCTGGCAGGGCTTGATCGACTTCTTGATGAGATCGCCCA
This sequence comes from Pseudoroseicyclus sp. H15, assembly GCF_054353345.1. Taxonomy (NCBI): domain Bacteria; kingdom Pseudomonadati; phylum Pseudomonadota; class Alphaproteobacteria; order Rhodobacterales; family Paracoccaceae; genus Pseudoroseicyclus; species Pseudoroseicyclus sp. H15. The sequence continues at coordinate 306,780 of NZ_JBTHJE010000001.1, forward strand.
CGAGGCTTTCCAGCTTCGCACGGGTGAGCTTCATCACCATGTGCAGCGGCTGGCCGTTGGAGCCCATCGAGATGAACGGCTGGTTGATCTCGGTCTGCGTCGAGGACGACAGCTCGATCTTGGCCTTCTCGGCGGCTTCCTTCAGGCGCTGAAGGGCCATCTTATCGTTGGTGAGGTCGACACCATGCTCTTTTTTGAACTCGTCCGCGAGGTAGTGGACGATCCGCATGTCGAAGTCTTCACCGCCGAGGAACGTGTCGCCGTTGGTGGATTTCACTTCGAACAGGCCGTCGTCGATCTCGAGGATGGTCACGTCGAACGTGCCGCCACCAAGGTCATAGACCGCGATGGTACGGGCTTCTTTCTTGTCGAGACCATAGGCCAGCGCGGCGGCCGTCGGCTCGTTGATGATGCGCAGCACTTCGAGGCCGGCGATCTTGCCGGCGTCTTTGGTGGCCTGGCGCTGAGCGTCGTTGAAGTAGGCGGGCACGGTGATGACAGCCTGCGTGACCTCTTCGCCGAGGTACGATTCGGCCGTCTCCTTCATCTTGCCGAGGATGAAGGCGCTGATCTGCGAGGGGCTGTAGCGCTCGCCGCGGGATTCGACCCACGCGTCGCCATTGCCGCCGTCGATGATGTTGTAGGGGACAAGCTTCTTGTCCTTCTCGACTTCAGCATCGTCGGTGCGGCGCCCGATCAGGCGCTTCACGGCGAAGATGGTGTTGTCGGGGTTGGTGACGGCCTGCCGTTTGGCGGGCTGGCCGACGAGCCGCTCTTCTTCAGTGAAGGCGACGATGGAGGGCGTGGTACGCGCCCCCTCGGAGTTTTCGATCACGCGCGGCTGCGAACCATCCATGATGGCGACGCAGGAGTTCGTGGTCCCAAGGTCGATACCGATGACTTTGGCCATAGTGTTCAAATCCCTATGCTTCAGGCGGTTTGAGCGGCGGGGCCCGGGAAGCGGCACCCCGGCCGTTGGGTTGGTTTCGGCGAGCCGCGGAACGTCTCGCCTGACCAGCCGCTATATAGGAAGGGTGTAGTGGCCCTGCAACCACGCCTGCACCAGTCAAAAGAGGGTATTGTGACAGCATCCGTGACGCCCCCACCCCCGATCGACCTGCGCGGCGTCGCCATCTGGCCCGGCCGGCTCGGCGCTGCCGCCCAGCGCAGGCTTCTGGCCGAGCTGCGCGATGTGGTCGCCGCAGCGCCCCTCTTCCGGCCGGAAACGCGCCGCGGCCCGATGAGCGTGCAGATGACGGCGGCGGGCCGCTTCGGCTGGGTCAGCGACCGGCGCGGCTACCGCTACGAAGAGCGCCACCCCGTCACCGGCGAGCCCTGGCCGGAGATCCCGCCACTGGCGCAGGAGCTATGGGCAGAAATGCTGCCGGAGGCGCGGGCGCCGGAGAGCTGCCTGATCAACCTCTACCGCGAGGGCGCGAAGATGGGCCTGCATCAGGACAAGGACGAGGCGGATGTCTCGCAGCCCGTCCTGTCGATCTCGCTGGGCGACGATGCGCTCTTCCGCGTGGGCAGCATCGAGCGCGGCGGCAAGACGGCGAGCCATTGGCTGAAGAGCGGCGACGTGGCGGTGATCGGCGGCGACGCGCGGCTGGTGCACCACGGGGTCGACCGGGTACGCGAGGGATCGTCGAGCCTGCTTGAGGGCGGCGGGCGGATCAACCTGACGATGCGGGTTGTGACGTAAGGATGGCGCTTACCGGCCCGCGCCCCAGCTCTTCGAGGCGTATTGCCTTGTGTAGAACTCGCCCATCATGCCCAGCACGATCAGCGCGCAGCTCACCTTCAGCGGGTAGGTCCACGAGGTGAAATGCGGCGTGTAGTTGAGAAAGACGAAGCCCCGCGCCTGGTCGATGATATGGAACAGCGGGTTCCAAGAGAACATGGCCAGCATGAAGCCCGGCAGCGTGTTGGCGACGAACATCTTGCCCGAGGCCACCATGTTCGCCCGGTTCCAGATCGTGCCGGCGACGCTGGCGAAGTTCGGCGCCCAGGGTTTGATGGCGAGCACAATCATCCCCACCGCGATGCCGAAGAGCCACGCGAGGAAGATCATACAGATCGCCCCGAACGGGTCGTAGATCGTGATCGGCGTGAAGACGACGTGGTAGAAGAACAGGATCACCAGCATCGACAGCATCTGCAGGTAAAGCGACGACAGCGCCGCCGCCGAGATGGTGATCGTGGTGTTGAGCGGCGCGTGCTGCATCATCGGCGAGGTCGGGCCCTCGGCTTTTGTCACGGCCGAGACCGTCTTGATATGCACCATGAAGAGGAAGATCCCCGACATGATGTAGAGCAGGAAATCGCCCCTGATCTGCGCGGTGAAGCCGCGCCGCATGCCGAAGAACTGGAACATCGCGAAGAAGGTCGCGATGAACAGCACCGTCTGCAGGATGTTCATGAAGAGCCCGCCCAGCGCCGAGCGGTGCGTCTTGCGCACGTTTCGCACCGTCGAGTGATAGATCAGCTCGATCAGATTGAAGGCGCTTTCGACGGCGGAGCGTTTGCGCGGCGGTTGAAACATGGGCTCTCTTTCGCACGGCCAGGGCCGCGATCGGGGCCGGGGGCAGGAAAGCCTTGCCCCGCGCCTTTGCCCCGCAGCATAAGTGGCGCGCCTTGCGCCTTCAATGAAAGGCCGCTCTCAAGTCCGGCCCTGCCGATCACGTATAGAGGAAAAGCCATTGGATTTTGACAAACTTGTGTCGGTGATGCGCCGTCTCGCCCTCGAAGCCGGGGACGCCATCATGGATGTCTACAATTCCGACGATTTCGAGGTGAAGTCGAAGAGCGACGAGAGCCCGGTGACGGAGGCCGACGAGAAGGCCGACGCCATCATCTCCGCCGGTCTGCGCGAGGCCTTCCCCGACATGGCGCTGGTGACCGAAGAGCAGGCCGCGAGCCACGGGCAGGAGGTCTCGACCTTCCTCATCGTCGACCCGCTCGACGGCACCAAGGAATTCGTGAAGCGCCGCGGCGATTTTACCGTGAACATCGCCTATGTCGAAGACGGCGTGCCGCTGCGCGGCATCGTCTATGCCCCCGCCAAGAACCGTCTGTTCTATACGCTCGCCGACGGCACGAGCGTGGAAGAGACCGGCGAGTTCGTGAAGGACGTGCCCGGCCCCCGGCACCCGATCAAGGTCTCCACGCCCGATAACGGCGCGCTGATGGTCGTCGCCTCGAAGTCGCACCGCGACCAGGCGACCGACGATTACATCGCCAAGTATTCCGTGAAGGACATGACCTCCGCCGGCTCCTCCCTCAAGTTCTGCCTGATCGCCGCCGGCGAGGCCGATCTCTACCCGCGCCTCGGCCGCACGATGGAATGGGACACCGCCGCCGCCGATGCCGTGCTGCGCGGCGCGGGCGGCCAGATGGTGCGCTTCGAGGATCACGCGCCCTTCACCTACGGCAAACCCGGCTTCGCCAATCCCTTCTTCATCGCCCATGCGCCCGGCGTGGAGCTGAAAGGCGCCTGAGCCATGCGCGCCAGCGTCATCATCGTCAGCCACGGGCGGCCCCGCGCCCTCGCGCGCTGCCTGATGGCGCTGGAGCAACTCACGACTCCCGAGTTCGAGGTGGTCGTCGTGGCCGACGGGCCGGGCCTGGAGGCAGCGGGGCGCGAGGGGCGGATCAAGGCGATCCGCCTCGATGAAGCCAATATCTCCGCCGCCCGCAACCTCGGCCTCGCGGCGGCGGCGGGCGAGGCGGTGGCGTTCATCGATGATGACTCGGTGCCCCTGCCCGACTGGCTGGATCGGCTGATCGCCCCGCTCGCCGGCGAGGCCGCCGCCTCCACCGGCTACGTGATCGGGCGGAACGGTTTCTCCTATCAGCACCGCGCCCGCCGCATCCGCCCCGACGCCACCCATGCCAACTTGCCGGATGGCCCGGGCCTCTACGAGCCCGAAGACGGCGCCCCGGTGAAGACCGAGGGCACCAACATGGCCTTCCGCCGCGAGGCCCTCGCCGCCATCGGCGGCTTCGATCCGGCCTATCGCTTCTACCTCGACGAGGCCGACGTGAACCTGCGCCTGATGGCGCCAACCGCCGTGGTGCCCGATGCCCTCGTTCACCACGGCTACATGGCCTCCGCCCGCCGTCGCGAAGACAGGGTGCCGCTGGACCTGACGGAGATCGGCGCCTCGCTCGCCGTCTTCCTGCGCCGGCACGGGGCCGACGAGGGGGCCATGGCCAAGCGCATCTACCAGCAGCTCGGCGAGGAACAGGCGCGCGTCTTCCGCCACCTGCGCGCCCGGCGCATCGGGCGCAAGAAAGCGCGCGAAATCGTGCGCAGCTTCGTCACGGGGGTGGATGCCGGCAAGGCGCGCGACCTGCCAGAGCTGACGCCGCTCACCGCGACGCCGCCGCCCTGGCTGCCCTTCCACCCGGGTTGTACAGCGACCACAACCTGCCTCGCAGGGCGGCCCTGGCAGGCGGCGAAGCTGAGAAAACAGGCGGCCCATGCCGTGGCGTCAGGACATCGCGCCGAAGTTTATCTTTTCTCTCCCACCACGCTCTTTCATCGCAGAACCTTCACCGATACGGGGGTATGGGAGCAGACTGGCGGCCTCTTCGGACGGGCTGCGAGGACTGATCCGTTGGTTCGAGTGACGCGATTTTCCACGCGACTTGCGAATGAAAAGGCCACGGCGCCGCTCAGAGCCGCCGATTGAATCGCTAAACCTTAATCATGCCACGAAACTGCCCAACGAATCGGGCGTTTACTTGCCATACGTTAATCAAACGTTAGCATCCGGCTTCATTGTTGAGCCGAGTAGAACAAAAGGAAGTTTTCGATGAGCGCACGAGTCACCAAGGCAATCTTTCCCGTCGCAGGCCTTGGCACCCGGTTCCTGCCCGCCACGAAAGCGGTGCCGAAAGAGATGATGACGCTGGTCGACCGCCCGCTCATTCAATACGCCATCGACGAGGCCCGCGCCGCCGGGATCGAGGAATTCATCTTCGTCACCGCGCGCGGCAAGTCGGCGCTTGAGGATTACTTCGACCTCGCGCCTGAACTGGAAACCAAGCTCGAAAACGATGGCAAGACCAAGCTGCTCGAGGCGCTGCACGCCACCAACATGGATTCGGGCGCCATCGCCTATATCCGCCAGCACAAGGCGCTGGGCCTCGGCCACGCCGTCTGGTGTGCCAAGCGGCTGGTGGGCAACGAGCCCTTTGCCGTCATCCTGCCCGATGACGTGATCGCCGCCGAAAAACCCTGCCTCGCCCAGATGATGGAGGCCTATCATGAGACCGGCGGCTCCGTCGTTGCCGCGATGGAAGTGCCGGAAGAAAAGGCCAGCGCCTACGGTCTGCTCGACGTTGAGAAGAACCAGGGCTCCACCATGCGCGTGAAAGGCATGGTCGAGAAGCCGCCGATCGAAGAGGCGCCCTCGAACCTCGCCGTCATCGGCCGCTACATCCTGACACCCGATGTGATGGAATCGCTGTCCACCACCAAGCCGGGCGCCGGCGGCGAGCTGCAGCTCACCGATGCCATCGCCGCCCAGATCGGCACCGAGGCGGGCGTCTATGGCTACCGCTTTCAGGGCCAGCGCTTCGACTGCGGCTCGAAAGCCGGCTTCCTTCAGGCGACGGTCGCCTTCGGGCTAGCGCGCGAAGAGCTGCGGGACGAATTCGGCGCCTATCTGCACGACATGGTCTCGCTGCCCCGCGCCGCCGAGTAACACCCGTGCCTCCGGCTCGGCTTCTCGATGTCTCCCGGCTGGTGTCTCGCTCTGGCCGGGTGCTCACGGGGGTCGACCGGGTGGAGGCGGCCTATCTGTCCGCCCTCCTCGCCGCGCCCGAGCCGCTCTTCGGCCTCGTGCGCACACCGTTTGGCTACCTCCTCCTCGATGAAGCCGGCCTGAGAGAGCATGCCTCTCGCCTCTCGGGCAACGGCTCTTGGGGCCGCCCGGGCCCGCTCGCCCGCCTTGCCCGGCGCGGCGCGCCAGCGCGGGCGGCAGCCGAATCCACGCTGCGCCGCCGGGCCATCGCCCGCGCGCCGCATACGCGCCTCGGCCCGATGCTGGCAAAACACCTGCCGCACGGCACGGCCTGCCTGCTCGTCGGCCATACTGGGCTGACGGAAGACCAGGTGGGCGCCATGGCCGCCGTGCCGGGCGCCACGATCACCGTCTTCATTCACGATACGATACCGCTGGAGCACCCCGAGCTCTGCCGCCCCGGCACCGCCCAGCGCTTTACCGAGCTGATGGAGGTGACGGCGCGCCATGCCGATCTGATCCTCACCTCGTCGCGCGCCGTCGCCACCACGATCCGCCGCCGACTGCCCGCGCCGCGGCCCGTGCATGCCGTCCCGCTCGGCGTGCCCCTGGCCGAGCCGGAGCCGCTGCCGGATGGGATGGCACCGCAGGAGCCCTATTTTGTCGCCATCGGCACACTGGAGCCGCGCAAGAATCTCGGCCTGCTGCTGGATGTCTGGGAAGAATTGCCCGACCCGCCGCAGCTTTACCTCGCCGGCGCGCGCGGCTGGGAGAACCCGGTGTTCTTCGCCCGGCTCGATGCGGCCCCCCGCGCGGTGGTTGAGGCGCCGGGCCTCACCGACGGCCAGCTCGCCACGCTCCTCTCCGGCGCGCGCGCCCTGCTGATGCCCTCGCTGGCCGAGGGCTTCGGCCTGCCGGCGCATGAGGCGCTGGCCCGTGGCGTGGTGCCGGTGCTGCTGGATCTGCCCGTCTGGCGCGAAACGCTGGGCGACAGACCCGTTTACCTGGCGGAATCGGATGCGTATCACTGGCGCAAGAAGATAAGTGCGCTGGCGGCAGAGAAGGTGGCGGTACCGCCCTATGAGCCGCCGGGCTGGGATGCGCATTTCAAGGTCGTCTTAAGCATGACCTGATAGCCCGCATCCGGGCCGGAAGATGAGGGTTGGGCCTTGGGTCTGAGGCAGGCATACCGGCTGAGGCTGCGCCGCAAGCGCTGGCGCATGCGCGCCCGCCGCAAGGCCCGCGAGCTCACGCCCATCGCCGACCGGACGGGAGAGATCCGCAAGAGCGACCTGCTGGTCTTCTCGACCTTCCGCAATGAGCATCTGCGCCTGCCATATTTTCTGGAGTATTACCGGGGTCTTGGCGTCGGTCACTTTCTGATGGTCGACAATGGCTCCACCGATGGCGGCGCCGAGTTTCTGGCCGAGCAGCCCGATGTCTCGCTGTGGCACACGACGGCCAGCTATAAGCGCTCGCGCTTCGGGGTAGATTGGCTGAACCACCTCGCCATGACGCATGGCGTGGGCCATTGGTGCCTGACGGTCGACCCCGACGAGCTGTTCGTCTTCCCCTTTTGCGACACGCGCCCGCTACGTGCGCTGACGGATTGGCTGGATGCCAGCTCGATCAAGAGCTTCTCGGCCATGCTGCTGGATATGTATCCGAAGGCCGGCGAGAGCGGACGGGCATATGCGGCGGGCGACGACCCCCTGCAGCTGGCTTGCTGGTTCGACAGCGCCAATTACATGATCCAGCGCAATCCCAAGCTCGGCAACCTGTGGATTCAGGGCGGCCCCAGGGCCCGAAGCTTCTTTGCCGACACGCCCGAGCATGCGCCCGCGCTCAACAAGATCCCGCTGGTGAAGTGGGACAGGTCTTGCGTTTACGACAGCTCGACCCATTGTCTGCTGCCGCGCGGCCTGAACGCCGTGTTCGATGAATGGGGCGGCGAGAAAGCTTCTGGCCTGCTGCTGCACACCAAGTTCCTCGGCACCTTCGGCGAGAAAGCGGCCGAAGAGCTGGAGCGCGGCCAGCATTACGCCGCCAGCCGCGAATACCGCGCCTATGCCGCCAGCGGCACGGCGGGCGAGCCGGATCTGTGGTGTCAGTGGAGCGAGCGCTATATCAACTGGCGCCAGCTCGAGATGCTGGGCCTGATGTCGAAGGGCAACTGGGCATGACTTCGGGCGGGGCGGGCGCCGCATGAGGCTGGGCGTCATCATGCTGGTGCACACGGCGTTGCACCGCGCCGAAGAGGTGATCCGCCGCTGGGTCGATGCCGATTGCCCCGTCGTGGTGCATGTCGATCGCAGCACCGCGCAGGAAGAATACACCCGCTTCGCCAGTGCCCTGGCCGATCTCGGCGGCATGGTCAGCTTCGCCCCGCGGCACCGCTGCGAATGGGGCACCTGGGGCATGGTCGCGGCAACCCAGGGCGCGGCGGAGCAGATGCTGCTCAAGCACCGCGACGTCGGGCATGTCTACCTCGCCTCCGGCTCCTGCCTGCCGCTGCGGCCGGTGGAAGAGCTGAAGGCCTATCTCGCCGCCCGGCCCGAGACGGATTTCATCGAAAGCGCCACCACGGCGGATGTGCCGTGGACGGTGGGGGGCCTCAGCGAAGAGCGCTTTACCCTGCGCTTCCCGTTCTCGTGGAAGCGGCATCGCAAGCTGTTCGACCGCTACGTGAATTTCCAGCGCCGCATCGGCTTTCGCCGCCGCATCCCGGCGGGGCTGGTGCCGCATATGGGCAGCCAGTGGTGGTGCCTCAGCCGCCGCAGCCTGACCGCCATCCTGACAGACCCGATGCGCCCGGTGCACGACCGCTACTTCCGCCGGGTCTGGATACCGGACGAGAGCTATTTTCAAACGCTGGTGCGGCTTTACTCCACGCAGGTCGAAAGCCGCTCGCTGACGCTGAGCAAGTTCGATTTTCAGGGCAAGCCGCACATCTTTTACGATGACCATCTGGAGCTTCTGCGCCGCTCGGATTGCTTCGTAGCCCGCAAGATCTGGCCGCATGCCGACCTGCTCTACGATACCTTCCTCGGCACCGCCCTGCCCAAGAAGGATGCCGAGCCTAACCCCGGCAAGATCGACCGTGTGTTCGCCAAGGCTGTCGAACGCCGGACGCGCGGGCGTCCCGGCCTTTACATGCAGTCGCGCTTTCCCAACGAGAATTGGGAGCATGGGATCACCAGCGCACGCTATTGCGTCTTCGAGGGCTTCGCCGAGCTCTTCGAGGATTTCGCGCCCTGGCTCGGCCGCCTGTCCGGCGGCAAGGTGCATGGCCATCTCTTCGCCCAAGACGGGGCGGAGTTCGACGGTGGCGGCACCCATGTGGCGGGCGCCCTCTCTGCCGCGCCCAAGCTGCGCGACTACAACCCCCGCATGTTCCTAACGAACCTCATCTGGGCGGCGCGGGGCGAGCGGCAGTGCTTCTCGTTCGGGCCAGCGGACAACCAGGCGATGTCCTGGGTGATCGCCAAGGATCAGAACGCCAACGTCGCCGTCATCTCCGGTGCCTGGGCGGTGAAGCTCTTCAAAGCCGGCGGCGATTTCGCCGACATCCGGGCCGAGGCCGCGCGCCTGCAAAAGCTCGAGGCCGATCATATCGCCGCCCTCCGCTCGCCCTATGCCAAGGCGCGCATCCGCGTCTGGACGATGGCGGAATTCGTCGAGGCCCCGACGGAGGCGCTGCAGCACGCCGCTGCCATGGTCTCGCCGATGGAGCTGGAATCGGCCGACCGGCACCTGACGGAGATGCCGAAGATGGTCGATCTCACCGGCTTCGGCCGCTTCCTGCAGCAGCTGAAGAACGAGGGCATGCACCCGCATCTGATGGGCGACTACCCGGTCGACCCCAGCGCGCTGGGCAAGCGCCGCCCCACCCGCAAGCCCTATCTGGTGCGCTAGGATGAGCCGCTTCGATGCCTTCGTCGTCTTCGCCGAAATGCGCACCGGCTCGAACTTTCTCGAGGCCAATCTCAACGCGCTGCCGGGGCTGCATTGCCATGGCGAGGCGTTCAACACCTACATCCTCGGCTCGCTGAAGGGCAAAGAGATCCTCGGGATCACCCAGGATCAGCGCGACGCCGACCCGATGCGCCTGGTCGAGGCCATTCGCGCCGCGCCGGGGCTGAACGGCTTTCGCTATTTCCACAACCACGACCAGCGTGTGCTGCGCCCGGTGCTGGACGATCCGCGCATCGCCAAGGTGGTGCTCACCCGCAACCCGCTGGATTGCTTCATCTCTCGCCGCATCGCCGATGCCACGGGCTACTGGAAGGTGACGGATGCCAAATCGGCCCAGCACCGCGCCAAGGCGGTGTTCGATGCGGAGAAGTTCGAAGAGCACATCGCGCGCGTGCAGGGCTTTCAGCAGGAGATCCTGAAGGCGCTGCAGGTGAGTGGGCAGACGGCCTTCTACCTCGACTACGAGGATCTGTTCGACCTTGGCACGATCAACGGCCTCGCCGCCTTCCTCGGGCTGGAGGCGCGGCTGGAGAGCTTCGACACCACGCTGAAGAAGCAGAACCCCGAGCCGCTGGCCGAACGGGTGGAGAATTTCGACGAGATGGAGGCGGCGCTGGCCGGCTACGACCGGTTCGATCTGTCCCGTACGCCCAATTTCGAGCCGCGGCGCGGCCCGGCGGTGCCGAGCTGGCTGGCGGCGGCGGACTCGTCGCTCATCTACTTGCCCATCGCCGGCACGCCGGTGCCCGCGGTGCGCAAATGGCTGCGCGATCTCGACGGCGCGCCGCCGCAGCGCGGCTTCAAGGGCAAGGAGCTGAAAGCTTGGCTCGCCGCCCACAAGGGTCACCGCAGCTTCACCGTGCTGCGCCATCCGCTCGCCCGCGCCCATGCCGCCTATTGCGAGCGCATCGCGCCGGGCGGGCCGGCGGCTTATGACGATCTGCGCCGGGTCCTCAAAGTCCAGTTCGGCCTCGATGCCGAGGCCGATCCGGCCGATGAAGCTGCGCACCGCGCCAACTTCCTGCAGTTCCTGCGCTTCGTCCGCTCGAACATCAACGGCCAGACGGCGCAGCGGATCGACCCGGCCTGGGCCAGCCAGGCCACCACGCTGCAGGGCTTCGCCACCTGGGCCATGCCCGATCTGGTGCTGCGCGAAGACGAGCTGCCCGAAGAGCTGCCGCGCCTGGCCCAGCGCCTCGGCCGCCCCGCCCCGCCGCTGGCAGAGCTTGACCCGCATCGCGCCCGCCTGATGGCCGTGCTCGATGACGAGCTGCAACAAGCCGCCCGGGCGGCCTATGCGCGTGATTACGAATTGTTGGGGTTCGGCGACCTTTGAAGCCCCCAGAAGGGGCGCCCACCAGCCCTCAGGCGGCCTGGTGGGCGTGCGTCTCGGTCAGGATCGCATAAAGCGTGGCCGGGTCAGTATTGGCCCGGAGTTTGGCACAGGTGCCGGCGTCGCGCAGCGTACGCGAGACGAGGGCGAGCGCCTTCAGGTGGTCAACGCCCGGCGCGTCAGGCGCGACCAGGGCGAAGACCAGATCGACCGGCTGCCGGTCGACCGCGTCGAACTCCAGCGGCTTCTCCAGCCGCATGAACAGCCCGACCACGTGGTCGAGCTGCTCGAGCCTTGCATGGGGCAGGGCCACGCCATTGCCAAAGCCCGTTGGCCCCAGCCCCTCACGCTCAAGCAGAGCTTCGGTGACATCGCCGGCCGGCAGCCCGTGACAGGCATGCGCGGTTTCGCCGAGATCATGAAACAACCGCTTCTTGCTCGAGACGGCGCTGACAACGCGCACGGCCTCGGGTTTGAGAATCTGACTCAGATCCATTCCACCGTCCAAATTGCCTAGGGCCGGGCGCTGCCTGCGGCCTCAGCTCGTGACTTGAGGGTCGATCCAGCCGATATTGCCGTCGTCGCGCTTGTGTACGACGTTGATCTGCCCGTGCTTCTCGTTGCGAAAGACCAGAACGCTGACATCGGCAAGCTCCATTTGCATGACAGCTTCGCCTACCGACAGCGACGGAATGTTCGTCTCCATTTCGGCGACGATCACCGGCGCCCAGCCATCTGCGTCTGTCTCTGTCGCTCCGTCTTCGTCATCTTCTGATGGCGCGAGGATATAAGAGCCTGCCATCATAAGTTCAACAGGCTCGACCCGCTCTTTGTGATGGTCTTTCAGCCTGCGTTTGTAGCGCCTGAGCTGCTTGTCCATCTTTTCGCCGGCGGCATCGAACGCCGCGTAAATCTCGGGAGCTGCGCCCTTTGCAGAAATGTTCAGGCCGGTGGACAGATGCACCACGGTCTCGCATTTGAATTCGTGGCCCGATTTCGAGAACACAATATTCGCATCGGTCGGTCGGCCCGGATATTTCGCGAAGGTCTCGTCCAGCTGGGTCGAGACATGCGTCTGCAGGGATTCGCCGATGTCAATTTGCTTGCCGCTGATCTGGTAGCGCATCTTAACTCCTTACCGTTCACCCGGGCCGGCCATGCCCGCCCGCCGCGCCGCAAGGCGCGTCGGCACTTCGTCCGGCCCGTTTGGTGGGTGGATGAGGACGCCCGGCCCGTCTGGCCCGCTGCGCCGAGTCGGGCGCCGCAAACCCTGCCAGACATGATGGTTCGGGAGCGTCATCAACCTGCATTGTGCGCGTATTGAGAGCCGTGTTGTCAAGCGCCAGCCGTGCCGGCTGAGGCTCAACTGACCCGGAAGGTTTGCCCAAGGTAAACCCGCCGCACGTTCTCATCGCGCACAACCTCCTCTGCCGTGCCGCTCATCAGGACACGGCCATCATGCAAGATGTAGGCGCGGTCGACGATTTCCAGCGTCTCCCGCACGTTGTGATCGGTGATCAGCACGCCAAGGCCGCGCGTCTTGAGCTGCGAGACCAGCTCGCGAATCTCGCCCACGGCGATCGGGTCGACCCCGGCGAAGGGTTCGTCGAGCAGCACGTACGAGGGGTTCGCGGCTAGGCACCGCGCGATCTCGGCTCGCCGCCGTTCGCCCCCGGAAAGCGCGAGCGCGGGGGTGCGGCGCAGGTGCGAGATGGAGAATTCCGTCAGCAGCTCTTCCAGCCGCTCGCGCCGGGCATGCGGGTCGGATTCGCTGATTTCCAGAATGGCGAGGATGTTGTTCTCAACGCTCATGCCGCGGAAAATGCTCATCTCCTGCGGCAGATAGCCGATGCCGAGCTTGGCGCGCCGGTACATCGGCAGGGCAGAGACATCGCGCCCGTCGAGGATCACCTGCCCGCCCTCCGGCAGCACCAGCCCGGCGATGGCGTAAAAGCAGGTCGTCTTGCCAGAACCGTTCGGCCCCAACAGCGCCGCCACCTCGCCCCGCCGCAGCTCCAGCGAGACATCACGGATCACCGGGCGCCGCCGATAGCTTTTGCGCAAGGAGATGACCCGCAGCCCGGCCTCGCCTTCGGTGACGGCGAGGTCTGCCATCACTCGTTGCCCTGGCTAAGCACGGTGCGCACGCGCCCCTCCATCCGGGCGGTGCCGGCGGCGAGGTCGATCACCGCGCTCTCGGCGCCTATGGCGCTTCGGCCCTGCTGCAACAGCACGTCGCCGGTGAGCGTGAGAAGCTGGGTGCCAAGGTCGTACTCGGCGTTGTCGGCTTCGGCCGCTTCGGTGGGGGTAGCGAAGGTGACGCCATCCGAGAGCATCAGCTGCGTGATGTCGCCGCTGGCATCGTCATAGATCACCCGCACCTGCCCGGCCGAGATACGCATCTCGCCCTGGCCGACGACGACATTGCCGCTGAAAACGGCCGAGCCATCTTCCTGGCTGATTTGCAGCGAGTCGGCCGTCACCTCGACATCGGCATTGGGGTCGACGTCGATCTGGCCGAGATCGAAACTCGACTGGGCGCTCGCGGGCAGGGCGAGCATCGCGAGAATGTAGGCAAGGCGCAGGCTGTTCATGGCTCTGTCTCTCCGTATTCCGAGGGGCGGTATACCAGCCGCACGCCGCCTGAGAAAACCAACTTGCCGGCATCCGCGCCGCCATAGGAGAAATGCGCCGCCTCGAGCTCGCCGAAGGGGGCACGCACGGCCAACGGCCCGAGCGATTCCACCCGGCCCGAGGCGAGGTCGGCGCGCACACCGTCCGTCTCCATCGCGTAGCCATTGGTGGTGATCAGCCGGGCCAATCCGGTCAGTTCTGCCTGCTGGGCGGGAACATCGAGCAAGCCGCCCTCCGCAGTGATCGACAGGCCCGTGCCATCGGCCGCGTCGAGCTGGCCCTTCGGGCGCACGATGAGGAAGCGTTCCTCGCCGTCCGGGCGGATTTCCTCTGCCGCGATGGCGATGGCCGAGCCGTCGCGGGCGACGCCGGCATAGGAGGGGCTCGCGAGGCGCTGCTCGCGGGCGATGGCCTCGACCTCGGCAAAAGGCACCTCGCCCGCCGGCTCGCGGCGGGTGAAGAGGAAGAGCGTCGACAGCAGGCCCAGCGCGATTAGCGGCAGCAGCACTTTCGACCACGAGACGAAGACGGAATAGAGATTGTCCGCCGCGGGCCGTCTGTCGCGGCGGGCCATGCCGGCGGCCCTAATGCGCGAAGATGTCGATCTCCGGCCAGCCGGCGAGATCGAGCTTCGCCCGCGTGGGCAGGAAATCGAACGCCGCCTGCGCCAGATCGGTGCGCCCCTCGCGGGCGAGCATCGCATTGAGCTTGTCCCTCAGGCGGTGCAGGTAGAGCACGTCGGAGGCGGCGTAATCGAGCTGGGCAGAGGTCAGCTTCTCGGCGCCCCAGTCGCTTTGCTGCTGATGCTTGGAAATGTCGACGTCGAGCATGTCCTGCAGCAGGATTTTCAGCCCGTGACGGTCGGTGAAGGTGCGCACCAGCTTGCTGGCGATCTTCGTGCAATAGACGGGCGCGGCGAGAGCGCCGAAGGCGTTGTACATCGCGGCGATGTCGAACCGGCCGAAGTGGAAGAGCTTCAGCACGTTCGGGTCTTCGAGCATGCGGGCGAGGTTGGGGGCCGAGGTCTGGCCGGGGGCGACCTGGATCAGGTGGCACTCGCCGTCGCCGCCCGACATCTGGATCAGGCAGAGCCGGTCACGATGCGGGTTTAGGCCCATCGTCTCGCAATCGATCGCCACGACCGGGCCGAGATCGAGCCCGTCCGGCAGGTCGCCCTGATAGAGATGATTGGCCATGAGATCCTCGCGCTTGAACGGTGCCCGCCATGTAAGCGCGGCGAGGGGGGCTGTCCACCGGGCGGGATGGAGGGCTTGCCTCTCTCATCCCCTTGCGACGTTCGAGCGCGGGGCGAGCGCCCGCCCGTGGGGTGGCGCCGGTGCGGTCATGCTAGGGTGCTTTATGCCGGCCGCATCCCTCAAAGTGGAGAGCGAGGCGCATACGACAGCCAGAGCGCCAGCCCGCCGGGACGGGCAGGCGCTCGCCCGGCGCCTGCGGCTTGATTCCGGGCGGGGTGTTGAGCGGCAAGGGCGAACAAAGCGCTAGACAGCTTTGCCTAGAGCAGTCCCGCCCCCCGCATCGCCTCTTCGATCGCCGTCTTCACCGGCGCCGACGGCGGCAGCAGCGGCGAGCGCACCTCTTCGCTGCACATCCCCAGCAGCGACAGCCCGTATTTGGCCCCCGCCAGCCCCGGCTCGGCGAAGATCGCCTCGTGCAGCGGCTGCAGCTTGTCCTGAATCGCCAGCGCCCCGGCGAAATCGCCCTTCAGCGTCAGCGCCTGCAGCTCGGCGCACAGCCGCGGTGCCACGTTGGCGGTCACCGAGATGCAGCCCACGCCGCCCTGGGCGTTAAAGCCGATGGCCGTCGGGTCCTCCCCGCTGAGCTGTATGAAATCCGGCCCGCAAAGCCGCCGTTGCCGCGGCACGCGCGACAGATCGGCAGTGGCATCCTTCACGCCCACAATCATCTCGTGCTTCGCCAGCTCGGCCATGGTGGCCGGTGTCATGTCGACTACCGAGCGCGGCGGGATGTTGTAGATGTAGATCGGCAGCCCGCAATCGGCGGCGGCGGTGAAATGCGCGATCAGCCCCGCCTGGGTGGGCTTGTTGTAATAGGGCGTCACCACGAGCGCCGCATCGGCGCCGTTGGCCTTGGCCGCCTTCACCAGCCGCACCGTCTCGGCCGTGTTGTTGCTGCCGGCGCCGGCTATCACCGGGATGCGCCCGGCGACATGCTCCACCACCTTCTTCACGACCAGATCGTGCTCGTCATGCGTCAGCGTCGGGCTCTCGCCGGTGGTGCCCACGGGCACAAGGCCATTGCTGCCCTCGGCGATATGCCAGTCGACGAGCCGTTTCAGCGCATCCAGATCGAGTTCGCCGTTCTTGAACGGCGTCACCAGGGCAGGAAGGGACCCTTTGATCATGGAACGCACACCTTTTTTGTTCGGGGCTCTCTGGCCCCCCTGAAAATCGGGCGGACCCTACGCGGCTTTCCGCGACCCGACAAGTTCGTGACTTTGCGCCCCGCTGCCCCTGCGGTACGCTCTCAAAAAAACGAGCGGTACATGTTGCGCGGTCTGACCTTGCCAGCCTTGCTTTGCCTTCTGCCTGGCCTCGCGCCGGCGCAGGACGCCTTTCAATCGGCCGTTCCCGCCATCGAGGCCGAGCAATGGGATGTCGCCGCCGCGCTGGCAGAGCCCGATGGCCCTGTGGCCGAGGCGCTGATCACCTGGATGCGCCTGCGCGAGGGCACCGCCACCTTCCCCGAATATGCCAGTTTCGTCGCCGATCACCCCGATTGGCCGGGGCTCGACAGGCTGCGGGCCGAGGGCGAGAAGCTCATCGGCGAGAACACCGCGCCCGAAGCCATCGCCGCCTATTTCGCCAGTGACAAACCGCAGACAGGCCAGGGCGCCGCCAAGCTCGCGCAGGCGCTGATCGACCTTGGCCGCGGGGAAGAGGCGCAGGCTGCCCTTGTCGACGGCTGGGTCGGGCTGGGCCTGGATGAAGAGGGCGAGGCCGCGATGCTAGAGGCCTTCGGCGCCGAGCTCGCCCCGCTCCACCCCGCCCGCGTAGATGCGATGCTCTGGCGCTGGCGTACGCGAGAGGCCGAACGGCTGCTGCCCTTCCTGAGCGAAAACGAGCGCCTGCTCGCCGAGGCCCGCATCGCGCTGATCCGGGGCGAGGGCGACGCGGCCGAGAAGGTCGCGGCCGTGCCCGCGCAGCTCGCCAGCCACCCCGGCCTTGCCGTCGACCGCATGAACCGCGCCGCCGATAGCGGCGACTACACGCAAGCCATCGCGATCATGAGCGCCCAGTCCGGCAGCGCCGCCTCGCTGGGCGAGCCCTTCCGCTGGGCGAGCTGGCGCGCGAGCCTGGCCCGCTGGCTGATGCGTGAGGGCCGCGCCCGCGAGGCCTACGATCTCGCCGCCAATCACCGGATGGAGGCGGACGGGACGCTCTATGCCGATCTGGAGTGGCTGGCCGGTTTCATCGCGCTGACCGATCTGGGCGATCCCGCTCTGGCCGATGGGCATTTCCGCAGCTTCCTCGCCGCAGTCGACGGGCCGATCTCGCTGTCGCGGGGCCATTACTGGCGCGGCCGGGCGCTGCAATTGCAGGGCGATGGCCCCGGCGCGACCGTCGAATTCCAGGCCGCCGCAGTGCACCAGACCGCCTTCTATGGCCTGCTGGCGACCGAGGCACTGGGCGGCAGCCTGTCGCCCGAACTGGCCGGCACCGGCCTGCCCGACTGGCGCGGCGCCGCCTTCCTGCAAACCGAGGTTGGCCGCGCGCTGGAACTGCTGCTGCCGGGCGAGGACTGGGTGACGAGCGCCCTCTTCACGCTGCGCCTCGGCGCCGATCTCGATGAGACGGGCCTACGCCAGCTCGCCGACCTGCTGATCGAGGATGCCCGGCCGTACCTTCTCACCATACTCGGCAAACAGGCCGCCGACCGGGGCATCCAGATCCCCGAGGCCTATTTCCCCATCCATCCGCTCACCGGGATGGATCTTCCGGTGGCGCCCGAGCTGGCGCTGTCGATCGCGCGGCGCGAATCGGAGTTCAACCAGTACGTCGGCAGCCCGGTCGGGGCGCAAGGGCTGATGCAGCTCATGCCCGGCACCGCCCGCGAAGTCGCGGTGAACCAGGGCCTCGACTACGATTACGACCGCCTCACCAGTGACTGGCGCTATAACGCCACGCTCGGCTCGACCTACCTCGCCGGCCTGCAGGAGGAGTTCGGCGAATCCCCCGTGATGATCGCCGCCGGCTACAATGCCGGCCCCTCGCGCCCCCACCAGTGGATGGAGGCGCGCGGCGACCCGCGCGACCCCGAGGCGAATGTCGACGTGATCGACTGGATCGAGCACATCCCCTTCACCGAGACGCGCAACTACGTGCAGCGCGTCGCCGAATCCCTGCCCGTCTACCAAGCTCGCCTGGGCGAAGCGCCCTCGGGCCCGCTGCACTTTCTCGCGCTGCTGCGGGGCGAGAAGCCGTTCGTCCGGCCCCGCTCGCGCCCGACGATGGCCGAACTCGAAGCGCTGCGCGTGCGCGCCATCGAGGCCCGGGCGACGGAGCTGGCGCCCGTCAGCACGGTACGGCCGCTGGCCCGTCCCTAAGGGGTCTTGGCCCGCCTCTCCGCTACTCCCCCGGACGGAATCAAGCCCGCAGGCGCCGGGGCACCTGCGATCCCGTGACGCGGCGTTTGCGTTTGCGTGGCGGCGGGGGGTCGCTAGCCTCCGGCACAAGTGAGGTTTTCCATGCCCTATGTGCCAACGCTCGACGATTTCCGCCTCCTGCTGCGATCGCTGACGCAGTACGATGCCATCACCGCCACGCCCCGCTTCTCTGAAGCTGGCGGCGACACGGCAGAGGCGATCCTGACCGAGGCGGCCCG
This sequence comes from Pseudoroseicyclus sp. H15, assembly GCF_054353345.1. Taxonomy (NCBI): domain Bacteria; kingdom Pseudomonadati; phylum Pseudomonadota; class Alphaproteobacteria; order Rhodobacterales; family Paracoccaceae; genus Pseudoroseicyclus; species Pseudoroseicyclus sp. H15. The sequence continues at coordinate 325,338 of NZ_JBTHJE010000001.1, forward strand.
GCTCGCCTCGGATGTCCTCGCCCCGCTTCAGCGCCCCGGCGACCTGCACCCCGCCAGGCTCGAGAACAGCATCGTGCGCACACCGCCCGGCTTTGCTGAGGGCTTCCGCGCCATCGCCGAGGGCGGCTGGATCGGCATCTCGGCCGAGGAAAGCTCGGGCGGCATGGGCCTGCCCCTCACCCTCACCACCGCCGTCAACGACATGTTCTCCGGCGCCTGCCTTGCCCTGCAACTCGCCCCGCTGATGAGCCAGGGCCAGATCGAGGCGCTGGAGCACCACGCCTCGGACGAGCTGAAGGCGCTGTACCTGCCCAAGCTCACCTCCGGCGAGTGGATGGGCACCATGAACCTGACAGAGCCGCAGGCCGGCTCTGACGTCGGCGCGCTGACGACGAAGGCCGAGCCCAAGGGCGACGGCACCTATGCCATCACCGGCCAGAAGATCTACATCACCTGGGGCGACAACGACTTCACCGAGAATGTCTGCCATCTCGTCCTCGCCCGCCTGCCGGACGGCCCGGCGGGCACCAAGGGCATCTCGCTTTTCATGGTGCCGAAGCTGATCCCCAACGAGGACGGCACCCCCGGCGAGGCCAACAGCTTCCGCGTCGTGTCGCTCGAGCACAAACTCGGCCTGCATGGCTCCCCCACCGCGGTGATGAGCTACGAGGGCGCCACCGGCTGGCTCGTCGGCGCCGAGCATGGCGGCATGGCGGCGATGTTCACCATGATGAACAACGCCCGCCTCGGCGTGGGAACGCAGGGCATCGGCGTCGCCGAGGCTGCCACGCAGGCCGCGCTCGCCTATGCGACCGACCGCAAGCAGGGCCGCGCCGGCGGGCGGGGCACCATCATCGAGCATACCGACGTGCGCCGCATGCTCTCTACCATGCGCGCGCAAACCTACGCCGCCCGCGCCATCGCACTGATGTGCGCCGGCGCGCTCGACATGGCCAAGGCCACCGGCGAGCCCGGCTGGGCCGCCCGCGCCGCGCTGCTCACGCCCATCGCCAAGGCCTTCGGCACCGATACCGGCTGCGAGGTCGCGCAGATGGGCATCCAGGTGCATGGCGGCATGGGCTTCATCGAGGAAACCGGCGCCGCCCAGTTCGCCCGCGACGTGCGGGTGACGGCGATCTACGAGGGCACAAACGGCATCCAGGCGCTCGATCTGGTCGGGCGCAAGCTCGCCGACGGCGGCGAGGCCGCCTTCGCGCTGATCGATACGGTGATCGCCGAGGCCGTCGCTTCTAAGAGCGAGATGCCCGAGATGGCAGATGCGCTCTGGCAGGCCGCAGAATCGCTCCGCGAGGCGACGGAGTACCTTCTGGCGATGGAGCCGCATGCGCGCGGTGGCGTGGCCGTGCCGTTCCTGCGGGCCTTCGCGCTGGTGCTCGGCGGGCAGGCGCATTTGTGCGCCGCGCGCCATGGCGGGCCGGAGCGGGTGTCGCTCGCGGGGTTCTACCTGCGCCGGATGCTGCCGGAGCATGCGGGCCTGCTCGCCCATGTGCGCGAGGCCGGCACCGGCGGCCTGCCCACGGCAGACGAGCTGCTGGCGTGACCGAGCTGACCCATCCGTTCGAGACTGCGCCCGGCATCGGCGAGATGTGGGAGGTGGCCGACCGGCTCTATTGGGCACGCCTGCCGCTGCCCATGAAGCTCGACCACGTCAATCTCTACATCGCCGATGAGGGCGACAGCTGGACGCTGATCGACACGGGTCTCAACTGGGCCAAGGGACGCGCCGCGCTGGAGGCGCTGCTGGACGGGCCGATGGCGGGCAAGCCCGTGGCCCGCGTCATCGTCACCCATCACCACCCCGATCACGTCGGACTTGCCGGCTGGATGATCGAGCGCGGTGCCGAACTCTGGATGCCGCGCACCGGCTGGATGCTCGCCCGGATGCTGGTGCTGGATGTCGAAGAGGCGCCCACGCCCGAGGCCATGGCCTTCTGGCGCCGCGCCGGGATGGACGCGGCCGAGCTGGCCGCGCGCGAGGGGCAGCGGCCCTTCAACTTTGCCGATATCGTCGCCCCCCTTCCGGCCGGCTACCGGCGGCTGCAGGAGGGCGAGGTGATCCGCCTCGCCGGGCGCGACTGGCGGGTGCGCATGGGCGGCGGCCACGCGCCCGAGCAGGCAACCTTCTGGGCCGAGGATGAGCCGCTGGTGATCGGCGCCGACCAGCTTTTGCCGCGCATCTCGCCCAACATCTCCGTCCACCAGTTCGAGCCGGATGCCGACCCGCTGGCGGAGTGGTTCGAGAGCTGCGAGCGCCTCGCCGTGTTCGCCACGCCCGAGCAGCTCGTCCTGCCCGGGCACCGCCTGCCCTATCGGGGCCTGCCCTTCCGCATGCGCCAGCTCGCCGACAACCACGTGGGCGCCCTGGCCCGGCTGATGGAATTCCTCGCCGAGCCGAGGGTGGGGCATGAGTGCTTTCCGGTGCTTTTCGCGCGCGAGATCGGGCGCGACAGCTACACGCTGGCCCTCGGTGAAACGCTCGCCCATCTCAACCACCTATGGCTGCGCGGCGACGTGAGCCGGGAGGAGGTCGATGGCGTGTGGCACTGGCAGGCGTTGTGAGGTCGCAGCGCGAAGGTCGGCTCCGATCTCGCTCTCCACAAATGCTCCGGTAGCCGGGCGGTCGCCTGCCCGTGGGGTGTCGCCGCTCTCTCTCCGCTACAGCGCTTTATGACCGCAACGCCCCTCCTCGTGGCCAGCTCAGCGCATACGACAGCCAGAGCGCCTACGGGTTGATTCCGGGCGGGGAGAGCAGCGGCAGCGGTATGACGCTGCGCCCCATCCACCTTCGCGACACCACGTCTCTTCAACCGCCCACCTCAGGGGCTGACACCGCCGGACGGATCGGCTAGATCAGCCGAGGAACGCGTTCAGGAGCGACGGACATGGCCGAACACAAGCATGGCGAAATGGATACCACTGCGCAGGAGGCCACCTTCGACGGCTTCATGAAGCTGGTCAGCCGGTCGGCCATCGTCATCATCATCGCCCTGATCTTCCTCGCCCTCATCGGCGCGTAACCCAGCCGATGCAGCGCCGCACCTTCCTGATCGGCCTGCCTCTGGCCGCGGCCGGCTGTGGTGCGGGCGAAGCTGTCTGGGCGCCGGACGAGTTCGTCCAGCGTGTCACCTATCGCCACCCTGGCCCACCGCAGCTCACGCTCTTCACGGTGCGCAGCACGGCCGATGACCGCGGCGCGCATACGGGCCTGATGATCAACGCCAGCCAGCGCATCATCTTCGACCCCGCCGGAACGTTCGAGCACGAGACGATCCCCGAGCGAAACGACGTGTTCTTCGGCATCACGCCCGCCGTCGAGATGCTCTATATGAAGTTCCACGCCCGGGTGACGTATTACCTCGTCCGCCAGGATCTCATCGTCTCCGACGCCATCGCCGAGCAGGCGCTCCAGCTCGCCCTCGCCGCCGGCCCGGTGCCGAAGGCCGGCTGCGCGCGCGCCACGGCGGGCATCCTGCAGCAGCTTCCCGGCCTCGGGAGCATCCGCAAGACGCTCTACCCCGAAAACCTCGAAGCCCAGTTCACCAAGATCCCCGGTGTCGTAACCTCGTACTTCCACGAAGAGGATGAGGACGACCGCTTCCTCGAGCTGGAACGATACGATCCCGTCGCCGCCGCGGCCGAGGCGGAAGAGCGCGCCGCCGACCGCTAGCCCTGCAGCCAGAGCCCGGCGTACAGCGCCACCGCCCCCGCCACCATCGCCCAGACAGCCGACTTGCCCAGGTAACCGGCCACCAGCGCCACCAGCGCGGCCACCAGCCGCGGGGGGTCGAGCTGGCCATCCGTTGCGCTCGGCCAGATCACCAGCGGCGCGACGAGGCCGGGGATCACGGCGACGGGCGTGTAGCGCAGGTGCCGCAGCACCCAGGGCGGCATCTTCCGCTCGCCGATCAGGCCGAGGAAGGAATAGCGGATCAGGAAGGTCCCGATGCCGAGGCCGACGATGACGATCCACATCGTGCCGTGCGAGATCATGCCGCTGCCCCCTTCCGCCGCTCCATCCAAAGCTCGACCTGCGCGCCCGCCATCATGGCCAGCACCGCCGAGATGAGCAGCCCGAAGCCCGAGGGCAGCCCCGCCAGCAACAGCGCGAACACGATCGAGACGAAGGCCGCCGCGATGTGTGCCGGCGTACGCAGCGCCGGGGCGATCAGCGACAGGAAGGCGATGGGCATGGCGAAATCGAGCGCGAAGCTGTCGGGCACGTTCTGCCCCGTCAGCGCCCCAATGATCGTGGTGACATACCAGACCGGCATGATGACAGAGGCGGTGCCGAGGTAGTAGCCCAGCCGCTGACCGAGGCTCCAACCCGGGTTCTGCTCATAGCGCACCATCGAGAGGGCATAGGTCTGGTCGACCATGAGATAGGCGGCAAACATGCGTTTCAGCGGCGGCAGCCCGCCCAGCCAGGGCGTGAGCGAGGCGGAATACATCGCCATGCGCAGGTTCACGGCGAAGCCGGTGATGATGGCAATCAGCGCCGTGCCGTGATCCTGCAGCACCGACAGGGCGGCCAGCTGCGAGGCGCCGGCGACGACGATGAAGGAAAAGGAGAAGATTTCCAGCAGGTTCAGCCCGGCCTCAGCCGAAACGACGCCGAACAGAAACGCAAAAGGGCCGACGACGATGACGAAGGGCAGAGCGTCGCGCACGCCACGGCCAAAGATCGATCCGGTACTGGGCTCGCTCATCACATCTGGCCTTCGCGGGGGGTCACTTTCGCAGGTAGACCCAGATCGCGACGAGTGCAATCAGACCCGGCGCCGCAGGCTCACGCCGGGCCGATATGGCCGCGCACGCCGCCGGTCTGGCCCCGGTCGAGCAACAGGTGGTCGAGCAGCACCGCCGCCATCATCGCCTCGCCCACCGGCACCGCGCGGATGCCGACGCAGGGGTCGTGCCGGCCCTTGGTGATCAGCTCCACCGGCTCGCCGTCCACCGTGATCGACTGGCGCGGCGACAGGATCGAAGAGGTCGGCTTCACCGTGAAGCGCACCACCACCGGCTGGCCGGAGGAGATGCCGCCGAGAATGCCGCCGGCGTGGTTCGAGCTGAACGAGAGCCCCTCGTTCTCGCCCCAGAACAGCTCGTCGGCATTGTCGCGGCCCGTCAGCGCCGCCGCGCCGAAGCCCGCGCCGATCTCGACGCCCTTCACCGCGTTGATGCTCATCATCGCCGCCGCCAGCTCGGTGTCGAGTTTGCCATAGACGGGGGCGCCAAGGCCGGCGGGCACGCCCTCGGCCACCACCTCGATCACGGCGCCGACGGAATTGTGGTCGTCTTTGCGCAGCCAGTCGAGATAAGCGGCCCATTCCTCCACCGCGCCCGGATCGGGGCACCAGAAGTCGTTGCGGCCGATCTCGGCGAGGTCCATCCGGCTCCGGTCGATGCCCTTCTCGCCCATCTGCACCATGTAGCCGGTGATCTTCAGGTCCGGCACCAGCGCACCCAGCGCGGCGCGCGCCACGCCGCCCGCCGCCACCCGCGCCGCCGTCTCGCGGGCAGAGCTGCGCCCGCCGCCGCGCGGATCGCGCAGGCCGTATTTCAGGTGATAGGTCAGGTCGGCATGGCCGGGGCGGAACTGCTTCGCGATGTCGCTGTAATCCTTCGACCTTTGATCGGTATTGCGGATCATCAGAGAGATCGGCGTGCCGGTCGTCTGCCCCTCGTAGGTGCCCGAGAGGATTTCCACCTCGTCGGGCTCCTTGCGCTGGGTCGTATGCTTCGACTGGCCGGGGCGGCGGGCATCGAGCCAGGGCTGGATGTCGGATTCGGTCAGGGCGATGCCCGGCGGGCAGCCATCCACCACGGCGCCGAGCGCCTTCCCGTGGCTCTCGCCCCAGGTGGTGACGCGGAAGAGGTGGCCGTAGCTGTTCTGGCTCATGGGGCGGCTCCTTGGCAGGCGGGCCATCTCTAGGGCCATGCGCGGGCTATCGCAAACCCCCTCGGGCTTGCGTCGGCTGCGGGCAGGGAACATCGGCTCGCCAATGTAGGGTGAGTTCTCAACCCAAGCCCCCGGCAAGCCCCAAGCGCCAACCTCGCACGCCGGCCCGTGGGGTGGCGCCACAACCGTTCCGCTATCGTGCTTTATGCCCGCAAAGCCCCTCCTCGCGGCGAGCTCCGCGCCAACGTCACCAGAGCGCCAGCCCGCCGGGACGGGCCGGCGCTCGCGCGGCGCCTGCGGCTTGATTCCGCGCGGGGGAAGGAGCGGGAACGGGTTGCTCATAAGCGACAAGGGCCCCCCTACCCGGCTCCCCTTCCTGCTCACCCCCCCTTGCGCCCGCCCGCCCGATCCCTATCTTCCGCCTCACCTCGGGGGACCCGGCTGTGATGCCGGGCTGAGATGCGGAGATCCGCGAACCCGTTGAACCTGAACCGGTTAGAACCGGCGGAGGGAAGGTACGAGCGCTCGATACCGCTCTCATGCCGTCTTTCCGCCCCGCATGAGAGGACCGCACGATGCGCACCATTCTCGCCACGGGGCTGAGCTTCGCTGCCACCGCAGCCATGGCCCAGACGCCCGAACTCACGATCTACACCTACGACAGCTTCGTCGCCGATTACGGCCCCGGCCCGGTGATCGAGGAAAACTTCGAGGCCACCTGCGGCTGCGATGTCCGCTTCGAGGCCTTCGGCGACGGCGCCGCCCTGCTCTCCCGGCTCCGGCTGGAAGGGGGCAGCACCGACGCCGACATCATCCTCGGGCTGGATACCAACCTCACCGCCGAAGCCACCGCGACCGGCCTCTTCGCGCCGCACGGCATCGAAACCCCGGCCCTCGACATCCCCATCGAATGGACCGACCCCACCTTCCTGCCCTATGACTGGGGCTACTTCGCCTTCATGGGCGACGCCTCCATCGAGGCGCCCACCTCGTTCCGCGAGCTGGCCGACAGCGACATCCAGGTGGTGATCGAGGACCCGCGCTCCTCCACCCCCGGGCTCGGGCTCGTCTACTGGGTCGAGGCCGCCTACGGCGACGAGGCCCCCGCGATCTGGGAGGCGCTCAGCGACAACATCCTCACCGTCACCCCCGGCTGGTCGGAGGCCTACGGCCTCTTCACCGAGGGCGAGGCGGATGCGGCGCTCTCCTACAATACGTCGGAGGCCTACCACCTCGTCGCCGAGGACGATGACACCAAGGTCGCCTGGCCGTTCGAGGAGGGGCACTACATGCAGGTCGAGGTGGCCGGCAAACTCGCCTCCACCGACGTGCCGGAGCTGGCCGACGCCTTCCTCGCCTTCATGTTGACCGACGGCTTCCAGGGCCCGATCCCCGAGACGAACTGGATGTTCCCGGTCGTCCTGCCCGAAGGCGGGCTCGGCGAGGGCTGGCAGGGGCTGGTGATGCCGGAGACGGCGCTGCTCTACTCCCCCGAAGAGGCGCAGGCCCGCCGCGAGGAGGCCATCGAGACGTGGCGCACGGCGCTCTCGCAATAAGGCCGCGCCTGCCCGGATGGGCCGCGTCCCTCGCGGTGCTGGCCTTCGTGCTGGTGCCGCTGGGGGCCGTGGCCCTGCGCGCCGGGGGGGCGGGGATGCCCTCCCCCGGCGACTGGGCGGCGTTCCGTTTCACGCTCTGGCAGGCTGGGCTCTCCGCCCTCCTCTCCTGCCTCTTCGCCGTGCCCGTCGCCCGCGCCCTGATGCGCCGCCGTTTCCCCGGCCGGTCGCTCTTCATCAGCCTGATCGGCGCGCCGTTCATCCTGCCGGTGATCGTCGCCGTCTTCGGCCTCGTCGCCATATTCGGCCGCAACGGCTGGCTCAACGCGGCCCTCGGCCCGCTCGGCATGCCGCCGCTTTCCATCTACGGCGCGCATGGCGTCATCCTCGCCCATGTCTTCTTCAACCTGCCGCTGGCGACCCGGATGCTCCTCTCCGGCTTCGCCTCGATCCCGGGGGAGCACTGGCGGCTGGCCGAAGCGCTGGATCTCCCCCGCTTCCGCTTTCTCGAATGGCCGATGCTGCGGGACCGCCTGCCCGGGGCGTTCCTCCTGATCTTCCTCATTTGCCTGACGAGCTTCGCCGTCGCGCTCACCCTCGGCGGCGGCCCCCGGGCGACGACGCTGGAGCTCGCGATCTACCAGGCGCTCCGCTTCGAGTACGATCTCGGCAAGGCCGCCCTCATGGCCGCCGCGCAATGCGGCGTCTGCCTGATCGCGCTGGCCCTCGCCCGCCGCGTCGCGCTCGCCCCCGTCGCCGCCCCCGGCCTCGGCCTGCCACCGCGACTGCCGCCCGGCCCCCTCTGGCTCGACGCGCTCGTCATCGCCCTCGCCGGCGCCTTCCTCCTCCTGCCGCTCGCCGCCGTCGTCACCTCCGGCCTCGCCGGTATCGCGGAGCTGCCGCCGACGATCTGGCGCGCCGCCCTCCGCTCGCTGATCGTCGCGCTCTCGGCCACCGCCCTCTCCATGGCGCTCGCCCTTCTCATGGCGCGCTCCGGCGGGCGTCTGGCGGAGGTCGCCTCCGCCCTGCCGCTGGCCGCCTCGTCGCTCGTCACCGGCACGGGGATATTCATCATCCTCTTCCGCCTCATCCGGCCGGAGGCGCTGGCCCTACCCGCCACCATCGCCGTCAACGCCGTCATCGCCCTGCCCTTCGCCTACCGCATCCTGCGCCCGGCGCTGCAGCAGGCGGAGATGAACTACGGCCGCCTCGCCGACCAGCTGGGCCTCGCCGGCCTCTCCCGCTGGCGCCTCATGCTCGCCCCCCTCGCGCGTGGCCCCATCGGCTTCGCCGCCGGCCTGATCGGCGCCATGGCGATGGGCGATCTCGGCGTCATCGCCCTCTTCGCGAGCCAGGAGCAGCAGACGCTGCCGCTCGCCATGTCGCGCGCCATGGGCGCCTACCGGATGGAGGAGGCGGCGGGCGCCGGGCTCCTCCTCGTCATCATGGCCTTCGGGCTGTTCTGGATCTTCGACCGGGGAGGCCGCGATGCCCGCTGACGGATTGGCCCTTCAGGCCCTCACCCTCACACAGGGCGGCTTCACGCTCTCCGCCGATCTCACGATCCCCGAGGGCCAGACCATCTCCGTCATGGGCCCCTCCGGCGGCGGCAAGTCGACGCTGCTCTCCGGCATCGCCGGCTTCCTCGCGCCTGCCTCGGGCCGCATCCTCTGGCAGGGGGAGGACGTCACGGACGCCGCCCCCGCCCAGCGCCCGGTGACCATGCTCTTTCAGGAGCACAACCTCTTCCCCCACCTGACCCTCGCCCAGAACGTCGGCCTCGCCCTCGGCCCGTCGCTCAAGCACGCCGCCTCCCCGAAGGTGGCCGACGCCCTGTCGCGGGTCGGGCTGGAAAACCTCGGCCCTCGCCGCCCGGCGGAGGTCTCCGGCGGCCAGCGCAGCCGCGCCGCGCTTGCCCGCATCCTCTTGGCCGACAAGCCGCTGGTACTGATGGACGAGCCCTTCGCCGCGCTCGGCCCCGGCCTCAAGGCCGAGATGCTGGCGCTGGTGACCGCGACGCTCCGCCCGGCGGGCAAGACGCTGTTGATGGTCACGCATGACCCGGCGGATGCCCGCGCCATCGCCGATCAGGTGATCGTGGTGGAAGACGGGCGCGCCCTGCCACCCGCGCCCACGGGCGCGCTGCTCGACGATCCACCGCCGGGACTTGCCGCCTATCTCGGGCGCTGAGCCTCCGCCTGAGCCTCGGTCCACGCCAGCGCCAGCCGCACCGGCAGGCTCATCCGCGCCAGCGCCCGGTCGAGCTTTTGGCGCAGCGCCTCCGGGCCGGTGAAGAGATGGCCCACGTCTAGCAGCCCGCCGGTGATCGTCACCGACAGCGTGGCCCCGCCGCCCGACTGGTAGACGCGAAAGAGATGCGCCCCCTCCGGCACCTCCGCCGCCGTGGCGGCAAAGGCGGCGGCCGCATCGAACGCCAGTGCCTCCCCGCCGCGCGCATAGGCGGCGAGCGGGCGCCCCTCATGCTCGAACTGCTCCGCCTCTTCAAAGCCTTCCGGCGGCGCCGCCATGCGCTCGATCATCTTTCGAAGGAGGGCATTGTCCGGCATGCGCCCCAAGGGGTCGCCCACGAAAACCTCCGCCACGCCCGCCGGCTCGAAGGCCACGACCAGCCCGTCGAAGACGGTGCTGCTGTTCTCGCCGCCGGTGCGCAGGCGAAGGTCCCACGCGGTGAAGCTCACCCCGGCGACCTCGCCCGACAGGATGTCATCGTCGCGAACGCTGGCAGCGTTCTTCGAGACCAGCCCCTTGGCCTGCAGCTCATTCACCGGCGCCCGCCCCCAGCGATGCGTCAGCCCCACCGCCCCCGCCAGCACCGGCAGGATGCGCCGGCTCTGCCGGTCGCGCAGCCGCGCGTTGAGCGCGATGGGAGCATAGACAAGCGCCGCCACGGCGAAGAAGAAGATCACCCAGAAGGTCTCGCCAGCGAGGCCCAGCAGCAGCCCGGCGGCGAACAGGATCGCGGCCCCGGCATAGAGCGCGCCCAGCCAAGTCAGATAGCGGCGCCGCTCCGCCTCGTAATCCGCCATGATGCGGGCGAGTTGCTCTGCGTCCATCTCGCGTGGGGGTGCTGCCGCCATCAGATCGCCTCCCGTTTCATCTCCTTATAATACGGAAGCGCCTCGGCCACCAAATCCGCAGCGCGGCCCGTGAGCTCCGGCAGCGGCCCCTCGGCCCCGGCGAAGCCGTTCGAGGCGTGCACGGCCGGGTACCAATGGCGCGCCCAGATGCCATCCTCGGGCCGCCCGCCCTTCGGCCAGCTCAGCATCGCCTCCGTCCACGGCAGGCCCACCTCGGCGCAAAGCCTGGCCAGCGCCGCCGCCGGATCGGCGCGGATGTCGGCGCTGTCGATCACCGGGCCGGGCAGCCGGCGCCACATCTGCACCTGCTGCCGGTAGCCGAGCTCTTCGAGGTCCGGCAGGTCGCGCTTGGCGCCGTAGCTCGCCACCACCCGCGCCGGGTGGCGGATGAGATGGGCGTTCACGCAGCCCTCCGCCCAGCCGAGGGGGAAGCCCTGCGGCATCTGGTGCGGCATGACCTTGAGGTAGAGATGCGGGCGGCCGCCGGGGATCGGACCGGCCAGCGCCTCGGCCACCGCCTGCGCGTCGCACACCATGTCGGCGATGATCTCGCCCCGCATCGGGTGATCCGCGCCGCTCGTCTTGAGCCACGCCCCGTAGAACGGCTCGTCGACCACCGCGCAGTCGCCCCGCGCGGCGAAGCTGTACATCATCGCGGTCGAGAGGTTCCGCGGCCCGCTCCACATGGCCAGCCTCACGCGCCCACCAGCGCCTTGTAGAGCCCGCGAATGCGCTCCGTCACCGGCCCGAGCTGCCCGGTGCCGATCACCCTGCCGTCGATCTGCGACACCGGCGTCTGCGCGCCGAAGGTGCCGGTGAGGAAGGCCTCGTCGGCGCCGTAAGTGTCGACCAGGCTGAAGTTCTTCTCGAAGACCGGGATGCCGGTCTCGCGGCAGAGCTGGATGACCTTCGCCCGCGTGATGCCGTTCATGCAGTAATCGCCCGTCGAGGTCCAAACCTCACCCTTGCGCACGATGAAGAAATTGCAGGCATTGGTGGTGTTCACGAACCCATGCACATCCAGCATCAGCGCCTCGTCCGCCCCCGCCTTCTCGGCGGCGATGCAGGCGAGGATGCAGTTGAGCTTGGAATGGGAGTTCAGCTTCGGGTCCTGGCTCATCGGCAGGCCCCGGATATGCGGCACCGTCGCCAGCCTGATCGGCCGGCCGATGGCGGGTTTGCTGTGCTCCATGATGATGGCCACCGTGGGGCCGGAGCGGGACAGCGACGGGTGCTGGAACGGCCGGTGCTTCACGCCCCGCGTCACCATCAGGCGGGCATGGGCATCGCCGGTCATCTCATTGGCGGCCCGCGTCTCTTCCAGCGCATCGGCCACCTGATCGGGCGTCATGCCGATATCGAGGTCGATCGCCTTGGCCGCCTCGAACAGCCGCGCCAGGTGCTCATCGAGGAAGGACCAGCCACCGGGATACAGCCGCAGCCCCTCCCATACGCCATCGCCGAGCATGAAGCCGGAATCATAAACGGAGACCAAGGCCTCCGCTTTCGGAACGATCCTGCCGTTCAGCCAGAGGAGGATGCGCTCGTTGCGGGCATCCTCCTCGGACATATGTGTGGAAACCTCTGCCATGGCGCCACTTTTCAGCGCCGCCGGGGCAGAGGCAAGGGACTTAGTTCGACGAGTCTTCCGCGGCCTCGTCGTCCGTCGCGCCGTCTTCGCCTTCCATCTCGTCCGTGGGCGTCAGGCTCGAGAGGAACGCCCAGATGTCATAGGCGTCTTCTTCGCGGCGAACCTGGAAGGCCATCTTCGAGCGGGCCGAGCTGTCGTCAAGATGGGCGCGCAGGAAGCCGGTGGGGTCTTGCACGTATTCGACGAACCACTCCTGGGTCCAGGGATGGCCCTCTTCGGCGCCGACTTCCGGCAGATAGTCGGAATAGCGGAAGTCTTCCTGGCTGCCGACGGCGCGCTGGTTGAGCGCGTAGAGGTTGGGACCAGTGCGGGCGCTGCGGCCGGCAATGGTTTCGCCCTCGTCATCGACAACGACGTGGCACGCCACGCACTGACGGGAGAACAGGGATTCGCCGCTTTCGGCGTCTCCCATCATCTCGTCCTGGGCAAAGGCCGGGGCGGTAACGAGCGCGGCAAGGCCCGCGAGAATGATCGGCTTCATGAATTCCTCCTGCTTGTCCTGGCCATAAAGATGGCCATTTGGCGTTGAACATAATGCGTAGGGAGGCTGACGCCAGCCTGATCGGGCGGCAAATTGCCGCGACGGCTCTCGCTTCTCCCAATGAGGGTTATTCGATTTCCGAACGAAGGGGGATACCGGTGGCTGCCCCGGCCCGCGTGACCTTCAGCGCCGCGGCTTTCTGGGCAAGGCCGATGGCCGCCTCCATCGCCATCCCCTCACCCAGACCGGCGAGCAGATATCCGGCGAAAGTGTCGCCCGCCGCAGTGGTATCGACGGGGGAGACCTTGATGGCCGGAAAATCGCGCGCGCCGTCCACGCCGTGCCAAGTGACCCCGTCGCCGCCGCGCGTGACGATCACATCCGCCACGCCCAGCGCCGCGGGGGCATCGCCCGTGGCGTCCTCAAGCTGGCTGGCCTCGACGGCATTGAGGATCAGCAGATCGGTCTGCGGGAGAATCGCCTGTGTCGCGGCGGCGTCGAACGGGGCCGCGCAGTAACAGATGCGCAGGCCGGCCTTGTGGGCCAGGGCGGCGGCCTCGATCTGCATGTTGGTCTCGTTCTGCGTCACGAACAGATCGCCGGGCTTGGCACCCTCCAGCGCCGCAGCCACCTCGCCCTCGGTCAGCGACAGGTTGGCGCCGGGCAGCAGCACGATGGCATTCTCGGCGCCCTCGTCGACCGTGATGATCGCGTGGCCCGTCGGCCCGCCCCGCCGCGCCACATGGGCGAGCGACACGCCGTGACGCTCTAGCTCGGCCAGCGCCAGCCCGCCGCCCTCGCCGACGGCGCCGATATGCACGACCTCCGCCCCCGCTTTCGCCGCAGCAACGGAAAGGTTGGCGCCCTTGCCGCCGAGGCCCTGCGAGACATCGGTGGAGGCCAGAGTTTCCCCCGGCGCCGGGATGTGCGGCACGCGGTACACATGGTCGATATTGATCGAGCCGAGATTATAGATCGTCATGGTCTGCCCCTACCCGACCTTCACGGCCGCCATGACGGCCATGTTGAGGATGTCGTTCACGTTGCTCAGCGTCGAGCAGATCTGGATCGGCTTGTCGATGCCGGTGAGGATCGGCCCGATCACCGTCGCCCCCGCCATCTCCTGCATCAGCTTGACCGAGATCGAGGCGGAGTGCCGCGCCGGTACCACCAGCACGTTGGCCGGGCCGGTGAGGCGCGAGAACGGGTAGTTCTCGGCCGAGCGCGGGTTCAGCGCCACGTCCACTGCCATCTCGCCCTCGAACTCGAAATCCACCCCGCGCCGCTCCAGCTCCAGCGGGGCGCGATGCATCTTCTCCGACCGTTCCGAGACGGGGTAGCCGAAGGTCGAGAACGAGACGAAGGCGACGCGCGGCACAAGGCCGAGATGCTTCGCCACTGCCGCGCCGCGCTCGGCGATATCGGCGAGATCGCCTTCCTCGGGCCATTCATGCACCAGCGTATCGGCGATCAGCACGATGCGGCCCTTGTGCATGAGCGCGGAAACACCGACGGCGCCATCATGCGGGCCGGCGTTGAAGACGTGGTTGATCAGCTCCAGCACATGCGCGCTCTTGCGGGTAGCGCCGGTGACCATGCCGTCGGCATGTCCATGCGCCAGCATCAGCGCGGCAAAGACGTGCCTGTCGCGCGCGGCGAGGCGGTGAATGTCCTGCGCGTCGTGGCCCTTGCGCTGCAGGCGGTTGTAAAGGAAATCCTTGTAGGTCTCGAGCTGGTCGGTGATCGCCGCATTGACGATCTGCAGCTCGCCCACCGCATCGCCCATCCCGGCGGCGCCGAGCTTCTCGGCCACATCGGATTCGCGCCCCACCACCACGGCCCGGCCAAGGCCGGAGCGCTGGAAGTTGACGGCAGCGCGCAGCACGCGCGGATCGTCGCCCTCGGCGAAGACGATCTTCGCCTGCGCCGCCCGGGCGCGGGCATAGAGGCCGCGAAGCACGCTCGCCGTCGGGTCCATCCGCGCCATGAGCGCCTGCTCATAGCTCTCCATATCGATGATCGGGCGGCGCGCGACGCCGGTGGCCATGCCGGCGCGGGCGACGGCGGGCGGGATCTTGTGGATCAGCCGGGGGTCGAAGGGCGTCGGGATGATGTAATCGCGCCCGAAGGTCAGGTTGCGGCCATAGGCCAGCGCCACCTGGTCGGGCACATCCTCGCGCGCCAGCGCCGCGAGGGCCTGCGCACAGGCAATCTTCATATCGTCGTTGATGGCGCGGGCGTGTATATCCAGCGCCCCGCGGAAGAGGTAGGGGAAGCCGAGGACGTTGTTGACCTGGTTGGGGTAGTCGGAGCGCCCGGTGGCGACGATGGCATCCTCGCGAACTTCGTGCGCCTCCTCCGGCGTGATCTCGGGGTCGGGGTTGGCCATGGCGAAGATCACCGGGTCCGGCGCCATGCTGGCCACCATCTCACGCGTAACGGCGCCCTTGACGGAAACGCCGAGGAAGACATCGGCCCCCTCCATCGCCTCGGCGAGGCTGCGCTTGTCGGTCACCGCGGCATGCGCCGATTTCCACTGGTTCATGCCCTCGGTGCGGCCCTGATAGATGACGCCCTTGGTGTCGCACATGATGCAATTGTCGGGCGTGGCGCCCATCGACTTGATGAGCTCCAGGCAGGCGATCCCCGCCGCGCCGGCGCCGTTGAGCACGATGCGGACGTCCTCGATCTTCTTGCCCGAGAGGTGCAGCGCGTTGATGAGCCCCGCGGCGCAGATCACCGCCGTTCCATGCTGGTCGTCATGGAAGACGGGGATGTCCATCTCCTCCTTCAGGCGCTGCTCGATGATGAAGCACTCGGGCGCCTTGATATCCTCGAGGTTGATGCCCCCGAAGGACGGACCCATCAGGCGGACGGCGTCGCAGAAGGCGTCCGCGTCCTCGGTGTCGAGCTCCAGGTCGATGGAGTTGATGTCGGCGAAGCGCTTGAAGAGCACCGACTTGCCTTCCATCACCGGCTTGGAGGCCAGCGCGCCGAGGTTGCCGAGGCCGAGCACCGCCGTGCCGTTGGAGATGACGGCGACGAGATTGCCCTTGTTGGTGTAGTCGTAGGCCGTCTCCGGGTTCTCGGCGATGGCCTCGCAGGGGATGGCGACGCCGGGGGAATAGGCGAGGCTGAGGTCCCGCTGGGTGGTCATCGGCACGGTGGCCGTCACCTCCCATTTGCCGGGCGTCGGCTCCATGTGGAACGTCAGCGCGTCTTCGCGCGTGAAACGCGGCTTGGCCATGTGGGGCTCCTCCGTTTGCCAACCACTCCATAGCCAGAACGATCTAGAACCGCGAGCATCGGTCAAAAAATTGTTCAAGCTTTCGACTTGCCACAGAGTCAGGCTTGACTCATAGTCAGAGACTAGATAGCGGAACCGATTCGGAGGAAGAGATGGAGTTGCTTTTTTCGATCTTCGTGGTTGCGTTGGCGATTGTGACAGTCTTTTCCATCGTTCTTTCTTGGACAATTATCCGCGCCGGAAGGCATCGATTTGAGGAAGCTCAACGACTCCAAGGAGACTTATCTTCCGTCAGCCAAGGAAAGGTCAAACCATCCTTTGAAGTCGGCAATGATCCTAGAGTTGTAGAAGGGATGGAGCAGGATAGTTCCGGGGTGGTAGTGCGGAATACCCGCCTTTCAGACGACTATTTAAAGAGTATTTTCGGAAGCTGATGACCGATACATATGTCGGCTGGGTACCTACCGTAACTGGAAATCTGTCCTTCTCGATTATTGGCACGGGCCGAAGTCCAAAAAAACTCTACAAGACTTATCGCACCGTCGATAAGCACAAATATACTTTGGCCGCCCAAGTCAGGCGCACCTCAGATAGAGTTACACTGAACCCTTATGCGCCGCTAAGGCATATCTTTATTTTTGCCGCATATTCATCCGAAACACAGAAACACTTTTTAAATTCTGGCAAAGTTTTCATAGTTCCAGAAGAGGAATCTAACCCGTTGTCTCGGTGTCTTAGCGTACGCGGAAGCCTTCTCGATGCTGCATCTAAATAGGAGCTCCGACGATGTGCCTGTGTACCTAAATGGGCCGGTAAAGGAGTCTCTTGCGTCAGCGCTTTCAGAGGCCGAAGTTTACGAGTCAAAGTCTGCATCTAGGACATTCTTTGACTATGCCCTTCCCCTCTTCGGTGCAGTCTTAGCTTTATTATCATTGCCAGTTGGTGCGATCCCTGATGAAGATCCTGGAAGCCAAGCCAACGCCTTCAATAATTTTGTCGGGGCCCTACGGAGTTATCCATTCGTTTTCGTTGCAGCTCCACTCATTCCGTTTCTCGTTCGATACACGGCATCCAAGTCACCGTTGTCGCGGTGGCGTAGCCTTCAAAGAGTCTTGATAGGAATTGGTTTCTCTGCGTCCGTATTGTTCTCAGTTTCTATCTCAATGACTCTAGCTTCTTTGTTATTGCTCTCTCTGAACTACTTCTCTCTCTAGGGTCGGTTTACCCTTTCGCCCGCCTGCCCCGCGCCCTACTCTGCCGCCTCGACCGGGAGCACGGGCAAAGGGGGCAGGCATGAGCGCAGACGGCGCCACGCCGATGATGGCGCAATATCTGGAGATCAAGGAGAGCCAGCCCGGCGCCCTCCTCTTCTACCGGATGGGCGACTTCTACGAGATGTTCTTCGACGACGCGATCGCCGCCGCCGAGGCGCTCGACATCGCGCTCACCAAGCGGGGCAAGCACCTCGGCGAGGATATCGCCATGTGCGGCGTGCCCGTCCACGCCGCCGAGGGCTACCTTCTGCAACTCATCCGCAAGGGCTTCCGCGTCGCCATCGCTGAGCAGATGGAGGACCCGGCGGAGGCCAAGAAGCGCGGCTACAAGGCGGTCGTGAAACGCGAGGTGGTGCGGCTGGTGACCCCCGGCACGCTCTCCGAAGAGGCGCTGCTGGATGCGCGGCGCCACAACTTCCTCGCCGCCTTCGCCGAGGTCCGCGATGACGGCGCCCTCGCCTGGGTCGACATGTCGACCGGCGGCTTCTGGGTGACAACCTGCGCGCCCTCGCGGCTGGCGCCGGAGCTCGCCCGCCTCGGCCCCCGCGAGGTGCTGATGGCCGAGGGGGTCGAGGCGCCCTACGCGGGCCTCGTAGAGGAGGCCGGCGCGGCGCTGACGCCGGTGCACAAGGGCACCTTCGACAGCACCGCCGGCGAGCGGCGGCTCTGCGGGCTCTTCAACGTCACCTCGCTGGAGGGCTTCGGCGCCTTCACCCGCGCGGAGATCGCCGCGATGGCGGCGTTGGCGGAGTATCTCGACCTCACCCAGCGCGGCCAGATGCCGCTCCTCCGCCCGCCGCAGCGCGAGCGGGCCGGGGCGATGATGCAGATCGATGCCGCGACCCGCCGCTCGCTGGAACTGACCCATGCGACGGGCGGCGGCCGCGCCGGCTCTCTTCTCGCCTGCATCGACCGCAGCGTCACCGCCGCCGGGGCGCGCCTGCTGGAGCGGCGGCTCTCGGCGCCCTCCTGCGACCTCGCCACCATCCATGCCCGGCAGGCCGGCGTGGCGGCACTGGTGGAGGCCGGCGGGCTCCGCCGCGACCTGCGCGAGCGGCTGCGGGCGGTGCATGACATCGACCGGGCGCTCTCGCGGCTATCGCTGGGCCGGGCTGGCCCGCGTGACCTCGCGGCCATCCGCGATTCCGTGGCGGAGGCGGGGCGGCTCGCCGAACGGCTCGACGGCGAGGAACTGCCGGAGGAGCTCGCGCAGGCGGCGGGCGCGCTGACGGGGATGGAGGAGCTGGGCGAGCTGCTCGACGCCGCCCTGATCGCCGAGCCGCCGCTGCTGGCGCGCGATGGCGGCTTCACCGCGCAAGGCTTCGACGAGGAGCTCGACGAGGCCCGCACCCTTCGCGACGAGGGGCGCGGCGTGATCGCCGGAATGCAGGCGGAGTATGCCGAGCGCTCCGGCGTGAGCGCGTTGAAGATCAAGCACAACAACGTGCTGGGCTATTTCATCGAGGTGACCGCGACGCATGAAGCGAAGATGCGGGCGCTTCCGGAGGTGTTCATCCACCGCCAGACGACCGCCAGCCAGGTTCGCTTCACGACGGTCGAGCTGAACGAGCTGGAGACGCGCATCCTCAACGCCGGGGGCCGGGCGCTGGAGCTGGAAAAGCGCATCTTCACCCGTCTGAGCGAGGCGGTTCTGGCCGAGGCCGGCCCGCTCGGCACCCTCGCCCGCGCATTGGCGGAGATCGACCTCGCCGCCGGGCTGGCCGAGCTGGCGGCGGCCGAGGATTGGGCCCGCCCGGTGCTGGAAGACAGCCGCGCCTTCGAGATCACCGCCGGGCGCCACCCCGTGGTGGCGGAGGCGCTGCGGCGCGAGGGCAAGCCCTTCGTCGCCAATGATTGCGGGCTGAGCGAGGCGGCGATCTGGCTGCTGACCGGGCCGAACATGGCGGGGAAATCCACCTTCCTGCGGCAGAACGCGCTCATCGCCATCCTCGCCCAGATCGGCGCCTATGTGCCGGCGGAGGCGGCCTGTATCGGGCTGGTGTCGCAGATCTTCTCCCGCGTGGGCGCGTCGGATGATCTCGCGAGGGGCCGCTCGACCTTTATGGTCGAGATGGTGGAGACGGCGGCGATTCTCCACCAGGCCGACGACCGGGCACTGGTGATCCTCGACGAGATCGGGCGCGGCACGGCAACGTGGGACGGGCTCTCCATCGCCTGGGCGGTGCTGGAGCACCTGCAGGCCGTGAACCGCTGCCGGGGCATCTTCGCGACCCATTACCACGAGCTGGCAGCGCTGGCCGGGCGGCTGGATGGGGTGGAGAACGCCCATGTCGCGGTGCGCGAATGGGAGGGCGACGTGATCTTCCTGCACGAGGTGCAGGAGGGCGCGGCGGAAAGCTCCTACGGGGTACAGGTCGCCCGGCTCGCGGGCCTGCCAGAAGCGGCGGTGGCGCGCGCCCGCGACGTCTTGAAGGCGCTGGAGGAAGGCGAGCGGGAGGGCGGCGCCTCGGCGGCTCTGATCGACGATCTCCCGCTGTTCGCCGCGGCCCCGCCGCCGGCCCCAAAACCCGCAGCGCGGGAAAGCGACGTGGAGGCCGCGCTGAGAGACGTGCTCCCCGACGAGCTGACCCCTCGCGAGGCGCTGGATCTGGTCTACCGGCTCAAAGGCTTGCTGTAAGGCGGGCTTCGCTGGCCAACCACCATCACGGACGGAGATGCCGAAGGGGGCTGTCTGCCCCCTCTTGGCCTTTGGCCAATTCACCCCCGAGGATATTTCGCAGTCGAAGAAAGCCGGCCTGCCGTAATTGCGACAGACCGGCCTCTTCGACTGCGGTCATCGGCGTCCCCGCCTGTACCGCCCTGTCAGGATGACCCAACAGGCTTAATGATAGATGAACGTGGAAGAGGCCCAACGGGGCCCCCTTCGACTGTCAAATATCCCGGGGTCCGGGGCAGCGCCCCGGGGGTGCCGCCGGGACAGGCACCCGGGTCAGTTCGCCGGCGTTGACGACACGCCCACCTGGGCGGCGCGCAGGAGGCGGCCCTGAAGGGTGAATCCGGCGCCCATGACCTGAATGATATCGCCGGCGCGGGTGTTCGGCACGGGTGCCTCGAACATCGCTTCGTGCACCTTGGGGTCGAAGCGGTCGCCCACTTCGGGCGTGACCTGCTCGATGCCGTGCTTGCCGAAGGTATCGAGCAGCGCGCGCATCGTCAGCTCGATGCCTTCGACGAGCGGGGCGTTGTCCTTCTTCAGCTCATCGCCCACCGCGTCGAGCGCGCGGGAGAGATTGTCGTAGATGGGCAGCAGATCGCCGGCGAGGCGGGAGGCGCCGTAGGCCTCGCCGTCGCGGCGGGCGCGGTCGGCGCGCTTGCGGGCGTTCTCGGCATCGGCGAGGGCGCGCACGAAGCGGTCCTTGTACTCGTCGCGCTCGGCGGCGAGCGCCTGAAGCTCGGCATTGCCGCCTTCCTCCTCGGCCTCGGCCCCCGCTTCGCGGGCAGCGTCGATCGCGGCTTGCTCGGCCTCGATCTCTTCGGCCTCGGCGGCGAGATCGTCGAGGCTCTGCGGCTCGGGGTTCTTGCTCGACATAACGTCCTCTTGTCTTGTCAGGCCCGCCCGGCGAGCAGGCGCCCGACGAGCTGTGCGGTATAATCTACAATGGGTACGATCCGGCCGTAGTTCAGCCGGGTTGGCCCGATGATACCAACCGCACCTATGATCTTACGGTCGGCGTTCATATAGGGAGAAACCACCAGAGAGCTACCCGAAAGTGAAAAGAGCTTGTTCTCCGAACCGATGAAAATGCGCACCCCTTCGCCGCCCTCGGCGAGCTCGAGGAAGGAGGCGATGTCCTGCTTGCGCTCCAGATCGTCAAAGAGCAGGCGAATGCGCTCGAGATCGGCCTCGGAGGCGGCCTCGTCGGAGAGCAGGTTCCCCCTGCCCCGGACGATGAGCCGGTCGGGCACGCCCTCGGCCACGGCCCAGCTGGCAAGACCGGATTCCACCAGACTCGCGGCGAGCGAATCGATTTCGGCGCGGCGGGTGGCGATCTCCTGACCGATGGCGCCGCGCAGCTCGCTGAGGCCGCGACCCTGCGCAATGGCAGAGACGAAATTGGCCGCCTCACGCAGGCTTGACGGGGTCTGGCCGGGCGGCGGGGTGAAAAGACGGTTTTCGACATGGCCATCGGCGAAGACGAGCACCACGAGTGCCCGGTCAGGCGCGAGTGACAGGAACTCAACGTGGCGGATCGGCGCCTCGTGCTTGGGCGCCAGCACCAGCGACGCGCCGCGGGTGAGGCCGGAGAGCGCGGAGCCGACACGGTCGAGCAGCGCCGGCACCTGCTGCTCGGGGCCAATCGCCGCGCCGTCGAGCAGCTGGCGGTCTTCGCCGCCCAGGTCGGACATCTCCAGCAGGCCGTCGACGAAGAGCCGCAGCCCCGCCTCGGTGGGCATGCGCCCGGCCGAGACATGGGGCGAGCCGAGGAGTCCGAGGTATTCCAGATCCTGCATCGTGTTGCGGATGGTGGCCGCGGACACCTGTTCGCTCAGCTGACGGGTCAGCGAGCGGGAGCCGACGGGCGCGCCGGTTTCGAGATAGGTCTCCACCACGCGGCGAAAGACCTCGCGCGAGCGGTCGGAGAGTTCCTGGATGTTCGGGCTCGTGTCCTGCATGGCGCTTTGCCCCCTTGCGGGTCGGAGACATTAAACCTGCCCCACTGGGAGCGTCAATGCGGGCGGGGGCCGCGCCCGGCGCGGAGGGTTGGAATTCAGCGTGCCGCGGCGTATTGCGCGGCCAACAAGTCAAGGAGAATGCGATGCGCCCGTCTGGCCGAGCGAATGACGAAATGCGGCAGGTGTCGATCGAGACCGGCGTGAACGCCCATGCCGAGGGCTCTTGCCTGATCCGCGTGGGCCGCACGCAGGTGATCTGCACGGCAACGGTGGAAGACCGGGCGCCCTCGTTCCTCAAGGGCTCTGGCCTGGGCTGGGTGACGGCGGAATACGGCATGCTGCCGCGCGCGACCAACACGCGGATGCGGCGCGAGGCGAAGACCAGCCAGGGCGGCCGCACGCAGGAAATCCAGCGCCTGATCGGGCGGAGCCTGCGGGCCGGGGTTGACCGGGTGGCACTTGGCGAGCGGCAGATCGTGGTGGATTGCGATGTGATCCAGGCGGATGGCGGCACGCGCTGCGCCTCGATCACCGGCGGCTGGGTTGCGCTGCGGCTGGCCGTGAACCGGCTGATGAAGGCTGGGATCGTAACGACCGACCCGTTGCATAAGCCGGTAAGCGCCGTGAGCTGCGGGATCTACGCCGGCCAGCCGGTGCTGGACCTCGACTACCCCGAGGACAGCGAGGCGGGTGTCGATGGGAATTTCATCCTCTGCGGCGACCGTCTGGTCGAAGTGCAGATGAGCGCCGAGGGCGCCACCTTCAGCCGCGACGAGATGGGCAAGCTGCTCGACCTCGCCGAAGCCGGCTGCGGGGCGCTGGCAGAGGCGCAGCTTCAAGCGGCGACCGATGCGCAGGTTTGAGGGCGACGCGCTTTTGATCGCCACCCATAACGGCGGCAAGCTGGCGGAGATGCGCGAGCTCTTGGCGCCTTACGGGGTGCGCGTGAGCAGCAATGCCGACCATGGGCTGCCGGAGCCGGAGGAGACGGAAGAGACCTTCGTGGGCAACGCGCGCATCAAGGCGCGCGCCGCCGTCTCCGCGACGGGCCTCCCTGCCCTTGCCGATGATTCCGGCATCGAGGTGGAGGCGCTTGGCGGCGCCCCCGGCGTGCATACCGCCGACTGGGCCGAGACACCCTCTGGCCGCGATTTCGTGATGGCGATGACACGGACCTGGGAGGAGCTGGAGCGGATCGACGCGCCGGAGCCCCGGCGCGCGACCTTCTGCTGCACGCTGGTTCTGGCCTGGCCCGATGGGCACGAGGAGGTCTTCGAGGGCCGCATGCCGGGGCGGATCGTCTGGCCCATGCGGGGCGCGACCGGACACGGCTATGACCCGATCTTCCAGCCCGAGGGCCATGAGATGACCTTTGGCGAGATGGATCCCGCGGAGAAGAACCGCATTTCGCACCGGGCGCGAGCCTTTGCGGCGCTGGTTGAGGGCTGCTTTGGCGGATGATTGGCGCGAAGGAGGCTTCGGCCTCTACGTGCACTGGCCTTTCTGCCAGGCCAAATGCCCATATTGCGACTTCAACTCCCATGTGGTCTCCGCCGTCGACCAGACCCGCTGGGCCGACGCCTTCGAAGCCGAGATCGCCCGCTACGGAGCGGAGACGGGCCGGCGGGTGCTGGGCTCGATCTTCTTCGGGGGCGGCACGCCGAGCCTGATGCAGCCCGAGGTCGTCGCCCGGGTGATCGAAGCGGCGCGCGGCCAGTGGGACTTCGCCAACGACATCGAGATTTCGCTGGAGGCGAACCCGACGAGCGCAGAGGCGGCGCGGTTTGAGGGCTATCGCGCGGCGGGGGTGAATCGCCTCTCGATGGGCGTGCAGGCGCTGAACGATACTGATTTGCGGGCGTTGGGGCGGCTGCATTCGGCGGATGAGGCGATGGCCGCTTTCGGGATGGCGCGGGAGCTGTTCGGGCGCGTCTCGTTCGACCTGATCTATGCGCGCCAGAAGCAGACCGTCGCCGAGTGGGAGGCTGAGCTCGGGCGGGCGCTGAGCCTCGCGGTGGATCACCTGTCGCTCTACCAACTGACGATCGAGGACGGCACGGCCTTCGGGGCGCGCGCGCGGGCCGGGAAGTTAGCGGGGCTGCCGGGTGAGGATGCCTCAGACGAAATGTGGGATGTGACGCAGGCGCTGACCGAAGCCGCGGGCATGAGGGCCTATGAGACCTCGAACCACGCCGCCGAGGGCGCCGAGAGCCGTCACAACCTGATCTATTGGCGGAGCGGTGACTGGGTGGGTGTGGGCCCCGGTGCGCATGGGCGGCTGACGCTGGATGGGGCCCGCTGGGCGACGGAGACGGCGCTGCAGCCGGGTGCCTGGCTGGCCGCTGCGGAAGCCGGTCGCGGCGAGGCTCAGCGCGAGGCGTTGGGGCAGCAGGAGCGGCTAGAGGAGCTGTTGCTCATGGGTCTGCGGCTGAGCGAAGGCGTGGATTGGGCGCGGGCCGAGCGGCTCGGTGGCGCTGATTTATCCAGAAATATCAGATATTTGGAAGAAATCGGCATGGTGGAGATGCCCGGCGGGCGACTGCGCGCCACCTCCGCCGGCCGCCCGGTACTGAACGCCGTTCTTCGCCAGCTTCTGGGCTGAGATCAGCCGCCGCCGAGGGCGCGGAGCAGGTCGTCGAGCTGATCCAGATCGCGGTAGTGCAGCGCCAAGGTGCCACCTTCGGTGCCCGGCTTGTGGGTGATCGAGACGCCCATCTTCAGCTGCGCGGCAAGCTCGGCCTCGATTGCCTTGGTGTCGGCATCCTTCTCACCCGCCTCGCGGGCCTGGCGTGGCTTCGGCGGGGTCAGGCCCTGCTTGACCAGCCGCTCGGTCGCGCGGACAGACAGGCCGCCCTGCAGGATGCGGCGGGCAAGCGCCGAGGCGTCGGCATGGCCGACGAGGCAGCGGGCGTGACCGGCGGAGAGCGTGCCCTCGGTCAGATGGGCCTGCACATCCTCGGGCAGCGTCAGAAGGCGCAGGAGGTTGGCGATATAGGGGCGCGACTTGCCGAGCGCCGTGGCCATCTGCTCTTGCGTATGGCCGAAGCGATCCATCAGGGCACGGTAGCCGGCGGCCTCGTCGATGGGGTTGAGGTCGGCGCGCTGGATGTTCTCGATGATAGCGATCTCGAGCACGTCGGATTCGGAATACTCCCGCACCAGCACGGGCAGCTCGTGCAGACGGGCGAGTTGCGCCGCGCGCCAGCGGCGCTCCCCCGCGACGATCTGATAGTCGCCGGGGTGGCCGGGATCCGGCCGCACGATGAGCGGCTGGATGATGCCGCGGCGGGCGACGGAATCGGCGAGCTCGCGCAATTCGGCCTCGTCGAAGTGGCGGCGCGGCTGATCAGGATTGGCGCGCACACGCTCGATCGGCACATGCGTGTCGGGCTTGCGAGGGGTCTTCGCCTCTTCGCTTGTGGCGGGCGAGACATCGGCCATCAGGGCAGAGAGGCCGCGCCCGAGGCCGCGGGTTTTCGGCTTGGCGAGAGGCTTCTCGGCGGGGGTCTCGTTGTCGGACATCAGCCCTCCTTGCCCGTCTCGCGGGCGATCAGTTCTGCGGCCAAGGCGCGATAGGCGAATGCGCCGGTGGAATTGCTGTCGTACTCCAGCACCGGGCGCGCGAAAGACGGCGCCTCGCTGAGCCGGACATTGCGGGGGATCACCGTCTCGAACACCAGCTCGCCGAGGTTCTCGCGCGCATCTTCCTCGACCTGGCTGGCGAGGTTGTTGCGGCGGTCGACCATGGTGAGCACGACGCCCTCGATGCGCAGATCCGGGTTGGGGCCCGCGCGAAGCTCTCGCACCGTCAGCATGAGTTGGGAGAGGCCCTCAAGCGCGTAGAATTCGGCTTGGAGAGGGACGAGAAGCGCGTCTGCCGCGACCAAGGCGTTGAGGGTGAGCAGGCTAAGGGCGGGCGGACAATCGATGAGGATCATGTCGAAATCGGTGTCTTCGGGGCGCAGGGCCTGGCGCAGCAGGCGCATACGATTGTCGTTGTTTATCAGGTCGATATCGGCCGACGAGAGATCCGTCGTCGCCGGGATGACCGATAGATTAGGGAAGGTCGTGGGCCGCGCTGCCGCCGCCAGATCGGCCTCTCCGATGAGGAGGTCGTAGGTATTCACCTCTCGGTCGTCGCGCTCGATACCGAGGCCGGTGGAGGCGTTGCCCTGCGGATCGAGATCGACAAGAAGCACGCGCCGCCCCTGTTCTGCCAGCCCGGCTCCCAGGTTGATCGCCGTGGTCGTCTTGCCGACGCCGCCCTTCTGGTTTGCGATGGCAATGATGCGGGCGCCGGCTTCAGGCACGTCGGATCCTTTCGAGGATGAGGAGGGTCGCGTCCGCATCAGTCTTACTGGGCACCCGGGTGAGATCAAAGACCCACCCGCGCATCGCGGCCTCGATTTCCTCCTTGGCGCGGCGGCCTTTTGGCAGAATGGCGCGGCCACCTTCAGCCAGGTGCGGAGTGAGGAGGTTTAGCAGCTCGGGCAAAGGCTTGAGAGCGCGGGCGGAGACGACGTCGGCGCTCAGCGGGGGCGTTGTCTCGATGCGGGTGGCGTGGATCTTCGGGGTGAGGGAGAGCTCGCGGGCCGCCTGGCGGAGGAAGGTCGCCTTCCGCTGGTCGGACTCTACGAGGGTCATTTGGGCGCTGGGAGCGCGCTCGGCGGCGAGGATGGCGATCACCATGCCAGGCAATCCCCCACCAGAGCCGAAGTCGGCCCAGTGGGTGAAGTCCGGCGGTGCGAGATCGAATAGCTGCGCAGAATCAAGGATATGGCGCTTCCAGACTTCTGACTGGGTGCCAGGGGCAATCAGGTTGATGCGGGATGTCCATTTCAGCAGGAGCGCGCTGAAGGCCTCCAGCCGCTCCTGTGTTTCACGTGAAACATCGAGGTTGCCCTGAGCCGTCACGCGATCTGCGCCTTCTCCAGCCGCTTGAGGCGGGCGGTCAGAAGCATGAGCGCAGCGGGCGTCATCCCCTCCATCCGCGAGGCCTGAGCGATGGAGGCCGGGCGAGCGCGCTGCAGCTTCTGTTTGAGCTCGTTGGAGAGACCTTCGATCGGCGCATAATCGAACGTCGCCGGGATTTCGAGAGCTTCGTCGCGACGCATCGCGGCGATGTCACGGGACTGACGTTCGAGGTAGTGCATATAGAGGGCGTCGCGCTTGAGCTGCTTCTGGATGGGCGGTGGAATGTCGCCCAATTCCGGAGCAAGCGTAAGGAGTTGCGGAAAGTCGGCGTCGGCGAGAGAGAGCATCTCCATCGCGTTGCGGCTCTCCTTCTCGGGGTTCAGGTTGGCGCCGGTGCCGGCAATGGCACGGGCCGTGAGCGAGACGCTCTCGAGCCGAGTGCGTCCTTCAGTGAGTGCCGCGGCCTTCGTCTCGAAGCTCTCCCAGCGCGCATCGCCGACGCAACCAGCATCGCGGCCGACGGGCGTGAGCCGCTGATCGGCATTGTCCGCCCTAAGCGAAAGTCGGAACTCGGCGCGAGAGGTGAACATCCGGTAGGGCTCGGTGACGCCATGCGTGATGAGATCGTCGATCATCACACCGATGTAGGAGGTCGAGCGGGTGAACAGCAGCTGCTCGCCGTGGTGAGCCCGACGCGCAGCGTTCAGCCCGGCCACGAGGCCCTGTGCTGCCGCTTCCTCGTACCCTGTCGTGCCGTTGATCTGGCCCGCGAGGTAGAGCCCCGGCAGAGCCTTCAGCCCGAGCCCGGCATCGAGCGCCCGGGGGTCGACGTAGTCGTACTCGATGGCATATCCCGGCTTCAGGACGACGGCCTGCTCCAGACCGGCGATTGAGTGCACATAGTCCTCCTGCACATCGGCGGGAAGCGAAGTGGAGATGCCGTTGGGATAGACTTGATGGGTCTCAAGCCCTTCTGGTTCAAGGAAAATCTGATGCGACGTCTTTTCGGCGAAGCGCACGACCTTGTCCTCAATCGAGGGGCAATAGCGCGGCCCGATGCCGCCGATATGACCGCCGTACATGGCCGACCGGCTCAGATTTTCACGGATGATCTCGTGAGTTCGTTCGTTGGTTTGCGTGATGCCGCAGGCGACCTGCCGCGCAACTGGTGCGTCGGAGAGGAAGGAAAACATCGTCGGGTCGTCGTCACCCGGCTGCATCTCAAGCCCATCCCAGTTGATCGTGCGACCGTCCAGGCGCGGAGGTGTGCCCGTCTTGAGCCGCCCCATGGGAAGGCCGAGCGCATCAAGCCTCTCTCCCAGCCTCGTGGAGGGCGCCTCGCCTGCACGTCCGCCGGGCCGAGAGACATCGCCAATATGGATTACACCACGCAGGAAGGTCCCCGTCGTCAGCACCGCGGCGGAGCAGCCGATTTCAGAGCCGTCACCCAGGATCACACCTGTCACCTCGCCTTGGGTGACGATGAGATCGGTCACCTCCCCTTCAAGGATCGTCAGGCCGGGCATCTCGGTCAGCTCGCGCTGCATCCGCTCGGCATAGCGGGCCCGGTCAGACTGCGCGCGCGGCCCCTGCACCGCCGGGCCCTTCCGACGGTTGAGCAGGCGGAATTGGATGCCGGCGTAATCGGCCACCCGGCCCATCACGCCGTCCATAGCGTCGATCTCGCGTACGAGGTGGCCTTTGCCGAGACCACCGATAGCCGGGTTACACGACATGGCACCTATCGAGCTCGTCTTCAGCGTCACAAGCGCGACGTCAGCGCCCATGCGGGCCGCCGCATGGGCGGCTTCTGCCCCAGCATGGCCGCCGCCGATCACGATGACATCGAAGCGCTGTTTCACGTGAAACACTCCTATTTGCCGATGCAGAAGCTCGAGAAGATCTCGTCCAGCAGATTTTCCACCCCGACCCGGCCGATCAGCATGTCGAGGGCTCGCATGGCCTCTCTCAGCCGTTCGGCGGCCAATTCGGCCCGATCGGAGCCCGCTCTTACCTCACCTTCAGCCGATTCCAAAGCCCCCGCGGCGGCCTGAACGGCACGAAGCTGCCGCTGCCGGTGGATGGTCGCCGCTCCGGCCACGCGCCGCTGAAGCCGTGCCCCAATTTCCTCAAGCAGCGCGCTCACCCCCTGCCCCGTCTTGCCAGAGACCCCTTCGCCGCCAAGGTCGGCCTTGCCGCTCACGATCAGATCGTCCGCCTCCGGCGTAAGCAGCGGCACGTCGCCAGCCTCGTCCAGCAGGAATACCCGCAGGTCCGCAGCAGCTGCCCGCTCAAGTGCACGAGAGACACCGATCCTCTCGACCTCGTCCTCCGCTTCCCGCAAACCGGCGGTATCCAGAAGGGTCACGGGCAGCCCGCCCACGTCCATCCGCACCTCGATCACGTCGCGAGTGGTCCCGGCCACACGGCTGGTAATCGCCGCCTCGCGCCGCGCCATTGCGTTGAGAAGCGTCGACTTTCCGGCATTCGGCCGTCCGACGATGGCCACTTCGAACCCCTCGCGCAGCCGCTCCGCCGCCCCGTATCCAGAGACTTCTGCGCGCAGCTCCGGCAGAACCTGGCCGATCAACGCGAGAACCTCTGGCGCCACATCGACCGGCACCTCCTCGTCGGCGAAGTCGATGGTCGCCTCGATCAGCGCCGCCGCCCGCACCAGCGCCTCCCGCCAGCCAGCCGCCTTGCCCCCGAGCGCCCCGGCCAGCACCCGCACCGCCTGGCGCCGCTGCGCCTCGGTCTCGGCCTCCACCAGATCGGCCAGCCCCTCCACCTGCGCCAGGTCGAGCCGCCCGTTCTCCAGCGCCCGCCGGGTGAACTCCCCGGCCTCGGCGGGCCGCAGCCCCTCCGCCTCGCTAAGGGCGGCCAGCAAGGCAGCAACAACTGCCCGGCTCCCATGGCAGTGCAGCTCCACCACCGCCTCGCCCGTGTAGCTCCGCCCAGGCTCGAAGGTCAGCAGCAGCGCTTCGTCGATCAGCCCATCAGGGCCGTTCAACCTCGCCAACCGCCGCCCCTGCACGGGAAGCGGCCCAGCCAGGGCCTCCACCGCAGCCCGAGCCTCCGGCCCAGAAACGCGAACCACCGCCAGCCCGGCTTTTCCGGCGGCGGTGGCAGGGGCGAAGATGGTATCCATTCGCCTATCTCACTGAAATATAAATGTTTTAGGTGTTCATCGAGTCGAAGAAGTCAGAATTCGTCTTGGTCTGCTTCAGCTTCGAAATCAGGAACTCGATGGCATCCGTCGTACCCATCGGGTTCAGGATCCGCCGCAGCACATAGGTTTTCTGCAGATCGGCCTTGTCGACCAGCAGATCCTCCTTCCGCGTACCGGACTTCAGGATGTCCATCGCCGGGAACACCCGCTTATCGGCCACCTTCCGGTCGAGCACGATCTCGCTGTTACCGGTGCCCTTGAACTCCTCGAAGATCACCTCGTCCATCCGGCTGCCTGTATCGATCAGCGCCGTCGCGATGATCGTCAGCGAGCCGCCCTCCTCGATGTTCCGCGCCGCACCAAAGAAGCGCTTAGGCCGCTGCAGCGCGTTGGCGTCCACACCACCGGTTAGCACCTTGCCCGACGACGGCACCGTCGTGTTGAAGGCCCGGCCGAGGCGCGTGATCGAGTCGAGCAGGATCACGACGTCGCGCTTGTGCTCCACCAACCGCTTGGCCTTCTCGATGACCATCTCGGAGACGGCCACGTGCCGCTGCGCCGGCTCGTCGAAGGTCGACGAGACGACCTCCCCCTTCACCGAACGCTGCATGTCCGTCACCTCCTCGGGCCGCTCGTCGATGAGCAGCACGATCAGGTAGGCCTCGGGGTGGTTCACCTCGATGGACCGCGCAATATTCTGCAAAAGCACCGTCTTGCCCGTCCGCGGCGGGGCCACGATCAGGCCACGCTGGCCTTTGCCGATCGGCGCCACAAGGTCGATGATCCGCGCCGAGCGATCCTTGCTGGCCGCGTCATTCTCGATTTCCATGTTCAGCCGCTCATCGGGGTAAAGCGGCGTGAGGTTGTCGAAGGCCACCTTGTGGCGGGCGCGTTCCGGGTCCTCGAAATTGATGCTCTCCACGCTGGTCAGCGCGAAGTAGCGCTCGTTCTCGCCCGGCTCGGCGATAACGCCCTCAACGGTGTCACCCGTGCGCAGCGAATATTGGCGGATCATGTCGGGGCTGACGTAAATGTCATCCGGGCCCGGCAAATAGTTCGCCTCGGGGCTGCGCAGAAAGCCGAAGCCGTCCTGCAGCACTTCCAGCACACCGTCACCGCCGATCACCCAATCGTCTTCGGCCCGCTCCTTCAGGATGGCGAACATCATGTCGCCCTTGCGCATGGTCGAGGCGTTCTCGATTTCCAGCTCTTCCGCCAGCGCGAGAAGATCCTTGGGGCTCTGGGCCTTCAGGTCGGCAAGATTCAGGCGCTCTTCGGGCATGGGGATACTCATGATGGGGCGGGTGCTCCCGCCGCTGGTCTGAAAGATCGGATGGTGCGGTCCCCGGACGGGGCGCAAGAGCTCAGATAAGGCCGCCAGAGCGCCAAGTCAATCCGGCGGGCCAGCGGAGGCCGCGCGGGCGCAGCCCGGCTCTCAGCGCCCCTCTCCTGCCGGTCTCAGCAAGCCTTCAGAACGGCCGGGCGATCACCATCACCACGATGACGATCAGCAGCACCGTCGGCACCTCGTTCACCATTCGGTAAACGCGCCCTGTCCGCGTGTTCGTGCCGGCTTCGAATTCCCGCAGCCGGGCGGAGAGCCAGCCATGCAGCCCCGTCATCCCCAGCACGGCTGCCGCCTTCACCCAGGGCCAGATCTCATGCCAATCGATCACGCCCGGGGTGAACACCAGCATCAGCCCGAAGAGCCAGGTCGCGATCATCGCCGGGTTCATGATGGCCTTGAGCAGCCGCCGCTCCATCACGCGAAACGTGCTCTCCAGCTCCGAGCCGCTCTTGGCGCGCTCGGCGTGGTACACGAACAGCCGCGGCAGGTAGAACATGCCCGCCATCCAGGCGACGACCGAGATCACATGCAGCGACTTCGTCGTCGGATAAAACCAGGTGAGAAAATCTCCGATCATGGCAGGCACTCCTTCGCCTCTCCTCAACCAAAGATTCTTAAGAAAGGAAAGTAGTGGTGGTTGTAGGGGCTGTGGGTAACCCACTGCTCCGAAGTTCTTCGCAGCTTTACCCACAGGTGGGGATGGTCCGGAGCGGCGAGATGAACGAATCGGAAACCTGACAAGCCACTGATATTTTTCATAAAGATTCGCAGATGACGCAGCAGTCTCTTAATTGACTCTCCGGATTGCTCCACAGCGCGCCCGAGTCCCTCACATTCCCCGACTTGTTCCTATCCACCGTGGGGGACTCGGGGCCCCTCTCCGCCGAAGCGCCGTCAAGGCCATGGGCAAATCGGCCGGGGCGTGGCATTCAGACGATCCACGCACCCGGTCTCCCGCGCTTGTCCCCCATGTCATCCACAGCCCTCATCCTTGCCTCCGGTTCCGCCATCCGCGCCGCCTTGCTCAAGCAGGTGCGTCTGCCGTTCGAAGTGGTCACCGCCCGCGTCGACGAGGTGGCGATCCGCGAAGCGCTGGCCGCCGACGGCGCCAAGCCGCGAGACATCGCCGATGCGCTGGCAGAAGCGAAAGCGCGCAAGGTCGCCGGCCGGCATGACAGCCGCATTGTGCTCGGCGCCGATCAGGTGCTCGTCCACCAGGGCGAGGTGCTCGCCAAGCCCGAAAGCCGCGACGAGGCGGCGGCCCAGCTCGACCGCCTCGCCGGGCAGACGCATGAGCTGCTCTCCGCCGCCGTGCTTTACGATCAGGGTGAGCCCATCTGGCGTCACATCACTCGCGCGCGTCTGACGATGCATGCGCTCACCGCTGCCGAAATCGAAGCTTACCTCGCCCGCACCTGGCCCGGCGTCGGCGACAGCGTCGGCGCCTACAAGATCGAGGAGGAGGGGCTGGCGCTCTTCAGCGACATTCAGGGCGATCAGGCCACCATCCTGGGTTTGCCGCTGCTGCCCCTCTTGTCATACCTGCGGCTTCGCGGAACATATCCGGCATGAGCGAACATTCCTTTCCCCTCGCCGGTGTCCTCGGTCACCCGATCGGACATTCGCGCTCGCCGCAGCTGCACCGCCACTGGCTGAAAACCTATGGAATTAAGGGCGATTACGTCGCCCTGCCGGTCAGCGAAGACAATCTGAAAGATGTGCTGGCCGCCATGCCCAAGATGGGCTTCGTCGGCTGCAACGTCACGATCCCCCACAAGGTCGCGGTGCTCGACATCGCCGACCATATCTCTGACCGCGCCACGTTGCTCGGCGCCGCCAACACGCTGATCTTTCGCGCCGATGGCGGCATCCATGCCGACAATACCGATGGCGTGGGCTTTCTCGCGAATATCCGCCAGCACGCGCCCGATTGGTCGGCCGCTACCGGCCCCTGCTGCGTGCTCGGCGCCGGCGGCGCGGCCCGCGCGGTCATCGGCGCGCTCATCGAGGATGGCGCGACAGAAATCCTGCTGAGCAACCGCACGAGGCCCAAGGCCGAGGCGCTGAAGCAGGATTTCGGCAGCAAGATCACCGTGGTCGACTGGGTGCAGGCCGGCAATGCCATCGAAGATGCCCAGACCATCGTGAACTGCACCTCGCTCGGCATGCAGGGCTGCCCCGAACTGCGCGTGCCGCTCGACGGGCTCTCGCCGGGCAAGCTGGTGACCGATCTCGTCTACCAGCCCCTCCGCACCCGCCTTCTGACAGAGGCCGAGGAGGCCGGGTGTACCACCGTCGATGGCCTGGGCATGCTGCTGCACCAGGCCGTGCCGGGGTTCGAGCGCTGGTTCGGCGTGAAACCCGAGGTGGATGACGCCGCCCGCGCCGCCGCCCTCGGCCAATGACGCGGCTGGGTCTTACCGGCTCCATCGGTACCGGCAAAAGCACCACCGCGGCGATGTTCGCCGACGAAGGGGTGGCCATCTGGGATGCCGATGCCGCCGTGCACCGGCTCTACGCGCCCGGTGGCGATGGGGCGGAGGTGCTGCGAGGCGACTTCCCCGACGCGATTACATCCGAAGGCGGGGTCGACCGCCCTGCCCTCGCTGCCCTTGTCACCGCCGATCCGGCGGCGCTGAAACGGCTTGAGGCACTGGTGCATCCGCTCGTCGCGGACGACCGCGCGCGTTTCCTTGCCGAAACAACCGCCCCCGTCACCCTCTGCGACATCCCCCTGCTCTTCGAGACCGGGCTGGAGGGGCTTTTCGACAAGACGATCACCACATCCTGCCCACCCGAGATGCAGCGCGAGCGCGTCCTCGCCCGCCCGGGGATGACGGAGGAGAAGTTCGCCGCCATCCTCGCCCGGCAGATGCCGGATGCCGAAAAGCGGGCCCGGGCGGATTTCACCGTCGTCACCGATACGCTAGACCATGCCCGCGCCCAGGTGCGGGCCATCCTCAAGGAGATCGCCGATGCGTGAGATCGTCCTCGACACCGAAACCACCGGCTTCGAGCCCGAAACCGGCGACCGCATCGTCGAGATCGGCGCCGTAGAGCTGAATGGCCATATCCCCACGGGCCGCACCTACCACAAATACCTCAACCCCCAACGCGACATGCCGCAGGAGGCGTTCGAGGTGCACGGGTTGAGCGAGGAATTCCTTCGCGACAAGCCGCTCTTCGCCGATCTCGCCGATGAGTTTCTCGCCTTCGTGGGCGATGCCAAGCTCGTCATCCACAACGCCGCCTTTGACATGAAATTCCTCAATGCCGAGCTTCGCTGGGCCGGCAAGCCGCTGCTGCCGATGGAGCAGAGCATCGACACCGTCGCCATCGCGCGGCGCAAGTTCCCGGGCTCGCCCGCCTCGCTCGATGCGCTCTGCCGCCGCTTCGGCATCGACAATTCGTCGCGCACCCTGCACGGGGCCCTGCTCGACAGCGAGATCCTGGCGGAGGTGTATCTTGAGCTGATCGGCGGCCGGCAGCCCGACCTGGTGCTCGGCGGGCCGGCCAGCAGCAACACGCCAGGCAGCGCCACGGCCTGGCGCCCCCAGCCGCGTCCCCAGCGCCTGCCGCCCCGGCTGACAGAGTCGGAGCGTGCGGCGCATGAGGCGTTCGTGGAGAAGATCGGCGAGGGCGCGCTCTGGCGTCAGGCCTGAGCGCGGCCCAGCCCGATCAGGCGTCAGCAGTCGGCGTTTCGCCGGCGGCCTTCTGCGCCTCAAGCCGGCGCTGCATGTCGGCGCGATAGAGGCTGACGAAATCGATGTTTTCGAGGTTCACGGCCGGGAAGCCACCATCGCGCGTCATGTCAGAGACGATGCGGCGCAGATAGGGGAAGGTCAGGCGCGGGCATTCGATCATCAGGTAGGGGTGCAGCTGCTCTTGCGCGACGCCCTTGATCTCGAAGATGCCGGCGTACTCGACTTCCATGTGGAAGAGCACGGTCTCGGTGCCTTTGGCCTTGGAGGTGATCTTCAGCTTGGTGATGACCTCGTAGGTATCCTCGCCGCGCTTGCGGGCATCGAGGTTCACCTGCACTGAGACTTCCGGCACGGCGTCGGGCTGGGCGCCCTTCTGGCTGAGCACGTTCTCGAAAGACAGGTCGCGGATGAACTGCGCGAGAACGCGCTGGCTGATCTGCTGCTGGGGTTGCTGAGGGGCGGCGCCGTTGGGCGCGCTGCCGTTCGGTTGGGTCTCGGGCGTATCGGCCATGTCGGGCTCCCGTTGTTATAAATCGCGTTTGCGTAACAGGCGGCGCCCCGCGCCTCAACGCAAAAGCCCGCTATGTGCGGCTTTGGCGTTAGTGACGTGTCCAGCCAGAGGGTTCGTGCGTCGGCCGTTTGCCGGGCGTCACCTCTTCGAAATCGGCGTCGATGATGTCGCCGCTCTGGGGCGCGCGCGGGTCGTGCTGCGGTTGAGCCGTACCGTAGGTGAAGCTCTGCGCCACCACCCGCTCGCGCACATGCTTGAACACGAAGCGCCGCACCTGCGGCACCAACAGCGCGAAGCCGCATGCATCGGTGAAGAAGCCGGGCGTCAGCAAAAGGGCGCCCGAGACGAGGATCATAGCCCCGTGGGCCAGAGGCTCGGACGGGTCGCGCAGCTCGTTGAAGCTGCGCTTGAGGTCATTGATGGCCCGCGCGCCCTCGCGCCGCACCAGATAGGTGCCGAGCAGGGCGGTGATGACCACGATGGCCAGCGTCGGCCAGAGCCCGATCAGACCGCCCACCTGGATGAACAGCGCGATCTCGATGATGGGTACAGCCAGAAAGGCCGCGAAAAGCCACATGGCTCAACCTCCTCTGGGCCCGGTTGGGCCTTTTCTGTCAGGGGCCAAGGTGGACTTGGCCCCTCGCCCGCCCTAGATAGGGTCTGTATGCCTCATCGCAACGCCGAACTGTCGAAAGTCGACTCTCCATGAACGGTCCGATCCTTCAATTACTGGTTCTCGCCGGTATCGCCATCTTCTTGATCCTGCGCCTGCGCAGCGTGCTCGGCACGCGCGAAGGCTTCGAGAAAAAGGCCGTGAAGGGGCAGACCGACAAGCGCCTCTCACGCCCTGAACTGGAAGTGATCGAGGGCGGCCCCGACCGTGATATCATCGATCATGTGCCGGAAAACTCGCCCTCGGCCAAAGCCCTGGCCGAGATGAAGCGCGCCGACCCGTCCTTCTCGGTCGGCGAGTTCCTGCACGGGGCGCGCGGCGCCTATGAGATGATCCTGATGGCCTTCGAGCATGGCGATCTAGCCAGTGTGCGGGCCTTCCTGTCGGATGACGTCTACGCCGCCTTCGCCCATGTGGTGGAAGAGCGTGAGCGTGAGGGCCTGCAGATCGAAGCCAAGTTCGAGGGCCTGTCTGAGCTGTCGCTCAAGGAAGCGGAGTATGACGAGCAGACCGGCGCCGGTGACCTCACCGTGCGCTTCGTGGGCGAGCTCATCTGGGCCGTGCGTGACCGTGCCGGCGATATCGTCGATGGCTCGCTGACCGACCGGCGCCGCCAGCGCGATGTCTGGACGTTCTCTCGCGACATGAAGAGCGACGATCCCAACTGGCAATTGGTCGCCACTGGCGAATGATCCGCTGGGCTGTCGCAGGCCTGGCGCTTCTCATCGCGGGGGCCGCCTATCCCATGCCGACCGCCCGCATCCTCTCTTTCGATGACCTCTCCGGCTGGGAGGACGACGACCACGCTGCGGCTTTGGACGTCTTCCTCTCCACCTGCGGCGACATGCGGGGCCGCGACTGGGCGACGCTCTGCGCCTTCGGGCGCACGGGGCCGGACGCGAAGGCGTTCTTCGAGCGCTTCTTCCTGCCCGTCGAGCTGGAGAGCGATACACCCGCGCTCTTCACCGGCTATTACGAGCCGGAGCTGCGCGGCGACCGCTTTCGCAGCGATTACTACCACGTCCCCCTCTACGCCCCGCCGCCGGAGCTGCCCGACAGCGGCCCCTGGCTGACGCGCCGCGAGATCGAGGAGAGCGGGATACTCGATGACCGAGGCCTTGCCCTGGCCTGGGTAGCCGACCCGGTGGATGCCTTTTTCCTGCAGATCCAGGGCTCTGGCCGCATCCGCCTGCCGGGGGGAGAGCTGATGCGGCTGGGTTATGCCGCCGCCAACCGGCGCGAATACAGCTCGATCGGCGAGGCGCTCATCGCCCGTGGCATCTTCGAGCCGCATGAGGTGTCGTTCGACCGTATCCGCGCCTGGGTGCGCGCCAACCCCGATGAGGGTCTGGACCTGCTGCGCAGCAATTCCTCCTACGTGTTCTTCCGCCGGGTCGACGATGTGCCCGCCGACAAGGGCCCGCTCGGCGCCATGAACCGCTCCGTCACGCCCATGCGCACGCTGGCCGTCGACCCGGCCTATGTGCCGCTCGGCGCGCCGGTCTGGATGGAGAAGCAGGGCGACGAGCCGATGCAGCGGCTGATGATCGCGCAGGACACCGGCTCGGCCATCAAGGGGCCGCAGCGGGCCGATATCTTCTTCGGCACCGGGCGCGCCGCAGGCAGCGCCGCCGGCAACATCCGCGATGGCGGGCGGATGGTGATGCTCCTGCCCATCCAGCTCGCCCATGCCCTTGCGGCGGATGCGGAGACGGAGATCCGCTGATGCGCCGGCCCAGACATCTCTCGCCAGAGGAGCGCCGCCTCTGGGACAGCATCGCGCGCCAGGCCGAGCCGATGCATCCCAAGGCCCCGGCCCCTCCGCCCACTCCGGCGCCCAAGCCAGAGCGCCCCGCGTCCAGGCCCGAGCCTCGTCGCAACGCGCCGCTGCCGCCCTTCCGCATGGGCGAGAAGGCGGCGCCGAAGCCGGTGAAGGACGACCTCGCCCCCAGCATGGCTGAGGCGCTGCGCGCCAAGCCGCCCACGATGGACAACAAGGCCCACAGGCGCCTGACCCGCGGCAAACTGAAGCCCGATGCCCGCATCGACCTGCACGGCATGACGGCGGCCGAGGCGCACCCCTATCTCACCAGCTTCCTGCTGACGGCCCATGCCCAGGGGCACCGACTGGTGCTGGTGATCACCGGCAAGGGCAAGCGCCGCGACGAGCTGGCGCCCATGCCGGTGCGCCAGGGCGTGCTGCGCCACAACGTGCCGCACTGGCTGGCGCTGCCGCCGCTGCGCACCATCGTCATGCAGATCACGCCGGCCCATATCCGCCATGGCGGAGAAGGGGCCTATTACGTGTATCTACGCCGGCATCGCTGAGGGGCGGGCGAAGAGGCTGAGTGCCACCCAGGCGAGCAGGGCCGCCACGGCGAAATAAAGCGCGAAGGCCATGAACTGCGCCTCCATCCCGATACCGCGGTCGAGCAGCCAGCCCGAGATGCCGGGGCCGAGCGCCGAGCCGAAGACCATGATCGAGGCGTTGACCGACTTGATCGCCCCGATGAAGCGCGTCCCATACACATCCGCCCAGAAGGCCGCGACGACGGTGCCCGCCAGCCCCATGCCCATGCCGACGAAGCAGAGGGCCACGGCGGCGCCCAGAAGGCTCTCGGCCCGGGCCATCAGCACGAAGGCGATGATGAAGGGGATGAGGAACAGCCGGAGCATCCGCATCGGCCCGAACCGGTCGATGGCGATGCCGGAGGCCAGCGTGGTGCTGACGGAGACGGCGGTGAAGAGCGGCAGCAGGGCGACGAAGCCCGCCAGCGTCCACCCCTTCTCGGCCACCAGCTCGACCTGCTGGAACCACAGCACCGTGCCCCAGCTCGGCGGGCCAAGCAGCAGCGGCACCAGGCACCAGAACAGCGGATGGCGCAGCATCTCGCCCCGTGTCCAGTGCCGGTTACTGATGCCGGCGCTCTCCTCGCCCGTCGCGAAGCTCTGCGGGCTGCGCTCGGCGCGCAGGAGCCGCAGGATCACCGGCAGCATCACCAGCACCAGCCCGGCGGCGACCACCCAGAGCCAGCGCCAGGCCATCACCTCGGCCAGCGCCACGAAGGTGATCGGCAGAACCGCCTGCCCGAGCGCGAATCCCATGGCGGCGATGGAAAGCGCCCGCCCGCGCGTGGCGACGAACCAGCGCGCCATGGCGACGGTGGAGAGCTGACTCATCATGCCCTGCCCGAAGAAGCGCAGCGCGAAGATGGTGCCCAGCAGCATGGCGATGCCGGCGAGGTTCGCCATTGCTAGACAGGCCAGCGCCAGCCCGCCCATCACCGCGATGGCCAGATGCCGCACGCGAAACCGGTCAGTGAGCGCCCCGGCCCAGAGCATCAGCGCCGCCGAGGCGGTGGTGCCGATCGTATAGAGCCCGCCCCACTGGCCATGGCTGAGCCCCAGCTCACCCCGGATCTGATCGGAGAACAGCGCGATGAAGAAGGTCTGCCCGTAGGAGGAGCTGAACGACAGGAGCACCCCGGCAAGCAGGAAGAGCCAGTTGTCGCGGATGAAGGTGAAAAAAGACATGGAGGCCTTCCTCTGCCGCTTTGGCGGGAAAGGGAAGGGTGCGCCGTGTGGAGAGCGGGGAGGGGGGCTGTCTGCCCCCCGTCGCCAGAGGCGACTCCCCCCGAGGATTTTCTTGGAGCAAAGACTGGGGGGCGGTGGCGGGCCGCGCTCGGCAGAGGATCGGGCGGCGGGCATGGGGCAGGCGGAGCGTTGGAAGAGGGGGCGCGCGCGGTTTTTCGAGCGCGCGCGCCTTGGATCAGAGTACGTACCGGCTGAGGTCTGAGCTGCGCGCGAGATCGCCGACGTTCTTCTCGACGAAGGCCTCGTCGACCACCACCTTCTCGCCGCCCTTGTCGGGGGCGGTGAAGCTGAGCTCTTCGAACACACGCTCCATGATCGTGTAGAGGCGGCGGGCGCCGATGTTCTCGACGCTCTCGTTCACCTCGGCCGCGATGCGGGCGAGGGCGTGGATGCCGTCGTCGGTGAAGGTGACTTCGACCTCCTCGGTGCCCATCAGGGCGGTGTATTGCAGCGTGAGGGCGTTGTCCGTTTCCGTCAGGATGCGGACGAAATCCTCCTCGGTCAGCGCGCGCAGCTCGACGCGGATCGGCAGGCGGCCCTGCAGCTCGGGCAGCAGGTCGCTCGGCTTGGCGACGTGGAAGGCACCCGAGGCGATGAAGAGGATGTGGTCGGTGCGGACAGGCCCGTGCTTGGTGGAGACATTGGTGCCCTCGATCAGCGGCAGCAGATCGCGCTGCACGCCCTCGCGGGAGACATCGGCACCGCGCGCTTCTGACTTGGCGCAGACCTTGTCGATCTCGTCGATGAAGACGATGCCGTTCTCTTCGACGCTCTCGAGCGCGGCGCGCTTGACCGCCTCGTCATCGAGCAGCTTGTCGGCCTCGTCGGCGATCAGCACGTCGTAGCTGTCGGCAACGCGCATCTTCTTCGTCACCGTGCGTTGCCCAAAGGCCTTGCCGAAGATGTCGCCCAGATTCATTCCGCCGCCCATCATGCCGGGCTGGCCGGGAATCTCGAACATGCCGCCGGGCTGCGAATTGTCGGCCACCTCCAGCTCGACGACCTTGTCATCGAGCTCGCCGGCGCGAAGCTTGGTGCGGAACATCTCGCGCGTCTGGTCGCGGGCATTCTCGCCGGCCAGCGCTTCGATCACCCGGTCTTCGGCGGCCTGCTGCGCGCGGGCCTTCACATCTTCGCGCATCTGCTCGCGGGTCTGCAGGATGGCGCTGTCGACGAGATCGCGGATGATCTGCTCGACATCGCGGCCCACGTAGCCGACCTCGGTGAACTTGGTGGCCTCGACCTTGAGGAAGGGCGCGCGCGCCAGCTTGGCCAGGCGACGCGAGATCTCTGTCTTGCCGACGCCGGTGGGGCCGATCATCAGGATATTCTTGGGGAACACCTCTTCGCGCAGCGAAGCCGGCAGCTGTTTGCGCCGCCAGCGGCTGCGCAGGGCAACGGCTACGGCGCGCTTGGCTTCCTTCTGGCCGATGATGAAACGATCGAGCTCCGAGACGATCTCGCGCGGCGTGAGGTCTGACATACTGTACTCCGGGTTTAACCGGCGACTTAGGCGGCGATGCGCCATTTTCCAACCCCGCCGCTGGCCAAACCGCGCGACGGGGCGGTACAGTCAGCGGATGTTGCAGACTGAAGACCCGGAATGAAGTCCTTCCTATCCAAGTTCTTTCGAGCCCCGACCCCCAGCTTCGATGCCCCGCTCGCCCCCGACCAGCCGCTCGCGCTGATCGGCGATGTGCATGGATGCGATACGCTGCTGGACGGCATGCTTACCCGGCTGGACGACGAGGCGCCGGGCCATCAGATCGTGCTTCTCGGCGATTACATCGACCGGGGCGAGCAATCGGCGCAGGTGCTGCGAAGGCTGATAGGCCTGCAGAATGCCATCTGTCTGATGGGCAATCACGAGGCCATGTGCCTGGATTTCCTGGAAAAACCGCGGCGGACCGGGGATCGCTGGTTGCGCAACGGCGGGCTGCAGACGCTCGCTTCCTTCGGGATCGGCGGGCTGGGGCTGACACCCTCGCCGGAACAGCTGAAGGCCGCGGCGGCGGAGCTGAAAGAGGCCATGGGCCCGGAGATGATCACCTGGATGGAACGGCTGCGCGCCAGCTACATCAGCGGCAACGTTGCCGCCATCCACGCCGGCGGCGACCCGGAGGTGCCGATTGAGGAGCAGGACGAGGCGGCCTGTCTTTGGGGCGCGCCCGGCTTTATGACGACGCCGCGGCAGGACGGAATGTGGGTGGTGCACGGCCATGTCATCGTGCCCGAGCCCAGCGTGGTGCTGGGCCGAATCGCCCTGGATACGGGTGCCTATGCGACAGGTTGCCTAACGGCTGCTCTCATTAACGGGTCAAACGTGCATTTCTTGCAGCACAGAAATAACAATTCGGCCTGAGCCAATTAAGGCTGTTCAACAAAGCAGGCCGT
This sequence comes from Pseudoroseicyclus sp. H15, assembly GCF_054353345.1. Lineage (NCBI taxonomy): Bacteria > Pseudomonadati > Pseudomonadota > Alphaproteobacteria > Rhodobacterales > Paracoccaceae > Pseudoroseicyclus > Pseudoroseicyclus sp. H15. The sequence continues at coordinate 367,504 of NZ_JBTHJE010000001.1, forward strand.
CTGAGTTAAGATTTTGCCAAATCGGCCGCCCCGGGTGGCCAGCCAAAGAGACCGAGGGGCGGATGACACCGATTTCGATGACGCTGCGCGCCACATTGCTGGGCTGTGCACTTTCCATGGCCGGATGCGGCGTGACCTATTTCAGCCCGACGGTGAGCGACCAGGTGACCGGCCTCGACGTGCGCGTGCTGCCCGTCACCCCGGAATCGGTTTTGCTTGCAAATCGGCAGCCTTACGCGCCCCGCAGCCTGCCCGCCTATTTCAGCCAGGTCGCCGGCGGCGGCACGCCGCGCGGGATTGGGGCGCTGCCGTCCTCGCCGCAGGTGCCCGACCTGACGCCGGGCCAGCTGTCTCTGCGCCCGCCGCCGTCGGCTGACGATACCTCCTACCGAATCGGTGTGGGCGATCAGATCCGCCTGGCGACGCGGGCGCGCGAAGACGTGCTCGACCCGCTGTCGGCCGATGTGGCCGGCCAGAACGTGCGGCAGGATTACACGGTGCGAGACGATGGCGCCGTCACCATCCCCGAGATCGGCACCATCGAGATGGCGGGCCTGACCATCGAGCAGGCCGAGGCGCAGCTCTTCGATCGCTTCATCCAGGGCGGGATAGACCCGAGCTTCAGCCTCGAGGTGTCGAACTTCAATTCGCAATACGTCAACATCGGCGGCGCGGTGACGAACGACACCCGCGTGCCGGTGGCGCTGACCCTGCCCACCATCAACGATGCCATTACCGCCGCCGGCGGCATCCAGGTGGCCAACCCGGAATTCGCCTCGATCCGCATCTATCGCGACGGCACGCTCTATGAGATCCCGCTGGAAGATTATCGCGACCGGGCCGATCTGCAGAACATCCGCCTGACGGATGGAGATTCGGTGTTCGTCGATACGGGCTACGATCTCGACCGCGCGCTCGACTTCTATCAGCAGCAGATCCAGCTCACGACGCTGGAGTCGAGCGCCCGCGCTCAAGCGCTGAGCGAGCTGTCGACAGAGATCGGCCTGCGCCGCGCCGCGCTGAACGAGGTGCGTGCGAACTACCAGGCCCAGCTCGATCTCGGTGCTATCGAATTCGATTACGTCTATCTCGCCGGCGAGGTGACCAACCAGGGTCGCCAGCCGCTGCCTCTGAACCAGCAGGCGTCACTGGCCGATGTGCTTTACGGCAATGGTGGCTTCCAGACGGCCACTGGCAACCCGGCGCAGATCTACGTGCTTCGCGCTTCGTCCGACCCGCGCGAATTCGGCGCGGTCACGGCCTGGCATCTCGATGCCTCCAACGCCATCAACCTGACGCTGGCGACGCGGATGGAGATGCGACCCGACGACATCATCTTCATCGAAGAGCAGCCGATCACACGTTGGAACCGCGCGTTGCAGCAGTTCTTCCCGGTGCTTCTCAACTCGGCCGCCGGAGCTCTCGAATAATCGTCCGCGCGCAGGCGAAACGATTGAATTTAGCTAAGATTCGAAGGTTGAGAGCCGCGTAAGATATTCATGCTTCCTTCTCACCTGCCGCGAAGCGGTGAGTGAGTTGAGGGGGTAGATTATCATGCGATTCTCTTTTTGGGCCCGCTGCCGCACTGCGGCGGCGATTCTGCAGCTTTGCCTGGCGCTGAGCGCCGGCTTGATTGTCTTGCCGGCGAGCGCCCTGGCAGAGGTAACCTATCCGCCGCTGGTCGTGGGCAATGACCGGGGCGGTCTCGTCGATACGCGGGCGCGCTTCGTTCGCCAGCTGATGGCTTCGGGCCAGCGCGTCGAGATACGCGGCAACATCTGCTATTCGGCCTGCACTCTCTATCTGGGCGCGAGCGATGTCTGCGTCTCGCCAAGTACCAGCTTTGGCTTTCACGGCCCTAGCAGCTACGGGGCGCCGCTGCCGCCGCAGATGTTCGAGCACTGGTCCAACGTTATGGCGCAGTTCTATCGCGAACCGCTGCGCAGCTGGTTCATGCAGGACGCGAGGTACCTGCGTATCAGCATGCGCCACATCTCGGGGCAGGAGCTGATCCGCATGGGTTACCGCAGCTGCTGACCAGAAAACGAAAGCGCCGCGACCCGGGAAGGGACGCGGCGCAAAACTCCGGGCCTTGGCCCGCTAAGCTTAGTTGGTCGTGTTCGGGGTCGAGCCACCAACGGCATTGCCGGCCGCGATCGCACCAACCGTCGTAACGGCAACGATACCGAGTTGCGCAGCGATACCACCGAAGGCGGTTACACCCGCGCCCAGGCCACCAGCCGCAGCGCCGCCGACGCCGGCGCCCGCGCCGCCAGCTCCGCCGGCACCACCGTTGAACAGATTACGAAGGCGCGGGAAGCTGTCCTGCGTCACGCCAACCGCGTCGCCACAGGTGACCAGCAGGTTGCCAGACACGGAATCGAGCGAGGCGGAGGTGACGGCACCAGAGCCGCAAGCGCCGGATTGGGTGGCGATGCTCATCAGGTCATCGGCCATGGCGGGGGCCGCGCCAAGGGTGAGGGCGGTGGCCGCAATCGTCAGAAACTTGGTCATATATTTTCCTTCTCAGTCTCAGGCTTCGTTGTGCCCCAGGATCAGGGCGCGAATAAACAGGTTCGCCTACCAATGCACTTCAAAATGTATGCGCCGCGCCTTTTGGGCGCGGCGCATCAGAGCCGGTTACCCGGTATTAGTTCGTTGTGTTCGGCGTCGCGCCGCCAACAGCGTTGCCGGCTGCGATGCTGCCAGCGGTAAGACCGACCGACAGAGCGAGCTGAGCGAAGACGCCGCCGAAGGCGGTGACGCCACCAGCCGCACCAGCCGCACCAGCCGCAGCGCCGCCGACGCCGGCACCAGCGCCGCCACCGTTAAGCAGATTGCGAAGGCGCGGGAAGCTGTCTTGCGTCACGCCAACGGGGTCGCCGCAGGTGACGAGGATGCTGCCGCCGGCATCGAGAGTCGCCGAAGTCACAGCGCCAGAGCCGCAAGCTCCGGACTGCATGGCGATATCCATGACGGAGTCAGCGTAGACGGGGGCGGAGCCGAGCGCGAGCGCGGTGGCGCCGATAATCATCAAACGGTTCATTGTTACTAATCCTCAAGGTGGGCGAAGCTGTCCCAGCGTTAACACAAGCAGCCCCGGCCTGCATAGCGGCGCGGGCGACATCATTTGTCCGTTTCGGAATATCGAAGCCTGTTTCGGCGCGAAATGCGCAATAAAGCGCCAATCGTGGTGGCGCTTTTGCCGCAATGCGGCGCGAAAGATCAGCCGCTGATTCGCTCCACGGTCAGATTGCCGTTCGTATAGACGCAGATATCGGCGGCGATGGCCATGGCCCGGCGCGCAATCTCCTCGGCGCTATGCTCGCTGTCCATCAGGGCGCGGGCCGCCGCGAGCGCGTAATTCCCGCCGGAGCCGATGGCGGTGACGTCATGCTCGGGCTCCAGCACGTCGCCGGCGCCGGTGATGACGAACAGGTCCTTGCCGTCGGTGACGATCAGCATTGCCTCGAGCTTTTGCAGGTATTTATCGGTCCGCCAGTCCTTCGCGAGCTCGACACTGGCGCGCTGCAGCTGGCCGGGCGTGGCCTCCAGCTTCTTCTCAAGCCGCTCCAGCAGGGCGAAGGCATCCGCCGTCGAGCCGGCGAACCCGGCGACGACCTCACGCCCGCCCGGGGCGAGCCGGCGCACCTTGGTGGCGGTGCCCTTGATGACGGTCTGGCCGAGGGTCACCTGGCCGTCGCCGGCGACGACGACCTCGCCGCCCTTGCGCACGCCGATGATCGTTGTGCCGTGCCAGCCGGGAAATTCGCTGTCTGCCATGGGAAAGCCTCCTTCCCGGCGGATATGGGGGCCGGGGCGAAAATGAAAAGGGCGCCCGAAGGCGCCCTGGTATTCAGATGATCGGCAATCAGATCGCGCTGTCGATCCAGCTTTTCAGCGCGGCCTTCGGCGCCGCACCGGCGCGGGAAGACACGGGCTGGCCGCCGGAGAAGACGAACAGCGCCGGAATGCCGCGCACACCCATCTGGGCGGGGGTATCCGGGTTTTCGTCAACGTTGACTTTGACGACCTTCAGCTTGTCGCCGTATTCCTCGGAAAGTTCTTCGAGGGCCGGGCCGATCTGCTTGCAGGGGCCGCACCACTCTGCCCAGAAATCGACGACGACGGGGACGTCGGCATTGCGAACTTCGGATTCGAATGTCGCGTCAGTGACGGGTATCGTGGCCATGGAAGCCTCCTAGCACAAGATGTCGAGGGCTGAACGTAGGTAGGCCCCCAACCCGCGTCAAGGCCGGAGGGGCGGCGCCGCTACGGCAGCTCGATGCGCAGAAGGGCATCGGCCAGCATCTGCTCCGGCAGATCCATGAGCGTGGCATTGGCCGTCCACAGGATCGAAAGCCGCAGGGGGCGGGTGCCGTAGATCTCGCGCAGCATTGCGCCATAGGCCGCCATCTGGCGCAGGATGCCTTCCGGCGTGGCGGCGGGGCGCTCTGGCACGATGCGGTTGGTCTTGAAGTCGATCGCATGCACCTCCGCCTCGGTCACGATCAGCCGGTCGATCGCACCGAAGAGCCTGCGGCCATGAAAGGCGGGGGGCGCCGCTGTCAGCTCGACCTCCGCCAGCGCGCCCGGGCCGAAGATCGGGGCGAGGTTGGGCGCCGCAATCAGGCGGCGGGCATCGGCGATCAGGCGGGCGGCTTCCTCCGGCTCTGGAGGCTCATCCGTCGCGGCGAGCAGGGCGCGGCCGGCGGCCTCGCGCTCGGCCTCGGGCAGGGCGGGCAGATGCTCGAAGAGCAGGTGGAAATGCCGGCCGCGCTGACGCGAGAAGTCGCCGTCGCCGGCAAGGGTGTCGCCATACAGGATCTTCGCCCCGCCGAGATCGGAGGGCGAAACGAATTCAGCCACGGCGGCGGGCGGTGCGAGTCGGGAAAGCTCCAGCGGTTCGGGCGCGGCGGGGGCAGGGGCCCGGGCCTCTGCCTCTGGGGCCGTGCCAGGCCAGGCACCGTGCTGCAGGCGTTGGCCGGTGCCGGTGGGCGCCTCCAACTCCACCGCCGGCCCATGCGCCATGCCGTCGGCGACCAGCTTGTGCCAGTCGCGATCCTTCCCGGCCTCGCCGGCGGCGGCAACGATCAGCCAGTGCTCTGCCCGCGTCATCGCCACGTAGAGCAGCCGCAGCTCTTCGCGCCGCTCCGCCTCCAGCCGCTCTTCGCGCATGGCGAGCAGCGGCGGCGGCATCTCGTCTTTCAGCGGTGCCCAGAACGGCGGGCCGTCCTCCGCCAGCACGGCGCCGCGGAACTGCTCGGGCCGGTTGGCGCAATCGGGCAGGATCACGATGGGCGCCTCCAGCCCTTTGGCGCCATGCACCGTCATCACACGGATGCGCCGCTCCGCCTGGCCGAGCGGGCGCTTGATGTCGATGTCTTCCGTCTGCATCCACTCGGCGAAGCCGGTGACGGAGGGCGCCTCGCGCCGCTCATAGGCGAGGGCCTGCGAGAGCAGCGCGTCGATACCCTCTTCGGCCTCCACCCCCAGCCGCTCCAGCAGACGCTTGCGACCGCCGTGATGGGTGAGCAGGCGCATAATCAGGTCGTAGGGGCGCAGGAAGTCGGCCCGGTCGCGCAGATCGCGCAGGATGGCGAGCGTTTCCGGATGGCGCGTATCGGCCCTCAGTGCCTGCCAGAGCGACTGGCCGCCGCGCGGCTGAGCGAGGCGGTGCAGATCGGCTTCGCTCCAGCCGAAGAGCGGCGAGCGCAGGGCGGCGGCCAGCGACAGGTCGTCATCGTCGAGGGCGAGGAAGCGGATGATGGCGCCGATATCCTGCACGGCGAGTTCGGCGCCCAGCTTCACGCGATCTTTCCCCGCCACGGCGAGGCCGGCAGATTTGCAGGCCCGGATGATCTCGGAGAACAGCGCCTTCTGCCGCCCGCGCACGAGGATCAGCACGTCGCCCTCATGGATGCGCCGGGGGCGCCAGAGCCCGGGCGACACCTCCTCCGGCAAGCGCTCCTCGGCGATCATGCGCTTGATCTCGGCGGCAATAGTCTCGGCCAGCAGGGTCTGCGCCTTGCGGCTTTCGGTCGGGTCTTCGCTGCTTTCGAACTCGGGGTCTTCGCTCTTCTCCTCCTTGGGGATCGGCGGCCAGACATCCACGCGGCCCGGCATCTCTTCCTTGAAGGCGATGTGCTCGTTGGCGTCGGGCAGGAGTGGGGCATCCTTCACCCGGGCGAAGGTCAGATCCACCGCCTGCAGGACGGCGCGGGAAGAGCGGAAGGAATGCTGCAGCACCGCCGTCTGCAGGCCGGGGGGCGGCAGGCGCTCGGCGAAATGGGCGCGCATCCGGGCAAAGCCCTCCGGGTCCGCCCCTTGGAACGAGTAGATGCTCTGCTTCATATCGCCGACGACGAAGAGCGTTCGCGTCACATCGCGCGCGCCCTCGCCAGAGACGATTTCGCGGGCGAGCAGCTCGATGACCTGCCATTGGCCGGGCGAGGTATCCTGCGCCTCGTCAACGAGGATGTGGTCGATGCCGCCGTCGAGCCGGTAGAGCACCCAGTCGGCAACCTTCGGGTCGGTCAGCAGGGCGGCGGCACGGGCGATAAGATCGTCGAAGTCGAGCAGGCCCCGGCGGGTCTTCTCTTCCGCCAGCCGCGCGGTGAATCGGTGGGCGAAGGCGTGCAGCGCCTCGGCGCGGGCGAGGGCGGCGAGGGCGATGCGGCGGGGGCGCGCGGCCTCGACCGCCTCGGCCAGCGGGTCGAGCCAGTCGGCGATCTCGGGATGCGCCTCGCGGATCGCCTTGGTGGGGATCTTGCCGGCCTTGGCGGTGAAGGGTGCGGCGGCGCCAGAGCCGGTGAGCAGCTGCGATTCCAGCACCTCCAGCTCGGCGGCGCGAAGGGGATGCGCCCAGTCGACAGCGGCGAGGCAGGCGGCCAGCTTGCGGTCGTTGGAGCCGCTGGCGTTGAGGATCGGAACGGCGGCGAGCACATCCGCCTCGGCGCCGGGCCAGGAGAGCGGCGCGCAGACTTCCTCGATCCGCTCGCCCTCGGGCACGCCGAGGATGCGGCGCAGGGCCGCGCTGTCGACCGGGGCAGAGAAATCGGCGGCGCGGCGCGACAGCTCGGCGAGCAGCGCCTTCAGCGCGTCTTCGCCGGAGAGATGCGCGGCCAGCCCGTCGACGAGGGCGACATCGGCGCCGCCGGCCATCTCTTCGAAGATGTCGCGGCGCAGCAGCTCGGCCTCGCGCTCTTCCATCTCGGCAAAGCCGGGGCCGACGCCGGCCTCCAGCGGAAAGCGGCGCAGAAGGGCGGCGCAGAAGGAGTGGATCGTCTGGATGCGCAGGCCGCCCGGCACCTCGATGGCGCGGGCGAAGAGCGTGCGGGCGGCGTTCAGCTCGTCCGGCCCGAACGGCCCGGCCTCGCCAAGGCCCTCCAGCTGGGCGCGCAGTTCGGCATCGGGCAGCATGGCCCATTCGCCGAGGCGGCTGAACAGCCGGTTCTGCATCTCGCCGGCGGCGGCCTTGGTATAGGTGAGGCAAAGGATGTTCGCCGCCTCGGCCCCACCCAGCAGCAACCTTGCCACCCTGTCGGTCAGCACGCGCGTCTTGCCCGAGCCGGCATTGGCGGCCAGCCAGGTGGAGGCGCCGGGCGCGGCCGCGGCGTGCTGGTTGCGCGAGGCGGCGTCGATCATGCCACGTCCTCGCCGGGGGCCACGTCGCTTTCGTCCCATTCGCCGAAACGGGCGAGATGGTCGTAATCGCCGCCAAAGGCCCCGGCGCGCCGGCGCGAGACATAGCCGCGGCCGGGCGTCATCCAGCTGGCGAGCAGGTTTTCCAGCCGGGACCAGACGGCACCGGCCGGCTCCTTCAACAGCGGCGCCGGCACGATCTTCGCGTCGCGCCCGAGGCCGATGTACTCGGCGCCCAGCACCGGCATCGGCCCGATCTCGTCAAAGCCGCCCTGCTCGATGAGCGCCGCCTCGAGCAGGAGCTGCTTCTCGAAGGCGAGCTGGCGCTTTTCGGTGGGCGGCGCGCCTGTCTTGTAATCGTACACCCAGGCGCCGGTGCTGCCCGCGATATCGATTCGGTCGGCCTTGGCGTGGAGCGTCACGCCGGTGCCGCCCACCCGCGCCTTCCCCTGATGCTCGTAATAGGCGGGCACGGCGCGCAGCTGCCGGGTGATCTCGCCGGCGAGAAAGCCCGGCGCCACCCGCGCGATGCGCGCGAGCCAGAGCCGGCGCATCGAGGGCCAGGGGCAATCCTCGGCCAGTACGATCTCGGCGATCCGCATCAGCTCGGCCTCGGCTGTGGGGGCGGCGGCAGGCGGGCCATCCTTGATGAAGCGCTCGAAGACGCGGTGCAGGATCTCGCCGCGCAGCCGGGCGTCGGGTTCCGGCGTCAGCGGATCGAGCGGGCGCAGCTTGAGGACGCGGCGGGCATAGACGGCATAGGGGTCGCTATAGAGCCGCCCGATATCTGTGACCCAGAGGTCGGTGGGGCGCTGGGCGACCGGGGGGCGCGGCGCTGGGCGGGGCGCGGGCAGCGGCGGGCCAGCCGGCCGCTCCAGTCGTTCGGCCAGGGCCAGCGCCTCGCGGCCCCGGGCGCGCATGTCGGCCAGCGCCGGCTTGCCCCGCTCCAGCCCGCCGAGCAGGTTGGTCAGCCGGTTGAGCCAGCGTGAGGGCACCGTCTCTGCCTCGTCGGAGCGCAGGGCGCGGGTGAGCCACACCTCTCGGCCAGCAGCGGCCTGCTGGAAGTCATGGGCGGACAGGCCGATCCGCCGCTCCGGCAGCAGCAGCCCCGCCCGTGCCCGCATGGCGCGGTTAAGCCAGGGGTCCGCCGGCGGCGGCTCTGGCCACGAGCCCTCGTTGAGGCCGGCGAGGATCATCAGATCCGCTCCCTGAACACGCGCCTCCAGCGTGCCCCAGATGCGGATGAGCGGATGGCCGGTGTCGGGGTTGCGCACCTCTTCGCCGCTGAGCACGCCGTAGAGCAGGGCGGCATATTCCGCCGCATCCACCTCGCCCGCCGCATCGGCATGGGTGGCGAGCGCCTCAATCACTACGCGGGCCTTGCGGCCGGGCTCTTCGTCCCACAGCACCCCGGCGCCATCCTGCGAGGGGCCGGCGGCGAGCCGTTCGGCCAGCGAGACATGGCGGGCGACGTGATCGGCCAGCGGCATGGGGCCGGGGGGGCCGAGGGTCAGGCAATCTTCCAGCCATTCGGCCCAGACGCGCAGGCGGTCGTCGCCCTTGAGACCGCGCTCCTCGAACTGGCGGAAGATGCCGGGGCCGGGCGCAGGCGGGCCGTGGCGGCGCAGCATCAGCTCCAGCGCGGCGGTGCGGCGCACGTGATTGCCGCGGTCGCGCCCGTCCGAGAGCGTGAAGGGGTGCTTGAGCAGCGCCAGCAGCTGCGCCGCGCCCGCCGGGCGAACGTAGAGCTCTGCCACCATGCGGAGGAACCGCCCCGGTGCCGTCAGCGGCAGGGGCACACCGGCGGAATCGTCGGGCGTGATGTTCCAGCGGCTCAGCGCGGCGGCGACGCGGCGGGTGAGCATCCGGTCGGGCGTGATGAGCGCGGCGGAAGTGCCCTCTTCGGCGGCCTGGCGGAGGCGGATGGCGATGGCCTCGGCCTCGTGCCGGGGGTCGGGCGCCTCCAGCAGGGTCAGCCCGGCGGTGGCCTCGGCCAAGCCTTCCAGCCGCGGACCCTCGGCGAGCCAGGCATCGGTCACCGGGGCGGGGCGCAGGGCGAGCGAGAGCAGGGCGTTGCGGGCCGGGGCCGGCGGGGCGGTGGTCGTCCAGCGGGGCAGGGCGGTCTCGCGCAGGTCGAGCGCATGGGCGAGCCGGCGGAAGCGGTATTGCGGATGGTCCTCGCCCGAGAGCGGCCCGCCCATCCCGTCCCACACCTCCTGCGGCAGGTCGTGGTCGAAGCCGGGCAGAATGGCGGCGCCGTTCGGCAGCTTGGCCACCGCCTCGATCAGCAGCGCCGCAGCCCCGCGTGAGCCGGTCGAGCCGGCGACGATCACCGGGCCGTCTGGCGGCGCCTCCGCCCACCGGGCGGCCAGTGCCTGCACGGCAGCGCGCATCCGCCCCTCGCGGCCGGGCGGGGCCTCGGCGGCGTCGAGAAATCCGGTGGCGATGCCGAGGAATTCCTGCGCCAGCGCCCAATGGCCGGAGAGGTCCGACACATCCAGCTCCTGCAAAGCTGAAGCGGGCACGCCCTCGCCCTCCATCTCCGCCAGAATGGCAGCGAGGCTGTCGGCGAGGTCGAAGAGCGCCGAGCGCGGCGCCAGCTCTGGCCGCGCTTCGATGAGCGCCGCGGTCAGGCGAGTCAGCTCCAGCTTGCGGCGCAGCGGCGGGGCAGCAGTGACAGCGCCGGCCTCCGGCATCAGCGCCAGATCGGTGAGCGTGCGGATGCGGGGCAGGATGCGCGCGCCGCTTTCGGCGCTGATCTCCTTCATCCGCCGCGCCATGCGGTTGGTGTTGACCCAGATCGTCACCCGCCCGCGCGCCTCGGGTGGCGCCTCGCCCAGCCGCGCATCGAGCCCGGCCAGCACCTCGCGGGCGAAGTCCACGCCCGGCGGCAGCGTGAACAGGCCCGGCCGCTCGAAGATCACCGGATCAGACACGCGCAAGCAGCTCTTCGGCAAGGGGCAGCGAGGCAGGCTGCCCGACATCCACCCAAGGGCCCTGATGGACGAGGCCGTAAAGGCGCCCCGCCTCGATCATCCGTTTCCAGAGCAGGTTGAGCGAGAACGACGTCTCGGGGATCGCGGCCAGCCCCTCGGTGCGGGTGATATGGGCGCCGGGGTACACATAGGTGCGCCCGCGGGAGATGCGCCCATCCGGCGCCAGATCGAAATCGCCCTTGCCGGGGTGGCCGATGGCGGCCTCGCGCGGGATCAGCAGCAGCAGCGCATCCATGCGGGCCGGGTCCCACGCGGCGGCGAGCTCGGCCAGTGCGCTCTGGCGGCCCCAGACGGCATCGGCGTTGAGAACGAACACAGGCTCTGGCCCGAGTAGGGGCAGGGCGGCGCGCAGGCCGCCGCCCGATTCCAGCAGATCGGGCTCGTCGGAGAACAGCAGGCCGCGCCCGGCCAGATGGTTGCGCAGCTGTTCGGCGCGGTAATGCAGGTTCACGACGCGGGTCAGCGGCATCACCTGATCGGTCAGCGCCAGCGCATGGTCGATCAGCGGGCGCCCCGCGACCTCGATCATCGGCTTGGGGCGGTCCGCCGTGAGCGCACCCATGCGGGTGCCGCGACCGGCGGCGAGGATCATCGCAGCTTTGGGCCTCATGCACCGCCCCGCGACAGCAGCTCTTCAGGCGGTGGGGCCGCGGCGCGTACCAGTGGCGCCAGCGGCGAGACGGCGGCATGGGTGAGCGAGGTCTCGATATGGTCGTAGACGCGCGGCAGATAGCCGAGGTAGTGCCGACGCCCGCCCTTCGCGAGCCCGGCGAAGATGCCGAGGATGCGCAGCGAGCGCATCAGCCCCAGCGCCGCCGCCTCGGCCGCGATCTCGCGCTCGGGCACCTCCAATGCGGCGGCGAAGCGGGTGGTGACGGCCTCGGCCAGCCCCGGGGCCGCATCGCGGCGGGCATCGGTGAGCCATGAGGCGAGGTCATAGGCGCGGGGGGCGATCACCGCGTCCTGAAAGTCGATCAGGCCGAGACGGCGCAGCCCCGGCTCGCCGGGCCGCCAGATGATGTTCTCGGCGTGAAAATCACGCAGCGACAGCCGGTCGGGCACGCAGCCCAGCTCCGTCAGACGCTCCCGCAGCCCGGCGCTCAGCGCCTCGGCGGCCTCCAGCGGCGCGTCGCCGTAGTGCTCGTAGAGCGGGGCGAGGCCTTCCGCCCCCTCGGCGGGGCCGAGCAGAGGCAGCTCGGGCGGGGTCGTGCGGGCGAGAAAGGCCAGCAGATCGGCGACGAGGGCCGCCGCCTTCGGCTCTCGCGAGGGTTTGCGGCGCAGGCGCGTGGCAAGCGTGTCTGGCCCCAGATCCTCGATCAGCGCGAAACCGGCTTCTTCGTCTGCCTCAAAGACCTCCGGCGCGGCGAGGCCGAGCAGGCGCAGATGGTCGGCCATCGAGGCGAAGCGCGGGATCAGCTCTGGCGGGGCGATCATGAGCAGGGCGCTTTGCCGCTTCGGCCCGGTCAGGCGCCAGTAGCGGCGGGTGGAGGCATCGCCTTGCAGGGGCAGTATCTCCCAGCCGGCACAGTCGGTCTCTGCCAGCCAGGCCTCCGCGGCCTCGTCAGAGCCGGGGGCAGGCGGGGGCAGCGGCGGGCCGACGGAGAGGTCCGGGTCAGACGGCATCGAGCACCGCCTCCAGCCGCCCGCGCCAGTTCGGCGGGCCCGACAGCTCCAGCCGGTGCGCCGCCACGCCGGCCTGCAGATGCAGGCGGAGCGCGCTCTCCGGCAGGCCGCCCTCCAGCCGCTCGGGCCATTCGATCAGGCAGATTGCCCCGGCCTCGAGCGCCGGCCATAGGCCAAGTTCGTCGGCCTCTTCGGGGGAGGAGAGGCGGTAGAGGTCAGCGTGCCAGATCTCGGCCACGGGTGCTTCGTAGGCCTGCACCAGCGTGTAGCTCGGGCTGGGCACCTCGGCGGCCTCGTCGCCCAAAGCTGCGCGGATCAGGGCGCGGGCGAAGACGCTTTTGCCCGCGCCGATCTCGCCCGACAGCGCCAGGCAATCGCCGGGGCGCAGCAGGGGCGCCAGCTTGCGCGCGAACGCCGCCGTTTCGGCCTCAACGGCCAGATCGAAGCTGCTCCAGGGTTCCATGCGGCGACCTTACGGGCCGGGGCAAAGGGCGAAAAGGCCAAACCGCGTTGGCGCCGCCACCGGCAAGGCACCGCTGCAAAAGCGGGCAGGCACTTAGCCGCGGCGCGAGGGCTCTGCCTCGATCAGCTCCAGCTCGCTCGGGGCGGTGTGCTTGTCGGGCCGGGGCAGCAGGCGGGGCCCCTCGGCGAGGGTTATCGGCAGAAAGCCAACCAGCAACGCCCCGGCGGGCAGCGGCTCGACCCGCAGGCGCAGGGTGCAGCCGTCGCGCCGCTTGGCCTGGCCGACCCAGCCGCGCCGCGCCTCGCGGCTTTCGGCCGTCTCTTTCAGCCTGTCCCAAACGGCGCTGGGCGCGGCCTGACGCCAGCGCTCCATCTCGCTGGAGAAAACCAGCTCGCTCAGCCGCGTCTCTGCCGCGCCCCAGATATCCTCATAGGCCTCGTTCGCCAGCGACAGGCGCCCGCCGGCGGTGAACACGGCCAGACCCTCTTCGCTGCGGTCGAGCACGGCCTGGGCGAGGTCCATCTCCTCGCGGAAATGCCGGGTGAGGGCGATCTCGCCGGTGATATCCTCGAAGAGGAAGGCCAGCGCCCCATCGGGATGGGGCCGGCCGGTGACCCGCAGGGTCTGGCCCGAGGGCAGCACCCAAGTCTCGCCGAAGACGCCTTCGCGCGCCTCGCTCTCAACCCGCGTCAGCCGCTCGCGCCACGAACGGTAGTTCTTCGGCTCCGGCAGCATACGCTTGTCGCGCAGCCGGTCGAGCAGGCTGGCGAGCGTTGGCTTGCCGGAGAGGTAGCTCACGGAGAGGCCGGTCAGATCGGTGAAGGCTGGGTTGAAGATCATCAGCCGCCTCTGGCGATCAACGATGGCCAGGCCGATCGCGAGCTGGGCGAAGGTCTTCGACAGAGTCTGCACGAATTCCGCCCGCGCCTGGGTGGCGATGGCCGTTTCGGTGACATCGGTGGCATAGCCCAGCAGCTCGCCGCCCCGGCGCACCAGCGTGACGTCGAAGGTCTGCGCCCGCGAGGCGCCGCTGAGGGCAAGCTCGCTGCGGCTCGTCGCGAGCTCGTTCTCCGCTGTGGGCAGAGAGAGATGGCCGAAGAGGTTCGGCGGCGGCCAGTCGCGCCCGCCTTCCTGCGCCGCGGGCTGGGCCATGTCGCAGAGCGCGAGATAGGCGCTGTTGGCCCATGATACGCGGCCAGCGCGGTCGACCTTCCAGATCGGCAGGGGGGCGGCGTCGCCGAGGGTGCGCAGGATCTCCAGCTCTTCCATCGCGGCATTCATCCCGGGCGCGCTGTCGGGCCTGTCCTGCCGCTCACGGATGATCGACACGCGCAGCCGGTTGCCCCAGCGCGCCAGCTCTGCCCGTGCATCGCCGAGCGCGCTGTCGAGCCGCCGCCGCTCGCCCGGGGCCACCTGCTCGATGACCTCCCCGATGCCGGTGAAGCGGGATTCCAGCGCTGCCACCACGCGGCGAAGGTCGCTGCCATCCTCGCCGCTGCCCCAGGCGGGCGGCATCATCTCGGCGGCGCCGGAGGAGGCGTCGATCAGGTTCTCGCGCTCGAAAAGGAAGGTCGCCGTCTCTTGCTCGCCGCTCCGCCGCCGGAGGGAGCGCGGCCAGCGCTGGGCGCCGGGGAGAAGCAGGAAGAGAAATCCAACCAGACCTGCTGCTGCGAGAAGCGAAAGGAGAGGCGTCGTCAGAGGAAACATGGGCAACCGAAAACAGACCAAGCGTGCGGTAAGCATCCGTATAAACCGTTTAACAGATGGTTAACCAAACGTCATCTGGAGGGGCCGTTCCGGTTTCCCGATCCAATTCCGCGCGTTAGCTCAGAGGCCCGCCGCGCGGGTGGCACGGCGCAGGCAGAATCGGCCCTGCGGAGGCCCGGTTCGTTAATGCTTCAGCGGGAGATTCGGCCCCAGCGGCCCCGCTGCCGGCGCCTCCAGCACCGCCCGCGGCCAGGTGGCATTCACCACCGCGCCCGAGCGCCCGTTGGTGGCGTTCGAGAAGGTCAGTCGTGCGCCGCTGCGCTCGAGCAGCGTCTTGGCGATGAACAGGCCCAGCCCCATGCCCTCGTATCCCGGGCGGCGCTGCGTTTCTTCCGCCGTGCGCCGGCGCCGCTGCATGGGCTCGCCGATGCGCGCCAGCACCGAGGGCGGAAAGCCGCGCCCGTCGTCGGCGATGCGCAGGGCGATGTGGCCCTGTGTCCAGCTCGCCTCGACCCGCACATCGGTGGCGGCGAAGTCGACCGCGTTCTGGATGAGATTGCGCAGCCCGTGGATCACCTCGGGCCGCCGCCAGATGCGCGGCTGCGTCTTGTTCAGGCCGGCGCAGGAGAAGGTAATGAGCTTGCCGCGCGCCAGATGCGGCTCTGCCGCCTCGCGCAGCACCTCCATCACCGGGGCGGCGCGCATATGCATGTCTTCGTTGCCGGCCCGGCCCATGGTGCGCAGGATGTCGCGGCAGCGATCGGCGCTGGAGGCGATGAGGCGTGCGTCCTCTGCCAGCTCGGGTGTGCCCTCCAGATCATTGGCCAGCTCGGCGGCTGTCAGCTTGATCGTGGCCAGCGGCGTGCCCAGCTCATGCGCC
Organism: Pseudoroseicyclus sp. H15; assembly: GCF_054353345.1. Taxonomy (NCBI): domain Bacteria; kingdom Pseudomonadati; phylum Pseudomonadota; class Alphaproteobacteria; order Rhodobacterales; family Paracoccaceae; genus Pseudoroseicyclus; species Pseudoroseicyclus sp. H15. The sequence continues at coordinate 382,817 of NZ_JBTHJE010000001.1, forward strand.
GTCGCGGCGATGACCCCGCCAAGGTCGGTGAGCTTCTGCTCGCGCGCCAGGGCCAGCTGCGTGGCCGAGAGCGCCTCTGTCAGCTCGGCCATCTCGTCGGTTACGCGGTGGGCGTAGAGCGTGAGAAAGACGGTGCCGATCCCCAGCGCGATCCAGAAGCCGTAGAGCCACATCTTGGGCAGCATAAGCACCTCGCCCGAGGCTTCCTGCAGCGGCTGGTACCAGAACAACAGCGCTGTGATCACAGCCAGCGTCAGCCCGCCGAGTGGCAGGGTGATGTGCAGGCGCATGACGGTGGCCGAAATGGTCACCGGCGGCAGCAGCAGCAGGGCGAAGGGGTTGTTCAGCCCGCCCGTCAGATAGAGCAGCGCGGCGAGCTGCAGCATGTCGAAGGTGATCATCCCCGCCGCTTCGCGCTCTGTCAGCATACGGGCGCCGTCGAAGATCAGGTTGCACAGCAGGTTGAGCGTGATCGACGAGCCGATGACGAGCGCGGCCAGATAGAGATTGAAGCGCAGATCGAGCAGAAACCACGCGGCCATGCCGCCCGCGATCTGCCCGGCGATGGCCAGCCAGCGGATCAGCACCAGCGTCGTCAGGCGGACGGGGCGGTCGCGGTCCATCACGAAGAGGTCGATGGGCCTGCGGTCGGCGCTGGGGGAGGCCGTGGTTTGCATAGGGCTCGCCTTTCCTCGGGGCGCCCGCATTGTTATGTGCCCAAGGCCACGCGATCAATGCAGGCTCTGCCCGGAAAGGCCGCTCATGCAGCGCAATCATGTGATCACACTCGCCGGCGCCACTGTGGTGGTGCTCGGTCTCGCCGGCTCCTACATCGCCACGACGGGGCTTTTCGCGCCCGAAGATGCCTATGCCGAGTGCCGCTCGGGCGCTGTCGCGGGCGGCGATCTTGGCGGCCCCTTCACACTGGTCAGCGAGACGGGTGAGGAGGTGACGGATGCCGAGCTCTGGGATGGCCTGAGCCTTGCCTATTTCGGCTACAGCTACTGCCCCGATGTCTGCCCCATCGACCTGCAGCGCAACGCCCTCGCCGTTGCCCAGGCCGAGGAAGAGACGGGGGCCGAGGTCACGCCGGTCTTCATCACCATCGACCCCGAGCGCGACACGCCGGACGTGCTCGCGCGATACACCGACAATTTTCATGATCGGATGATCGGGCTGACCGGCAGCGACGCGCAGGTGAAGACGGCGGCCGACGCCTGGCGCGTCTTCTACTCGCGCGGCGAAGGAGAAGGTGAGTTCTACGCCATGAACCATTCTGCCTTTTCCTACATCGTTCTGCCCGGCGGCGGCTTTGGCGATATCGTGCGCCGCGAGGAGACTCCGGAGTCGCTCGCCGGACGTCTGGAATGCTTCGCCGACGCGGTTCCCGGGTAATTCTGCGTCAAATTGACCCTCCGTCGCCGGGGGGATAAGGGGGGCACGGAAGGACCTCAGCCCATGGTACAAACTGACTTTTCTCTCGGTTCCGATCCCAGCCTGTTGATCGTCGATGACGACGAGCCGTTCCTGAAGCGGCTCGGACGCGCGATGGAAAAGCGTGGGTTCACGGTAGAGGTCGCCGAGAACGTGGCCGATGGCAAAGCCGCCGCCGCCGAGCGCCCGCCGGCCTATGCGGTGGTCGATCTGCGGCTTGAGGATGGCAACGGGCTGGAGGTGGTGGAAACGCTGCGCGAGACCCGCCCCGACAGCCGCATCGTGGTGCTCACCGGCTATGGCGCCATCGCCACCGCCGTGGCCGCGGTGAAGATCGGCGCCACCGATTACCTCTCCAAGCCCGCCGATGCCGATGATGTCACCCGTGCACTGCTGTCGGCGACCGACGCGCTGCCTGAACCGCCGGAAAACCCGATGAGCGCCGACAGGGTGCGCTGGGAGCATATCCAGCGCGTCTACGAGCTGTGTGATCGCAATGTCAGCGAAACGGCGCGCCGGCTCGGCATGCACCGCCGCACCCTGCAGCGCATCCTCGCCAAGCGCAGCCCGCGCTAGGGTGCGTCGCTGCCCGGCGAGAGCGGGGCGAAGTGGCGGCGCAGCCAGGTGACGAAGGTCATTGCATTGGGCCGCTGCGGCCCCGGCGGTAGGCAGGCCCAGTAATCGGTCTGCGGCAGGCCCGGGAAGGGCACCTCCTGCATCCGGCCAGCAACCAGATCCTCCATCAGCACGACTTCCGTCGCGAAGATCAGCCCGTAGCCGGCCCGCGCGGCCGAGACGGCAAGCATGGGATTGTCGATCTGCCGCGTGTCGAGCGCCGCCCGGTCATAGCCCGCCTCGCTCAGCCAGGCGACCTCGTGCGGGTCGCGATCCGTCAGCAGCCAGGGCAGCCGGGTGATGTCGCTGTCTCGCGCCAGAAGCTCCGGCGTGGCCGCGACGATGAAGCGGCTGCGCGCCAGATGGTAGCTCGTCCGGCCCGGCCAGTCGCCGCTGCCGGTTCGGATGGTCAGGTCGATCCCGTCGCGTGCCATGTCGACAAGCGCAGCCCCGGGCTCAAGTGAGACGGGAATGGTGGGATGCTCCTGCCAGAAGGCCCCGAGCAGCGGCATCAGAACGCTCTGCGAGAAGGCTGGCGCCGCCGAGATGCGCAGGCCCCGGCGCGCCTCGCTCTGCTTCAAGCTCTGCACCCCGCGGGCGATGGCAGAGAAGCCCTCGCCCAGGTCGCGCGCGAGCGCAGCCCCCGCCTCTGTCACCGCCAGCCCGCGCCCGGCCCGGTTTACGAGCGGAACGCCCAGCTCGGCTTCCAGCGCGCGCACCTGCTGGGCAACGGCGGGTTGGGTGACGTTGAGCGCGTCGGCCGCAGCGGTGAAGCTGCCCAGCCGCACCGTCGCCTCGAAGGCGCGAAGCGAGGAGAGGGAGGGGAAATGGTGCCAGTCGGGCGGAGGCATACCAAAGCCAGGCTTATGAATGCGAAGAATAGCTGATTCGCTCTGTTGGACCTTATGCGGCTAATCCGGCGTCATCACCAGCCGGGAGACCATAGATGCAATATCATCCGCTTCAGCTAGAGATGCTCCTGCGCCAACGCAGCGATGAGGCCGCGCGCCGCGCGCCCCGCCGGGCCATGGAGGCCGAGGCTCTGCGACTTTCGAAGGAGGCCGAAGATCAGAGGTCGAAGCGCTTGCGCACCCTGTCGACGATGCTGCCGTCGCGCAGGGGCACGGCAGGCAGCACGTCGTAATCCTCAAAGCCGAGGGCGCTGTAGTAGGCGAGCCCGCCGCTGTTATCGGCGCGGATCGTGGCATCGATCGTTTGAACATCTGCGGCGCGGGCGGCGGCGAGTGTCGCCTCGAACAGCTTGCGGCCGATGCCTTTGCCCGCCTGCCCCTCGGCCACGAAGCTGGCGATGATCGCCCAGCCTTCGGGGAAGGGGTCGCCCTCGCTATCCGGCCAGACCAGCGATTGAAACCCGCGGATCGTGCCGTCTTCCTCTGCCACGCTGCACGAGATGCCCAGCGACGGTTCGAGATAGTGGCGCAGCATGCGCGCCTCGTCGAACGGCGCCTGATGGGCGGTGGTGCCGCCGCGGGCGATGATCGGGTTGATCACCGCCGCCATTCCGGCGGCATCTGCGGGGCGGGCGGGGCGGATTTTTACTGTCATGCGGCCTGAAGAATTGCTCAGACCTCGGACCTTAACCAGCGCAGAAACCGGCGCAAGTCGTCTCTCATCGGGCCGGGCCGCCAGCACAGCCAGTAGCCCAGCTTCGTCTCTTCCGTCGAATGCAGGGCGACCAGCCGGCCCGCTTCCAGATCGTCCTTCGCAATGGCGGTGATGGCGGCGCCGATGCCGATGCCGGCTTCAATAGCGCTGGCCGCCATATCCTCTGTCGGCATGACCGTGCTGCGAATGTCGGTCAGGTCGAGCCCCTGCCTCGTGAGATAGGCGAATTGCTCGGGCCAATCCTCCTCGATGATCCAGTGCTGCTGCGCCAGCTCCTCGACACTCAGGGGGCCGGTGAGGCCGAGCCGCGGTGAGGCAACGATGGTGAAATGGGCAGGGAACAGGCGCTCCGTCTCCATCCCCGGCCAGTTGCCGTCGCCGAAGCGCACGGCCAGATCGAAGCGGTCACGCGTGAGATCGACGAGCTCGCGGCTGGGCGACATCGAGATGGGGATATCGGGATGCTCCGTCCAGAAGCGCCCGAGCCGGGGCACCAGCCAATGCGTGGCGAAGCGCGGGGTCATCGACACGCGCAGTGGGCCGCCGTCATGCCGCGCCTTGATCTCGCTGATGGCGGCCCCGATGCCCTCGAACCCATCGGTCAGCGCGGCAGCCAGCGCAGCACCTTCTTCCGTCAGCGCGATACCGCGCCCCTCGCGCCGGCAGAGAGGCAGGCCAAGCACCTCCTCCAGCCGCCGCACCTGCTGGGCCACGGCGGCGTGGGTGACGTTCAGCTCTGCCGCAGCCTTGCTGAAGCCACGGGTCCGCGCTGCGGCTTCGAAGGCGCGCAAGGCAGACAGGGAGGGAAGGTCGCGCCAATTCATATGTAACCTCAGCTTACATTACCCCAATCCTATTGACTCGCTAGCGCCATGCAAGAGCGGCTATCCATGTCTCACACCGCAAACAAGGAGACAGAGATGCTTACAATCCTCGGAGACGCCCTGCTCGCCGCCACCGGCCACCGCCCCACCGATGAAGTCGCCCGCCGCATCCGCCGCGAGCAAGAGCGCCGCCGCCGCGACGAGCGCTTCTGGGAGCGCCGCTGGTAACCGGCCCGCGTGATCTCGGGCAGTCCAACGCCCAGCCGATGTTGCCGGGCGGCGCCCGCCGGAAAGGGCGCTCAAGGTGAAGAAGAGTGAGAGGCGGCCACCTTCACCGGGGGCCGCCTCTTCGCATTTGATCGCGCCCCGCGAGTGGAACGCAGTGCCGCGGCTCCCGTTGGCTCTCGCAACCCACAGACGAGGAGAGGCCCATGACCTGCCAAATCATCGCCCGTGCCACCCCACTGCCGGGGCAGGAGAGCCGCCTGCATGCCCTGGCCGAGGAACTCGCAGACCGCGTGCGCGCCGAGCCGGGCTGCATCCGCTTCGAAGTCTTCGCCGAAGATGGCGGTGCGCTTACGATGGTGGAAGAATACCGTGACGAAGCCGCCATGGCCGCACATGCAGACGCGGCGCACACGAGGGACTTCAACGACGCATTGCAAGGCGTCGCCGGCGGCGCGCCCACAACCACACTCGCCACGCCGCTCGCAGCCAAACACTACGCCGCCCCCGCCGTGCGCGGGGTCGATCATGCCGGCCTGACGGTACCCGATATCGATGTCGCCACCCGCTTCTTCGCCGAGGCGTTCGGGGCAGTCACGCTCTATGATGTGCTGCCCAAGGACGGCCCGGATATGGCGGGCAATGGGCCAGAGGCCCAGCTCGGCCTCGCGCCCGGCACACGCATCACCCATATGCGCATGCTGCGTCTCGGCAACGGGCCGGGGCTGGAGCTCTTCCAGATGGCAGATGGCGAGCAGGCCGCGCCGCCGCGTCTGCAGGATATGGGCCTTACGCATATCGGCCTTTACGTGGATGACATCGAGGCGGCCACCACCGCCATCGAGGCTGCGGGCGGCACCTTGCTGGAAGGCCCGCACCCCTTGGCCAATAACGAGGATCAGGAGGGCAACGCCGGCATCTACGGCCACACGCCCTGGGGCCAGCTTATCGAGCTGCTCACCTATCCCGGCGGCATCGACTACCCGGCAGAGGCGCCCGCGCTGCGGTGGGCGCCCCGGCCCTGAGGTCTCGCGCCGCTACAGCGCGGCAAGCAAAGCGGCGTGGCGCGCGATGTAATCGGCGCGCGCCTCCAGCGGCGGGCGCAGGATGATGCCAAGGCCGTCGCCGGCGGCCTTCGGGAGGCGGCCGAAGAACCGGGTCGCCTCCTCTTCTGTAAAGCCGGCGATAGAGACCGCCTCCAGCCAGGCGCTCACCTTGTCGGCCCGCTTGATCTTGCGCTTCACTTCCTTCGGCAGCATCGCCGGCAGGCCGAAGCGCAGATGCACCGCCGCTGTCAGCCGCTCATCCAGCGCGCCGTAATCGGGGCCAATGGCGGATTTCACCGGCGAGATCATGTCGCCGATCACGTATTCCGGCGCATCGTGCAGCAGGGCCGCCAGCCGCCAGCGCACAGGCTCGGCGGGGTAGAGGCGGCCGAAGATCTCTTCCACCAGCAGCGAATGCTCAGCGACGGAATAGGGCCAGTCGCCGCGGGTCTGCCCGTTCCAGCGGGCGACGAAGGACAGGCCGTGGGCGATGTCCTCAATTTCGATGTCGAGCGGCGCTGGATCGAGCAGGTCGAGCCGGCGGCCAGAAAGCATACGTTGCCAGGCGCGCGGGGTTTTCATGCTGCGCCTCCCTCCCCAGGCGGCGAATTCCATATGGAATTCGCGCGCGGAAACCATATGGTTTCCGCCGCCCTCACAGGACCGCCTTGTCCTCTTCGAGCGCCTTCAGCATGTCGTCCATCAGGCCGGGATCGGCGGAGTGGACGCGGTTCCACGCCGGGATGAAGGGCGATTCGAAAGGGTTCTCGAGGAAGATCTGGCCGGCCCGCATCAGGTTCTCGGCGAAAAGCTCGATCGCCCGCTCCTCCTTGTGCCGGTCGAGCTGCAGGCCGTTCATCGTGGCGTCGGCGTCGTAATGCTCCAGGAGGTCCAGCGCCGTGCGGTAGTAGGTGGCCTTGAGCGAGCGGAAGATGTTGGGCGTGAAGACCGTCCCGTCGGCGGCGAGCTTGCGGAACAGCGCCTTGCAGATGTCGGTGCTCATGCGGGAGAGGCCGGTGTTGGCGTCGGCCTCGCTGAGCTCCTGGTGCTTGTGGTCGTAATTGTCGGCGATCTCGACCTGGCAGACCGACTTGGGCGCGAGGTTGCGCCACGCCTCCGACAATATCCCGATCTCCAGCCCCCAGTCCGACGGGATGCGCAGGTCGGGCAGCATGACCGAGCGCATCGCCATCTCGCCCGACAGCGGGTAGCGGAAGCCGCGGAGGAAATCGATGTAGTCCCGGTCGCCGATCACCTTCTTCAGCGCGATGAGCATGGGCGAGACGAGCAGCCGCGTGACGCGGCCGTTCATCTTGCCGCCGCCGATGCGGGGGTAGAAGCCCTTCGACATCTGGTAGGGCAGGTTCGGGTTTAGCACCGGGTAGACGAGGCGGGTCAGCATATCCCGGTGGTAGGTCGTGATGTCGCAATCATGGATCGCCACCACCGCCGAGTCGCGGAAGGCCATGTTGTAGCCGAGGCAGGTCCACACGTTTTTCCCCTTGCCGGGCTCGGAGGGGTAGAGGCCCAGCTCCTTCAGCCGGTCGCCGATGGCGAGCTGTGCGGGGCTGTCGTTCCAGATCACCACGTGGTTGTGGCGCAGGCGACTGAAGAAGGCCGCGGCCTCGCGGTATTGCGCCGTATCCGCCCGGTCGAGCCCGATGATGACGCGGTGCAGCCAGGGCAGCTCGTTGAGCTCATCCACGATCCGGCCGATGGCCTCGCCCTCCAGCTCGGAGAACAGGCAGGGCAGGATCAGCGTGACGGGCCGGTCGCGGGCCATCGAGCTGATCTCGTGGCTCATCTCCTCCACCCGGCGGGTGGCGAGGTTGTGCAGCGTGGCGACATTGCCGTTCTGGTGGAAGTCGGCCAAGGGGGCTCCTACTCGCTGAGCTGAAAGGTATCGAGGATGCGGCTCACCTCATCGGCCCAGCCATCGGGCCCGGTGAGCGTTGACCGGGTGATGCGCCCTTCGCCCTCGCCCGCCAGCAGGGGCAGAGGCGGGTGCGCGGGGTTGGCGATGATGATGCCGATATCGGCAGCTTCCAGCATCTCGACATCGTTGGGCGCGTCGCCGAGGGCGACGGTCGTCTCCGCGCCGAGCGAGGGCGCCAGCTCTGCCATGGCCTGCGCCTTGGTGCGCCCGAAAGAGAGGGTGAGGAACCGCCCGCCCGCGCGGGCATGCACCCCGTCTTCCGCCAGCTCTTGCAGAAAGGCGGCGCGGTCTTCCTCGCTGCCCGTCCAGAGGCCGGGTTCGGAGAACTGGCGAGCCTTGGCGCGGGAGGCCTCGGCCTCGCCAAGGCCTGTGGCAGCGGCGACCTCCGCCTCGCTCATCTGGTGGAAACCCTTGAAATCGCGATGCGCGACAGGCCGCCCGCTGAGGATCTGCATCAGGGCCGCGTAATCCTCGCCCGGCACGTCCTCCTCGCCCGCAGGCAGAACGCCGGCGCCGTTTTCCACGATGGCGGGGCAGTGCGCGAAGCCCATCTCTTCTCGCAGCGGCGCGATCTCGGCCGCCGTTTTCGACGAGGCCAGCACCAGCGGGATGCCGAGGCGTTGCAGCCGGGCCAGGCAGCCGGCGGCCGGCGCCCAGGCGTAGCTCTCGTGATCGAGCAGCGTGCCGTCGAGATCGGTGAAGATGGCGAGCCTGGGCATTGGCAAGAGCCTAGCCGCGGCTCTGCACCGCGGCAATCTCCCTTCGATCATTACGCTGGTGCAGAAATCTCTGCCGCGCGGGCGGCAATCCGCCCCGTTGAACACGGGTTTCTAACCCTTCGGCATGTTGGTATGAGCCGATCCGTATTTCCTTTCAGGAGCGCACAGAATGGCCGAAGATTACGTTGTCCGTGACATCAACCTCGCCGAGTATGGCCGCAAGGAACTCGACATTGCCGAGACCGAGATGCCGGGCCTCATGGCCACGCGTGAGGAATACGGCGCCTCGAAGCCGCTGAAAGGCGCGCGCATCGTCGGCTCGCTGCACATGACCATTCAGACCGCCGTGCTCATCGAGACGCTGGTCGAGCTGGGCGCCGATGTGCGCTGGGCGTCGTGCAACATCTTCTCGACGCAGGACCACGCCGCCGCCGCCATTGCCGCGGGCGGCACGCCGGTGTTCGCCGTGAAGGGGCAAACCCTTGAAGAGCATTGGGATTACCTCGACCGCTCCTTCCAGTTCCCCGAAGGCGCCAACATGATCCTCGACGATGGCGGCGATGCGACGCTCTACGTGCTGCTCGGCGCCCGCGTCGAAGCTGGCGAGACCGGCCTGATCGAAGCGCCGACCTCGGAAGAGGAAGAGGCGATCTTCGCGCAGATCAAGAAGCGCATGAAGGAAAGCCCCGGCTGGTTCACCAAGACGCGCGACGCGATCAAAGGTGTTTCCGAAGAGACCACCACGGGCGTGCATCGCCTGTACGATCTGCACAAGAAGGGCCTGCTGCCCTTCCCGGCGATCAACGTGAACGACTCGGTGACCAAGTCGAAGTTCGACAACAAGTACGGCTGCAAGGAATCGCTGGTCGACGGCATCCGCCGCGCGACCGACGTGATGATGGCCGGCAAGGTCGCCGTCGTCTGCGGCTATGGCGACGTGGGCAAGGGCTCCGCCGCCTCGCTCGCCGGCGCCGGCGCCCGCGTGAAGGTGACGGAGGTCGACCCGATCTGCGCCCTTCAGGCCGCGATGGACGGGTTCGAGGTGGTGCGGCTGGAAGATGTCGTCGCCACGGCGGATATCTTCGTCACCACCACCGGCAACCGCGACGTCATCCGCATCGAGCATATGCGCGAGATGAAGGACATGGCGATCGTCGGCAACATCGGCCATTTCGACAACGAGATTCAGGTGGCCAGCCTGCGCAACCACAAGTGGACGAACATCAAGGATCAGGTCGACATGATCTCGATGCCGTCCGGCAACCGGATCATCCTGCTCTCGCAAGGGCGCCTCTTGAACCTCGGCAACGCCACCGGCCACCCCAGCTTCGTGATGAGCGCCTCGTTCACCAACCAGGTGCTCGCGCAGATCGAGCTCTGGACGAAGGGCGAGGAATATCAGCCCGGCGTCTACATCCTGCCCAAGCATCTGGACGAGAAGGTGGCGCGTCTGCATCTCGACCGGATCGGCGTGCGCCTGACGGAGCTGCAGCCCGAGCAGGCCGCCTACATTGGCGTGACGGTCGAAGGGCCGTTCAAGCCCGAGCATTACCGCTACTGAGCGGGCCGACTTGCGAAACGAAAGGGGCGCCCAGGTGGCGCCCTTTTGCTTTGCGGGTTCGCTAAAATCCGAAGCACTCCGCCGATCAAGATACGGGCCGGTAACGTGATTTTGGCGGAGAGCTGTCAGATAGGCGCTGGGACCGCGTGCCTGGAGGCGCGGGGGTGAGTGGGGGCCTCGGCATTTGTGCCGGGGCCCATTTCACATCAGACGACCACGACGGCGGGGCTGAGCAGCGCCAGCACGAGGCCCATGATCCCGCAGCCGAACACCGCATAGCCGCCGTCGATCAGCGTCAGTTTGAACGGCCGGAAGGTGTAGGCGTAGTTCATCATCGTCCAGGGCGCGATGAAGAACAGCCCCACGCCGAGGCCAGAGGTGAGCCCGCCGTGCCAGGTGGCGATGCCGGTGGCGCGGAAGATGTGCTGCATGAAGGTCGCGACGATCAGCATAGCGATGACCGAGAGCACATAGGGCAACGCGCTGCCCTGCGTCTGCGGCCGGCCCTCCACGTCACGCTTCAGGCCTGCGGCCTCTGCCCAGGGTTTCGCGAGAAGCATGTACCAGACAGCGCCGAAGAGCCATGCCGCCAGTGCGGCAGCGATTATCCCGAGAATGCCCATCGAAACCATCCACTATGTTGATACCAACATGGCAATGGCATGGACGGTACGCTTTGGGAATAGGGCTTGGCCCGTTCCCTCAGACGAAAGCGGCAAGCAGGCCAGCCCAGAAGATCGTGCCAAAGAGTGCGGCGGGGGCGATCCACCAGCCCGCGGCCGGCCGCCCTGATATTAGGCCTACGCGGCGGAAACGGGCGGGGCGGTGAAGTTGGGCAATCATACGCAAGGCTCCTGAGCAGGTGTCAGAAGCAGGCTAGCGCCGGCTCGCGCTGAGTACGGCAGGGCGGTCGCCCAGCTCTCGTGCAGAGGCGACCATCGCCTGTGCAGCCAATGTGCAGAGCGAAAGACAGAAGTATTGCGGAACAACGGACTAGGCCAAGTTAGCCCGAAGCAAGCGCCCCAAGCAGGCCATCTAGAACCGGCTGGCGAGCGCAGCTACAGGCGCCAGCCATGCAAGCGCACCGAAGACGCTGGCGGGAACGATCCACCAACCCTCGAAATGGCCAACCCCCGGCCTCGTCTCAATTCTCTCATTAACGTCACGCATGGCGGGCTCCTCCCACACCGACACGTACGATTAGAGAAGTTAACGCAGGCTCAATGGGTTCCTGTCAAACGCTTTCATTTTTAGACAACTCGAGAATGACCGCCCATTCCTCTTCAGTCACAGGCTGAACCGACAGGCGGGAGTTGTTGGCGAGCACCATGTCTTTCAGGCGCGGCTCGGCCTTGATTTCCTTCATCGTCACCGCCCGTTTCAGCGGTTCGACGGCGCGGATATCGACGCATTCCCAGCGCTCGTCATCGGTGGTGGAATCCGGATGAGCGCGGTTGCAGACCTCGACAATGCCCACGATCTCCAGCCCCGTGCGGGAATGGTAGAAGAAGCCCTGATCGCCCTCTTCCATCGCTCGCATGTTGTTGCGGGCCTGGTAATTGCGCACGCCATCCCACTGTTCGCCTTCATCGCCGCGGGCGACCTGATCGTCCCACGACCAGACATCGGGTTCGGATTTGAAGAGCCATTTGGCCATGCGATTCTATTCCTCTTTCAGCGGTCGTGAGAGTAGCCCGGCCAGCACCTCGGCCACATCGGCCTCGCCGGCGACCAGCGCAGCAACGGCACCGGTGATCGGCAGATCCACCCCGATGCGCTCCGCCAGCGCCATCGCGGCACCGGCAGTGGCGGCGCCCTCGACGGTGACCGAAGGGTCGAAACCTTCGCCCGAGCCGACGGCGAGGCCATAACGGTAATTGCGCGAGCCGGCGGAAGTGGCCGTGAGCACGAGGTCGCCGAAGCCGGAAAGGCCGGCGAGCGTCTCTGCCCGCGCGCCAAGGGCGAGGGCGAGGCGCTGCATCTCGGCGAAGCCCCGGGTGAGCAGGGCGGCGCGGGCGCTTTCGCCGAGCTTGGCGCCCATGGCAGCGCCGCAGGCGATGGCCATGACATTCTTCAGGGCCCCGCCCAGCTCGGCGCCCGTCACGTCGGTCGAGCGGTAGAGGCGCAGAGAGGGGGTGGAGAGCAGGTGCTGCAGATGCTCCGAGCAGCTGTCGTCGCCGCAGGCTAGCGTCAGGGCGGTCGGCAGGCCGCGCGCGATATCGGCGGCGAAGGAGGGGCCGGTCATCACGGCGGCGGGGGAACCGGGCAGCGCGGCCTCGATCAGCGCGGTGGGGCCGGTGACCGTTTCCAGGTCGATCCCCTTGGCGCAGACCACCAGGGGGCGCCCGCCCAGCATGGGCGCCGTCGACAGAAACCCACGGAGGGCCTGGGCAGGGACCGCGAGCAGCACGGCTTCGGACTCGGCCAGATCGCTCAGGTCAGAGGTCAGCCGAACGCTCTCGGGCAGCTCGGCCTCTGGCAGGCGAGGCAGGCGGCGGGTCTGTTTCGCCTCGGCGATCACCGCGGCGTCGCGGCCCCAGAGGACAACCTCACGCCCGGCGAGCCCCTCGGCGATGGCGAGCGCGGTGCCGAAGGCTCCGGCTCCGGCGACGGCGATGCTCATGCCTTGGCCCCTTTTTTGCCCGAGCCGATCATCGGCGCGGCGGTTTCGTCCAGCGGCCAGCGCGGCCGGGCACAGAGGCTAAGATCGTCGACCAGCCCCTCCGCCAGCCGCAAGCCGCCGGCATAGGCGATCATCGCGGCATTATCGGTACAGAGCGCGAGGGGAGGCGCCGCAAAGGCCACGCCGGCACTCGCCGCCTCTGTCTCCAACGCGGCGCGGATGGATTGGTTCGCTGCGACGCCGCCGGCGACGGCGAGTGCGGGGGCTTCGGGGGCCAGCTCGAGGTAGAGTTTCAGGGCCCGCCGCGCCTTGGCGGCGAGGATATCGGTGACGGCGGCCTGGAAGGCGGCGGAGAGGTCGGCCACGTCCTGCGCACCGAGCCCGCCCTGCTCGGTCACCAGCCGGTCGCGGGCCCGCAGCAGTGCCGTCTTGAGGCCGGAGAAGGACATGTCGCAATCGGGCCGGTCGAGCAGCGGTCGGGGCAGATCGAAACGGGCCGCGTCGCCCTTGGCTGCCGCCCGTTCGACATGCGGCCCGCCCGGCTGGGGCAGGCCCAGCAGGCGCGCGGCCTTGTCGAAGGCCTCGCCCGGCGCATCGTCGATGGTGCCGCCGAGGCGGGTGAACTCCGTCGCCGAGCGCACGATGAGAAACTGGCAATGCCCGCCGGAGACGAGGAGCGTGAGGTAGGGATAGCTCAGCCCGTCGGTGAGCCGCGGCGTCAGCGCATGGCCGGCCAGGTGGTTCACCCCGATCAGCGGCAGCCCCGTGGCGGCGCTCAGACCCTTGGCGAGCATCACGCCCGACAGCACCCCGCCGATTAGCCCGGGCCCGGCGGTCACGGCGATGCCGTCCAGCTGCGTCAGGCCCAGCCCGGCCTGCTCCAGAGCCGCCTCAACCGCCAGATCGAGCTTCTCGGCATGTGCGCGGGCGGCGATCTCGGGCACCACGCCGCCGAAGGCCGCATGCAGCGCCTCCTGGCTCATGACGACGTTGGAGAGGATCTCGCCCCGCCCCTCCGCAATCCGCACGATGGCGGCGGCGGTGTCGTCGCAGCTCGATTCGATGCCCAAGAGGGTGAGGGTCTGGCCCATGTCGCTCCCATTGCGGCTGTGTCTCAGCGAGGTAACATCGGGGCAGGGTGCGAACAATGGCGCCCTGCGGAGAGGAGGGCAGCCGAGGTGGCGCGACCGTGGCTGATCATCACGCGGCCAGATGCGGCCGCCCGGCGCTTTCAGGCGGAGCTGGGCGACGTCGGGGCTGATTGCTTGATCTCGCCCATCATGGCGGTGCTGCGCCGCCCCTTCGCGCTGCCCGATCCGGTGCCCGACGGGCTGATCCTCACCTCCGAAAATGCCGCCTTCGCTGTCGCCAGCCTCACGCCCGGCCTGCCGGCCTGGTGTGTCGGCCAGCGCACTGCAAAGGCGGCTGCGGCGGCTGGGGCCGAGCCGGTGTTTGTGGCCAGCACGGCCGAGGCGCTGGTGGCCGCGATGTCGGAGCATCCGCCGGATCTGAACCTGCTGCATCTGCGCGGCGCCCATGCCCGCGGCGACGTGGCCCGGCGGCTGGGGGCGCAGGAGCGCATCGTCTATGTGCAGGAGCCGCGGTCGCTGACGGCTGAGGCGCGGGCAGCGTTGGCCGGCGACCGGCCCGTTGTGCTGCCCCTCTTCTCGCCCCGCTCGGCCACGCTGGTGGCGGCGGAGGCTGAGGTGAGCGCGCCGGTCACGGTGGTGGCGATGAGCGAAGAGGTCGCCTCGGCCGCGCAGCCGCTCCGCCCCCGCCGGATCGAGCTGGCCGCAAGCCCCGACGGGCGAGAGATGCGGGCGGCGGTGCGGCGGGTGATCGCCGCGCTATAAGGCGGCAGGGCCGGTACCATTGTCCGCGCCACGGCCTCTGCGGCGCTTTGCGGCGGTGCAGCGCTTGAGGCGGGCGGTCATGCGGACTAGTTTTCAGGGAACAGCGCCAGTGCGGCGCACAAAGCGAAGGGGCGAGGCGTGGCAAGATCATCGAAGGGCCGATCGGGAAAGACCAGCCCAGCCGGGATCGAGGACGCCGAGATCGTCGGCGGCCCCGACAAACCGGAAGAAACGCCCGCGCCCGATTCGCCGCAGGAAAACCCCGATCGCCCGCCGGAGCCGAACGAGGTTCCCGAACCCGCGCCGCAGGAGGCGCCCGATCTCGACCCCGACGCGCTGCCCGAGTCGCCGCCGGAAGAGACCCCGGCGGAGGAATCACCCATCGAGATCCCCGGTGAGACCGGCCCGAGCGAAGAAGCTCCGGCAACGCCGAGCGAGCTGCCGCCCTCTCCCTCCGAAGTGCCGGGCCCCGGCCACATCCCCGGCAGCCCGGGCGAACAGCCGCCGGGCGCGCCCGATGAGATTCCCCCGCCGCCGGACGAGACGGACAGCCTTGGCGTGGCCGAGCGCGCCGCCGTGGCCGACTGGGGCCGCACGCCGCCGGACGAGGTGATCGCCGAGGCGAAAGCGGAAGAAGAGCCCCCCGCCGCCGACGCACCGCCGGCCGCCCCCGTGGACGAGCCGGAAGAAGAGCAAGCGGCGCCCGTCGCCTCCTCCGTGCCGACCGCGCGCAAGGCGCCCTCGGAAAGCACTCCGCCCGCCGCAGAGCCGGCACCGCGGGAGACGCCAGCCGCCCCGCCGGCCCGTCGGGGCGGCTTCGTGGCCCTGGTGCTGGGCGGCGTCGTTGCCGCGGCGCTGGGCTACGGCGCCCACTGGTACCTGACCGAACAATCCGCCGGCGACCGCGAGTCGGAGATCGCCGCGCTGCAGACCCGCATCGACGATCTTCAGGCCGAGCTCGGCGCGCTCCCGCCGCCGCCCGAGGAGCCGGATCTGGCGCCGCTGCAGACGGCTATCGACAGCAACAGCACCGCCATGGACGAGCTACGCGCCGATCTTTCCGGCCAGATCGAGGCGCTGGGCACCCGCATCGATGAAGTCGAGCGCGCGCCCTCCGCCGATGGCACGCTCACGCAGACGGCCCTCGAATCCTGGCAGGCCGAGCTCGACTCCGTTCGCGCCGAGATCGCCGACCAGCAGGAACGCTTCGGCGCGCTCGCCGATGACGCCGCCCAGCGAATGCAGGAAGCGCAGGATCAGGCCGCCGAGGTACAGGCCGCCGCCGAGGCCAGCGCCGCGCGCGCCACCTCGCTGGCCGGCCTCTCCCGCATCCAATCGGCGCTGGAAGCCGGCGCACCCTATGAGGCGGCGCTGGCGGAGTTCCAGAACGTCTATAGCGGCGACATCCCCCCCGCTCTGGCCGAGGCCGCGCCCGAAGGCGTGCCGACGCTGTCCGAGCTGCGCGAGACCTACCCCGCCGCGGCCCGTGCCGGGCTGGCCACGGCGCGTGAGGAGGGGCTGTCGGGCGAAGAGGGCAACCGCTTCACCGCCTTCATGCGCAACCAGTTCGCCGTGCGCTCGACGCAGCCGCGCGACGGCGATGCGCCCGATGCCATCCTTTCCCGCGCCGAAGCGGCGCTGGAGGATGGCCGGCTGAACGACGCTCTGGCCGAACTGAACACGCTGCCCGAAGTGGTGCGCGCCTCGATGACGGAATGGCTCGCCGCCGCAGACCTGCGCGCCCGGGCCCTCGCCGGCGCCGAGGCTGTGGTCGCCGAGATCAATGCAGGCGAAACCGCCGCGGAAGGTGAATGATGCTCTGGTCCCTTATCAAGCTGCTCCTGTTCATCGCCGCCGTTCTGGTGGCCACCTGGGGCGCCGTGCAATTGCTCGAAGTCTCGGGCCAGGCCGTCATCACGCTGCCGGGCTTCGAATTCACGCTGACGCCGCTGCAGATGGTTCTGGGCCTTCTGGTCTTCGCGCTGCTGGTCTGGCTGGTCATCAAGGCCGTCGGCCTGCTGATTGCCTTCCTGCATTTCCTCAATGGCGACGAGACGGCGGTGTCGCGCTACTTTAACCGCAACCGTGAGCGGCGGGGCTTTGCGGCGCTGGCCGATGGCATGGTCGCGCTCGCCTCAGGCGAAGGGCAGCTGGCCATCACCAAGGCGCAGCGCGCCGAGCGCCTGCTCGACCGGCCGGAACTGACGAACATCCTCACCGCCCAGGCCGCCGAACTGGCGGGCGACCGGCGCAAGGCCGAGGAGACCTACAAGAAGCTGCTGGCCGACGAGCGCACGCGCTTCGTGGGCATCCGTGGCATCATGAAGCAGCGCCTGGCCGAGGGCGACAGCGAGACGGCGCTGAAGCTGGCGCAGAAGGCTTTCGAGCTGAAGCCCCGGCATGAAGAGGTGCAGGACACTCTGCTGCGCCTGCAGGCCGAAAGCCACGACTGGGCCGGGGCGCGCAGCACGCTGGGCGCCAAGCTGAAATCGGGCTCGCTGCCGCGCGACGTGTACAAGCGGCGCGACGCCGTGCTGGCCCTCAGCGAGGCGAAGGACGTCTTCTCCGACGAGAGCACCATCGAGGCGCGCGAGGCCTCGATCGAGGCGAACCGCATGTCGCCCGATCTCATCCCCGCTGCCGTGATGGCCGCCCGCGCCTATATCAAGGCCGGCAACAAGCGTTATGCCACGCGGGTGCTGCGCAAGGCGTGGGAGGTGCACCCGCACCCCGACCTTGCCGCCGCCTTCGCCGAGATCGAGCCCGATGAGACGCCGCAGCAGCGCCTCAAGCGCTTCTCGTCGCTCACGAAGAGCCAGACGAGCCACCCCGAGACCAAGATGCTGCTCGCCGAGCTGCAGATCGCCGCCGAAGATTTCCCGGCCGCCCGCCGGGCGTTGGGCGACCTGCCGGAGACCGACCCGACCGCCCGCAACCTGGCCCTGATGGCCACCATCGAGCGTGGCGCGGGGGCCGACGAGAAGGTCGTGCGCGCCTGGCTTGCCAAGGCGCTGGTGGCGCCGCGCGGCCCGCAATGGGTTTGCGACAAGTGCCACAATATCCACGCGCAATGGGCGCCGATCTGCGACAATTGCGGTGGCTTCGATACGCTCTCCTGGGTCACGCCGCCCCGCGAAGAGCTGGTGATGCCCGGCAATGCAGACATGCTGCCGCTCTTTGCCGAAGCGCCCGGTGTGGCGCCTGAGCCGGGTGAACCGGCGCAGGGCACGCTCGTGATCGCCGAAGACACGACCGGCGATGTCGACCCGGCTGTCGTTGCGGCCGAGGAGGCGAAGCAGGACGGCGCCAGCACCGGCTCGCCGGACGATGCGCCCAAGACTGCATAAATATTAACCATAATCCCGTGTCAAAATCGCCCGTCGGCCATCGTTTTGAACGATTTGTTGACATGGTTGGGTCATTGACCCCGTCGTGACCCGCGGCGGGGCGTGTCTGGTTACCCGCTCGTTCGGGCGGTCAACAGGGAGAGCCTCGTGGCGCAAGAAGTTCAAATCGCAAATTATCTGGCGGCCGGTTACTGGCTGGATATCGGCTCTGTGCCGCACCGGTTTCAGCAGCCCGTCATTACGTACGACATTTCCAGCCTCACGCCTTCCGGCAAAGAGCAGGTGACAGCGGCGCTCGAGGCCTGGTCGCTTTATGCGAACCTCACCTTCCGCCCCTCGGGCAACGCCGACATCACGTTCAAGAACACCAGCCCCGGCGCCGTGACCAACGCCAGCTTCACGAGCAGCGGCGTGACCGACAGCGCGATCGTCAACATCAGTTCGAGCTTCCGCGCGGGCAATGGCGATGCGATCGGGCGCTACAGCTTTCAGACCTACGTTCACGAGATCGGCCATGCCCTCGGCCTCGGCCACCCGGGCAATTACGATGTCTCGGCCAAATACGCGCAAGACGCCAAGTTCGTGCACGATTCGTGGCACACGACGCTGATGTCGTATTTCAGCCAGACGGCGAACCCGAATTCCGGCGCCTCGCTCGCCCTCGCCGCCACGCCGATGGTGGCCGATATCCTGGCAATGCAGCTGCTCTACGGCGCCACGCAGGGCGGCCCGACGGCCGGCTTCACAACCTATGGCGTCGGCGCCAATACCGGCACCTATCTGGATGATTTCTTCGCCCACAAAGCAGGTTCGCCGAAGACGAACACCTTCGCCATCTATGACGAAGGCGGGAAGGACCACATCAACTTCTCTGACGATGTCAGGGATCAGACGGTCAAGCTCGCCCCCGGCAGCTATTCCGATGTCTACGGTCTGACCGGCAACATGGCCATCGTGCCCGGCACGGTGATCGAGAAGTACAGTGCCGGCTCGGGCGACGATGTTGTCAACGGCAACGGCTCGGGCACGTCGATCTACGGCAATGCCGGTCAGGACAAGATCTCAGGCGGTGGCTCGCGCGATTGGCTCTTCGGCGGCAACGGCAACGACAAGGTCTTCGGCAGCAACGGCAGCGATTTGCTCTACGGCGACAATGGCCGTGACGAGATCCATGGCGGCAACGGCGACGACCGGCTGCAGGGCGATGACGACGAAGATCTGCTGTTCGGCGAGAATGGCGACGACAAGCTCTACGGCGGCTGGCAGGCCGATTCGCTGATCGGCGGCAAGGGCCACGATTACCTCTATGCCGGCGGCGGCAAGGACTGGGCCGATGGCCGCGGCGGCCGCGACACCGTGAAGGGCGGGCAGGGCGATGACTTCCTGCGCGGCGGCGACAACCACGACCTGGTCGACGGTGGCGGCAGCAACGACACGCTGTATGGCGACACCGGCGACGACACCGTGATGGGCAACGTCGGCGACGATACGCTCTTCGGCAACGGCGGGATCGACGATCTCGGTGGCGGCGAGGGCAACGACACGCTCTACGGCGGCCGGCACGATGACTTCCTCAACGGCTCTGTCGGCGACGACATGCTCTACGGCGGCGACGATGACGACAGCATCCTCGGTGGCCAGGGCTTTGACGAGATCTACGGCGGCTCGGGCAACGACCGGATCGACGGCCAGGCCGACGACGACTTCATCTACGGCGATGCTGGCGATGACATCATCTGGGCCAAGCTCGGTAATGACACCATCGACGGCGGCGCCGGGGATGACGATCTCTACGGCGGCGCCGGTGCAGATGTCTTCATCTATGCCGATGGCGGCGTCGACGTGATCCATGACTTCGAGAATGACCTCGACACGATCTACATCGACCGCGATCTGCTGATCGATCCCAGCGCAAGCGTAGAGGAACTGATCGACGACGCTCGTGTGGTTGCTGGCAGCACGTCTATCGGGCTGGTGGAGGGCGGCAGCATCGTCTTCCAGGGTCTGTCGAACCCTGGGTTGCTGGCCGACGACATCACCTTCTTCTAGGTGAAACAGCCGGGCCGGAGGGGGCGCAAAATTGCGCTTTCCCCTTCGGCCCGCCGATGCTATGTGCCGCCCGCACGGTCGGCGCTCCCCTCAGCAGGGAGCAGCGACGGGAGCTGAAAATCGGCCGCTGCGGCGACCGAGATGCCGGTGTAGCTCAGTTGGTAGAGCACGTCATTCGTAATGATGGGGTCGGGGGTTCGAGTCCCTTCACCGGCACCAGCTCCCCCCACCAAACCATCGCGAGATCACGAACCGCCAGGGCCAAGCCCTAGCGGTCGTCGCGCCATTGCACGTAGTCGGCTTCCTGCGGCTTGGGCACCATCAGGCCGAGCTCCGGCTCCCAATGATGCAGAGCAGGCGCATCCACCGGGTTGCGCCAGACACGGAACAGCCCCTCGGGCTCGGCCCAGCCCAGCGGGCCAGAGACGGCCTCGGCCGCTGCGACTGCGGCGGCCCAGCTTTGCGCCGTGGCGGGGCCATGGCTGATCGAGCAGGCCTGCCAGGGCGAACCCGGCCAGCCGTGGTTCCACCGGCGAATGGCCTGGCCGACCCGCCGGGTCAGCGCCATGCCATGCGAGCTTCTGTCGGCCTCGATCAGCTCCGGCAGGCGGCCTGATGAGGCGAGCGCCGAGAGAAAGGCGCAGAGCGTGCCGGCGTTGCACTCCGGCTGGGTGATCGCCCAGAGCACGGTCGAGAGCTGATCCTTGCTGTCGAGGTCGATCTCGGTGGCGAGCGCATGCCAGAGCGCCGGGTCGGCCTCGGCCTGATCCAGCACGAAACCCAGCAGCCCGTGGCCGCCGAGATCTACCCTGCCCTCAGCCCGCCAGGTACGGACGGCCGCGTCGAAGGCCTGCCGCTCGCGCAGATACCGCTCGCGCTCAGCCGCGATCTTCGCTGCCTTCGTGCGCAGGTCGCCCACCTGACGCGGCTCGATGAAATGCGACAGGGCGGCTTCGGCCTGCGTATCGGGTGCGACGATGACCTGCAGCACGAGCCAGAGCGCGATGAGTGCGGAATCGTTCAGATCTTCAAAGCGGCTGACGCCGAAATGCTTGAGCCCGCCGTGAAGGACATTGGCGACAAACAGCTCAACCGGGATCGGCCCCTCGTGGAACTGTGCGTAATCGGGGATGCGCAGCCGCCGCGACAGCTCGGCGACCAGCGCCGCGCGCTCGGGCACGCCACCCTCACCGGGGCGGCTGCCCCGCTCGGGCCGCACGCCCGACCCGCGCCAATAGCGGCGGCGCATCGCACGACGATGCCACAGCCCCAAGGGGATCGCTGCCACGCCGGCCAGCAACAGCCCGATAAACAGGCCTTCAGGAAGAACCGCGCCCGCCAACAGCGGTGACGCCAAAATTGCAATCGTTACACCACCAAGAGCAATCGCGGTGATCGAGCCTTTGTCGATCGCCCGCGACCTGCTGACTATGCCCGCCATCTCGCACTCCTCGTGCCGCGGTCTTGGAAAATGAAATCTTCTCCGAATGTGGCTGACCTTTGGCGCCGAGATGGCCAAGTCGATGGCGTTAATGTGGTCTTAAAACGGCACCGCAGGTTTGCATAAAACCCATTGAAAAGTAGATCGAAACGCCCTTCGCTGGCCACTTTTCGGTAAGCCACCTTTCTCAACCCTTGCCCGATCTACGCCCCATCTTTTTGGCGCGGATGGGGGCATCCAGATGAGCATTGTCGAAGTGGGCCGCGTGGCCTGGCTGGCGGGTGGGTACGAGCAAACCTATCTGGTCGGTATCACGGATATCTGGGTCGAGCAGGGCGCCGAAGGGCCCGTGCTTTACACCATCAGCGAGGCGGGCCGCGCGCTGGTGAGCTGGTCGCTTGAGGGCGACACCTTCTCGGTGATCGATGGGCTGTACCTGCCCTCGGCCTATACGCCGGGCGTCGATGCCGCCGTCACCCTGGTCGACATCGCCGGGCTGCAATTCGCCTGCGTCACGGGTGTGGCGAACGAGGCGGTAACGCTGAGCTTCGTCGACGATGCCGGCGTGTTCACCCCCTTCGGCGCGCCGAACCCGTTCTACGCGCTGCCCGATGACGTCAGCCAGGTGCTTCTGCTCGACGCGGGCGGAGAGAGCTACATCTACGGGCTTCGCCCCGGCTGCGACGGCATCTCCACCTGGCGCGTCAGCGATGGCGGCACGCTTGAGGCGGTGTCGATCTGCCCGCCTGAGCGGCCCGCTGCCTCAGGCCCCGGCCTGTCGGATCTGGCCTCGCTGCAAGGGCATGGGCAGACCTGGCTCGTGGGCGCCAGCACCCATCTCGATGCGATGGTGCTTTTCCGCGTGGGCTCCAACGGCGTGCCGGAAGAGACGGGCCGGATGTGGAACATGACTGGCATCGGGCTCGACTCGCCCTCGGCCATCGTCGCGGCCGAGGTAGGCGGGCATGGCTATGCGGTCATGGGCTCCTCCGTCACCTCCACGCTCACGGTCGCCGAGATCATGGCCGACGGCAGCCTGCGGGTGACCGACCATGTGCTCGACAGCCGCGACACGCGCTTTCAATGGGTCTCGACGCTCGAGATGATCGAGATCGACGGGCGGGTCTATGTCGCCGCGGCGGGCGGCGATCACGGCATCACGCTGATGGAGCTGCTGCCCGGCGGCCGCCTGCTGACGCTGGCGGTGGTCGAGGATCAGACCGACACGGGCCTCTTCACAATCACCGACATCGCCCTCGCTGAGGCGGACGATGGCGGCATCGACATCTTCGTCACCTCCGGCTCCGAGCCGGGGCTCACCTGGCTGCATGCCGATCTCCCCAATGCCGGGCGCAGCGATGCGGCCCCTTCCGGCGGTGGCTCGCTGGCGGGCAGCGGCGGCGCCGATGTGCTGGGCGGCGGCGATGGGGCCGACCTTCTGTTCGGCGGCAATGGCGACGACATTCTGATCGACGGGGCCGGCAGCGACACGCTGACGGGCGGTGCGGGGGCGGATGTGTTTTTCCTCGAAGCGGATGGCCGCGTCGATGTCATCGAAGATTTCGAGCGCGGGCGCGACAGCATCGACCTCTCGGCCTGGACCTTCCTGCGCAACACCGGCCAGCTCGGCGTGGTCGAGCGCAGCTGGGGGGCGGAGATCCGCTTCGACAATGAGGTGCTGCGCATCTACACCGCCGACGGCCGCCCGCTGACCGAGGCGCAGGTGCTGGAGATGGACCTGATTCCCCTCGAACGCCTGATGCCGAGCTGGGTGCCCGATCTGGTGCCGCCGAAGACTGTCACGGGCACCGATGGCCGCGACGACCTTTATGGCGACGAGGCGGGCGACACCGTGATCGGCGGCGGCGGCGATGACCGGCTCTACGGGCTGGAGGGCGGCGACACGCTGTTGGGCGAGATGGGCAACGACCGCCTGTATGGCGGCGAGGGCCAGGACTGGATGGAGGGCGGTGACGGCAGCGACCTGCTCGACGGCGGCAAGGGCTCTGATCTGCTGCATGGCGGCGATGGCAATGACACTGCCTACGGCGGGTCCGATGACGACCTTCTGCTCGGCGGCGACGGCCATGACGCGATGGATGGCGGCGGCGGCAATGACGCGCTTGAGGGCGGGCGCGGCGATGACCGGCTGGAGGGTGGCAGCGGCAATGACGAGCTGAAAGGCGATGCGGGGCGTGACCTGCTCTACGGCGAGGAGGGTCATGACATCCTCCGCGGCGGCGCCGATACCGACACGCTCTACGGCCAGACCGGCAACGACAACCTGGGTGGCGGCGATGGCAACGACTCGCTCCTCGGCGGCTCAGGGGATGATGTGCTGGGCGGAGATGCAGGCGGCGACCGTATGAAAGGTGAGGATGGCCGCGACACGCTCGACGGCGGGTCGGGCGCCGACCTGCTCTATGGAGGCAACCATGACGACAGGGTCTTCGGCGGCAGCGAAGCCGATACGCTCTGGGGCGACGCCGGGGCCGACCGGCTGGATGGCGGCAGCGGTGACGACGTGCTCTACGGGGGCACGGGCCATGACAGCGCCAATGGCGCGGGCGGGCACGACCGGCTCTATGGTGAGGAAGGCGACGACACTCTGCTGGGCGACAGCGGCAACGACCGGCTCTACGCGGGCGCCGGCCATGACCGGCTGGATGGCGGCTCTGGCGATGACCTGATCTATGCCCACGCCGGCCACGACCGGCTCGCCGGTGGCGACGGGGCCGACACGGTCTTCGGCGGCGATGGCAATGACCAGCTCGATGGTGGCCATCAGCGCGATTCCCTCTACGGCGAGGCGGGCAGCGACACGCTCAGCGGCGGCGCCGATCACGACCTGTTCTATGGCGGCGCCGATGCCGACGTTCTGCGCGGCGGCGGCGGCAATGACGTGCTCTACGGCGAGAATGGCCGCGACGAGATCTTCGGCGATGCCGGAGAAGACCGGCTTCTCGGCGGCAATGACAACGACAAGCTCTACGGCGGCGACGACAAGGACGTGCTGAAGGGCCTCGCCGGCGTGGATTTCCTCGACGGTGGCTATGGGGCCGACCTGCTCTACGGCGGGGCGGGCGCGGATTCGATCACCGGCAAGGAGGGGCACGACAGGCTCTATGGCGACGATGGCACCGACACGATCGGCGGCCATGACGGCAACGACGTGATCTATGGCGGCAAGCACAACGACCGGCTGCTGGGCGGCTATGGCAGCGACACGCTGTACGGGCAGGACGGCTGCGACAAGCTCGAGGGCGGGCACCACCCCGATACGCTCTGGGGCGGCGGCGCGGCCGACAAGCTTTACGGCATGAACGGGACAGACATGCTCTATGGCGGCGGCGGCAACGACCTCGTCCAGGGCGGAATGCATGCCGACAAGCTCTGGGGCGAGAATGGCAACGACACGCTGGTGGGCGGCGAGAACAACGACAAGCTCTACGGCGGCAACGGCCACGACGTGCTGAAGGGCAACAACGGGCCCGACAAGATGTTCGGGGGCACGGGGAACGACCAGTATTTCGGGGGCGGCCAGGCCGACATCTTTGTCTTCGAGCGCGGCAAGGACGTGATCAAGGACTTCCAGCTCGCGCAGGACAGCATCCAGATCGATCGCTGGCTGCTGGACGGCGCCAAGATGAGCGGCCAGGCGATCCTAGATACCTACGGCCATCTTCAGGGTGGCGACACGGTGCTGGATTTCGGCGACGGGCACAGCCTGCGGATCAAGAAGATCACCGACTGGAACGCGCTCGACGATACGATCGGGATGATGTGATCAGCGCGGCTTGTTCGAGTTGAACTTGTGCACCTCGATGGCCTCGTCGATCTCGTTGAAGTAGGTCAGCCGCCCGCCTTCCAGCACCAGCCCGGCAGAGCAGAGTTCGCGCGCGCTGCCGGGCGCGTGGGTGACGAAGATGGCGCCGGAATCCTTCAGGCGTTCCTTCAGCACCGCGTCAGACTTGCGCTTGAAGCCGGCGTCGCCCACGGCGGTGATCTCGTCGAGCAGGTAGGTGTCGAACTTCAGCCCCATCGACACGCCGAAAGCGAGGCGCGAGCGCATGCCCGAGGAATAGCTGCGCAGCGGCAGGTTGAAGTGTTTGCCCAGCTCGGCGAAGTCGCGAACGTAATCCATCAGCGAATCCGTATCGACGCCGTAGATCCGCGCGACGAAGCGGATGTTCTGCGCCCCCGTCATGTCGGGGTGGAACGAGCCGGCATAGCCGACGGGGAACGAGATGGTGCCGTCGGTGAGGATCTCGCCCGCGGTCGGGTTGGTGGTGCCGGCGATCATGCGCAGCAGCGTGGATTTGCCGGCGCCGTTGCGGCCGAACAGCGCGATGCCGGTCTTCGACGGCAGCACCAGCGTCGATTCGTGCAAGACGCGCTTGGCCGTGCCGTTCAGCACGTAGACCTTGGCCACTTTGTTGAACAGAATCATGGGCGAACGGGCGTCAGCGCCGGTCCTTGAAGGCGTAATAGGCAAGCACGCCCATCGCCCAGATGAGGAAGGCGAAGAAGGCGATCAGCGCCAGGATCGTCAGCCGCTGGGGATATTCGGGCGTCTCGGCCAGCGTGGGCCGCACGTGCGTGGCGAGATACCGGCTTTGCCGCTGCGATTCCGCCACGGCCGCGTCGTAAGAGGCGCGGGCGGCAGCGTAGCTTTGCTCGGCGAAGTTCAGATCGACGGCGAGGCTTTCGTATTCGCCCACCAGATCGGCGAACAGCTCCGACTGGCCCGAACGCCCGTCGCCGCCAAGTCCGAGCTTGGCGCGCTCTTCGGCGATGCGCTGCTCGATCACGGCGATGCGGCGTTGCTCCTGCTCGATCCGCGGGTCGGTGTCGCCCGCCGTCTGGCGCAGCATGTCGACCTCGATCAGCGAATTGGCGAGCTGCGATTGCAGCTGCGAGAGAATGCCCATCTGGCTGGTGATCGAGGCTTCGGGGTCGACGATCTGATTGTCGTTGCGGAAGCGGGTGATCGCCTCGCGGGCCGTCTTCAGGCGCTCGACTGTCAGGTCCAGCTCGTCGCGGGCGTAGCGGGTGGCATCCTGCTGCGCGTCATACGACAGGCGGTTGATCATGCGCGAGCTCTCGGCAACGATCGTCTCTGCGATGAGCTGCGCATCCTCGGGCGTGAAGGCCTCGGTTTCGATGTTGAGCAGGCCGGTGCTGCCGTCTTTGTAGACATGCACCATGCGGCCCCAGTAGTTCACCAGATCCTCGATCGTGCCGGGGGCGTGGTAGACGAAGATCGGGTCCTGCTCTTCGTCACCCTTCGACCAGATGCTGCGCAGATCGATCAGCGAGTCGATGCGCGTCACCATCTCCTGGCTCTGCAGGTACTGGTGAAGGATATCGACATCGTTCGACGAGCCGCCGCCGAGCGCCGCGACGCCGCCGAGAAGCTCGAGCGCCGAGCTGACTTCCTGCGTGCGGATCGACAGGCCGGCTTCCGAGGCATAGCGGTCGATCGCCCGCTCCCACAGGTACCAGCTGCTCGCGATCACCGGGACGACCACGATGTAAAGAAAGGCAAAGACGACCGACCAGTGCCGCTTGCGCGGATGGCTGCGCGCCGGGGCAGCACGAGTCGCCGCCTGCGCGGCGGACTGGCCCTTGGGCTTCTGCGGTTGGGGCTGCTGGTTAGGTGCCTTGGCGGGGGCGGCCTTGCCGGTGGCCTGACCCTCGGGGCGCGGCTGCGCCTTGCCGGCGTTGCCCTTGGCGGTATGGCCGCCGCCCTGATTTTGCAGGCGTTCGGTTTTTTCGGCCTGCGCGCGCGCGATCGCGGCCTTCCGCTCGGCGAGAGAGAGGACGGATTTGTCGTCGCTCTGGGCGTTGGCCGGGCGTTGGTCTTTGGGCTCGTCGCCGTCACCAGTAGCGCGGGGGCCGCCCTCGTTGGGGTTCTGGGACAAAGAGGCCTCTGCTCGCCGGTTGAAACTCGTTGCTCCTTCCTACATAGAAACGAGCGCACTGACCAGAGTGCCGGATGGGGCGGCCCGAGCTCGCGACCAGCTTCGAGAATTGAATGGCAGCGCCACATATCCACATCCTTCTCTGCACGCATAACGGCGGCGCACATCTGGCCGACCAGCTCGAATCCTACGCGGCGCAGGCCCATGGCGACTGGTCGCTCTGGGTGTCGGACGATGCCTCGACCGACGGCACCCGCGCCACGCTTGCCCGCTTCGCCGACAGGCATCCCGGCCGCAGGGTGACGGTGTTCGACGGGCCGGCGCTGGGGCCGGCGGCGAATTATCTCTCGCTTATCCTGCGGCCCGAACTGCCCGAAGGCTGGGTGGCGCTCTCCGATCAGGATGACGTCTGGCTGCCGCACAAGCTGCAGCACGGGCTGGCGGAAATGGGCGCGCGGGGCGCGCAGGTCTATGCCAGCCGGACGATCCTGGTGGATGCGCATCTCACCCGTATCGGCCCCTCGGTGGTGCACAAGCGCGGCCCGAGCTTTTCGAATGCGCTGGTGCAGAACATCCTGGCCGGCAACACGCTGATCCTCGACCCCGATGCCTTCGCCCGGCTCAGGGCGATGACGGCGGCGGCGGTGGAAGAGGGCATCAACCCGCCGCATCACGATTGGTGGATCTACCTGGCCATGTCCGGCGCGGGCATGCCGATCATCAACGACCTGCGCCCCGGTCTGCTCTACCGCCAGCACGACAGCAATTCGCTGGGTGCCCACCGCGGCCTGCGGGCTGGCACGGCGAGGGCGACGCTGCTGAAGGACCGGCATTACGCGGGCTGGCTGGCCACGAACCTTTCCGCCCTGTCCGCTGCCTCGATGTACATGACGCCGCCGAACCGCACCTTGGCCGAGGCCTTCGGCGCCATGCGGCAGGTGAAGGGCGGCGCGGCGCGATTGGCAGAGCTGCGGCGGCTGGGCCTGAAGCGGCAGAGCTGGCGCGGCGATCTGGTGCTGGCGGGACTGGCGCTGACGGGGCGGCTGTGAGGGTGGTTCTGGCGGGCTGACGCCCGCCGCTGCCCGCTCAACCCGCGCCTACGCTAGCCGGGCGGGTGCGACGCGGAATTGTAGTGGCTCTTCAGCGCCCCGCCGTCACTATACGGCAGTAAACGCCTCCAGCGCCGCCTCTTCCGGCGCCTTGCCCGGAGTCAGCGGGATCACGCGGCCATTCGGCGCGCGGGCCACCGCCGCGCCCTGGGCGCCCAGATGGAAGGACCAGACGGGCAGGCCCGTCGCGAGGGCTTCGTGGGTGGTGTAGGAGAAGGTCTCCGGCCAGATCGAGGGGATGAACCACTCGGTCACGCCGTAGCGCTCCACCAGCATCTGCAGCTCGCCCAGCTTGTAATCGCCATGCACCTGCACCTCGAGCGGCGGGGCATAGGCCGGGTCGATATTGCCGATCACCACCAGCTTCGGCCTCTCGCCCCCCGTCAGAGACCCGCCGAGCGCCGAGACGACCTTGGCGCCCTTATGATAGCCGAGGTTGCCCAGCGTCGCGATCACGCGGGGGCTGCCGGCGGGCGGGGCGGAGAGCTGCGGCACTTCCGCCAGCAGACCATGCGGCTGCACCCGGATCTTTCCCTCCGCCTGCGGATAGGCGGCGGCGACATGGGCGGCGCTGTCTTCAGAGAAGCAAGTCAGCGCATCGGCGGCATCCACGAGCTTGCCCCAGGCGGCGCGCCACTCGGCGAGGCCCGCGGGCTTGGCGAGCAGGCCGCGATAGCTGTGCGCCTTGTCGGCCTCCGCCTCTTGCCCGGCGGGCACGACACCGCTGAAGCGGCCATCGGCGCCCATCAGGGTGTACGAGGGCGAGACGGGGAAGAAATCGTGGAACAGGATGTCCACCCGTCCCTCATCCGCCGCCTCGGCCATCGCCAGCAGCTCGCCGGGCAGCGCCATGGCCTGCGAGTCGCCCACGCCGCAGGAATAAACGACCTCCCGCCGGCGGATCGGCTGCAGCAGGCGCATCAGCACGTCGGTATCGTCGAGCGAGGTGGAAAGCGTGCCCTTGGGGCTCATCACATCCACCATCCAGCGCCGCCCGCCGCCGACCCTCAGCACGATGGCGGGGCGGCCGGTGACGGCCAGCTCGGTCTCGATCTTGTCCAGCAGCCAGTTCTCGGCGCCGCCGCCGATGGTATGGGCGAGGTAGATGGGCACCAGCGCATCCTTGGCCCCCTCGGCGGCGCGCGCGTCGCTCCATGCCCCGGCCCAGGCCATGGCCAGCGCCATGCGGGCCGAGATCAGCGGATCGGCAGCGATCCAACGCTGCACCTCGGCATCGTAGCCGGGGTAGCGTTTTTCGATCATCGCGCCGTTCTTCTTCACCAGCGCCAGCTTGGTCTCGGAGCCGAAGCTCTCGCCGCCCCGATGCTCGACGTAGAGCGTAGCAAGCGCGAGGTTCCGCCCCCCTTCCGCCAGCGCTTTGCGGCACCAGTCGACCTCTTCGCCGTAGCCCTTGCCAAAGGCGGTATCGAGCGCCGGGATCTTGGCGAGATAGGCGCGGTTCATCGCCATGCAGAAGCCCATGCCCGTTGGCACCTCGGCTTGGGTCAACGGGCCTGACAGGCGCTGCGCCTCGCGGTCGATGATGTCGGCCATGCCGGGGAGGATCGGCGTCTGCACGCAAAGGGCGGGGGCTGAGAAGATCTCTGCATCGTTCGCCATCGGCGTGACACTGGCGACATCCGGCTCGGCCACGATTGGGGCAAGCAGGCGCGAGGCCCAGCCTGCCGGCACGAAGGCGTCGGAATTGAGCAGCACGACATGGCGGTTCAGCTCGGCCGCACGGGCGAGGCCGCGGTTGACGGCGCCGATGAAGCCGAGGTTCTCGTCGTTCTCCATGAGCTCGATGCGCCCCGCCTCGCCCGGATGTGCCGCTTCATGGGCGGCCACGCGCTCGCGCAGCCAGGGCCGCACGCGCTCGTCGGGCGATTTGTCCTCCACCACGATCAGGCGGAAGGGCAGGTCGGTGTGCTCGATGACGCGGGCAATCACCTCATCGAGCAGCTCGAAGGCATTGTAGACGGGCAGGACGATGGCGATTTCGGCCTCGCCCTCCTGCGGCACGGGCCGCCCCTCGTTGCCGAAGGCCGAGCCGAAGATCGTCTCGTCAAACGAGAGCGAGAGCTTGTGCAGTTCCAGCCCCAGATTGGCCTTCACCTGTGCCCGGGCGGCGAGATCGTGGCGCATCAGCCAGCGGATGGCGGCGGGAGCGGAGCGCAGGCAGGCCCAGGCGAAGCTGGCGGCCAGGCGCGTCTGGCCGCGCATCTGGTCGGGCGCGGGCAGGGCGATGATCACCGGGTCGCCGCCGGCGGCGGCATCGAGCTGCACGTAGGGCACATGCCCCACCGGCAGCTCGGCCCGCGGGGCCGTCAGGTCGAAGCCGACCTCGGGCCGGATATCGAGCGAGCGGGCGACATCATGGCGCGCCAGCGAGGGTACGGCGGCAGCCCTCTCGCGCCCGAAGCGCAGCACAACCTGGCTGGCCAGTGTCCACCCCGCGATGCGCAGGCCTTTGCCATCGAGCTTGATGAAGTCGATCCGGCCGATCCGGCGGCCGGAGTTGTCGTACATCTCGAAGCCCGGCATTTCGGCTCGGAAATGCGCGGTGGCGTAGCGGCTGTAGAGCGACGCGATACGTCTAAGCATTCCCGGCCCCGGCGAGTGATGTGCGGCGGGCGGTGGCTTCTCCTCTGCGGCGGCTCAAGTCAAGCGCCGCCCGTCACAAGCGGTCCGCCACGCCGGCGACACTGCCGAGGATCGAGATAATGGCCTGCGCAGAGGTCAGCGGGCTTTCGGTGGCGTAAACGAGGTCGCCCGAATAGATCGGGAAGCGCCCGGCAGAGAACAGCCCGTCGGCCGAGGTGAGGTCGATGGTGAACACGACGCGGGTCATCGGCGGCCCCGAGCCATCGGCGCGGACGGCAGAGGCGGGATATTCGCGCAGCACTAGAATGCCCTGCGGATTGGCGCGGTTGTCGGCGAGGCCGCCGACGACCGACATCGCCTCGAGCGCCGTCATCGCATCTTTCGTGAAGGGATGGACGGATTCGCTGCCTGTGGCGCCGAGCGACAGGAAGAAGCGGTCATCCTCCTCCACCAGCACCCGGTCGCCCCGACGCAGCGTGGTGTCGAGCGAGGGCTCGGAGAACAGGCGCGAGACCGAGGTGCCGTAAACGGCGCCGCTCCGCATCAGGCGGATCTGCGGATTGCGCAGCGCGTTCTGCACGCCGCCGCCCCGTGCCAGCAGTTCGAGGACGGTGTAATCCTGGTTGGGCAGCGGATAGGCGCCCGGCGAGGCAACGCCGCCCACCAGCGCCACGGTGCTCTCTGGTCCCTCCGTCATCTCAAGCTGCACCTGAGCATTCGGCGTGACGGTGGCGAATTCTTCCTCGACCCGCTCGCGGGCATGGTCGGGGCTCATCCCGGCGACACGCACTTCGCCCACATAGGGCAGGAAGATCGCGCCGCTGGCGGAAACCGTGAGGTCGGCCATCCTGATCGAGCGCTGGCCCGGCGAGGTGAGCAGCGAGTTCTCTTCGGCCGTCCAGAGGGTGATGTTGATCAGGTCGCCCGAGGCAATGATGCGGTTCGCCGGCTCGGCGGTGCGGGCGATCCAGTTCAGCGCCGGCTCGCCGAGCGCGGGCCAGGCGGCAAAGCGCGGCAGCGTCTCGCGCGTGACCGGCTCGACAGTGAAGTCGCGCACCGCTTCGCCAGTGGCGGTGCGGGCGCTGGCGGCCAGAACTTCTGACTCCAGCCCCGCGCCGCGCGGCAGGGTGCATCCGGCGAGGGCAGCAAGCAGGACAATCGTTCGCGGCAGCGCGGTGCCGATGATGCGCGGCCTGCGCGTCGTCGCCGTGACCATGAGGCCTCCCCCGTTCTTCTTTTCGGGCTGGCAGCCCCCTGAGGCGCAGCATTACTTAACCTGCCGCA
This sequence comes from Pseudoroseicyclus sp. H15, assembly GCF_054353345.1. Lineage (NCBI taxonomy): Bacteria > Pseudomonadati > Pseudomonadota > Alphaproteobacteria > Rhodobacterales > Paracoccaceae > Pseudoroseicyclus > Pseudoroseicyclus sp. H15. The sequence goes on from NZ_JBTHJE010000001.1 coordinate 415,037, forward strand.
TCAGGGGAACACCCTGCCGCTGCGCAGGTGGTTTTTTGCGCAGCGCTTGCGAGGATCGCGTGGGCTGACTAGTACTTTCGAAGTTATGTATTAGAGGGTGGCGGGCCTGTGCCTGCCAATTTTATCACGAATGCGTCAAACCGCCGTCCAGCCTGACACCGCGCGTCGTCGGGCGATCGTGGTGCTGGGCATGCACCGTTCCGGTACCTCAATGTTGACGCGCCTGATTTCTGGCATGGGCGCAGACCTGCCGGGCACATTGATCGGCGCCAGTGCCACCAATCCCGCGGGCCATTGGGAATCGCGCAAGATCCAGCTTTTGAACGACCAGATGCTCGAAGCGCTGGGCGGCCATTGGCATGACTGGCGGTCGCTGCCCGAGGGCTGGGCGCAGTCGGAGATTGCCCAGAGCTTCCGCGCCGAGGCCGAGGCGCTGGTCCAGGCCGAATTCGGCGACGCCGAGCTGTTCGTGTTCAAGGACCCCCGCATCTGCCGGCTGGCGCCCTTCTGGATCGATGTGCTGGAAGGCATGGGGATCGAGGTGCTGCCGCTGATCGTGGTGCGTCACCCGCTTGAGGTGGCCCAGTCGCTGGAAGAGCGCAACCGCCTGCCCTCGCAGGTGGGGCATCTGCTGTGGCTGGCGCATGTGCTCGATGCCGAGGCGGCGACCGAGGGGCGCCGGCGCCTCGCGGTGGATTACGAAACGGTGCTTGCCGGTAAGGCCGAGGCAGTGCTCGACGGCATCGCCCGGCATTTCGAGTTCGACTGGCCCGTCGATGCCTCTGTCGTCGGCGATCTCTCCCTTTCGATCGACTCGCGGCTGCGCCACCAGCATTCCGACGAGACCATGCTCACCGACCGTCCCGACCTGCCCAAATGGCTCGGGCCGGTATGGTCTGCGGTCGAGAGCTGGGCCACCAGCGGCGGCGCAGAGGATGTCGACCATACTGCTCTGGAAAAGGCGCGCGAGGGGATGCGCGCGGCGGAGCCCTTCCTCGGCCCCATCAGCACCCGAGCCCGCGAGGCGCTGCTTTACGGCGACAGGGTGCGCGCCGCCGAATGGGAGGCGCATGTCGCCCGTAAGGAGCTGGCCGAGCGTATCGAAGAGCAGAGCGCGCTGCAGGCCGAGCTCGACGCCATTGCGCCCGAGGCCAATCGCGCCGCGCAAGAGCTGCTGGAGCTGCGCCCGAAGCTCGAGGATGCGGCACGCCGGCAGGAGCATCTGCAGGCCGACCTCGACGCGCGCTACAGAGAGATCGTCAATTTCTCCGGCCTGCTGCTGCGGCTTGAGGATGAGCGCCGCGCGATGGCACAGCGCCTGGCCGACGAGCAGGAGGCGGTGCGCCACGCCCGCTACGTGGAATCGCAGCGCGACCTGTACCTGCGCCTGATCCAGGCCCTTGTCGGCCCTGCCGCCGGCATTACGCGCATGCGCCGCAAGTGGCAGTTGCGTGCGGCGCTCGATGCCGTGCGCGAGAGCGGCGTGTTCGATGAAGAGTATTACCGGCGCGCCAACCCCGACGTCGCCGGCTCAAAGACCGACCCGCTCGAGCATTTCCTGCGCTTCGGCCTGGCCGAAGGGCGGATGCCGAACGCCAGCCTGGCGAAAGCAACATCGTGACGCCCGGCAGCGAGGCCAGCATCGCGCCCGGGCCAGAGGCCGAAGTGCCGTTGGAAGATGACGTGCTCATCGCTCAATCCGGCCTGTTCGACGCCGATTGGTATGTCGAGCGCTACCCCGATGTCGGCCCGTCGGGCCTGAGCCCCCTGGAGCATTACCTGCGCATCGGCGGGCGGGTCGGCCGTGATGCGGGGCCCCACTTTTCCGGCGAGTACTATCTGCGCATCTATGGCGACGTGCGCAGCTGTGGCGCCAATGCACTGGTGCATTACCTGCGCAACGGCCGGGCCGAGGGGCGGCTGGCCCTGCCGCCCGAGACGGCCGAGCGCCCGCGCAAGGCCTCGCAGACGCCGCTGCGGCTGGCGGGCGCGCTCGACCTGCGGGCCGACAGTGCGGTGATCAATGGCTGGCTCGCCGTGCGCGGCGATCCGGCCCCGCGCGCCGCCCGACTGGTGATCGACGGCGAGGCCGTGCAGCTTCCGGCCGACATGCACCGCGCCGATCTGGAGAAGGCCGGCGTTGGCGGGGGGCTGCATGGCTTCCGCTACAGCGTGCCGCCGAAATTCCTGCGCGGCGCGGCGCATCAGGTGGAGCTCATAGACGACGAGACAGGCAAGCTCGTCACGAAGCGCAGCATCCGCTGGATTCGCCCGCCGAGCCGCTACCGCTCGTTCGACGATTACCTGCGTGACACGCTCACCCAGTCACGAATTCACGCCCCTTTCGACGAGCCGCAGAAGCGCGTCTTCGCGCAGATGGACAGGCTGGCCGACCGCTTTGAAGCGCAGGCGCTCGCCGGTGAGGCGAGGCCGCGCGTCTCTGTCGTCATGCCTGTCTTCAACCGCGAGACCATCGTGGGTGACGCCATTCGCTCGGTGCTGGCGCAAAGCTGGCCCGACGTTGAGCTGATCGTGGTGGACGACGGCAGCCGCGACCGCTCGGCCGATGTGGTGCGCAGCTTCGACGATCCGCGATTGCGCTTCATCGAGCTGGGTCAGAACCAGGGCCATTCCGCCGCGCGCAACGCCGGCGGGCGCGCCGCCACCGGCGAGTACGTCGCCTATCTCGACAGCGACAACACCTGGGACAAGCGCTACATCGCCGCCATGCTGGGTGCGCTGCAGGAAGGTGGCGCCGAGGCCGGCTATTCGGGCTTCTACGTCTGGCGCGGCGACGAGACCTCACCCTCGACGATGCGCTTCGCCCATTTCCACCGCGGTGCGCTGGAGAACCGCAACTTCGCCGATCTCAACTGCTTCATGCTCAAGCGCGAGCTGCTGGAGAAGGTCGGCGGCTTCGACACCGGGCTGCGGCGCTTCGTCGACCATGATCTGGTGCTGCGGTCCTCTGAAATGGGGCGGATGATTTCGATCCCCGTCGCGCTCTGCCACTACACGGTCGGCCGCACCGAGAATGCCGTCTCCGACGATCACAGCCTGTCGCCCTTTGCCCGCAAGCTGCAATCGCGCCTCGCCACCCGGAAGGCGGCGGCGCTGGCCAAGGCGCCCTTCGCGCTCGACCGGCCCGCGAGCGCTGTGATCCCCAATTGGCGGGCGCTGCCGGACCTCAAGGAATGCCTGGCGGCGATGGAAGAGCTGCGGGTGCGCGGCGATCTGGAGATCGTCATTGTCGATAATGATTCGGGTGGCGACACCACCGACTTCCTGCGCAGCCGCGCCGAAGAGGGCCGCATTCGCCTGATCGAGAACGAGGCGAATTTCGGTTTCTCCTACGCCGTCAATCAGGGGGTTGAGGTGGCGCGGCCGGGCCGTGACCTGATGATCCTCAACAACGATGCCATTCTGGCGCGCAACGCCATGCGCGAGCTGCAGCGCGCCGCCGATACGCTGCCCGATGCCGCCATCACCGTGCCGCGCCAGGTGTTGCCCGCCGGTCAGGAGACGATGCGCGCCCATATGCCCGACAGCGACCGCGCCGTGCCCTGCGATGTCACGCTCTCCGCCCACCACAACAACGTGGCCGACGTGCCGCTGCTGCACGACGGTGGCCCGGTCGAGCTGATCTACGCGCCGTTCTTCGCCGTCTATGTGCGCCGTGATGTGTGGAACCGCGCGGGCCCGCTCGATGCCGAACTGGGGCGGCATTACCGCTCTGACTGGCTTTATTGCGACCTTGTCCGCCGGGTGCTGGGCCAGAAGATCTGGTACGTGCCCGCGGCCTCCGCCATCCACAAGGTACAGGCGGCGACGGGCGAGCTGCGCCGGGCAAAGCGGCCCGGCAGCTCCGATTTCGACACGATGTTCCGCAAGAATCGCTGGGATGACGAGACGGCCGGGCTGCTCGGCTATCACCGCCCGGTCTGGGATGGGGATTGAGAGAGCATGGCGCACGAGCCGGGCCGTGATGACACGAAGGATGCCTCTGCCCGGTTCGGCGGGCTGACCTACGCCGATTACCGGGAGCGCGCCGGTGATGCCTCGCTCAGCGAGACCGAGAAGCTCGGCTCGCCCGACAGCTTTCGCGAAGGCTTCGAGCCGGCGATCCTTGCCGATTTCGAGCACAAGCTGCCGGGCCTGCTGCGCGAGGGGGCGTCGGTTGTAGATATCGGCTGCGGCTTTGGTGAGCTGACGCGGCAGATGCTGGCCCGGGCGGGCGAGCGCGGCCAGCGCTTCGTCGCCGTCGACAGCCCCGAGATGCTGGCGCTGCTGCCCGATGGCCCGGCGCTGGAGCGGGTGCCCGGCCGCTTTCCCGATGAGAGCCTGCCGGCCCTGCGCCAGGCGCTGCCCGGCGGCGCCGACGTGGTGATCGCCTACGGTGTGCTGCAGGCCGTCTATTGGGAGGCGAACCCCTTTCGCTTCATGGACGACGCGATGAGCCTGCTCGCCCCCGGTGGCGCGCTGCTCATCGGCGATGTCGCCAACCATTCCAAGCTTCGCCGCTTCCTCAATTCCGACGCCGGCCGCGCCTTCCACCGCGCCTACATGCGCACCGAGGACGACCCCGAGGTGCCGCCCTTCGCGGGCGATCCGGCGCGGATGGACGATGGCGTGCTCATGGGGCTGATGGCCCGCGCCCGCGCCGCCGGTTTCGACGCCTGGCTGATGCCGCAGCCCTCTGCGCTGCCGGTCTCCAACCGGCGCGAGGATCTGCTGATCTGGCGGCCATGAGCCTGACGGCCCGCCCCTACCGGCCAGACGAGGCGGCGACATGGGATGCCTTTATCCGCGCCAGCCGCAACGGCACCTTTCTCTTCGAGCGCGGCTACATGGATTACCACGCCGACCGCTTCACCGACGCCTCGCTGGTGGTGGTGGACGAGGGCCGCTGGCGCGCCGTGTTGCCCGCCAGCCGGGCAGAGGGTGTTCGCTCCAGCCATGGCGGGCTGACCTATGGCGGGCTGGTGCTGGCCGACGACATGGGGCTGGCGGAGGCGGAGGCGGCGCTGGGCGCCGTCTGCACGGCGGCGGCGGCAGAGGGTGACAGCCGGCTGATCTACAAAACCGTCCCCGCCATCTACCACCGCGCCCCGGCGGAGGAGGATCGCTGGGCCCTCGCCCGCGCCGGCGCCCGGCTGATCCGCCGCGATGCGCTGACGGTGATCTCCCCCGGCGCGCCGGAGCCGAGCCGGATGCGTCGCCGCAACATCGCCAAGGCGGAAGGCGCGGGGGTGGAGATCGGCTACAGCGACGACTGGTCGGCCTTCTGGGCGGTGCTGGAAGAGCGGCTGGGAGAGGCGCATGGCGTGGCGCCGGTGCATAGCCTCGCCGAGATCACGATGCTCGCCGGGCGCTTCCCGCAGAACATCCGCCTCCTCGCCGCCACGCGCGGTGCCGAAATGCTGGGCGGCATGGTGCTTTACGCCACGCCCACAGCGCTGCATTCGCAATATACCGCCGGCAACGCTGTCGCCCGCGAGACCCGCGCCCTCGACCTGCTCCATGCCGAAGCGATAGGCTTGGCACACGAGGCGGGGCAGGTGCTCGACCTCGGCATCTCGTCAGAGGAGGGGGGGCGCGTGCTGAACGCCGGGCTGCAGGGCTACAAGGAGAGCTTCGGCGCCCGCGCCGTGATGCACGATATCTACGAGGTCGCGCTCTGATGCCATCCATCGACGATTGCCGGCTGATGGATATCCACTCCGTCTACGATCACCGCGGCTCCATTGCCATCGTGGAGGGCGGCAAGGACATTCCCTTCGAGATCGCCCGGGTCTACCTGACCTTCGACATCCCCTCCAAGGCCACCCGCGCCGGCCACGCCCATAAGCGGCTCTGGCAGCTCTACATCGCCGCGTCTGGCGCCTTCGACGTGCATGTCGACGATGGGGAGCGGCAGAAGGTGGTCACTCTTCGCCATCCCGAGGAGGGGCTGCTGCTTGGCCCCGGCATCTGGCGGGAGATCAACAATTTCTCGGCCAATGCCGGGCTGCTCGTGCTCGCGTCGGAGCATTATGACGAGGCCGAATACGTGCGCGATCATGGAGAGTTTCTGCGCCTCGCGGCAGGCGGAGCCTTCGGGTGAGCCTGCCGGAAGACATGCGGGAAGCGGCAGAGGCGGCGCTGGCCAACCCCGGCGGCTGGCCGATGATCAACTTCAAGGCGGCGCTGTCGGAGCGGCTGGGGGCCGCGGCGGCGCGCGGCGAGCTGGCCCGGCTCCTCGCCCCTTTCGGGCCGCGTCGCGGCGGCACCGGCGCGCCCGGGCAGCTGATCGACCACGTCTCGCCGCGCATCTACGCCGAGGCGGCCGAGGTGCCGCTGGCGGGGGCACCGCTGGCTACGGGCGGGCGGTCACCCCGTGTCACGCTCGCGGGGCGGGCGCTGTTTCTGGCCGAGCTGGCGGACGCTCGCGTCTTCGGTCGCTCGGCCTTCATCGAGGCGGGTGGGCGGCTGCTGGCCGACCATCAGGGAGATGAGCGCACGCGCATGGCGACGCGCCCTTGGTTCGACGCGCTTGTGACGGGCGAGGAGGCCGGCGAGATGCACTGGCTGCTGCCTGAGAACGACGCGCTGGAGCTGGACGAGGCGATCAGCCTTATCGGCCCGTTCTCGCCCGGCTGGGGCCATGCCCTGCTGGAATTCGCGCCGCAGCTTCTTCTCGCGGCCGAAATGGGCTTGCCGCCCGGCGTGCCGATGATCGTCGATGCTGGCCTGCCGGAGCCCTTCGAGGCGCTCTTCCGCTGGGTCGCGCCCGGCCGGCCGCTGATCCGCCTCGGCGTTGGCCAGGCGGCGCGGGTGCGGCGGCTGTGGAAGGCAAGCGCGCCGGAATACTGGCCGATCCTGCGCCAGCCGGAGGTGATCTTCGAGACGCGCCATTCCTCGATGAACCCGCCGGCCCTGGCCCGCCTGCTCGCCACCTTGCCGCCCCCGCCTCCGCCCTCCGGCGAGCGGCTGTTCCTCGCCCGCTCCGGCCATCCGCGGCTGGCCGACCAGCCGGGTGTGGCCGCGGTCTTCGAGCGGCAGGGCTTCACCGTGCTCTATCCGGAGCGCCTGCCGCTCGCTGAGCAGCTCCGCCGATTGCGCGCGGCCGATGTGGTCGCTGGCGCTGCGGGGTCGCAGCTTCTGCAGGCGCAGCTCTACGGGCGTGCGGGGCAGCTCAGCCTCAACCTGCACAACCCCGAGCTGGAGGAGACGCCGGCCCTGACCGCCACGCAGGAGGCGCTGGGCCAGACGGTGCTGGTGCTCACCGGCACGCCCGACGCCGAGGCGCCCGGCCTGCCCTACAACCGCCCGCTGCACTTCGAGCCAGCGGCGCTGGAAAATGCGCTCGAGGCGCTGCACGCCCATGCCTGACCGCGCGCGGGACAGGTCCAATCCCCCGGGGAACGGCAACATCGCGGCCCAGCCTGGGCATGTAATCGCTGCGCTGGAGATGCCCGGATGACGATCCCCTTTCTCGACCTCGCCGCCGCCGCACAGGAGGAACGGGCAGAGCTAGATGCGATCTGGGCGCGGTTCCTCGACAGCGGTCGCTACATCCTTGGCCCCGAGGTGGAGGGCTTCGAGGCCGCCTTCGCGCGTTATTGCGGGGCGGCGGAGGGCATCGGCACCGGAAACGGGCTGGATGCGCTGGCCATCGCGCTGGAGGCGGCGGGCATCGGGCCGGGAGACGAGGTGCTCGTGCCGGCCCATACCTTCATCGCCACCTGGCTGGCCGTGCGTATGGCGGGCGCCACACCCGTGCCCGCCGAACCGCCGGAAGGCGGCTACAATGCAGATGCGGCCGGCTACGCCGCGGCGCTGACGCCGCGCACGAAGGCGATCGTGCCCGTGCACCTATATGGCGCCGTGGCGCCGATGGAGGGCATCCTGGCGCTGGCGGCGAAGCACGGGCTGGCAGTGATTGAGGATGCCGCGCAGGCGCATGGGGCGAAGGCGGGCGGCCGCGTCGCCGGCAGCTTCGGGCTGACTGCCGCCTTCTCGTTCTACCCGGCGAAGAACCTCGGCGCGCTGGGCGACGGTGGCGCGCTGGTGACCTCCGATGCCGATCTCGCCGCTCGTGCGAGGCGACTGCGCAATTATGGCTCGGAGCGGAAATACGAGCATGAGGAGGCGGGCCGCAATTCCCGGCTCGACCCGCTGCAGGCCATGGTGCTGTCGATGCGCCTCAAGCGGCTGGACGCCGCCAACGACCGCCGCCGCGCTATCGCTGCCCGCTATCGCGAAGGACTGGCGGGGCTGGACGGGCTGGCGCTGCCGCCGGAGGTGCCGGGGGATGCGCCGGTCTGGCATCTCTATGTGGTTCGCACGCCGCAGCGCGATGCGCTGGCAGAGCATCTGGCCGGGGCGGGCGTGGCGACGCAGATCCACTATCCGCGGCCCGTCTACCGCTTCGCCCCCTTCGCCGAGGCGGGCCCTGCAATCGGCAGCCCGGCAGACCGGCTGTGCGACGAGATCCTGTCGCTGCCCATCGGGCCGCATCAGAATGAGGCGGCGACGGAGGCCGTGATCGACGCGGTGCGCGAGTTCTTCGGGGGGTGACCCAAAGGAGCGCCTGCGGCGCATTCGATGCATGCGATGAGGGGGCTGTCTGCCCCCTCAAACACCCCCGAGGATATTTCGAGAAAAGCGAGGATAAGAGGGGCGTTTGCTTTGGATGTGCGGCGATATCCTGAGGGTGGGGTTTTTTAGACGCGCTCTTTCAGGAGGGCGAAGGCGCGCTGCATGAGGGCGTCTGCGTCCTCGGCGCTGCCGGCTTCGGCGTAGACGCGGAATTCCGGGGCATTGCCGGAGGGGCGCAGGTGCAGGATGCGGCCTGAGGCGAGGGTAAGTCGGAGGCCATCGGTGCTGTCTTCGGCCTGTTCCTCTTCACCCAGATCCGAGAGGAGGGCGGCGCGGGCGGTGGGATCGTCGCGGAGGCCGCGCAGGAAGGCGGCGGAGCGGTCGCTCGGCATCTCTTGCAGGCGGTCGGCGGCGGTGAAGCGAGCCGGTTCGGCGGCGGCGCGGGCGGAGAGGCTCTGGCCGGCGGCCTTTGCGGCGGCGAGGGGGGCGATGATGGGCAGGAGCGCGTCGCGCGTCATCAGGCGGGGCAGGGGGCCGGCGGGGCCTGCGGCGTCGAAGCCCAGCAGGAAGCCACCGTTCGCCTCGTAGCCGACGACATCGCCGGAGGCGCGCGCCATGCCGGCGATGACATAGGGCGAGCCGATGCGGGTGCGGATGACCTCGGCAAAGGCGCCGGAGAGCTCGGCGCCGGTGTTTGAGGAGACCGGCGTCACCACCACGGCGGCGCCGAGGGCGCGGGCGGTGATCTGGCCGAGGATGTCGCCGGGGATGACGCGGCCCGTCTCATCCGTCACCAGCGGGCGGTCGCCGTCGCCGTCGGTGGAGACGATGGCGTCGAGCCCGTGCTCCTTCGCCCAGGCCTTGAGCTGGGCGCGGATCTCCGGAGGCACCGCCTCGGTATCGACGGGGATGAAATGCTCGGAGCGGGCCAGCTCGGTCACCTCGGCGCCGAGGGCGGTGAGGCAGTTGTGCAGCAGGTCGCGGCCGACCGCGGAATGGGAATAGAGGCCGATGTGCAGCCCGTCCAAGGCCGAAGGGCCATAGGCGCGGCTGTAGCGGGCCAGATAGGTCATGCCGGTGCTTGGGGCGGCGATGGGCTCCAGCCCCTCGCCCTGAGGGGCGTCACCGAGGGCGGAGAGGATGGCGGCCTCGTCCTCCTTCGTGATCTCGCCTTCTGGTGTGTAGAACTTCAGCCCGTTGCGGTCGTCCGGGATGTGGCTGCCGGTGACCATCACCGCCGCCGCGCCGGCCTCCATCGCCGCCAGGGCGAGGGCCGGGGTGGGCACGGCGCCGCAATCGGTGACGCGCAGGCCCATGGCGCCCGCGGCTTCGGCCACGACGGCGGCGATGGCGGGCGAGGAATGGCGGAAGTCGCGGCCGACATAGAGGCCGGTGCCGGTGTCGCAGGCGGTGACGAAGGCGGCGACATGGGCGCCCACCAGCTCGTCGGTCAGCTCAGTCACCAGGCCGCGCAGGCCGCTCGTGCCGAATTTGGGTGCCATGATCGTCCCTCTGCCCCTTCAGGTTGCGACAGAGGTAGGCCAGCGGCGCCGGGCGGTCTACCCGCAAGGCGCCGAGGCAGGCTCAGGCCCAGCGGCCGATGGCGCTCATGGTGAAATCGCTGGCAGTGGCGATGGCAATGGCGGCATGCAGCAGGGCGCTGGCGCCGGAGGTGGTAACCCCGCTGGCCGAGGCCCAGACGCCGGCGGCGGAGACCTGCCCGCCGGTGACCGCCGGCGCAGCGGCGAAGGGCTGCGGGAAGGTCCAGGCGACGGCGGCGGAGCGGTAGAGGGCGCCGTCTGCCGTGGCGATGGCGGCGGCGGAGAGGTCGCTGCGCCAGCAGATCTGGGTGCCGTCGGCGAAGCGCAGCCAGGCGCCGTTGGCGTTGGTGCCCTGCTCCAGCAGGCCGCCGGTAGGCACACCGCCCCCTAGGCCGACCGTGCCCAACACATTGCCGCGGTGATAGGCGATCTCGCCGTCGATCTCGGCGCCCGCCAGCAGCGAGGCGGCGCCGGTGCCCGAAAGAGCGAGGGCGCTGTGCCAAGTGGCGCCATCGGGGCTGACCTTGATCGAGAAGGCATCGCTGCCTGCCAGCCCCATCTCGGCGCGCCCGGAATAATCGGACTGGAAGAGCAAGCTCGCCGTCTCGCCCGGGGCCGCCTTGTTCACCTTCACCTGGTGGCCGCCGCCCGCATGGGTGAGCAGCACCGCATCCGAGGCGACGGTGAGCCGGTTGGTGCTGTTCCACGTGGCATTGACGCCGAGGCCGGAGACCCCCTGCAGATCGGGTGCCCAGGCGGCCCAGCTGCCGCCCTGAAACAGCGCGAAGCTGCCCTCGGCCAGATCCCAGGCCAGCCAGCCCTCTTGCGGCGCCACGAAGGCCCAGCCGCCGTTGGCCGAGATGGCGAGCTTGCTGGACTGGCCTGCCCAGGCGCCGGTGGCGCCGCTACCGACGGCATGCACATCCCCCGCCGCCGGCGAGGTGGGCGGGCTGGCGGCGCCGAAGCTCTTGATGCGCAGGGCGACCAGAGCGTCGAGCAATTGCAGCGCCTCGTTATGGGTGACGTGCTTTTGCGCCTGCGCCGCCTGCATATAGGGCAGCGAGAGCCGGGGCGACGTATCGGGCATGGGGCCTGTCCTTGAACATTTGCAGTTGCGAAGGGATAGGCCGGGCCAGGTGAGCCCTTCGTCACCGCGCCGCGCGGTGGTTCACAAATGATGAACGCCGCCCCCGGTGGGAGCGGCGTTCCAAAGGGCCGGGGCCTTTCGATCAGACGATCAGATCGTCGGGCTGCGGGATGGGGGCGAGCGGGTCGCTGGCATCCCAGATGGTCTCGTAACCGAGGTCTTCGAACTGGGCGACGGTCATCGACGAGACGTAGTTTGGCGAAACGTAATCTCCCACATCGTCGGGCGAGCCGATGAAGCCGGTCATCAGCTCGTTGAGGAAGGTATCGTCATCCCAATGGCCGCCCGCCGTGCCGGGGCCGCCGTCGGTTTCGACCGGCACACCGAGCCAGGCGAAGCGATCCTCGCTGGAGATTGCCGAGAGCTCGTTCTGATAGGCGATCTTGGCGTTCTCGCCGGTGAAGCGCATGCCGAGGCGGGTGTTGCCGACCACGAGGTCGAGCATCTCCCAGATGGTGCCGAGGCCGAGCACATGCATCATCTCGTGCACGACGATGTCGTCGAAGAGGTCCATGGCATCGAAATCTTCAGCATCGGCGACGTCGAATTCCATCTTGCCGAAGGTCGGCAACGAGCTGCTGCCGCGGAACAAAAGCGGCCCGGCCTGGCCGAGCACCTGGCCCGGACCATCGATATCCGAGATCTGGGCGTTGATGCGAATGTCGTCGATCAAGCCGCGGAAGGCATCGGGCACGTCACCTGTAATGATGGTCGACAGGTATTCCGCCGCCTTGATGAAGGCGCTTTGCAGCGTTTCCGTCCAGCCGTCGCCCTTGAAGACGACCTCGATGTTGAAATCGGAAAAGACGCCGAGCCCGCCCTGGCCGGAGACGTAGCTGTCGAGCAATTGCTCTGCATTGGCTTCGGCAAAGTCGATGGCGACGCTGATCGCCACCGCGGCCTGCGGGCCGTCTTGCGTCACGACGATGGCGGCATCGGCCGTCTGCATCGTCAGAACATGGTGGGCCAGAAGGCCGCCGCCCTTGCCCAGTGCGGCATTGTCGCCGGCGCCAAGAACGCCGTGGTCGCTGTCTCCGAAATCGAAGGTATCCAGCGCTTGCAGTGAAGAGAAAATAGCTTTGTGGCTGCCGGCGGGGCCGGAGCCGAGGCCAAAATCGGCCATCAGGGATTTCATTGGAATCTGCCTCCTAAAGAGATCGTGCGAGATTTCTACCTTTCAACCTTGAATCGGGCAATTGTTTTGCAATTGGCGCGGGCGACTGGCCAATCGTTAGGCATGGGTAAAGAGGGTCAAAACTCGAGGCTGGCCCAGCCGAGGCCGGTCTGGCCGAAGCCGTTGCCGCAATAGAGCATGATCAGCCGGTCGCCATACGGAAGGATGGCGGCATATTCCTGCATGTCGCTGTCCCAATCGCCCGGGCCGGGCGGGTTGGCGAAGCGCAAGGGCGCGGGCTCGCCGGCGGAGCCATCGTCATGGAGCGGGGCCAACATCAGCCGGTACCCGCCCGCCCCACCGCGAAAGCCGCGCGCGGCCCGCCCCGAAAAGCAGAGCCAGCGAGTGCCGGCTGCGCGGAAGATCCAGGGCCGGGTGAAGCCCCCGCCTTCGGGGCCGGGCCAGATGCCGTCGTCGAGGGGCTGCAGGGTGAGTCCGTCGGCAGAGGTCACGCGCCGCAGGCCATAGCAGGGGTCGAAGCCGCCCTCTGCCTCGATCCAGCCAGTGGCCGAGAGATACCAGCCCGCATAGCCGCCGGGCGCCTCCTCCAGATAGGGGGCCGAGGCGAAATAGGCCTCCTGCGGGCCAAGGCCGATGAGCGGCGCGGGGCTGCGCTGCCAGCCATCGCCCGCGCTGCGGAGCAGGCCGATGGCCATGCCGTAGGGCACGTCGCGGCGCAGATGCATGCCGATGTAGTAGAGCCGCGTCTCCCCGCCCACGCGCAGCACCGAGGTGGCGCTTTGCCCGGCGGAATCGAAGCTGCCGGGCGGGCCGAGTGGCACGAGGGGCGTGTCGTTCACCTCCAGCACCTCCATCGTCTCGGGATCGAGATCGATGTGGAAGATGCGGCTTTGGTTCTGGCTGTTGCGACCGCCCAGCCAGACGCGCCAGTGCCGCGGGCCGAGCGCCAGGGGGGTGGGCGTTTGCGCATGGCTCTGCCACTCGCCCTGGCCAGGCGGGGTGAAGAGAGTTCCGTGCCGCTGCCAGAGCATCAGATGAGCTTGTGCAGTTTCGTGCTTTTGAAGTTGCGCACCTCGCCCGAGGGGCCGGCGATGACGGCGTAATCGGGCAGATCGGCCTGCACGAAGGCGCCGTTCAGCACGGCCGCCCCCTTACCGATGGTTATGCCATGCGGCACGCCGGCTTTGCCGGCGAGGTAGCTTTCGGCCCCGATCGTCGTATTGCCGGCAATGCCGACATGCCCGGCGACGAACACATGCGGCCCGATCACGGTGTGATGGCCGATGTGGTTCGAGCTCCAGATGATGCAATTGTCGCCGATGGTGACGAAGGGCTGAATGGTGTTCTGCTCGAGAATCACGACATTCTCGCCGATGCTTTCAGCATAATTCCAGATGCCGGGGTGGATGAAGCTGGCGAAATCATAGCCCTTCGCCTTTCCCTCCAGATAGCGGTCACGGCGCACGGTATTCATGCGCTGATAAGTCAGCGGCCCGAGCAGTTTGACGCTGCCGGGCGGAAAACGCTGATCGATCTCTTCCCAATCGACGACGGGCAGGCCGTGGCGCCGGTCTTCCTTGCGATAGGCGGCATCCAGCGTGTAGCCGACGATGCGATAGTCGGAATGCCTGTCGAGATAGACCTCGATGACCTCCGCCATGGCGCCGGCGCCGAAAATGACGATGTCGGTCATGCGTATCCTCTTTGTTCGCCACGCCCTGAGAGAAGATCGAGCACCAGCGCTATCGTGTCTTCGCTCAGATCGTGAGAGACGGGAATGCCGAACAGCCGGGGCGCCAGCGATTGCGTCACCGGCAGCGGGTCGCTGTTGTAGCGCTGGAACCAGGGCTGCGCGGCGAGGCCCGCCTCGTACCAGGCGCGCGTTTCGATGAAGGCCCCGTGCAGCCGGGCCTGTAGCTGCGCTGACGAAGCCGGGCTTTCAGCCTCGAACAGCGCGTAGGCGGGCGAGATGTCTGGCGCCAGATGCAGGCGGCCGGGCAGCTCCACCTCGGCGGCGGCGCGGCGATAGGCACCGGCGACAGCGTCGTTCTCGGCCTGGCGCTGGGCGCGCCCGTCGAGCATCGCAAGGCCGACGGCGGCGTGATATTCGCTGAGCTTGGCGTTGGTGCCGGCGGTGCGGGCCTGCCGCGACCCCAGAAAGCCGAAATTCGCCCCCTGCTCCACACGGGCCTGGCCGAAGGCATTGTCCCACACGACGGCGCCGCCCTCGCCGGTCGAGAAGCCCTTGGTGGCGTGAAAACTCAGGCAGATCGGCACGCTGGGCGAGGCCTTGCGGCGCCTGGCGGCGAGCTGCTCGAAGCTGGCCGCGCCATCCAGCACGACAGGCACGCCGGTCTGGCGCTGCAATTCCTCCAGCGCGGTCACATCGGGCATCTGGCCGAAGGGCGCGACCGAGATCACAAGGCCGGCCTCGCCGATCAGCGGGTGCCGGGCCAGCCGCGCCGGGTCGAGCGCCCAGGTTTCGGGCGAGATGTCCACGAAATGCGGCTCGTATCCGCAGCGCTCGGCGGCGATGGCCGTGGCGGCAAAGGTGAAGGAGGGGATCAGGGCCAGCCGCTTCTGCTCGGCCCGGCCGGCATGGGCCATGATCGCAACTTCCAGCGCCGCCGTGCCCGACGACGTGGTGCGCAGCCCGTGCGGCTGCAGGCCGAAGAGGCTCGCAAGCCGGGCCTCCAGCTCGATCACAAGCAGGCCGCGGTTGGTGTAATGTCTTTCGACATCCACCCTCGCAAGATAGGCGGCCACCTCCGATGCGGCAGGCAGCTGCGGACGAAATACCCGGATGAAGTCAATATTCATGGCACTAGGTAAATTTGGTTCAAAATATACCGCAGCTTAGCGAACCCGGCTTCGTCCGGCTAGGAAAACTGATGGCTAACCGGAAACGGATGGTCTCAGGACATAGGCGGTATACTCGTAGAGCCCGTAATCCGCCCGGATGACCACCCGACGCCCGGCGAGCCTGTAGAGAAAGGCGAGCAGCTTGTCGGTTGGGACGTGAAACAGATCGTCCCTCCGCCAGTCCACCACATCGGACATTACGTTGAAAGCGATTCCCCGGTCGGCGAGCGCCCACATGGCTGTGACCATGCGCTCCATGAAGGCCCACATCTCGTCCTGGCTCAGCGCGTCCTTCACGGTGAAGAGGCCGTTGGCGACCACATGGTCGAAGCGCTCCGCCGGCGGGTCGGCCAGCAGATCGCGCTGCTCGAAGCGGGCGCCGGGGTGGTTCTGCCGGGCGCGGGCGATGACGGCGGCCGAGATGTCGAGCCCGAGGTAGCTGTCGGGCGGCGTGCCGGCGGCGGTAAGATGGCATAGAAACTGGCCGGTGCCGCAGGCGAGATCGCACAGGCGCCCCAGCTGCCCCGGGGGCGCCAGCCCCGCCATCACTTTGAATCGGGTCTGCCTGTCGGCCTCGTTGGGCCAGCCGGCACCCTGGGCGGTGTCGCCATGTTCGGCGAGGGCGCTGTCGTAATATCGCGCCAGCGCCGCGGGGCTCTTGGCCTCATCCGTCACAGATCGTCCCTCAGCAGCTCGGCCGGCTCGCGCGCCAGCGCCTCCAGCATGTGAAACCACGGGCCGGGGTAATCATCCAGAAATTCGAGCGCGATGCCGGCATCGGCAAAGGTGGCGGGATCGTAAAGTGCCCGCCCGCCCGGCAGGTTGAGATAGCGCGTGGCCCCGGCGGCGCGGGCCACAGCCAGCACCCTGTCCTGCGCGCGCAGCTCTGCCGGGATGGCGTAGCTCGATGAGTGGGCGAAGGGCGTGGTGATGCCCAGCCTGTCGCAGGCGCCGCGCAGCCGTGCCTCCAGCCAGGGCAGCGCCGGCTCGGGCAGGGGCGGCGCCAGCTCCTCCGCCATCTCGCCGGAGAGGCCGGGGACGGTGCCGAGCCGTTCGGCCCAGTCGGCATCGCGGCTGGCAGAGAGGGCGAGATCGCGGATCAGCACCTCGCGCGGCTGCTTGGCCAGCGGCAGCGTGAGCCAGCCGCCGGTGGAGAGCGGCGCGCGATGCACCCGGCCCCGGCGCGGGAACTGGACGCAATCGAACAGGATGAACAGATCGACGCGGTCGATGAGCCGGAAGTAGTTCATGTAAGGGTAGAGGTAGGGCTGCATGATGGCGACGCGCATCAGCCGCCCGCCAGAATGTCTTCTGCCGTGCGGAAGGCCCCGTTGGCCAGGGCCGCGGCCCGGTCGCCCGCGTCATAGCACTGGCGGGCGAATTCCTCCTCCAGCCGGCCGGCGCGCTTGAGGGCGATCCAGTGCCGCCAGTGCCAGCCCGCCTTGCCGAGGCTCGCCTCGTCGACGCCCTCCATCATGGCGGCGGCATTGTCGATCTTGCGGGAAAAGCGGGCGTAGCTGGTGAAGGGCAGATGCGCGATCAGCACGTCGGGCGCCGTGCCGGATGTGAGGGTGCGCCCCTCGCGGGCCACGCCGCGATGGCCGCCCATCGACAGGGTGGCGACGGTTTTGGGGTCGGCGATCACCTTCGGCGGTAGCAGATGCTCGACCCAGCGCAGGCTGCTGTCGGCCTCCAGCTCCTCGCGCTCCAGGTGGCGGCGGGCGGTGATCAGCGGCAGGTGGCGCAAAGCCTCATCGTCGAGCCCGGTTTCCTCGATCCCGCCTGGACCAGGCGCTGCATTGTAGCGTGGCACCGAGACAAGCTCATGCGCGGCGAGGAAGGCAGATTCGCTCAGCGGCCCCTGCGCGAGCCAGGCCTCGTCGGCATCGGTGAAGAGCACCCGGTCGGGCTGTTCGCGGGCCAGGATCGGGCCGAAGAGCGGGCCCTGCATCGATAGAAGGTTCTCGTAGCTGGGCAGGCTATCGATCAGGCGAACCCGGCTGTCGCTGCTCGCCAGGCTGGCGGCCACGGCGAGGGTGCCATCCTGCGAGCCGTCATCGAGGATATCGACGCTTGCGACGCCCGCGCGCAGCAGCACCTGGATGGTGACGGCCAGCAGTGCGGCTTCGTCCTTCACGCCGACGACCGCGCTGATCTTCATGGCTCGCACCTTCCGAAAGACAGCGTTGCCGCGATGCCGCATTACCCCAGTTCACAGCCAAGTTCCCGCCGCAGCTTGCTCACAGGTCTGCCGAGGCTTATTTCTTTGGCTGTCCCGGCACCCGTATTTCCGCCGGATGTCTCCGTTTTGCCGCCCTGCGGTGGAGTATGCAATGGCAGAGGCCGGCGAGCCCAAGAAATCAGAAGCTACAGCCGCCTGGCACCGCCCCCATCTGCGCGAGGGGCTGCGGCTTTCGTCTCCGCCCCGCGGGGGCGAGGGCCGGCGGGTTCTGACCGACCCCATCAAGGGCAAGGATTACGCGCTCTCCGAAACCGAGCTGTTCCTCTGCCAGTCGGCCAACGGCCAGGCCGACATCGCTACGCTCGCCTCCCGCGCCTCGGCCCGCTTCGGCACCCCTGTCGAAGAGAGCGAGGTCGCCGCCTTCTTCCGCCGCCTGCAGATCCTCGGCCAGCTTCGCGTGCCGGCGGGAGAGCAGGAGGAGACGCGCGCTGCCGTGCCCCTGCGCCGCCGGGCCGCGGGCGGGGGTCGCCGAAGAGAGCCGCTCGTGGCGCCGGCCCCCCCCGAGCCGAAGGCGGAGGAGGAGAGGCCGCGGATCGCGCGCCTCGCCCAGCAGCGCCGGCGCGCGGCCGGAAAGGCCACTGCTCCTGCTGCGAAGCCCGCTTCGCCTGCCGAGGGTACGCCGCGCCCGCGCCTGACAGAGCGGATGGCGGCGGAGAAGCGCCAGGCCGATGCGGCCAAGGCGGCGGAGGAAGAGGCGGAGGTTGCGCGTGAGGCGGCCAAGCCGGAGCCTGTGCTGCCCGATCCGCCGCAGGAGCGGAATGATGCCACGGAATCGGCGCCTCAAGAGACGTTCCCCGAAGACCCGCAGGCGACCAACGAGTCTGCCCCCGCCCGCCCGCGTATTGCCGCACGGCTCGCAGCCAGGGCCCCGCTGAAGCCGGGCGCAAAAGGCCCCGCGGCCAGCAAGCCCGCCGCGACTCTGCGCTCCCGCCCCGCCGCCCCGGTGCCGGCCGCGACGGAGGAGGCAGAACCCGAGACCCCGGCCGCCCGCCTCGCCGCCCGCCGCGCCAAGCTGCGCGAGCAGAAGGAGCGGCGCGAGAAGCAGGCAGCGGAAGAGGCGGCGGCTCCGCCTCCGCCCGAGCCGCCGAAAGATGAGGCCCCCGCCGAGCCGGAGGCGGAAGAGCGACCCGACCCGCTGATGGCCATCGCCGGCAACCTCCGCCGCCCGAGCGGCGGAGGCGGGCTGTTCGACCTCACCGACGATGGCGAGAATGACGATGACGACGACGATTTCGCCGGCTTCGGCCTGGGCGGCCCCCGTGGCCGCGCCGGCGGAGGCGGCGGTATGGGTGGCGCTGGCATGGGCGGCGGGGCCGGTGGTGGCGCCAACCGTGAGCGCATCATGCAGATGCTGGCCGCCCGTCAGGGCGGCGGCGCCGGTGCGATGGGCGGCGGCGGCATGGCAGGCGCCCTTGGCGGCGGGATGGGCGGCATGGGCATGGGCGGCGGTGGCCGCGCTGCCGCCGGGGCCGCCGACCCGGCCAATGCGCGCCCCGCCTCGCTGAAGCTCTTCAACCCCACATGGCTGCTACGGACGCTCTACGTCCTCTTCTATCCGCTGAAGTTCCTGATGTGGGCTGTCGTTCCGCTGGTCGTGCTGGCTGGGCTCACGCTCTTCCAGAACTGGGAGGCGCTGCTGCTCGACCATGCGGTGATCCTCAATTCCTCCAGCACGCTCACGCTGATGGTGATCTCGCTCTTCGCGGCCAACCTCACCAGCCGGCTCGCACAGGGCGTGGCCATCCTGGCGCATGGCGGCAAGGTGAACGATTTCGGGCTGATGCTGCTCTTCGGCATCCTGCCGCGCTTCTACATCGACCGCTCCGCCATCGCGCGGATGGACAGGCGAGGCCAGCTCTGGGCCAGCGGCGCGCCCTTGATGCTGCGGCTCGGGCTGTTCGGCTTCGGCACGCTCGGCTGGGCGATCAGCCGGGAGAGCGGCACCTGGCTGCCGCATCTGATGCTGCTGATCGCGCAATTCGGGCTGGTAATCTTCGTGCTTACCGCCTTCCCGCTGCTGCCTATCGACGGGCAGCGCTGGCTGGGCGTGTATCTGGGAGAGCCGCGCATCACCTCGAAATCCCTCGCCGCGCTTCGCCATGTGCTGTTCGGGCGGCCACTGCCGCCGAATTTCCAAAGCCCCAGCGTGTGGCCGCTGGCGATGTTCGGCATCGGCATGGTGATCTCGCTGGTCGCGCTCATCGGCGCGGCGGGCTACTTCCTGGCGATCGGGCTGGGCGCCCAGCTTGGCGGCTTCGGCGTGTCGATTTTCCTCGGCATCGTTGTGGCCTTCCTCGTCTGGGCGGCGCTGCTGAAAGCTACTATCGGGCGGCGCATGGCGCGATTGCAGGGCGGCGGCATGGCCGCCTTCGCCGCGGCCGAGCAGGGCGACCCCGCCCTTGGCCGCGTTGTTGACCCGCGCCCTGCCGGCGAGCGGGGCGAGGCTTCGGGCACCGCCCGCGTCATCTGGGCGCTGCTCATTGCCGGCCTCGTGGCCGTGGCATTCCTGCCTTACGAGTACCAGGCCGGCGGGCCGGTGGAGATCCTGCCCTCTGCCCGCGGCCAGGCCGTGGCGCGCAGCGACGGCGAGATCCTGCAGATCGACGTGGCAGAGGGCGATGTGGTGCAACGCGGCGATGTGCTGGCCGAGTTGTCATCCTGGAACCAGGCCCGCGAGGTCGCGGTGACGGAATCGATGCTCGACGGCGCCCGCGCCAGCCTTCAGCGCCTGCAAAGCGGCGCCAAACCCGAAGAGATCGAGCTGGCCCGCCGCGAGCTGGAGCGCGCCGAAAGCGCCACCGCCTTCTCGAGCGCCGAGGCCGAGCGCAACCGCGAGCTGCTCGCCTCGGGCACCGTCAGCCAGCAGGCCTATGACCGGGCGCAGACCGATTACGAGAACGATCTCGCGACGCTGGAGGTCGCCCGCGCCCAGCTCGATCTGGTGGAAAGTGGCGCGACCGCCGACGAGATCGACATCGCCGAGGCCGAGGTCGAGCGGCTGACCCGCGAGCTGCAATTCCGCCGCGACGAGCTGGAGCGCACCCGCATCACCGCCCCGATGGACGGCCGCGTCATCACGCCGGGCCTCAGCCTGAAGAACGGCGCCTTCCTGCGGGTCGGCGAGGTACTGCTGGAGATCGAGAATTCCGACGTCGTCAACGCCGCTATCTCGGTGCCGGAGAGTGACATCGCCCTGATCGAGCCTGGCGCCAGGGTCACCCTGCGGGCCGTGGGACATGCGGATGAAGAGATCATCGGCGAGGTCCGCTCCATCGCGCCGGCGGCGATGGAAGAGGGCTTCGGCTCTGTCGTGCGGGTCGATGCTACCTTCGAGAATCCCGACGAATTTCTCCGCTCGGGCATGACGGGCTATGCCAAGATCGAGGCCGAGCGGATGCGGGTGTGGGAGGCGTATCTGCGCAGCTTCCGACGCTTCTTCCAGGTCGAAGTGTGGAGCTGGATCCCCTGATGAGGGGAGGGCGCGCAGCCGGCGGGTGACGCCGGCTGCAAGAGCAGGGTTCAGGCGCGGTTCAGTTCGGCGGCCAGGAAATCGGTGATCTGGTCGACGGTGACGTCGCTCACATAGGCGCCGTCCTGGATGAAGAGCTGCTCGAACGGCAGGCCCTTCTTTTCTAGCGCCTCTTCTAGAGCCACGCAGAGCTGCACGATATCGATGGATTCGAAGCCCAGATCGTCGATCAGGGTGGTCGAGCCTTCAATCGGCTCCTCCAGATCCAGATCCCAATCCTGAACGGCGTCGTCGAGCGTGGAAATCACGACCTTCTTCAGGGCGTCGCGGCCGGAGTCACTCATCTTTAAAATCCTCTTGAGTAATCTGAATGGGTTAATCGCGGGTCGCGATGATCTCAAGCCAGTTGCGCGGCACCTCTGTGATGCCGAGATTGCGGAAGGCGCGGTTGATGCCCCGCGCCATGCACTGGCTGGCAATCTCCACCGGGTAGCCGCTCATCAGCACCTCGGCGAGGCCGCCATAGGCGCCGATCGCCTCCATCGCGGCGCGCGAGATCGGCATCTGGCGATGACCGCTCTGGCCCACGGTGAAGCCTGCATCTCTGACAAGCGCGCCCCATTCCCCCTCGCTCAACCATTCGGTGGAGAAAGCGCGCGCATGGGTGCCGCGCTTGCGGGGGATCTTCTCCTCGCCGCGCTCGCGCCGCTCAGCCTGCATCTCGTTGAGTACGATCACCGCCTCTTTCATGCATTCGGTGAAGACCGGCTCGGTGCCCTCCACGAAGGTGCCGGCGTAGAAGACGGAGTTGAAGGCGAACTGGCCGCCGGGCTTCAGCACCCGGGCGACCTCGGCCACGAAGGCACGGTAGTTGGGCATCATGTGGATGGCGTTACCGATGGTGACGAGGTCGATCGAGGCATCCTCGAACGGCAGCTCCATCGCCGAGGCCGCGTTCAGCCACACGCCCCGCTCGGCGCTGGCCCAGTCCTCGAAGCTGTCGATCAGGGGGATGCCGTCGGCGGCGATGTCGCGGCTCGCCAGCTCGATCTGCACGGGGTCGTAGTCGATCCCAGCGGTGACGAGGCCGGGCTTCGCCTCGAACAGCAGCCGGGTGATCAGCCCGGTGCCGCAGGCCAGATCGGCGGTGCGGGAGACGGGGCCAAGATCGAGCCGGGCGACGAAGGCGCGGTTGGCCGTGATGTAATCGGGGTCCGCCGCGTAATTTTCGTAAGTCAAATCGACGTCTTGCATGAAATCCTCAGATCAATGGGCCGGGGCGGTCAAAAGCCCCGGGTCTAGATGCCATGTCACAAATCGGGCGATCAGCTCCTCCAGCGAGCCGGTCAGCTTCGCGCCCGGATCACGGTCGAGCAGGCGGTGGCCGGCGCCGCGCAGAACCACGCGCCAAAGGTCGGCGCCCTCGCTGCCGCCGTCCCAGGCGTAGATCTCCACCCCGATCTGGCCGATGGCCGCGTCGAGACGGCGGGGCGTGCTGGTGCAGCGGTTGCGCTCGAGCCAGAAGGCTATGGTGTCATCGGCGCCAAGCAGGCGGCCGGGCACCGAGATGCCGGGCACCTGCGGCACTTCGCCCCCGGCCCAGGGGATGAACTTGTCCTCGGTCGCCTGCACGATCAGCAGCGGCACAGGCGGGCCTTTTGGGGCGCGGCTGGCATAGGCCTCGGGCATGGCGGCGACGATGGCGGCCACGGCGCGGGGGGGCGGGTCCATCTCGCAGGCCAGCCGCAGCGAGAACATGCCGCCGTTGGAGCCACCGGCGGCGGCCCAGACGGGGCGGTCGGTGCCCATGGCCTCGCCGTGGCGGGCGAGCAGGGCCTGCACCAATGCCTTGTCGCCCTCCCAGTTCTTCTCCAGCGCCGGGCGCCCGTCGGACCAATGCGGCTCTGCCTGGGGGAAGACGACGTTCTGCCCCAGCGCCGCAAAGCCATCGGCCAGGCCCGAACGGTCGGCGAAGCGCTGGGCCTCGCCGGCGCCGCCGTGAAAGCCCAGGATCAGCGCCTCGGCATCGCGCTTGGGGCGGATGGTGGAGTTTAGGCAGAAGGCGCGGGGGCCGGCGGGCGTGTCGACCATGCGGGGCGCCAGCAGCCCGGGCGGCGGCTCGCGGCCCTGCAGCGGGCGACGGCGGCCGGGCGCGATCACGCGGGGGCCTCGATGCGCTCGGCCGGCTCGGCGGCGACGGGCGCATGGTTGGCCAGCCAGACCTCCAGCCCGCCATCGGGGTTGTCCTGATACTCCCAGCCGCCGCCCTCGGCCCGCACCGCCACGCGGGGGCCGAAGACATTCGCGGTGCCGGTGAACAGCCCGTAGGGCGTCGAGACGAGGTTGCGGATGCCCCAGTTGTAGGCGTTGCCGAAGCCCCGCTTCGTCACCGGCATCCAGTTCTCGCCATCGGCGCTGCGCCACAGATCGGCGCCGCCCTCGTTGGCGATGATGCGCTCGGGCCCGACCTCTTCGATCAGCCGGCGCACGGCCGGCGGCGCCTCGCGCTGATGCGCCCAGCGCAGGTTGATCGACCAGTCGAAGGTGCCGGCATAAAGCCAGCCCTCGTGCACGCCCATCGCCCAGAGATAACCGTTGAAGAAGTTGCCGAAGCCCGCGCGCAGGCCCGAGATCGGTGCGCGCCCGTCGTCGGTCTTGTCGCCGACGACCACGTCGTAGCTGTCGTCTGGCCAGACGCGGATGATCTCGGCCGCCGCCGGGCCGATGTTGTTCACCCGGTCGATGCCGCCGCCCTGAATGCCGGTGCCGACATAGAGCGCCCCGTCGAACTCGATCATCGAGGCCGCCGCCTGGTTGAGCGGCCCTCGCCCGGCGCCCTGGTCGAACACCTTGCGCCAGCGGTACGGCACCCCGCCCTCACCATCCGTCGCCCAGAGCTGCATGCCGGAGATGTTGAGCGTCGAGGCGTAGAGCTGCCCGTTCGCCGTCGCCAGCGTGAACACGCCGAGGTTGCCCGGGTCGCCGAAGCCCGGCTCGTTGACCAGCACCCAGCCATCGGGATCGGTCGTGTCACCGGCGAAGACCGCCGCATCGCCGGTGGCATTCTGCTGGCTTCCATCGGTGCCGCGCCGGGCTGTGGGGGCGAAGTGGATCTTGCCCTTGAACGGGGTCAGCGACCGCGTGGTCGAGAAGGGCGGGTCGGTGATGCCGTAACGGGTGATCGGCTCGAAGGTCTCGCCGTCGGTGCTCTTCAGGATCAGCCCGCCATGGCTCCGGCCCGGCGACCACGACGAGATATAGAGCGCCTCTTGCGCATCGCCGGGCGCCTTGAAGACGGCCATCGAGCGGTAGCCGATCTCGCGGGGGGCGGGGTTGCCGTCGGTGCCCTCGATCATCGGGGCGCGCAGCTTCATCTCCCAGGTGCCCGCCGCCGGATCGTAGGCCCAGATCTGGGGGCGTCGGTCGAGCTTGTAGAGCCCGTCCATCGTGTCGGGGCAGTCGACCGGCCAGACCTCCAGCGGCATGCCGGAATAGCTCGACTGCATCTTCAGCATGCACATGTTCGAGCGGGTGGTGCCTAGATAGAGCCGCCCTTTGAACCACGCCATCGAATGCGCGTAGTTGTTGTGCCCGTCGCCGAGGCCGCCATGGCCGATCCGCCGGAATTCCGGCAGCGACAGGCCGCGCGGCGGCGTGGGGCTGGGCATCGGCGCCATGGCTCAGCCCTTGCCGCGCTTGCGGCGCTGCGGGATGGGCGCGACGACGGGGTTCACCAGATAGGCGTCGCGTGGCAGCTCGAGCAGGTAGGTGATGAAGGCGCCCACGTTGTCGGGCGTCAGCATGGCGCGGGGCTTGAGCGCGGCGGTGCCCGACTGGTCCCACAGGCCGGTATCGACGGCATCGGGCAGCAGCGTCTGCACCCGCACCCCCTCGCGCTGCACCTCTTCGGCGAGGCTTTCCGACAGGCCGATGATGGCAAACTTGCTGGCGGAATAGGCGCTGTCGAAGGCGCGGCCCTGCTTGCCGGAGACCGAGGAGATGTTGACGATGTCGCCCCGCTTCGCCGCCAGCATCGGCCCCAGCACGGCGCGGTTGGCGAGGAAGGTGCCGGTGAGATTGACGTCGATCACCTTCTTGAAGTCGGCGAAGGGCATGGTGGCGAGCGTCTTCATGCCCTCGCCGGCCCGAAGGATGCCGGCGGCGGCGATGAGCGCGTCGATGCCGCCATAGGCCTCGACGCAGGTCTCTGCCATGCGGGCCATGTCATCCTCGCTGGTGCAATCGGCGGCGCAGACCTTCGCCTCACCCGGCCCGGCATTGATCTCTTCAGCCAGCGCGCCGAGTTTCTCTTCGCTGAGGTCCACCAGCAGCAGCCGGGCGCCCTTGGCGGCGACGGCGCGGGCGGCGGCGGCGCCGATGCCCCCGGCGGCGCCCGTCACGATAATGGCGCGGCCGGCCAGGCCTTCGGTCGTCTCGGTCATTGCATTCCTCATGCGCGGGCCAGGCCCGCCTTCCTCTTTTGCGGCACGGGCAGCAGATACGGGTCGGGCACTGCCATCTCGCGGCCAAGCTCGATGAGCCCGATCAGCGCGGCGGCGAAGCTCTCCACGCTCATCTTGCCGCCATAGGGGCCGTCGAGCATCGTGTCGGCGATCAGCGGCGTGTCGATGGAGCCGGGGAAGACCGCGCGCACATTGATGCCCTCCGGCCCCAGCTCTTCCGCCATCTGACGGCTGAGATCGGCGATGGCGAATTTCGTGGCGCAATAGGCCGGGGCAAGCGGTGTACCACGCAGGCCCTTGGGCGTGGTCGAGGATGACATATTGACGATCTCCCCCTCGCCCGCCGCCAGCATGGTGGGCAGCACGGCCTGATTGGCGAGGACGACGCCAAAGAGGTTCACGTCGATCTGCGCCTGCCACTCGGCGAGGGAGAGATCCTTGGTTCGGGGCGGAAAGCCGGAGGTCTTCATCACGGCGGAGGCGACGCACAGATCGGCCCGACCGCGCGCTTCCACGGCGGTCTTGAGCTGCGCCATCTGCTCTTCCGATCCGACGTCGAGCTGCAGCAGCTCGTGATCGGCGCCGCCGGCAGCGGCCAGCTCGTCCTTCAGCGAGGCAAGCCGCCCCTCATCTCGCCCGACGCCAATGATCGAAGACCCCCGCCGCGCCAGCTCCAGCGCCATGGCGCGCCCGATCCCGCTGGTTGCGCCCGTGACGACGCTGACGCGGCCTTGCCACATGCTCAGGCGTCTCTGCGCAGGGCTGCGGCGGCGGCCAGCGCCGCGCGGCGGCCGCGGGCGCCCGGCATGTGCATGCGCGCGGCCAGGCGGCGGCGGTCATAGCTTGGGGGTGGGTCCTCTGCCTCGACCCCGGCCAGGAACATGCGCAAGGTTCGGGCAAAGAAGCGCGGCTTCACGATGGGGAAGAAATGCCCGGCGCCGGGCACGATCACCCGGCGGGCCTGGGGCAGCAGCTCCAAGAGCTTGTCGGAGGTCGGCAGGCAATGCGTCGTCTCGCCGTACATCAGCAGCACCGGCATCGTCAGCGCCGTGAAGCGTTCGGGGCGGATGACCGTTTCATCGTGAAAGTCGTGCTTGGCCGAGGTCGCCTCGAGCAGCTTGTTCCACTTGGCGGCGCTGCGCGTGCCCATCTGCCGGCTGCGCAGGTTGATGCCGCCCGGCGCCCGGGGCCCGGCCTCGGCCATACGCGCGCCGTTCGCGACGGGGCCGCCGTTCGCCGCCGCCGACATCGCCTCGGCCCGGCGCACAGGGCCACCGGCCGCGCGGGCCATGCGGGGGCCGTTGCGGGGCAGGGGGCCTTCGCCGGCAAGGGCAGAGCCGCCGCGCGGCCCAAGCTCGGCCAGCAGCGAGAAATCGATCTCGCGATCCTCATCGGGAAAGGTGGTCACCCCCTGCGCGATGAGATCGGCCTTCCAGCGGGGCCAATGCGGCCATTCGCCAAGCCGCATCGGCTTTTGCAGAAAGGAGATCTGGGTGTCGGCCAGTGTCAGGCTCGCCACCCGCTCGGGATGGTCGAGCGCGAAGGTCAGCGCCACGCGGGCGCCGTGGCTGTGGCCAACGATATGCACCTTCTCGGCGCCGAGGCTGTCGAGCAAACAGTTGAGATCGCCGGCGAGCTGATCCAGCCGGTAACCCGCCACCGGCATGCCGCTGCTGCCGTGGCCCTTGAGGTCATGCATGATGAGCGGGCGTTCTTCGCCGAGGTGGCGCACGGCGCCGAGCCGCCAGAAGGCAAGGTTGGCGCCAAGGCCGTGGATCAGGGCAACGGGGGTCGTCCCCGCTTTTATATCGGGGCCGGACAATACGTAATTGATGGTGTGGTCTGCCAAATCTAATTGCGGCATCACCCAGACTCCCGAACGCCCGCGCCATCAATTGCGCGCGGGCCCTACCTTTACGTCAATCCATATACCCCAGTTTCTTCATCTGGCGCAGTAAGGCTTCCCTGTCTTCCTCAGACGGCTGATCGGCCCCCGACCCTTCGCTTTCGCCGCCCGGCGCGTGGGTGCTGCCGCCTTTTACGGCGGTAATGCCCGACTCGAGGGCTTCCACCGGAACGCGGCCTTCCAGGTTTCGCGGCACCTGCAGGCCCAGCAGCGTGAGCATGAGCGGCGTGATGTCGAGCAGGTCGAGCGCGTCGATCTGCTCGCCCTTGCGGAAGGCCGGCCCGTGGCCGACGAAGATGCCCGCCGGCCGGTGCGTGCCCTCGGCCAGCTCACGCTGCACGACGATCTCGTCGGAATTGAGGATCGAGACGAAGCCACCGTCGCGCAGGGTGAGCGTGATGTCGGGGCAGGGCTCGACAAAGGGTGTGCCGCGCGCCTTGTTCAACTCGGCCCGCACGAATACCTGCTCGCCGCTCACCGGGTCGCGCCAGTCGAGCAGCTCTTTCTGCAGCTTCAGCACGGTCTCAAGGTAATTGTCGGGCGTCACGCCGATGCCGTTGCCGGTGTCGGGCTTGAGGAAGATCGCGTTCGACGAGGGCGTGGGCGAGAAGGCCGCCGTATTGCGCCAGTCGACCATGCCGAGATGGTCTTTCAGCTTGTCGGCGGTCAGCTTGTTGCCGCTGTCGGCCTCGGCGGCGGAGGACCACTTGAGATAGCCCTTCCGCGCCAGCCACTCGTTGACGTAGACGACCTCGGTCGTCGAGCCGAAGCCGTGGTCGGACGTAATGATCACGTTCGTCTCGGGGCCTGCCGCTTCCACCATCCGGCGAATGTTATCATCCATCCGCCTGTAGAAATCCTTGCACAGCGCGGTGATCTTGTCGGTCTCTTCGCCCGGTTCGCCGGCGTAACATTCGGGGTCGAGGTAGCGCCAGAACAGGTGTTGGATCTTGTCGGGCCCGTCGAGCACCACGCAGGTCAGCTCGGTCGGGTCGTCCGTCATCATGTTGACGGTCACCGTCGTCCAGGCCGCGTCGCGCTTGTTCTGCAGGTCGATCCAGGCCTCGCGCTCGTCGGCCTCGATGCCCTGCACGACTTTCTTCTCCTCGCTGTGGTCCATCGCGAGGTGCTTCCAGTCGTATTCGCCACTGGCTTTCAGCTTGTCGAAGAGCCCGGGTGACATGGCCTGGCGCAGATGCTTCCACGGCACGAAGCCGGCGGCGACATGGCCGTTCACATTCTTGGGCGGCGGGTAGTAGCCGAAGAAGTTCAGCGCGGTCGCCCGCATGTCCTGCCGGCTGACCATGGCGAAAATGCTCTCGGCATGATTGTCGCGCCGGTCGTTGACGTTCATGTAGACCGAACCGTCATCGAGAAAGACGGGGCGCAGGAAGTCGTAGATCCCGTGCGCCTCGGGGCTGACGCCCGTGGTCATCGATGTCCAGGCAGGGGGAGTGAGCGGGTTGCGCGTGCTCATCAGATGGGCGGCGGTGCCGCCGCGGATGAGGCTGGTCAGGAAGGGCAGGTAACCTTCTTGTGAGAGCGGCCGGAGCAGTGTGAACGTCGCTCCATCGAGGCCGATCATCAAAACGCGTTTGGTCACGAGCAGCCTCGCTAAATCGTTCAGAATAATAGGCAAGCACCAGCCGTTCGAAATATGAACGCCCACCCAGCTCGCCGGCAGCACTTAGCAGTCGCGGCATTTTCAGGCAACCCGCCGTGGGGTAAAGCCGCGGCTCTTGGCGTAGAATTCACCGGTGTAGCGCAGGCTCTCAAGGCGCGTATTCCCCCCCTTGACGGGGGATCGGCTCGGCCCGCCGCGGGCACTGGCTTGTTCTTGGCGGGGGTGTCCACTACGTCTTCTGATGCAAGAGAAGGTAGAACCATGAGCGAGCAGGCGGAGGGCCGGCCGGAAGTGACGGCAGAGCCTGTCTCTGGCGGCGGCAAGGTGGATGACGAGCTTCGTCACACGCTCGGCCGGGCCCTGCGCGATCAGGCGCAGCGTCAGGAGCGGCTGCGCCATGTTCAGGAATTTCTCTCCGCCCCCACCTTTCTCGACCTCAGCCAGCTTGGCGCCGATTACAGCGATCCGCCCGAGGCGCTGGAAGAGCGCTGGCGCGATCTCGACTACCGCGTGACGGTGCTGCGTTCGCTGCTTGGGATGATGGAGGAAGAGCGCGAGATGCTGGGCAAGCTGCTTGAAAGAGACGCGGCTCCGGGCACCGAAAGCGCCACCGATGTGAGCGCCGCCTTCGAAGATGCGGGCGACGACGCGGTCGCGCTGGGCGGTGACAGCCCGCTCACCCGTGCGACAAAGAGCCGCTCTCAGCCGTAACCCTGCGCTGCCGCGATATTGCGCAGATCGTCGGGCAGCCCGATCCCGTTGGGCTGAGCCGAGGGACTATCGAGACTCAGTTCGCGCGGCGCAAGCTGCTCCTTCAGAGCGGTCAGCGGCACGATATCGCCCGGCACATGCGCGCCGAGCGGCCCCGGCCCGGTGAAGGGCGAAGTTTCGGGATGCGACATGGCCGCCACTGCAGCCTCGTCGGCCGGCAGGCCGAGGCCTTCAGCAAGGCGCTCAAGTTCCGCCGCCGGCGATTGGGCGAGGTCTTCCACCCGGCAGGTCAGGATGTCGTCGCCCCAAAGCGCCCGGCACCCCTCCAGCCCCTCTTCCGCCGCCTGCAGCAGGGCCGGCGGGTCGGGACGAGGCGCCTCGCCGCTGCGGTCGATCGCGCCCAGCAGAAAGCCGGCGAGCCCGTTCTGCTGGCTCATCAGCCGCTCGCTGTGGTTGAGCGGATGCATCTGCAGCGCCACCAGCCGTGCCTGCGGAAAGGCCTCGTGCAGCCGCTCGCGCGCGCCTTCATCGAAGAGCGCGATGCTGGCGGAGGTGACCATGCGCCGCGGCGCGATCATCGCCTGCAGCTCCTGCGCCAGCGCCGGCATCGTCATCGCCATGCGCCGCATCAGCCAGCGCCGCGCCATCTCGACCGCCGCCATGCTCTGCTCGCCGGCGAGCAATTCGCAGAGCGCCCGCAGCAACCCGTGGCTGAGCGCGGCGCGCGGGCCGGTCAGCGAGCTCAGCCAATGGTCAACGTGAGTCGCCTCTTCGAGATGCAGCTCGGGCAGGCCCCAGCTTTCGGGCCCCTGGCCGAGCGCCGCCGCCAGGGTCGCCCCCGGCGTGCCGGCGGGCGCAAGAACAAGGATGGGCGCCGGCGCGGTCAAAGACCGTAGCGCTGGAAGAAGCCCAACATCCGGCTGGTCGCGTCGACGTCCTGACTGACGGTGCCCGACAGACGGCGCGCAGCCATGGCCGTAGCGCCCGGCCAGTTGTGGCCGCCGCCCTCGATGGTGACGAAGGTCAGGTTTGCGCCGCCGGAGCAGTCGTAGCGCGTCACCTCGGCCGTGGTGCCGTCGTTGGTGGTGTCGGGCAGCTGCTCTGTCCGGCCGCTGCCGCAGCTGTTCTGGCGCGCCCAGAAGTCCTGCGTCTGCTGGGCGGAGTAGACGGTGCCGCCAACGCCCACGCCCAGCATCGGCATGCTGGCGATTTCGCCGCCCTCGTAGGGCATCAGCCGGTCGCCCGTGCCCATGAAGAAGATCATCGGCACCGGAGCCGCGGGCCGGCAGCGCTCGGCCAGATCGGCGGGCATGGTGGCGGCGATTACCGCGAAGGCGGCAAAGGTGCCGCTCGCCTCGCAGGCCAGCCGCTCGGTGAACAGGCCACCGTTCGAGGCGCCCGCCGCAAAGGCGCGCGAGGGGTCGACACCGAAGCGCGACACGGCGTCGGACAGCACGGCAAGCGCGAAGCCCACATCGTCGCGCCCGTTCGCCGTCTCGTTGCGGCCGTCGTTCCACTGGCTGTTGCCCGAGCTGGGGAAGAGCGCCACGAAATTGCGACCGGCGCCGGAGCCGCCCAGGCCCGAGGCTGCCGCCGCATCGGTCGGGTCGCCCTCGCCGCCGTGGAACACCATGACAACCGGCAGCCCGTTGCCGCCGCCCGGAGGCACAGAGGCGTAATAGCTGCGCTCCTGCCCGCCGTGGCTGATGTTGATGAGCTGCATGCCGCTTTCGGCCTGAACATTGGCCTCGTCGCCGCCCCTCAGCCTGTCACGGATGGCCTCGCGAATCGGCCCGTCGCCCTGCCCCTGTGAGCAGGCAGCTCCCGCAAGCAGGGCCAGAAGTGCCGAGAGAACGGCTATCCGGCGGCCGGTGAACATCGTCGACATCTGCCCTGTCCTTTCGGCTGAGCGGCCAGAGCGCCGCAGGGGAAACCTAGGGCTGGCCCTTGAGGCTGGCAAGCGCGCGCCGCGATGCGCCAAGGTTGCTATGATGCAGCGCCGCGGCTAAGTCTTTTGCAGACTTGGCCGATTAGCCAGGCTCTGCTCATTTGTAAGCTGAGATTTTCAAAATGCCCGATCCCCTCTTCATCATTGCCCCGGGGCGATCCTATACCTCGCTGGTCGGCGGCATGATCGGCCAGCATCCCGATATCTACGGCCTGCCAGAGGTGAACCTCTCCGCCGTCGACACGATGGGCCAGCTTCTGCAGCGCCTGCAGGGACCTTTCGATTTCGGTCTCGCCGGCCTCCTTCGCCTGCTGGCCGAGCTGCACAGCGGCAACCAGACCGAGGAATCGGTGGTCGAGGCCCGGCAATGGCTGTCGGAGCGGCGGCACTGGACGACCCGGCAGATGTGGGAGCATCTGCAGGAGCAGATCGGCGACAAGATCATGCTCGAGAAGAGCCCGCTCAACAACTTCCGCATCGAGCATCTGAACAACCTGCTCGAGGTCTTTCCCAACGCCAGCTTCCTGCATCTGACGCGTCATCCGGGCACGGCCGGCAAAAGCTCGATGGCGCTGCGCGAGCAGCTGCGGGGCGAGCATGGCGGCGGCCAGCCGCAGAAGACCCGCTCGATGGACCCGGAGCAGGGCTGGCTGCGCGCCCAGAAGAACATCATGGAATTCTGGCACCAGCTTTCGGTGGGCCAGTACATGCGCGTGAAGGCCGAGATGCTGCTGCGCGATCCGCAGTTCTATCTTGGCCAGATCTGCGAGTGGCTCGGCATCCGCACCGATGCCGAGGCGATCGAGGCGATGCTGCATCCCGAGGCCTCGCCCTATGCATGCATGGGCCCGCCGAGCGCCAAGTTCGGCAATGACCCGAATTTCCTGAAGAACCCGGTGATCGATTTCGACCGGCTGAAGAAGATCAAGGAGCCGCCGCTGGAAGACGGCGCCGAATGGCGCGGCGGCGACGCCTTCGGCAAGGACACCCTGAAGCTGGCGCGCCAGTTCGGCTATGCGTGAGGCCGCGATGAAGGACGAGCAGACCAACCCCTTCCACTTCGTCGGCCGCGCCGGCCTTGGCAAACCCGATGCCACGCTGGCCCACGCCATGTGCTGGTTCGAGGGCAAGTTCTACCTCGGGACCACCACGCCCAAGTGCAACGGCCCCGAGGATCGCGCCCGCATCCTCACTCACAACACCGAGACCGGCGAGTGGGATGTGCTGTTCGAGTCGCCCCTGCTGGAGGCGACCGAGGAGTGCCAGAAGCGCGTCGCCGCCCGGTCTGGCGAGATGGGCAAGCGCATGGCGCCGCCGGAGGCTATCGCCCGCGAGTTCGGTGTGCGCTCGATGGCCGTCTTTCAGGGCAAGAGCGACCCCAAGCCCTGCCTCTACGCCGGCGTCATGTCTGTCTGGGGCGGGCTGGTGCTGCGCAGCGAGGATGGCAAGACCTTCGAGCCGGTCACCGAGCCGGGCATCGACAACGATACCTACCTGTCGTTCCGGGGGCTGACGCCCTTCAACGGCAAGCTCTTCACCTCGCCCGCCGGCACCACCAGCGCCGAGTATGCCGATCTCAACTACGTGCCGAATTCACTCGTCTATGTCTCCGACGATCCGGCATCGAAGGAGTGGCAGCTCGCCAGCACCGAGGGCTTCGGCGACGAGACCAACTCCGCCGTCTTCTCGCTCTGCGCCGCGCATGGCTGGCTCTATGCCGGCACTGCCAACGAGAAGACCGGCTTCCAGCTCTACCGCACCCGGGCCGAGGGCGAGGCGCCCTATACTTGGGAAAAGGTGCTCGACCGGGGCGCCTGGCGCTATCATTTCAACCTCTCGACCTCGGCGATGTGCGAGTTCGGCGGCGATCTCTATGTGGGCTCCGGCATCTCGGGCCTCGGCTATGACCGTGAGCACGATATCGGCCCCTGCGCCGGCGAGCTGATGCGGGTGTATGAGGACGGCACCTGGGATCTGATCTTCGGCGAGCCGCGCATCACGCCCGACGGGCTGAAGATCCCGCTCTCCGGCTACGGGCCGGGGATGAACGATCCCTACAACTCGGTGATCTGGTCGATGGCCGAGCACAACGGCCGGCTCTATTTCGGCACCCACCAATGGGAGCCGTTCGACTACGCGATCAACGGCGGCGGCAAGCCGCTGCAGGGCGGCTACCAGCTCTGGTCGAGTGCCGACGGCATCGACTGGCGGCAGGACATCGACGCCGGCTTCGGCTCGGTCACCTCGACGGGCCTGCGGACGCTGCAGTCGACGCCGAGGGGGCTGTATGTGGGCACCTGCGTCCACACGAAGCTGATCGCCTTCCAGGCGAAGCGGCATTCGGGCATCGAGGACATCAACCACCCGTCGTGCGGGTTCGATGTGCTTTTGGGGCATTGAGATAGGCGGGCGGGGTCAACCCCGCCACCCTCAGAGCCCGAGCCGACCCAGCGCCGCATGCACCTCCGCCCAGTCCTGCATCCGCAGCCGCACCGGCAGCGTCAGTACCTTCGCGCGCATCTCGGGCGGCAGGCGCACGGCGTCTTTCTCTGTCGTCACGAGCTGCGCCGTCACGGCCTTGGCCTGCGCCTCCAGCCGCTGCAGCAGCGCCGGGGTGAACGGCTGGTGATCGTCCAGCGCGACCGTCTCCACCAGATCCGTCCCGAGCGCGCGCAAGGTGGCGAAGAACTTCTCCGGATGCCCGATTCCCGCGAAGGCCAGCGCGCGGATGCCGGGCCAGGGCATGCCCGTCGGCAGCGGCTCCAGCGCGCCCCTCACCCGCGGCACTTCGCCCGGCAGGGGCCAGCGCGCGGCGAAGGCCACCTGCGCCTCCTCCGGCCCGATGGTCACCAGCAGATCGGCCCGGGCGAGGCCAGCCGCCACGGGCTCGCGCAGCGGACCCGCCGGGATGCAGCGCCCGTTGCCGAAGCCCAGCCCGGCATCGGCCACCACGATGGCGAGGTCCTGCACGACCGAGGGGTTCTGGAAGCCGTCATCCATCAGGATCACATCGGCCCCCGCCGCCTCGGCCAGCTTCGCGGCCTCCGCCCTGTCCCTCGCGATATGCGTGGGGAGGAAGGCGGAGAGGAGGAGCGGCTCGTCGCCCACCTCCGCCGCGCTCTGGCCGGCCACTGTCAACGGCCCGGCCTCGCTGCCGCCATGGCCGCGCGAGATGGCGTGAGGCCGGTGCCCCCGGGCGATCAGCCGCTCGGCCAGGGCAATGAGCGTCGGCGTCTTGCCGGTGCCACCGGCGGAGAGGTTGCCGATGCAGATCACCGGCACGCTGGCGCGGTAGCCCGGCCCGCCCCTCAGCCGCCGCGCCGTCGCCGCGGCATAAGCCCGGCCGAGCGGGGCGAGGGCCCTCGCCTGCCAGCCGGGATGCTTCGGCGGGTTCTGCCAATACGCGGGCAGTCGCATCGGCTCAGCCCTCCCCTTCGGCGGGCAGCACCGCCATCAGCCGCTCGGCCAGGCGGTCGAGCGCTTCGGCCCCCTGCGAGGTGACCGACCAGGCGGCATGGGCCATCATCGCTGCCTTGTCGGGCATCAGCAGCGTCTCGACCATGGCGCCTAGATCCTCCCCCGAGGTCACCACCCGGCTGGCGCCGGCGCGGGCGAGGCGGCGGTAGGCGCTGTCATGCGGCTCGGTGCGGATACCGTGCAGCACCGCAGAGCCCATCGCCGCCGGCTCGAACGGGTGGCGCCCGCCGCCGCGGCTCATCGTGCCGCCAAGATAGGTGAGCGCGGCCATGCGGTACCACAGGCCAAGATCGGACACCCCGTCTGCGAGGCAGACCTCTGTCGTCTCGCCCGGCTCTTCGCCCGCCGCCCTGTCGGCGACGCTCAGGCCTTCGGCGCGGAAGGCGCGGGCGAAGGCGGGGGCATCGCCCGGGTCTGCGGGCACGATGGCCAGCAGCAGCCGGTGGGTGGCGCGGGTGGCGCGGCGCTGCGCCTGCACCAGCGCCTGCAATTCGCCGAGCGGCGCCTCGGCGGCCAGCCAGGCGGGGCGGGGGCCGATGGCCTCTGACACTTCCTCCAGCTCGGCGCGGCTGCAGGGCAGGATGGGCGGGCTGGGCACCAGGGCGCCAACGGGATGCGCTTCTCTGGCGCCGGCGCGCAGCAGATCGGCAACCTGCCCGCGCTCTTCAGTGAGCACCATGTCGAACAGCGACAGGATGGCGCGTGACAGGCCCGGCAGCCAGCGCCGCCGCCCGCCGGCAAGCCTGGCCCCGGCAGGTACCAGCAGCGCCGGCACACCCGCCTGAGACACGGCGGACAAAAGGGCAGGGCGGCCGGGCGGGCCGAACCAGACCAGCGCGCCCGGGCGCCAGCTTTCCACCAGGGCTCGGCCCGCAGCGGCATTATCGGCGGGAGCGGGCCGCGAGATCCCGGCGGCGCTCGACGTCTCGCCCGTGATCAGCAGTGCCGGCGCGCCGGGCCGCTGCGCCAGATGCGCGGCAAAGGCGCCGAGCGCCTCGCCGGCCTCTGCCCCTTCGGCATGCAGCCAGACCAGAGGGCCCTCGGGCCGCTCCGCCGGCTCGGCGGCTGCTTCACCCGCCCGGTCGGGCCGGGCAGGGCGCAGGGCCAGATAGGCCCGCAGCGACAGAGGGGGTTTGGCCGGCAGGGCGGTCAGCCCAGCTCCTCGGTGGGCGAGACGGCGTTCTCTTCGTCGCGCAGGCGGTGGATATGGGCGATGTAGTAGCGCATGTGGGCGTTATCGACCGTGCGCTGAGCCTCGCCCTTCCAGGCGTTGTAGGCGCTGGCGTAGTCGGGGAACATGCCGACGAGATGGATGTTCTCGACATCGCGGAAGACGTTTTTCTGCGGGTCGACAAGCTCGCCGCCGAAAACCAGGTGAAGACGCTGGGTGGGCATGTGGGCTCCTGTTGTTGACGCGGCATTCCTAGGCGCGGGCGGGCGGGCCGGCAAGCGCCGGTGGGCCGCCCGGCCCTATGGCTCAGGCCCCGGCGATCGATAGCCGGTCGATCAGCAGCGAGGGGATCACCCGGCTCGTATGCTCGCGCCCGTCATTTGCGGGCACGATGCGGCGCAGCATCTCGGGCAGGCTGCCCGCGATGGTGCATTCCGAGACCGGATAGGCGATCTCGCCATTCTCCACCCAGAAGCCGCTGGCGCCGCGCGAGTAATCGCCGGTGTTCGGGTTGATCGTCGAGCCGATGAGCGAGGTCACGAGCAGGCCCGTGCCCATCTGCGCGATCAGTTCGTCGCGGCTGGCATTGCCCGGCGTCAGCCGCAGGTTGCCGGCGCTGGGCGAGGGGCCCGAGCGGGCGCCGCGCACGGCGCTGGCGGTGCTCTCCAGCCCCAGCTTGCGGGCATTGGCGAGGTCGAGCAGCCAGCCCTGCAGCACGCCCTTCTCCACCAGCGCACGCTCGGCCGTGGGCAGGCCCTCGGCATCGAAGCGGCGCGACGAGGCGATGCGGGGGCGGTGCGGCTCTTCCACGAGGTCGAGGCCATCGGGCAGCACAGCCTGCCCCATCAGCCCGCGCGCCCACGAGGCGCCGCGCGCAACGGCAGAGCCATTGATGGCCTGCAGCAGGTGGCCGATCAGACTTCCCGCGATGCGCTCATCGAACAGCACCGGTGCATGGCCGGTCGGCGGCTTGCGGGGTTTCAGCCGCTTCAGCGCACGGGCGGCGGCGCGGGCGCCGATCTCTTCCGGCCCGCGCAGATCGCCGGCATGGGTGCGGGCGTCGTAATCGTAGTCGCGCTCCATCCCCAGCCCTTCGCCGGCAATGGCGGTGCAGGAGATGGCCGACATGGTATTGGCCCAGCCGCCAGAAAATCCGTTGCTCGCCGCCAGATGCAGCGTGCTGCGGCCCCAATTGGCCGAAGCCTCGGCCTGCGAGATGCCGTTCGCGGCCATGGCCGCGCCCTCCATGGCGCGGGCCGCCTCTTCCAGCGCCGCCGGGTCCGGCTCTGCCGCCGGATCGAGAAGGTCGAGCCCCGCGGCATCGCGCGCCTCGGCCAGCTGGCCGGGGTCGGCGAGGCCGGCATAGGGGTCTTCCGGCGCCTCACGGGCCATGGCGACGGCGCGCTCGGCGAGGCCGGCAAAGCCATCGGGCCGCGAGTCGGAGGCCGAGGCGATGGCGCTGCGGCGCCCCATGAAGACGCGCAGCCCCAGCTGCATGCTCTCCGACCGGCCAGCCTCTTCCAGCTTGCCGGCCCGCACGTCGATGCCGGACGAGCGCTCTTCGATCACCAGCGCATCGGCGCTCTCGGCGCCGGCCTTACGGGCGGCGTCGAGCAGCGCTTCGGCGATTTCGCCCGGCGTCGGGACGGCGCCGCTCATCGGATTTGCTGACCGTTGGCCAGGATCGTGCCGTCAGGCTTCACCTCGATATGCGAGGTCAGCGCATCTTCGCCCGCAGCCTCGGCGAACATGCCGACGCTCATGCGCACGCCCATGATCGCCTCTGCCGGGATCATGCCCGAGGAGGAGAGCGTGTTCAGCGCCGCGTTCAGCCCCGTCAGGTTGAAATCGGCCGACCCTTCCAGCGAGGGCTCGCCGAAACCAGCGATCATCTGGCTGAGGTCCACCAGGAAGCTGCCAGAGCCGGTGAGCTGGGCGCCGAGCGCCTGCACGTCGAGATTGTCGAAGGCGACCGAATTGACGTCGACCGGTAGCTCGCCCGACTCGCTGTCTTCCATCAGCCCGTTGAAATCGAGCAGGTCCTGCTTGACCGTCAGCTCCGCCGTCGCCCCCATGCCGAACGAGATCGGCTCATGCGGCAGGCTGCCGGCCGGGTCGATCATCGCCCACAGGTCTTCGCTGCCGTTCAGCTCTTCGACGCGGAAGGCGTAGCGCGCGAGCTGCGGCTCCTCAGAGGCGTTGACCGGGATGGTCAGGCCCAGGGTGCCACCGGCGAACGACACGTCGACCGGGAAGCCAAGCTCGGGCGCGCTCATGCTGAAGCTGACATCCTCGGCCTCGACATCGGCGACCAGCCCGGCGGAATCGAAGGTGAGCGTGCTCGTCTGCTGGCCGACATTCTGCGACTGGCTGACCTCGCTGCCCGAGTATTCTTCGGTCGTGATGGTTTGCGATTGCGTGCCCGTCGCCCGCGAGGTCACCTCGATGGAGAGGCCGCGGCGCAGCGCGTCGGAAAGGTTCATAAGGTCGGGCGCGCCGCCCGGCAGCGCCATGGTCACCTGCGCCCCCGCCTCTTCGACAGTGCCGACGGAGTGAATGCTGACCTCACCCGGCACGCCGAAGCTCATATCCTGAACGAGGCCGGTCATCGTGGTGTCCGATGTCACATCGACGGCGCCGCCGGTGGACGAGATCGTCGAAGTGCCGACCAGCTCGTCGTAATCGAGATACATCTCGAAGGTCGGCATCACGTCCCCCGGCATGGTGGGGTAGCCGTCTTCCTCGGCCGAAAATTCGGTGAGCACCAGCGACAGGCCAGAGCCGGTCGTCGCATAGGTCACCTCATCGGGCGTACCGCTGGCCAGGGCGCTCTGCTTGAGCGTGACATCCAGCGCGGCATGAAGGCTCAGAGTGTTGTCACCCTCGGAATAGGGGTCAGCCATGGTGGCGACGCCATCGAGGATCATGGCGAAGCTTTCCGGATAGGTCACGGTCACCGTGCCGTCGCCTTCTTCCGTCAGCTCCGGACCCGCGCTGGTGATCTCCAGCTGGCCGGCGTCTTCGGGGAACGCGTAGGAATAGGTGACCTGCCCAACACTCAGCACGTCGCCGTCACGCTGCGGGGTGGCGCTGACCTCGATCCCCAAGGCCGTGACCGAGCGCGTCATGTTCAGCCAGACATCCTCTGCCGTGACATCGGCAAAGGCCGGCAGGGCAAGGATCGAGGCCAGGGCGGTGGCTGGAGCAAGGATGGAACGGGTCATGGCAGACCTCCCGAATGTGTAGCGTGTTCAAGCATATGGCGGGCGCTGACCGCTTGGCCGCGCCCGCGCCGGTCTGGCCGCCTTCTAGCGGAGCTGCTGCCCGTTCGCCAGAACCGAGCCGTCGCCGGTGACCGTGATCGTCGATTGCAGCGAATCGTCGCCGACGGATTCCGCGAACAGCCCCAGCATCATCCGCGCGCCCATCAGCTGGTCCTGCGGGACAAGCCCCATGTCGGCCAGCTTGCCCAGCAGCGCGTTGGCGCCGTCGATGCGGAAGGTCGCCTCGCCCTCGGGCCGCGGCATCCCGTCGAAGGTGGTCAGGTCGTTGTTGTCGAAGGTGAAGTTACCGCTGCCCGAGATGGCCGCGCCGATCAGGTTCAGTGTCAGCTCGTCGAGGTTCAGCTCGTAAAGCTCGCCCGGCAGGCCGTCCTGCCCCATGCCGCCCATCTGCTCGGCCAGATCTTGGTCTAGCATGCCCGAACCCGAGAGCTTGACGATCAGCGTCGCCGGCTCATGCGGCAGCGCGCCCGAGGGATCGGCCATCGACCACAGCTCTTCGTTGAGCGTCAGCTGGTCGATGGTCAGGCCGGCGCCGAGGTCGACAGGCTCTTCGGTGGCGGCGAGCGGCATGTCGATGTTCAGCCCCAGCTCTGCCAGCGTGACGTTGATGGGGAAGGGGAATTGCGCAGTCTGCACCTGCAGTGCGATGTCGGTGCCGCTTTCGCTCAGCACGAATTCGTCGGAATTCACCGTCAGGCCGAACGAAGAGCCTCCGGCGGAATAGGCGCCGCTCGCGCTGTCGGAGCCATCGTCATAGGCGAAGACCACGGCCGACTCGCCGGCCTCGACCGACATGTCGATGCTGCCGCCCGCGGTGAGGAACATCTCCGGGTCGTCGCTCTCCATGTCCATATCCGCCGGCGTGGTGGCGGTCTGCGTCATCGCGAGATCCTGGATCTTGCCGGAGAAATTGCTGACCATCTCGCCGGGCGCGTTGATGTCGAGCATGAAGTCGATGGCATCTGCGTTGATCTCGGCGGAGCTGGTGCGCAGCTCTTCGGCGCCGCTCATGCCGGCCGTGCCGGACAGGCCCTGGATTTCCACCATTGCCTCGGCGGGCTGCACCTCGCCCTCGTCCTGCAGCTCGGTCAGCTCGATGCCGTAGCTGTCGGCGCTGAAGGTGTAGGTGATGTCCTCGGGGCTGCCCGAGGCCTGCAGGTCGAGCCCGGAATTGCTGACCTGCAGCGTCGCCCTATTGGCGGCCTCGCTGTCCATCTGCGAGAAGACCACCTCGTAGCTCTCGGGCATGGTGATGCTGACGGTGCCGTCACCGTTCTCGGCGAAGGAGATCTCGCCAATGTCCGACGACATCGCCATCTCGTCATTCTCGACCGAGACGCTGACGTTCGAGACCACCAGCGTATCGCCGTCGCGGCTGGCATCGCCCGTCATGGTCATGCCCTCGCCGTAGCTCGAAGCGGCGTCCTGCCACTGGGCCCAGACGTCCTCGCCGGTCACATCGGCAAATGCGGCGCCGCCGGCAATCATGGCGGTGAGCGAGGCGGCGGTGAAAATAAAGCGGTTAGCGGGCATGACGGATCCCCTCCCTGATTAATTCAATGGCATCACCATGACGGCCCCCTCAGGTCAGTCAAGGTCGGGAAATCTGGACCATTCCCCCTTGCCGTGCCAGCATCCTGCCGGCGTTCAGGAAAGGATATGAGGCGATGGAGCTGACGGGCAAATGCGTTGTCATCACAGGTGCGAGCCGAGGCATCGGGGCCGAGGCGGCCCGGGTTTTCGCCGCGGCCGGCGCCCGCGTCGCCCTGCTGGCGCGCAGCGATACCGAAATCGCCGAGCTCGCCGGCGAGATCGGCAGCGACAATGCTCTGGCCGTGCCCTGCGACGTCTCTCGCTCGTGGGAGGTCGACTTCGCCGTGAAAGCGGCGATCGAGGCCTTCGGGCCGCCGGCGGTGGTCATCGGCAACGCCGCCGTCGTCAGCCCGATTGCCCCCATCGCCGAGGCCGATCCCGAAGCCTGGGGCCAGGCCATCGACATCAACGTCAAGGGCCTGTTCCACACCGCCCGGGCCGTGCTGCCGGCGATGCTGGGCGCCGGCGGCGGCACCTTCCTGACGCTCTCCTCCGGCGCCGCGCACCGGGCGCTCGACCATTGGTCGGCCTATTGCACCTCGAAGGCTGCCGCCGCGATGCTGAGCGAGGCGCTGCACGTCGAATACGGCGAGCGCGGCATCCGGGCGCTGGCCCTCTCGCCGGGGACGGTCGCGACCGACATGCAGCGTCAGATCAAGGACAGCGGCATCGGCCCCGTCGCTGCGCTCGACTGGTCCGAGCACATCCCCGCCGACTGGCCGGCCCGGGCGCTGCTTTGGATGTGCAGCTCCGAGGCAGACGCCCATCTCGGCGGCGAAGTGAGCCTGCGCGACGAGAGCATCCGCTCAGCTATCGGGCTGGTCTAAGTCCGGCATCGCGGCGCAAGCTGCAGAGTGCGGGACCGGGGGCCAGCCCCCGGACCCCCGGGATTTTCGGGAGCAAAGACAGGCTCAAGAGCAAATACTGCCGCCGTTCACCGCCCCGCCTGCCCTTCATCTGGCCCAAAATACCTCGGGGGTTCGGGGGCTGGCCCCCGGCCCGCCCCCCCACGCTCGTGACGCCGCGTTGAACGTGACGCCCTCCCCGCCACGCGCCACTCTACTGCCCGGAGGAGCCCCATGACCTATCCCCATCTCTTCGCCCCGCTCGACCTCGGCCATGTCACCCTGCCGAACCGGGTGCTCATGGGCTCGATGCACACAAATCTCGAGGAAACGGGCGACTGGTCCCGCATCGCCGCCTTCTACGCGGCCCGCGCCAAGGGCGGCGCCGGGCTCATCGTCACCGGCGGCATGGCGCCCAACGACGAGGGCGGCGTCTTCAAGGGCGCCGCCGGCCTCTACAGGCCCGAGGACATCGCCAACCACCGCATCGTCACCGACGCCGTCCACGCCGAGGGCGGGCGCATCGCCATGCAGATCCTCCATGCCGGCCGCTACGCCTACAACCCGGCCTGCGTTGCCCCCTCCGCCATCAAGTCGCCGATCTCTCCCTTCCCGCCGGCCGAGCTCAACGAGGCCGGCATCGAGAAGCAGATTGCCGATATCGCCACCGCCGCCGCCCGCGCCCGCGAGGCCGGCTATGACGGCGTCGAGGTGATGGGGTCGGAGGGCTACTTCCTCAACCAGTTCCTCGCCGAGCGCACCAACCAGCGCACCGATCGCTGGGGCGGGCCCTACGAGAACCGCATGCGCCTGCCGGTCGAGGTGGTGCGCCGGGTTCGCGAGGCCGTCGGCCCCGATTTCATCCTCATCTACCGCATCTCCCTCCTCGATCTCGTCCCGGGCGGGCAGAGCTGGGAGGAGGTGCTGCGCCTCGCGAAGGCCATCGAGGCCGCCGGCGCCAGCATCCTCAACACCGGCATCGGCTGGCACGAGGCGCGGGTGCCCACCATCGCCACCTCCGTCCCCCGGGCCGCCTTCGCCTGGGTGACGAAGAAGCTGATGGGCGAGGTGGCAATTCCCCTGATCA
Organism: Pseudoroseicyclus sp. H15; assembly: GCF_054353345.1. NCBI lineage: Bacteria > Pseudomonadati > Pseudomonadota > Alphaproteobacteria > Rhodobacterales > Paracoccaceae > Pseudoroseicyclus > Pseudoroseicyclus sp. H15. The sequence continues at coordinate 458,122 of NZ_JBTHJE010000001.1, forward strand.
CCTCGAACCGGATCAACACGCCCGAGGTGGCGGAGCAGGTGCTGGCCGAGGGCTGCGCCGACATGGTCTCCATGGCGCGCCCCTTCCTCGCCGACGAGAACTTCGTCGCCAAGGCCAGGTCCGGCGCACCCATCGCGCCCTGCATCGCCTGCAACCAGGCCTGTCTCGACCATACCTTCATGGGCAAGACCTCCACCTGCCTCGTGAACCCCCGCGCCTGCCACGAGACCGAGCTGGTCATCGCGCCCACGAGCGCCCCCAAGACGATCGCCGTCGTCGGCGCTGGCCCTGCCGGCCTCGCCGCGGCGATCACCGCCGCCGAGCGGGGTCACCGCGTCACCCTCTGGGACAAGGCCGCCCAGATCGGCGGCCAGCTCAACCTCGCCCGTCGCATCCCCGGCAAGGAGGAGTTCCACGGCCTCGTCCACTATTACGAGGCGCGGCTCAAAGAGCTGCCCATCACTCTCCGCCTGAACGCCGCGCCCTCCGAGGCGGACCTGCGAGGGTCCGACGAGGTGATCCTCGCCACCGGCGTCCGCCCCCGCGACCCCGCCATCCCGGGCCAGGACGCGCCCCATGTCCTCTCCTACATCGACGTCCTTCACGGCGCCCCCGTCGGCCCGCGGGTGGTGGTCATCGGCGCCGGCGGCATCGGCTTCGACGTCTCCGAGTTCCTCGTGACCTCCGAGAGCCCCACCCTGCACCCTCAGGACTGGCTCGCCGAATGGGGCATCACCGACCCGGCGCTCCACCCCGGCGGCCTCTCTCCCGCCGGCCCTCAGCCGCCCAAGCCCGCGCACCAGGTCACCCTGCTCCAGCGGAAGGCCGAAAAGCCCGGCAAGCGGCTCGGCAAGACCACCGGCTGGATCCATCGCGCCGGCCTCGCCATGCGCGGCGTCACCATGCTCGGCGGCGTCACCTACGAGCGCATCACGCCCGAGGGCCTGCACATCACCACCTCCGACGGCCCCCGCCTCATCGAGGCCGACACCATCGTCCTCTGCGCCGGGCAGGAGCCCGAACGCTCTCTCGCCGAGGCCCACCCCCGCGCCCACCTCATCGGCGGCGCCGATGTGGCGGCGGAGCTCGATGCCAAGCGCGCCATCGACCAGGGCACCCGGCTCGCCGCGCGGCTGTAACCAAGCCACACCGTTGCCCTCAATCCACGGCGCCGGGAACAACTTTCCCGCCGCCGGCGTCGTTTCTGCACATGGGCCGATCCCGGACATTCCCCGATATTGTCCGGCATCCGCCGCGTTTGTGCCGTGATTGCCCCTGATGACCGGTCAGACGAGAAGGGAAGGATCGTTATGGACCGGCTGACAGAGATGGAGGCCTTCGCCACCGTGGTGGATCAGGGTGGCTTCACGGATGCGGCGAAAAAGCTCGGCATCTCGAAGTCGGCTGTCTCCAAGCACGTCTCGGCCCTCGAGGCGCGCCTCGGCGCGCGGCTTCTCAACCGCACGACCCGCCGTGTCTCGCCCACCGAGATCGGCCTGGCCTATTACGACCGTGCCCGCCGCGTGCTCAACGATGCCGGCGAGGCCGATGCGCTCGTCTCGGCCATGCAATCGGCGCCCTCGGGCCTCCTGCGCATTTCCGTGGCCACCGATTTCGGCGTAAACCACCTCTCGCCCATCCTCGGCGAGTTCCTGGCTGAGTTCCCCGACATCACCGTCAACATGGTGCTCAACAACCGCTTCGTTGAGCTGATCTCGGAAGGCTTCGACCTCGCCATTCGCATCGGCGAGCTGGAGGATTCGACCCTCCGCGCCCGCAAGCTCACCGAGACGACGAAGCGCATGATCGCCAGCCCCAGCTACTTCCAGCAATACGGTCGACCGCAGCGCATCGACGATCTCAACGAGCACAAGCTCTTGCATTATTCCAACCAATCCAACGGTGCGGTGTGGAAGATCACCGCCCCCTCCGGCGAGAAGCGCCAGGTGCGCACCGCTGGCTGGCTGACGGTGAATGACGGCCAGTCGTTGCTGAACGCCTGCGTCAGCGGCCTCGGCATCGCCTATCTGCCGAGCTTCCTCTACGCCGAGGCGATGGAGCAGGGGCTGGTGGAAGAGGCGATCCCCGATCTGCCGGTCGAGGTGCAGGGCATCTATGCCGTCTACCCGCCGGGGCGCTTCACGCAGCCCAAGGTGCGGGCCTTCATCGACTTCCTCGTCAACGCCTTCGCCGAGAAGGGCCCCGACATCTGGTGACGGGGAGCGGAAACCATATGGATTCCGCCTTCGATTTCCATATGGAAATCGACGCCGCTCAGAGCGCCAGCACCATCACCAGAACTTCTCCATAGCCGAACAGCCGCCCACCGATGCCCGGGCGCTGCCGATGGATCACGCGAAAGCCGCAGCGCTCGTAGAGAGCCTGTGCACGCGTGTTGCTGGCGATGACATCCAGCCGCAGCTCGCGATAGCCGCGCCGCCCGGCCTCTGCCGCGAGCCCCTCGATCAGCATCGTACCCGCCCCGGCGCCGCGGGCGCGGGCATCCACGAAGATGCCGTCCACCAGGAAGCGCTCGTTGTCCTGATCGCGCTCCATCAGCGCCAGAAGCGCCAGCCGCCGCAGGCCGCCGAGCCAGCCATAGGCGCGGGCCATGTCGCGCAGCCCCCCCTCGGCCAGCGCGCCCTGCGGTGTCTTGAAGCCGGCGACGCCGATCACCCGGCCCGCCAGCGGCCCTGTCGCCGCCCGCACCACGAGCGCATGATCGGGGCGCAGCACCGCGCCGATGAAGGCGAGCGCCTGCGCTTCAGGGTTGAGCGCGCGGCCGAGCTTGTCGCCGAAGGCCTGCCAGTAGAGCCGGGCGACATCGGCGCGCTCGCCCTCGCGAAAGCCATATTCCAGCCTCACCGCCCGCCCCTCATGCCGCCAGCCGTGCCTCGGCCCCGGCCAGATCCTCGGGCGTGTTGATGTTGAAGAATGGGTCTGCCTCGCCGCCCGGCCAGACGGCCTCGCCGGGGCTCAGCGCGGCCGCAAACGCCATCACCCGCCGCTCGCCCCGCGCCAGCGCCGCCTCCAGCGCCGGACCGGCGCTGACCGGCCAGATCCCGCAGGCACCGTGCTGGCGCCCGCCCGAGCTGGCGATAGCGGCGCCCGTCGCCTCGGCGGCGAGGTAGAGCTGGGGGACGAAATCACCGGGCAGGAAGGGCAGGTCGACGGGGCAGGTGATCACATGGCTGCCCCCCCGCTCCTCCGCCCAGCGCATCCCCGCGAGGATGCCGGCAAGCGGGCCCTGACCGGGCGCACCTGCATCGGGCAGCACGGCGCCGCCGAAGCCGGCAAAGCGGTCGCCCCCGCCGCCTGCAGCGATGGCAAGCGAGGCGACCTGCGGGGCCAGCCGCGCCTCGACATGGCGCCAGAGCGGGCCGCCGGCCAGCGGCAGCAGCGCCTTGTCGGCGCCGCACATGCGGCGGCCTGCCCCGCCGGCGAGGATCAGCCCCAGCGGGATCATGCGGCGGCTCGTGTCGTGACAGCACTCATCGGCATGAGACATCGCATGCAGACCTGAAGCGGGCCAGAGATTCCTTGGCCCGCTACCGCGACGGTTCAGCTCGCCGGCGCGCCCAGCCGGGCGAGGTAGTCGTTCAGCAGCGGCACGCGGCGGGGGCGAAAGCTCTCGCCCGTGCGCGCGGCGGCCTGGATCTGGCTGAGATTGAACCGGCGGAAGTCGGTGCGCAGGCAGCACCAGGCGAGCAGCTGGTGCCGGTCCTCCGTGAACACGAGCCCGAGCGGATAGACATCGCGCGCGCTCGCCGCGCCAGAGCGGTCGACATAGTCGAGCCGCACGGCGGCCTCGTCCCAGGCGGCCTCGCGCAGCAGGCCCATCCAGGGCGGCGCCTCGGGCCGGGTGAAGTAGCGGTAGGCGTGGAGCACGTTGTGCATCGCCTGGCGTTGCACCCTCTCCGGCAGCGTGGCGACGATTTTGGCCATAGCGCGCTCTGCCGCCTCGGCCAGATCGGCATCGCCCCAGGCGCGGATCTCGGCGAGGCCCAGCCCGAGCGCCTCTACCTCCAGCCGGTCGAACATCTGCGGCGGCAGGGCCGGGTCTTCCGTCAGCGTATAGCCATAGCCCGCCGCGCCCTCGATGCGTGCCCCGGCGGCCCGCAAGGCGGCGATATCGCGGTAAATCGAGCGCTCGGACAGGCCCAGCTCCTCCGCCAGTCGCGCGGCGGTGATGGGCGGGCGCAGGCGGCGCATCAGATCGAGCAGGCGGAGCAGGCGGTCGGCGCGGGGCATCTCTCACTCCTGTCAGGTTCTGTCAGGGTGGCGGGAGCATAGTCGCCGCAGTTCATCCCGCAACGGAGATTGCCATGCTCACCCTCTACCATTCCCCCCAATCCCGCGCGACGCGCGTGGTGGCCCTCGTTCATGCCCTCGGCGCGGCCGACAAGATCGAGCTGAAACATGTCGAGATCCGCCGGCAGGACGGCTCGGGCCGGCATGACCCGGCCAATCCGCATCCCGACGGCAAGGTGCCGCTGCTCGTCGAGGATGGCATTGCCTGCTGGGAGAGTGGCGCCATCATGCTGCGGCTGACCGAGCTCTTCCCCGAGGCTGGCCTTGGCGTCGAGAGCGGGCCGCTTCGGGGCCGCTTTCTGAGCTGGATGCACTGGTACGGCTCGGTCTTCGAGCCGGTCTACCTGGCTCAGGTCGATGGTGTGAAGGGCGACGGCGCCGTGCATGCCGCCATCCGCGGTGTACCCGAGGCGGTCGAGCGGCTTCGCGCGGCACTGGCCAAGGGCCCCTGGCTGATGGGCGCGCAGATGACGGCCGCCGATTTCCTCGTCGCCTCGACCTATCACTGGTTCCCGCAGGCCACGCCCGACTTCGCGCAGGACTGGGTGGATCGAGTCGGCGCCCACCCCTCGTGGCGCTGGGCGATCGAGCGGGATGCTGCGATGATGGCCGCGGCCTAGGAGGCGCCCGCCGCCGCCAGGGCGGTGTCGAGCAGCGCCCTGATCTCGGATTCGGCCGTGCCGGCGACGATGCGGCCGAGTTCGTCATTCCCCTTCAGCACCACCAAAGTGGAGCGCCGCGGGATCGACAGGCCGCGGGCCAGATCGCTGCGACCGTAGGTGTCCCAATCGACCTGCACGAAGGTGATGGCCTGCTCATAGGCCGGGTTCTCGGCCGTCAGCTTGTCGAGCACCCGGTGCTGCGCGGCACAGGTGACGCACCAATCGGCGTAGAAATCCACGAATAGCGTCTCGCCGGCGGCCAGGCGCTCCTGCACCACGCCGGGTTCGTAGATGACCGGCTCGGCCCGGGCGGCGAGGGGGAGTAGCGTGGCGGCGGCAGAGAGGGCGAGGAAGGTGCGGCGGAGCATGGGGCGATCCTTTCAGAAGCGGACGGAGAGATCCTGCAGCCAGATTGGCATATGCGAGAGCAGCCAGCCCTCGGCATAGAGATGCAGGTTGAAGAACAGCGCGAGGCCGAGGGCGAGGAAGATCGCCCCCATGATCGGCCGGGCGCGGGTGGCGATGGCCTGCAGCCGCGCCTTGCGGGCCCGGATGGCGCTTTGGGCGCCATAGGCCAGCAGCACGATGATGGTGGAGACGCCGAGCGCGAAGAAGGCCATCGTCACGCCCGCCTGCCAGAGGCTGCCGCCGGTGGAGGCCAGAGCGATGGCGGCGCCGAGCGTCGGCCCGATGCAGGGCACCCAGACGGCGCCGAGCAGCGCGCCGCCGAGGGCCTGGCCGAGCGGCCCGGCAGGGCGAGCGTCATAGGCGGCGTCGGCGCGGGTGGCGAGCCCGGCGGTGGCGGTGGCAAACCCGGCGGAGAGGCGGGGGATCAGCAGCATCGCCCCGAAGGCCGCCATCACCAGCGCTGCGGCGCGGGCTACCAGCTCTGGCGTGATCCCCAGCGCCGGCCCGAAGCGCGATAGCACCAGCCCCAGCGCGACGAAGGAAACGGACATGCCCGCCGCCAGCCAGACGGGGCCCAGCCGCGTGGGCGCCTCCCCCTGCTGCGCCGCGCTGGCCAGCACGATGGGCAGCACCGGCAGGATGCAGGGATTGATCAGCGTCAGCAGGCCGGCGAGATAGGCGAGGATCGGGTCCATACGCTCAGTTGACGCAAGGGGAGGGCCGCTGTCAGCCCCGCCCGGCCCTACGCCCGGTCACGTGTGCGTGCCACGGGCGCGCCGGTGGCGGCCTCTGCCGCCGCAATCGCCGGGGGCGCCTTGGCGAGCTGCACGGCGAGGATGCCGGCGGCGATGATGGCGACGCCGAGCGCGTCGAGCCAGGTTAGCCGCTCGCCCAGCAGCACGGCGGCGACGGCGACGCCGATGAACGGGTTGAGGAAGTGGAAGGCCGCGGCCTTCACCGTGCCGATGCGCCGCACCAGCAGGAACCAGATCCACGTTGCCACGAGGCCGGGGAACACGGTGGTGTAGGCAAAGCTCAGCACCAGCGGCCAGCTCCACGCCACGCTCGCGCCCCGCTCCAGTGCCAGGGCCGGCAGGGCGACGGTGGCGGCCCCCACCAGCATCTGCAGGCCGACGACCATCAGCAGGTTGCCCCGGCCAGATGCGCTCTTCACCGAGAGCGTGGCGATGGCCAGCGCCAGCGCCCCGATGACGCAAAGCAGGATGCCCCAGCCTACGGCGCCGCCCGTCACCCGTGTCGCCATGATCACGGCCACACCGGCCATGCCGGCGATGAGCCCCGCCAGCGCCATCGGGGCCGGCCGGTCGCGCAGCACCACCCAGCCGAGCAGGGCAACGATGAGCGGCATCGACGAGGCGATGATGGCGGCGACGGAGGCCTCGACCCATTGCATGGCGACGAAGTTGAGCCCGAGATAGAGCCCGTTCTGGCAGACGCCGAACACGAGGATGCCCCGCCAGGCCGGCCAGCCGCGCGGCATCTGCTGCTTCAGCGCCTTCGCGATGGCGAGGGCGAGCAGCCCCGCGATGATGTAGCGGAAGGTCAGCGCCGTCAGCGGCGGCGCGGCCATCACGATGATCCGCGCCGAGGTGAAGGCCGAAGACCAGAGGAAGGCGAAGGCCAGCCCCATGCCGAGCGCGCGAATATCCATGGGGCCTCCTTTCGTCGGGCGGACAACACCTGCTCAGGCCGTGAATGTCCATGCCTCCTTCGGCGGCAGTTTGCGGCCGGACCCCCGGGAAATTGCCGCAGAGACCGGGGCGGCAGTTTCGCTGCGCCCGCATCCGCGCTACCGGGGCGCGGGAACCGGGCAAAGGGGCAAAAGGTGGCGCAACCTTCCACGCGGCAGCGGCGGCGCGCTCGCCCATGGGTCGCCGTGCCCCTGATCTTCGTGGCGGCGCTGGCGGTGCTGATCGGCCTCTTCGCCCAGCTCGTGCCCGATGCCACGCCCCTGATTGGCCGCCTCTCCCGCATCGTCGACAGCCTGCGCCTGCATCTGCTGCTGCTGACCCTGATCCTCGCCGCCTTCGCCTGGCTGCTGCGCTGGCGCCGGGCCGGCGGGGCGGTCGCGGTGGCGGCGCTTGTCGGGCTGGCGATCCTCGGCGGCGATTATGCCCGCCGGGTGGCGCCGGTGGGCGCGCAGACCGATCTGACGGTGCTTTGGTTCAACGTGCTGGGGGGCAACCACATCGCCCCCGAGACCCTTGCCGCAGCCGTCATGGAAAGCGGGGCCGATATCGTGGCCTTCGCAGAGGCTGCGCCGGCGCGCGATCTGCCGGAGATCCTGTCCGAGACCTATCCCTACAGCCTCGGCTGCACGCCAGACATGCGGGGCGCCTGCGGCCTGCTCATCCTGTCTCGGCTGCCGTTGGAGGATGCCGACCTCGCCGACATCTCTCCCTACAGCCGCAAGCGCCGGGCGGCGTTCACGGTGACGCTGCCGGACCGTAGCCAGATCGCCGTGATGCCCGTGCACATGATCAAGCCCTGGTTCTTCCGCTACACCGCAGACGAGGAGGCTGCAGTGAGCGACCTTCTGTCTGACTGGCCGGGGGACCTTCCCCTCGTCGTTATGGGTGACTTCAACGCAGCCCCGTGGAGCCGGCGGATGCTGGGCTTCGAGCGGCGCAACGGCCTGTTGCACGCCCGCCTGCCCGTTGCCAGCTGGCCTGTGCCCGCCGGCCGGGCGGGCATCCCCATCGACCATATCATGGTCAGCGAGGGGCTGGCCTTCACCTCGCTGGAGGAATGGGGCGCCGGCCTCGGCTCGAACCACATCGGGCTGCTGGCGCAGATCGACGTTCTGGGGGAGTGAGCCTCACGCCACCCGGTAGCGCGACTGCACGATGCCCGAGGGGAAGGTCTCTGTGCCCAGATGCGTCATCGCGACGTCGTCGACGAGCGCACCAAACAGGGGCCGTCCGCCGCCGAGCAGGAGGGGCAGGCGGCTGATCGTCAGCTCTTTGATGAACCCGGCGCGCATGAAGCTCTGGATGAGTTGCCCGCCATCGACATAGGCGCGCGCCCAGCCCTCTTCGGTCAGCCGCTCCATCGCCTCGTCGGGCGCCGAGGACCACAGGCGCACCTTGTCCTTAAGCTCCGGCGGAATCTCGTCGTCGGACATGGAGCGCGAGAGCACCACGACCGGCTTGCTGTATGGCCAGGGGATGCCGAAGCCGAGGACGGTCTTGAAGGTGAGCCGGCCCATCACCAGCCCGTCCATACGGGCCATGAAGGCGTCGTAGCCGTGGTCTTCGCCAGCTGCATCCGGCCGGTCGAGCCAGTCTATGCCGCCATCCACACGGGCAATGTAGCCGTCTAAGCTGGTGGCGATGAAAACATGGCCTTCCGTCATGGCGGCGCTCCTTCCTGGGCAAAACACAAAAAGGGGCCGCCCGGAGGCAGCCCCTTTTGGTCACGGGTCAGTCGCCTCAGGCGTTGACGCTGTCTTTCAGAGCCTTGGCGATGGTGACTTTCACCGCCTTGTCGGCCTCTTTCTTCATCTGCTCGCCGGTCGCCGGGTTGCGAACCATGCGCTCAGGGCGCTCGCGGCAGTAGATCTTGCCGATGCCGGGGATCGTGACGGCGCCACCGGCCGAAACTTCCTTGGTGATGATGTCGGCCAGAGCGTCGAGCGCGGTGCCGGCGGACTTCTTGTCGAGTTCGGTCGCCTCGGACAGAGCGGTCACGAGTTGCGCCTTGGTCATGGGTTTTGCTGCCATTGGTAGGTCTCCTTCCATCGGGCCCGAGGACTTGTGGATAACTGCCACAAGTCGCTGGTCATGCGGCTATCCACACAATGATTTGTGTGACGTTGCAAGCCCTTTCCACCCTTATATGCCTTCTTTTATTGGTTTTCCGAGGCCCTGTGCGGCCTTTGGCACAAACCCGCCTACAGGAACGCAGTCTCTTCGAAGCTGCGCAGCTTGCGCGAATGCAGCCGTTCGAGCGGCATGTCGCGCAGCTTCTCCATCGCGCGGATGCCGATCATCAGGTGGCGGGCGACCTGCGTCTTGTAAAAGTCGCTCGCCATGCCGGGCAGCTTCAGCTCGCCATGCAGCGGCTTGTCAGAGACGCAGAGCAGCGTGCCGTAGGGAACGCGAAAGCGGAAGCCGTTGGCCGCGATAGTGGCGCTTTCCATATCCAGCGCGACGGCACGGCTCTGGCTGAGGCGCCGCACCGGGCCTTCATGCTCGCGCAGCTCCCAGTTGCGGTTGTCTAGGCTGGCGACGGTGCCGGTGCGCATGATGCGCTTCAGCTCGTAGCCTTCGAGCTCGGTCACCTCTTCCACCGCGGTCTCCAGTGCGGTCTGGATTTCCGCCAGCGGCGGGATGGGCACCCAGACGGGGAGGTCGTCATCCAGCACCTTGTCTTCGCGCAGATAGGCATGGGCGAGCACGAAATCGCCCAGGCGCTGCGAATTGCGCAGGCCGGCGCAATGGCCGACCATCAGCCAGGCGTGGGGCCGGAGCACGGCGATATGGTCCGTCGCCGTCTTGGCGTTGGAGGGGCCGACGCCGATGTTGACCAGCGTGATGCCCTGCCCGTCGGCCCGGGTGAGGTGATAGCTCGGCATCTGCGGCAGCTTTGCCGGCATCCGCATCGGCGCCTCGGCGTCGGTGATCTCCTGATAGCCGGGGCCGACGAAGCTCTCGTAGCCGCTGTCGGGGTCGGCCAGGGCGGCGCGGGCGAAGGCTTCGAACTCTTCCACGTAGAATTGGTAGTTCGTGAAGAGCACGTGGTTCTGGAAATGCTCAGGGCTGGTCGCGGTGTAATGCGACAGGCGGGCGAGGGAGTAATCGATGCGCTGGGCCGTGAAAGGCGCGAGCGGATGCGCGCCGTCGGGGTACAGAAAGCCCTCGCCGTTGACGATGTCGTCGTGGGTCGTCGTCAGGTCCGGCACATCGAAGAAATCGCGCAGCGTGAACTGGGCGGCGCCCTCCTGCGGCACGGTGACGGCGCTATCCATGGCGAAATGCACGGGGATCGGCGTTTCGGACGGCCCGATGGAGACGGGCAATCCGTGGTTCTGGATGAGCAGGCCGATCTGCTGGCGCAGGTAATTGGCGAAGAGCTCGGGCCGCGTCACCGTGGTGGCATAGGTGCCGGGCTGGGCGACATGGCCGAAGGAGAGGCGGCTGTCCGTCTGCTCGAAGCTGGCGCAGGTGAAGCGGATCTCCGGGTAGAAGGCGCGGGCGCGGGCCTGCGGCCGGCCAGAGGTAAGCGCGTCCTTGAAGCGGTCCTGCAGGAAGCCCGTGGCCTCCTCGTAGAGCGCGATCAGCCGCGCGACGGCAGCGCCGGCATCATCGAACGATTCATGCGAAGCCGGCGGCGGGGTGAGAATGGGCAGTGTGCTGCCGGTGTGGGTATTCATGTCTGGTCCTCGAAAAGCGGAACGAGCTCGAATGTGCGAACATCGACGAGCCCGAGATCTGAAATGCGCAGCTCGGGGATGACCACGAGCGCGAGCAGCGAATGCTGCATGTAGGCGTTGTTGAGCGTGCAGCCGGCCTCGGCCATCGCCCGGCCGAGCGCCTGCGCCTGTTCGGCGACCTCGGCGGCGGGGCTGTCGGACATGAGGCCCGCGATGGGGAGCGGCACGGTGGCTTGCTCGGCCCCGTCGCGCCAAAGCGTGACGCCGCCGCCGATCTCACCCAGATGGTTCGCGGCCGCGGCCATGATGGCGCGGTCGGTGCCCACCACGATCATATGGTGGCTGTCATGCGCAACGGTAGAGGCCATGGCCATGGGGCCCTTGTAGCCGAAGCCGGAGACGAAGGCGTTGGTGACGCCGCCGGTGCCCCGGTGCCTCTCGACAAGGGCGATCTGCGCCACCTCGCCCTCGGCCTCGACCAGCCCGTCGACAACGGGGAGGTCGGCGGTGAGCGCCTTCGTCGGCGCCTGGTTTTCGACTACGCCGATCACCTTGGCGCGCACGGCGTTGCGGCCTTCGGGGGCGGCAATCTCGAAGTTGGTCTCGGTGAGCGGGGCGCCGAGCTTGACGGTGGCGCGGGCACTTTCCGGCCAGTCCAGATGCGGGCACTCGGCGAGCAGCGTGCCGCCCTCGGCGACCTTGACGCCCCGCGCCCAGATCGCCTCGATCGGCAGCTCCTCCAGCGAGGAGGTCAGGATCATGTCCGCCCGCCGCCCCGGCGCAATGGAGCCGAGCTCCCGCTCCAGCCCGAAATGGGTGGCGGTGTTCACCGTGGCCATCTGCAGCGCGATTAGCGGGTCGCAGCCGCAGGCGATGGCGTGGCGCACGACACGGTCCATGTGGCCTTCGTTCACCAGCGTGCCGGAATGGCTGTCATCGGTGCAGAGGATGAAGTTGCGGGGGTCGAGCCCCTTCTCGGTGATCGCGGTGATCTGGCTTTCGACGTCGTACCACGCCGAGCCGAGCCGCAGCATCGAGCGCATCCCCTGCCGGGCGCGGGCGACGGCATCGCTCTCCGCCGTGCCCTCGTGATCGTCCGCCGCGCCGCCGGCGGCATAGGCGTGGAAGGGGATGCCCCGGTCGGGGGAGGCATAGTGCCCGCCGACGACCTTGCCGGCGCGCATGGTTGCGGCCATCTCCTCCAGCATCTGGGGGTCGCCGTTCACCACGCCGGGGAAGTTCATCATCTCCCCCAGCCCGACGATGCCGGGCCAGGCCATCGCCTCGGCGACATCCTCGGCGGTGATCTCGTAGCCGGTGGTTTCGAGGCCGGGGGCGGAGGGCGCGCAGGAGGGCATCTGCGTGAAGATGTTGAGAGGCTGCATCAGCGCCTCGTCATGCATCAGCCGCACGCCGGCGAGGCCGAGGACGTTGGCGATCTCATGCGGGTCGGTGAACATCGTCGTCGTGCCATGTGGCGCGACGGCGGCGGCGAATTCGGCGGGGATGAGCATCCCGCTCTCGATATGCATGTGCCCGTCGATGAGCCCCGGGATCAGGTAGCGCCCGCCGCCCTCGACAACCTCCGTCCCCTCGCCGATGCAATGGCTGGCGTCCGGGCCGACATAGGCGAAGCGTCCCTCGGCCACTGCGACCTGCCAGCCGGGCAGCACCTCGCGGGACTGGACGTTGACGAGGGTGATGTCGCGGATAACCAGATCGGCGGGCGCACGGCCCGAGGCGACCTCGACAAGGCGGGGGGCGGCGTCGGCCCAGGATTTGACGGTATGCTCCATTTCCAAATCTGACACCATCAGGGCGACAGGGGCAAGACACCCGAGGTGTGTCTACGTGGCGTTTCCGGGACGGCGCGGTGTGGTGGGCTGAAAACCCACCTTCGAAACGCCCCCCCGCTCCTTCCCCCGCCCGGCTCAGGTTGGCGCGAGTCCAACCGCCCCAAGCCCCCCGCCCCTCCCTTCGACTTACAAATATCCTCGGGGGGAGCCGCCCACGGGCGGCGGGGGGCAGACAGCCCCCCCGGCTCCGCTCGCCAAGCCGCGCGCCGCTTCTAACTCCGGTGCTGGTCGATCAGGATGGAATTGCCGTCGGGATCCACCAGCGCCACATGGCCCGGCCCGGTCCCCTCGGGGTCGGTCTGCGTCGTCAGCTCCAGCCCCGCGTCCTTCAGCCTCGCCTGGATGTCGCGGATATCGGTGAAGGGGTCGACCTCTTCGCCATCAGCCGTCCACCCTGGGTTGAAGGTCAGGATGTTGCCCTCGAACATTCCCTGGAACAGCCCGATCGTTGCCGCCCCGCTCCGCAGGATGAGGAAATGCTCCCCATCGCCATGCGCGGCGCGAAAGCCGAGCGCCTCGTAGAAGGCCCGGCTCTTCGCCAGGTCTTTCACTGCGAGGCTCACCGAAAATGCACCCAGCTCCATCTCGCTCTCCCTGATTGACCCAGCGGCAAGCATCGCACGCACCTATGCTCGCGGTCCATCACGGATTGGTTGCCCCCGCTTGCGACGCGGCCTTGCCGCTGTAGTCTCGCGCCATCGCTTCCAAAGGAGGATCGGATGCGGCCCAAGGTCATCGCCATGCTCACCTGTCTTGCCCTGCCCTCGATGGCGCTGGCGCAGACCGACGACGTGACAACCTACACGCTCGACAATGGCATGGATGTCGTGGTGATCGAGGATCACCGTGCCCCCGTCGTGGTGCATATGGTCTGGTATCGCGCCGGCTCGGCGGACGAGCCGATCGGTTATTCCGGCGTCGCGCATTTCCTTGAGCATCTGATGTTCAAGGCGACCGACACGATGGAATCCGGCGAGTTCTCCTCCGTCGTCGCCGCCAATGGCGGGTCAGACAACGCCTTCACCTCCTACGACTACACCGCCTATTTCCAGCGCGTCGCGGCCGACCGTCTGCCCCTGATGATGCAGATGGAAAGCGACCGCATGAACAACCTCCGCCTGACAGAGGACGAGATTGAGACCGAGCGGAACGTCATCCTCGAAGAGCGAAGCACGCGGGTCGACAACAATGCCAGTGCGCTGGCACGCGAGCAGATCATGGCCAGCCAGTATCTCAACCACCGCTACGGCGTGCCGGTCATCGGCTGGCGGCACGAGATGGAAGAGCTCACCCGGCAGGACGCGCTCGACTGGTACAACCTCTATTACTCGCCCAACAACGCCATCCTCGTGGTGGCGGGCGATGTGGTGCCCGAGGATGTGCTGGCCCTTGCCGAGCAATATTACGGCCCCATCCCTGCCGAGCCCGACCTGCCCGAGCGCCTGCGCACCGAAGAGCCGCCGCAACTGGCCGAGCGGCGCCTGATCTACGCCGACCCGCGCGTGGGGCAGGATTACCTCAACCGCAGCTACATCGCGCCCGAGCGCGATGCCGGCGCGCAAGAAGAGGCAGCGGCGCTCGTCTATCTCGCCGAGATCCTCGGCGGGTCGAGTTTCACCTCCGTCCTCGCCCGGGCGCTGACCTTCGACGACAACATCGCCCTCTATTCCGGCGCGGGCTACGGCGCGATGTCGCTGGACGACACCACCTTCTCGCTCACCGTCGCGCCCGCCGAGGGTGTGACGCTCTCTGAGGCCGAGGCGGCGATGGACGAAGTGCTCGCAGATTTCCTGGAAGAGGGCGTCGACCCCGAGCAGTTCGCCCGCATCAAGACAGAGCTGCAGGCCGGCGAGATCTACGCTCGCGACGATGTGCAGGGCCTAGCCCGCACTTATGGCGCCGGGCTGACCTCTGGCCTGACCGTCGAAGATATCGAGGCCTGGCCCGATATCCTGCAGGCCGTCACGCCCGAGGATGTGATGGCCGCCGCCGAGCGGCTGTTCGATATCCGCAAATCCGTCACCGCCTATGTCGTCGCCGATCGCCAGGAGGCGCTGCAATGATCCGTTCCCTGTTCACCGCTGCCATCCTTGCCCTCTCGGCCCCCGCCGCCTGGGCCGAGGTGGATATCCAGACGCTCACCACACCCGGCGGTATCGACTTGTGGCTGGTCGAAGAGCACGCGCTGCCCTTCGTCGCGCTGGAAATTCGCGCCCGTGGCGGCGCCTCGCTCGATCCCGAGGGCAAGCGCGGGGCGGCCAATCTGATGACCGGCCTCATCGAGGAAGGCTCAGGCGACATGGACGCCGCAGCCTTTCAGGAAGCGCGCGAAGGGCTGGCGGCGGATTTCCGGTTCAGCGTCTACGACGATTCGCTCTCGATCTCGGCCAAGATGCTCACAGAGAACCGCGATGAGGCGGTCGCCCTGCTGCATCAGGCGCTGACAGAGCCGCGCTTCGATGAGGATGCCATCGAGCGGGTGCGGGCCCAGGTGCTCGCCGGTATCGATTCCGGCTTGCGCCGCCCCGGCACGCTCGCCTCGCAGCGCTTCTTCGCCAATGCCTTCCCCGATGCCGCCTATGGCAGCGATTCCGACGGGACGGTCGAGAGCGTTTCGGCCCTCACCCGCGACGATCTGGTGCAGAGCTTCAACGATCTGCTGGTGACCGACCGCATCTATGTGGGCGCCGTCGGCGACATCACCGCCGAAGAGGCCACCGCGCTGGTCGACAGCCTGCTCGAGGGCGTGCCGGCAAGCGGCCCCGAGCTGGCGGATCACGTGGAGTTTGCCGCGCCCGGCGGGGTCGATCTCGTCGATTTCGCCACGCCGCAGAGCATCGCCATCTTCGGGCATCAGGGCATCAACTGGGACGACCCCGATTACTTCGCTGCCGCCGTGCTCAACCAGATTATCGGCGGCGACGGCTTCGACACCCGCCTGATGCAGGAGCTGCGCGAGAAGCGCGGGCTGACCTATGGCGTCGGCACGAGCCTCTATGTCTTCGACAATGCCGAGGCCATCGTGGGCTTCTTCTCGTCCGACAACGCCACGATGGGCGAGGCCGTGCAGGTGGTGAAGGATGTCTGGGCCGATGTGGCCGAGAACGGTGTGACGGCCGAAGAGCTGGAAGCCGCGAAGACCTACATGACCGGCGAGTACCCCCTGCGCTTCGACGGCAATGACGAGATCGCGCGCATCATGGTGGGCATGCAGATGATCGACCTGCCGCCCGATTACGTGGTGAACCGCAATACCTACATCGACGCCGTGACGCTGGAAGACATCAACCGCGTCGCCGCCCGGCTGCTGCAGCCTGACGACCTCTACTTCGTCGTCGCCGGCCAGCCGGAAGGGCTTGAGGATACTGTCACCGGCCCGGCGGAAACCGATGAGGAAGAAGAGCCGGCCGAGGTGGAATAGCCCCAGAATCGGGGTGCAGAACGGGCCCCGGCCATGCTAGATATGGAGGCATGGCCGAGCCCTCACGCAAGATAGACGAAAATCGCCCGCGAATCCGCCAGCTTGGCGAGACGGCGATCAACCGCATCGCCGCGGGCGAGGTGGTCGAACGCCCGGCCTCCGCCGTCAAGGAGCTGGTGGAGAACGCCCTCGATGCCGGCGCCACCCGCATCGAGGTGACCATCGCGGGCGGCGGTGCGGGGCTGATCCGGGTGACCGACGATGGCTCGGGCATCGCGGCGGAGGATCTGCCGCTGGCGCTGGCCCGGCATGCGACGTCGAAGATCGACGGCAGCAACCTCACCGACATCCACTCCTTCGGCTTCCGCGGCGAGGCGCTGGCCTCGCTTGCCGCCGTCGGCCGGCTGACCATCACCACCCGCAGCGAAGGCGAAGAGGCGGTGTGCATCGCCGCCGAGGGCGGGCGCGTCGGCCCGGTGAAGCCGGCGGCCCTGCGGCGTGGCACCATCGTTGAGCTACGCGACCTGTTCTACGCCACGCCGGCGCGGCTGAAGTTCCTGCGTTCCGAGCGGGCCGAGAGCCAGGCCGTCGGCGATGTGATCCGCCGGCTGGCCATGGCCGAGCCGAACGTCGGCTTTCGCCTCTGCGATGCCAGCGGTGGCGACGAGCGCGTCATCTTCCGCGTCGAGCCGGAGCAGGGCGATCTCTTCGATGCGATGCATGCCCGGCTCGCCGTCGTGATGGGCCGCGAGTTCGCCGAGAACGCGGTGCCGATCGAGGCCGAGCGCGACGGGCTGCGGCTGACTGGCCTCGCCGGCCTGCCCACCTATTCGCGCGGCTCGGCGGCGCAACAGCACCTCTTCGTCAACCACCGCCCGGTGCGTGACAAGCTGCTGCTTGGCGCCCTGCGCGGCGGATATGCCGACATGCTCGCCTCTGGCCGCTACCCCGCCGCGGCGCTCTATCTCGATTGCCCCGGCGAGCTGGTGGATGTGAACGTGCACCCCGCCAAGGCCGAGGTGCGCTTCCGCGAGCCGGGCGTGGCGCGCGGGCTGGTCGTCTCGGCCCTGCGCCATGCGATGGCCGGCGCCGGCCATCGCAGCGCCAGCACGCTGACGCGCGAGGCGCTGGGCGCGGCGCGGCCCGAGCCGCAGCACAGTGAGACCGGCGCGCGCATCTACCAGATGGACAGGCCTTCGCCCCGCCCGATGGCGCCCGCGCCCTCCTCCTACTCCGCCCCCGGCTTCTCCGATTTCGCCGAGCCCTCGGCGCGCTACGAGCCGCCAGCCGAGGCGGGCTCGCAAGAGGCCGACGAGGCGCCGCAGGACAGCCCGCTCGGCGCCGCCCGCGCCCAGGTGCACGAGAATTACATTATCGCCCAAACCTCGCGCGGCATGGTCATCGTCGATCAGCACGCCGCCCATGAGCGGCTGGTCTACGAGCGACTCAAGCGCCAGCGCGAGACGCATGGCATCGCCGCCCAGGCCCTGCTGATCCCCGATATCGTCGAGCTTGGCGCCGCCGCCGATGCCCTTCTGGCCGAGGCAGAGACCCTCGCCACCATCGGCCTGGTCATCGAGCCCTTCGGCCCCGGCACCATCGCCGTGCGCGAGGTGCCGGCCTTGCTCGGCGAGGTCGACTGTAAGGCTCTGCTCTCCGACCTTGCCGATCTGGTGGAGGAGGATGCGCCAGGCGCCGGCAATGCCCTCACCGCCCGCATCGACGCGGTGCTCAGCCGCGTCGCCTGCCACGGCTCCGTGCGCTCGGGCCGGCGGATGCGGGGCGAGGAGATGAATGCTCTCCTGCGCGAGATGGAGGCAACGCCCTTCTCCGGCACCTGCAACCATGGCCGCCCCACCTGGGTGGAGCTGAGCCTTAACGATATCGAAAAACTCTTCGGGCGCCGCTGATGGAGCTGTATCTGCAAACGCTGCGCGACTGGGCCGCCACCCATGGCGAGCTGCTCGGCCTCGCCGCCCTCGCGCTTCTGGCCCTGCTGCTGCTCACCCTCATCCTCGGCGCCCGAGGCACCTCTCGCCAGGCCGCGCTCCACCAGGCCGAGGCCGCCGAGCTGAAGCAGGAGGCCCGCGATCTCGCCGGGGTCATCGGCGAGCTGGAGGTCGCCAAGGCGGGGCTGGAAGCTCGCGCCGAGCGCCTGCCCGAGCTGGTTGAAGAGCTGCGCCGCGCAGGCGACTCGCTCGAAGGCGAGCGCCGCCAGCGCGCCCGGGTCGAGACAGAGCTGGAGACGCTGAAATCCAGCTTCGTCAGCCGCATGGAAGAGATCCGCGGCCTCAAGAAGGAGGTCGAGGATCGCTTCGCCTCTCTCGCCGGCGAGGTTCTCACCGCCAATTCCAAGCGCTTCCTCGATCTGGCGAGTGAGCGCTTCCAGCAGCACAAGGTCACCGCCGACGAAGACCTCACCAAGCGCCAGCGCGCCATCGAAGAGCTGGTCAAACCGCTCGGCGACAAGCTCGGCCAGTTCGACGTGAAGATCAGCGACATCGAGAAGGCCCGCAGCGAGGCCTACGGCGCCATCCGCGAGCAGGTCACCAAGCTGGCCGAGGGGCAGGCCAACCTCGGCCACGAGACGCACCGGCTGGTGCAGGCCCTGCGCGCGCCCAAAACGCGCGGTCGCTGGGGCGAGATGCAGCTGCGGCAGGTCTTCGAGATGGCCGGCATGAGCGAGCATGTTGACTTCCGCCTCGAACAGAGCATGGAGACAGATGACGGCCGCCAGCGCCCCGACGCCGTCGTCACCATCCCCGGCGGCAAGCACATCGTCATCGACGCCAAGACCCCGCTGGAAGGCTATCTCGACGCGCTGGAGGCCGGCACGCCCGAGCTGCAGACCGAGGGCATGGCCCGCCACGCCCGTCAGGTGCGCGCGCATGTGAAGGTGCTTGCCTCGCGCGACTACCAGTCCCGCCTCGCCTCGACGCCGGATTTCGTGGTGATGTTCATCCCCGGCGAGACCTTCGTCGCGGCGGCGGCCGAGGCCGACCCGGCGCTGATCGAATATGCCTTCCAGAATCGCGTGCTGATCGCGACGCCGACGACCTTGATGGCGCTGGTGAAGTCCATCGCCTACGGCTGGCAGCAGGAGAAGATGGCCGAGAATGCCGTCGAGGTGCAGAAGGTCGGGCAGGAGATCTACGAGCGGCTGGCGACCTTCGCCGAGCATCTCGACAAGCTCGGCCGCGCCCTGCGCAGCTCGGTCGACAGCTACAACAAGGCCGTCGGCTCGCTGGAAGGTCGCGTGCTGCCCTCTGCCCGCAAGTTCGAGAGCCTGGGCGTGGTGCCGCACGACAAGAGCCTCGATGCCGCCAAGGCGCTGGAGGTCGACCCCCGGGGCCTGACGGCGCCGGAGTTTCAGGGCTCCGACAGCTAGCGCCCTCCACCGCCGCCGCACCTCGCCACGCCCGGTGCGCGCCAGAGGCGCACTGGCTCCCCCGCGCCAAATCGCGCACCCCTCGCCGATTGCCAGCACCGGCCCGGAGGTCTAGCCTGCCCGCGACAGCACGGGGAGAGACACATGCGGTTCACCATCGGCGCAGCGCTTCTGGCCACCGGCATCCTGAGCGGCTGCGCGGGGTTCGATCCCGAAGCCGCCGGCGAAGCGGTGCCCACCTATGCCGAGGCAGAGCTGGCGACCTACCGTTTCGTGCAGGCCGGCCTCGAGATGCCATTCGCAGATGGTCAGGCCATCAGCGCGGTCGCGGCCAGCGATCTGGGGATGGACACCTTCCGCCTTGTGCCCTGCCGGGGCGGCGCGGCGATCTGCGCCGGTTCCGCCACCGGCCCCGTGGGCACCACCCGCACCACGCCGGATTATCTGGTCGTCTCCGGCCTTTACGGTGTCGAGCTCTGGCTCTCGCCGGGCGGTGACGGGGCGGTGCTCTACCCAAGCGGCACGGCCGTGCCGCTTGCCTGGGAATAACCCGCCACCTGAGCGGGATAGGATTTGCGTCGGGGCCAGGAGGTTACCATGCCCGAGATTGCCAGCAGCGTTGTCGCCGAGGTCATCATCCTCGCCCGCGAGCTCGACAGGGCCCGCCGGGAGTTCGACAGCTTCATCGAGAGCCTGAACGAGAACGAGCAGGCCTCGCTTGTCGCCATGCTGTGGATCGGCCGCGGCGCCTTCGAGCCCGAGGATTGGGACGAGGCCTACGAGACCGCGCTGAGCGAGCGCACCACGCCCACGGCCAGCTATCTGCGCGGCAGCCCGCATCTGGCCGATCACCTTGAGTCGGCGCTGGAGGCCCTGGGCATCTCGGCCACCGATGAGGAAGACCAGCTCTACCGCTCCGGCGAGACCTGAGCGGCCGGGCGCCCCAGCCCGCCGCTATCCGAAGACCTCCGACATTTCAGCCCTTTGCGCCGCAGCTCGCGCTGCGCGGATGCGCCTTGCGCGGAACCACCCTGCGCCTGCCGCTATTGAATAGCACGGGCGGGGCGATGACGTTCGGGCCAAAGAGGCAAGGAGCCACAATCATGCGACACCTCATCTATTCCACGGCGCTGGCCGCCCTTACGGCAGGCGCTGCCTCGGCCGACGACGCGGCCCTGCTGATCGGCATCGAACAATACGAAACCCTTGGCGTCATCGCCGGGGCCGATGATGTGACAAAGGCCTCGAGCGACCTGAACGACAGGGGCTTCACTGTCCTGTCGCTCACCAATGGGCGCGTCTCGTCGTCGTCGCAGGCCATCGCCGAGTGGATCGCCGAAGTGCCGGATTCCGACCGCCTGCTCGTGGCGCTCACCGGGCGCTTCGCCACCGATGGCACCCGTTCGTGGCTGATCGCCGCCGATGCCAATTCGCCGACGATCATGACGATCGGCCAGCAGGGCATCTCGATCGACGGTCTGCTTGAGATCCTTGCCGACCGGCCGCGCAATGCGGTGCTCTTCCTTGGTGCCGCCGGGCGGGGCGTGGATTACGACGATTGGCTGCGCGAAGAGCTCGGCCCCATCGACGTGCCGGACGGCGTGACCGTTGTGACCGGCCCGCCGAACGTCGTCGCCGCCGCGGTGAACGGCATCGCGGCTCAGAACGGCACCGAAATCATGAGCCAGCTGCGTGCCAACGACCGGCTGAACCTGTCGGGCTATGTGCCCCGGCGTTTCGAATTCCTGCCTGAGGGCGGCTTCGCCCCGGCTCCGCGCAGCAATGCCGCCGAAGAGGCGCTCTGGCAGGGCGCGCTCGCGCTCGACACCGTGCAGGCTTACCGCAACTACCTGTCGAACTACCCGGTCGGTCGCCATGCCTCGGATGCCGAGGCCGCCATCGAGGCCATCATTTCCGAGCCCAACCGCGCTGCGCGGCTGGTGGAAGAGGCAATGCGGCTCGACCGAGACGAGCGCCAGGATGTACAGCGCGACCTGACCATGCTCGGTTACAACACCCGCGGGATCGACGGCATCTTCGGGCCCGGCACGCGCGGTGCGGTGACGAACTGGCAGCAGGAAAACGGCTTCCCGCAAACCTCCTACCTCACGCCGGACCAGATCACCCGGATCGACGCGCAGGCCGCCCGCCGCGCCGCCGAGCTGGAAGCCGAAGCCGAGCGCCGCGCCGCCGCCGAGCGCCGGGCCGACAATTCCTTCTGGGAAGAGACGGGCCGGGAAGGCGATGAAGCGGGGCTGCGCGCCTATCTCGAGCGCTATCCCGACGGCATCCACGCCGAAGAGGCTCGCGACGACCTGCAGAGAATGGAAGAAGCCGCCCGCCAGAGGGCCCGCGCCGCCGAGCGCCGCGACTGGGATCTGGCCCGCGAGGCAGATTCGGACGACGCCTACTCGCTCTACCTGCAGCGCTATCCCAACGGCAACTTCGTCGAAGCTGCCCAGGCGCGCCGCGAAGAGCTGCGCCAGCAGGACAACCGTCGGGACGAGGTGATCGCCGCCGAGGCGCAGGAGAACGCGCTTGGGCTGACGGCCTTCACCCGCCGGCTGGTGGAGACGCGGCTGGATAACATCGGGCTTGAGCCCGGCGAAGTGGACGGCAACTTCACCGGCGAGACGCGCCGCGCCCTGCGGCGCTACCAGCGTGACCGGCAGCTGGAGCCGACGGGCTTCCTGAACGAAACCACGGTCGTTCGGTTGCTCGCCGATGCCATCGGCAGGTGAGACAGGCGGGCGGCGTATTCGCCCGCTCGTCGACTGCGTGACGGAAAGCCGGGCGATGGCAAAGGCCGCCGCCCGGCTGCTCGAAGACACTTGGCCTGACTGGTATGGCCCCACTGGCGCCGGAGACGCCGCAGCCGACGTGGCGGCGCGCAGCCGGGCCTGCGGCCTGCCCTATGGCATTGCGGCGGTGGATTGCGCGGGGCGGCTCGTGGGGCTTGCTACTCTGGCGGAGCATTCGCACGGGGCGAACCCGGGCGAGGCGCTGTGGCTGAACGGCCTGACCGTCTCGCCCGAGGCGCAGCGGCAGGGCATCGGCGAGGCGATGATCGCCCGGCTGGAGGCAGAGGCGCGGAAGCGGGGCGCGACGCAGCTCTTCTGCACCACGCAGGCTGCCTCTGGCCTGCTGCTCCGGCGGGGCTGGCGCATGCAGCGCGATCTCGATGACGGCTGGGCCGTCTACGCTGTGCGACTTCAGGCGGAATAAAAACGGCCGCCGGGCGGGTGCCCGGCGGCCGCCGATCTGTTCTGGCTTGCTTCAGCGTGCGGCGACGAAGCGCTCGATGAGCAGCCGGGTCAGCACCGGGGTGCTGTCATCGTACTGGCGCACGGCGACGAGATAGGTGCCGGGCTGCACCCGGGCGGCGACGAGCGGATCGTAATTGTCGCCGTAATCGTCGTTCATCTCGATGAGACGACCAAAGTCGTCGTAGAGCGTCAGCACGGGGTCGCCGATGCCATTGGTCACTGCCTCGATCAGCACGAGGCCGGCCTCGTTGACCTCGAAGGAATACCAGGCGGCGGTGCCGGCATTCTGCAGATCCTGCCGCAGGCGCGTCTCAAGCGTGCCGAGCTGCGTGACGGGGTAGGAGCCGTCGAGCGGCGGGGCAGCCTCGGCGTAATCGTACATGCTGAACTGCTCGGCCATCGGGTCGAACCCGGTGAGCGTCAGTGTGATCGGCGCCGATTCATCCGAGAGGGCCGAGACGGCAACGCAGTAATCGCCGGCGGCCAGCGGCATCTGCATGTCGATCTGCGAGTTCAGCCCGTCGTAATCGTCGTTCTCGGCCAGCCAGTTGCCTGCGGCGTCGTAGAGCGTGATCACCGGGTCGGCCATCTCATTGGCCGCCGTGATGGTCACCGGCTGCGAGCCCGAGAGCGAGAAGCCCCAATAGGCCACCTGGTTGACCGGCGCCTCAACGGTGACCCCGCCAGCCAGGCTGTCATCGACCGCGCCGCCATCGCCGAAGTAGTTCGTGACCTGCGCCATGTCGCAGATCCCGCCGGGCATCTGGCCGTTGCCCATGGGCATGCCGCCGTCACCCATCGTGCCGTCGCCGATGCCATCCCCCATGTCGATGGGCTGGTTCATCAGGCCGGGCGTCAGCGCCTCCTGCTCCAGCCGGCCGACGCGGACGAAGCCGGTCATCGGCGAGCCGTCGTAGGACGACATCGACAGGCAATAGGTGCCGGGTTCCAGAGTCGTCTCGGCGCGCGCGGCGGAATCGCCGCCCGAATCATCGTCGGACAGGATGATGGTGCCGGTCTCGTCACGCAGGTCGAACAGCGGGTCGCCGGGGCCGCGGCCCTGGGCTTCCATCCGCACCTCGGTGGGGGCGGAGACGTTGAAGAGGGCGACGTATTCGTTGCCCATCAGCACGAGCGCCATCTGCTCCATGTAGCTGTCGGCGGTGGCGACGTCAGAGGCATCCTCGCTGCCGCCGATCCACTGGCCGTTGGCTCCGGCGCCGCCGCACAGATCCTGCGCGAAAGCGGGGGCGGCCATGCCGCCGGCGATCAGCGCGGCAAGCGCGGTGGCTGGTTTCGAAAACTTCATCATCGAATTCATCCTCTCTTCTCCCTGCCAGAGGTTACTCGGAACGGCCCCGAGGCGGCTAGGGGGAAGGGGGGGCAGGAAATCCCGCCCCGGCAATAGGTCGCAGGCGGCCCGAACAGCAAAAGGGCCGCGCCCTTGCGGGTGCGGCCCTTTCACAAATCTCAGACGCAGGCTCAGCCCTGGCGGGCTTTAAACCGGCGATGCGTTTTGTTGATCACGTACACGCGGCCCTTACGGCGCACGACACGGCAATCGCGGTGGCGCGCCTTGAGCGAGCGCAGCGAATTGGCGACCTTCATCTGCCTCTCCTTCTCACGCGGCGCTCCGGCCGCTTTAGCGTTTGTGGCACCCCTCCTCCGGGGCGCCGGGAAACTCTCTGGTGGGCGGTACAAGGTTCGAACTTGTGACCCCTTCGATGTCAACGAAGTGCTCTACCGCTGAGCTAACCGCCCGATCCGACGCAAGTTCCCGCGTCCCAAAATAAAAGGGACGCGAAGGCACCTCCGCGTCGGGTGTCGGGTCTATAAAAGGACTTCGGGGGCGGATCAAGGGCTTTTGGCAGGCCATTTTCGCGCTATGCTCTGAGGTGAGCGGAGGAGCGATGGCACGAGCAGCGTTTCGAGTGAAGATGCCGGCCCGGCGGCAGAGCGCGGTGATCTTCGCCTCGCCCCATTCGGGCAATGATTATCCGCCGTCTTTTCTGGCCCAGGCCCGGCTCGACGAGCGCGCCATCCGCTCAAGCGAGGATGCCTTTGTCGACAGGCTTTTCGACACGGCGCCCGAGCTTGGCTCGCCCCTGATCGTCGCTCATGCGCCCCGCGCCTATGTCGATCTCAACCGCGCCGCCGAAGAGCTCGACCCGGCGCTGATCGAGGGGCTGCGCCGGGTCAATCCGAACCCGCGCATCGCTTCGGGGCTGGGCGTCATCCCCCGCGTCGTCGCGGGCGGGCGAGCGATCTATTCGGGCCGGCTGTCGCTGGCAGAGGCCGAGCACCGACTCGCCCGCGTCTGGCGGCCCTATCATGCCGAGCTGGGCCGGCTGGTGGACGATTCGCACCTCGCCTTCGGCCAGGCCATCCTGATCGACTGCCATTCCATGCCGCATGAGGCGCTCGACAGCCTCGGCCCGCGCGGCGCCCGCAAACCCGATGTCGTGATCGGCGACCGCTTCGGCGCGGCTGCCGCGCCGGCGTTGGTGGCCGAGATCGAGGCGGCCTTCCAGCGCGCCGGGCTGCGCACAGCGCGCAACATGCCCTTCGCCGGCGCCTATGTGACGCAGGCCTACGGTCGCCCCGCCCGCCGGCGCCATGCCGTGCAGATCGAGATCGACCGGGCGCTCTATATGGATGAGGCGCGGATCTGCCCGCTGCCGGATTTCGACGCCTTCCGCACCCTTCTGCGCGGTGTCATCGCCGATATCGCGGCGCTCGGGCGGGCCGACCCGTTGCCGATGGCGGCCGAGTAGGCCTCAGCCGTGCGGTGACTGGTTCACCGGCTTCAGCGAGATGCCCTCTTCGGAGGCCTTGGCGTAGACCGCATCTTCGGTGCGCCCCATCTTGAGGCCGATGACGCGGGTGGGCGTGTTCTCTTCGGCGAGCTGCTTGAGGGTGGCGACGTCTTCGGCGGTCCAGTCGTTGCCGGAATTGCGTTCCGTCTTGGCGGTCATGCCGTTCTCCAATCAATGTTGAAAAATCAACTCTCCCGGTCCCTTGAGGTTCCGGCTAGCGCAGGGCGCGGCCTTTGAGAATCGCATCCGTGCCGAACTTGGCGCGGATCGCATCTGCCGCCCGCTCGGCCCCGGCCCGGCGCCCGGCCAGCGGATCGAGCAGATCGGCCTCGCGGTCGGCCTCGGCTGCATCGCAAAGGTCGGTGAGGCCGACGCCCACCAGCCGGAAGGGCCCTTTGAGCCCAGAGGCATCGAAGAGCCCGCGCGCCGTGCGGTAGAGCGTGTCGGCCATTTGCGTGGGCTGGTGAAGTGAGACACGGCGGGTGTGCAGCTTGAAGCTGGCGCTCTTCAGCTTCAGTACCACCACGCGGCCCGCCAGCCCCTTGGCCTTGGCCCGGCTCGCCACCTTCTCGGCCATCCGCCAGATATGCCCGTCGAGCAGGCTGGCATCGGCGGTATCGGCGGAGAAGGTCGTCTCGTTCGAAATCGATCGCATCGGCTCATGCGCCGAGACGGGGCGGTGATCCTCACCCCGGGAGAGGTGCCAGAGCCGGTCGCCCATCTGGCCGAAGCGTTCCAGCAGGTCGCGCCGGTCCCACCGCGCCAGATCGGCAAAGGTGCGCACGCCGACCTTGTCGAGGCTGGCCTGCCCGGCGGGGCCGATGCCCCAGATCTTCGAAACGGGCAGGGGGGCGAGGAAGCGCACCGTCTCTTCCTTGCCGATGACGGAGAAGCCGCGCGGCTTGTCGAGATCGGAGGCCAGCTTGGCCAGAAACTTGTTGTGGCTGAGCCCGATGGAACCGGTAAGGCCGAGTTCGTCTTCCATGCGCTTGGTCAGCCGGGCCAGCAGCACGGCGGGCGGAGCACCGTGCAGGCGCTGGGTGCCAGTGAGGTCGAGGAAGGCCTCGTCGAGCGAGAGGGGCTGAATGACCGGAGTAAGATCGTCCATCATCGCGCGGATGGCGCGCGAGGCCTCGGAATAGGCCTCCATCCGGGGCTTCACGACGACGGCCTCGGGGCAAAGCTTGAGGGCCTGGAACATCGGCATGGCCGAGCGCACGCCTTTGATGCGGGCCAGATAGCAGGCGGTGGAGACCACGCCGCGCTGGCCGCCGCCGATGATGAGGGGCCGGTCGCGCAGCTCGGGATTGTCGCGCTTCTCGACCGAGGCGAAGAACGCGTCGCAATCCATATGCGCGATCGAGAGCGAGAAGAGCTCGGGATGCGAGGTGACGCGCGGACTCCGGCAGGCCGGGCAACGGGCCCCCGAATCGAAGGTATTCAGACAGGCGCGGCAAAGGGCGGGCATGGGGCCAAGATAGGCCCGCGGCTCGCTGGCGTCTATCGTGCCGCAGCGCCGGGCAGGCCTCCCGCCCACCCACCCTCGGCCCGCCCGGCGCTGCTCGCGGAGGGTGTGGGTGGAGAGGCGGGGGGCCAGCCCCCCGTGCCCCCCGAGGTATTTTTGGCCAGATGAAGGGGAGGGGGGTGGCAGGCCGCGCTCGGCTGGGGGCGGGCATGGCGTGTGAGGCTGGCGGAGTGACGGGGCGCTGGTGCTGCGGTGGGGCGGGTGTCAGTGTGAAGGGATGGATGAGGCCGGGTATGACGGGGCGCCTTTTGACGGGGCGAAGGGGGCGCTGTTCGTGGGCGGGCGGCTGCTGGTGCTGCTGCGCGACGCCAAGCCCTGGATCAATTCGCCCAACCTTTGGGATTTTCCGGGCGGCGGACGAGAGGCAGGGGAGACCCCGCTGCAGACCATCCGGCGGGAGACGCGGGAGGAGCTGGGGCTTGATCTGGGGCCGGCGGAGCGGCTTTGGGCGGAGGTGAGCGAGCGGCCGAACGGGCGGGTCTGGGTTTTTGTGCACCGGCTGCCGAAAGGGGCAGAGCGCGAGTTGCGCTTCGGAGACGAGGGGCAGGGCTGGGCGCTGGTGCCGCCGGGGGTGTTCTTCGCGATGCGGCATGTGCCGTTCCAGGCCGGGGCGCTGAGGCGGTTTCTGGAGATCCATCACGCCGCTTCATGATTATCATGCAGAACATTCGATAGGAGAATGCGGGGGCATGGCGTAATCTGCCTCCAACGACACGACCCCACCGGGAGAGAGCGGAGAAATCCGCCGCCGAAGGAGCAATCGCGCCCCGCGAACTCTCAGGCCCACGGACCGGCGGGGCCGCAACACTCCGAAGAGTGGCCCCCAGGCAATCGGGCGGGGGCCCGCCGAAGGAGCAAGCCGCGAGACGAGCCGCGGTGAAACTCTCAGGCCCGGCATACGGAGGGGGCGCATTGGCGGGCAGAGCCCGCAGCGGAGTAGCACAATGCGCCATATCGCCGTTCTCGGCGCCGGGATCACCGGTATCACCACCGCCTATTCGCTGATGAAACGTGGCTATGAGGTCACCGTCTACGACCGCAACCGCTATGCGGCGATGGAGACCTCCTTCGCCAATGGCGGCCAGCTCAGCGCCTCGAATGCCGAGGTGTGGAACCAGCCCTCAACGGTGCTGAAGGGGCTGAAATGGCTCTTCAAGCCCGATGCGCCGCTGTCGGTGAACCCGAAACCGAGCTGGCACAAGTTCAGCTGGATGGCCGAGTTCCTCGCCGCCATGCCCCGCTACGAGCGCAACACGGTGGAGACGGCGCGGCTGGCCATCGCCGCCCGCGCCGGGCTGGCCGAGATGGCGAGCGCGGCGGGGATGGATTTCGCCTTCGCCCGCGCAGGCATCCTGCATTTCTACGAGAGCGAGGCCGATCTGGCCCATGCGCGCCGCGTCACCAAGCTGCTGGCCGCCGGCGGCCTGGCCCGTGAAGAGCTGAGCCCTGCCGAAGTGGCCGCCCGCGCGCCCGAGCTGCAGGGCAATATCGTCGGCGGGTTCTGGACGGAGAGCGACTCGACCGGCGACATCCACCTGTTCACCAAGGGCCTGGCCGATTGGCTGGAAGCGCAGGGCGTGCATTTCCGCTACGGGGCCGAGATCACCGCGGCGCGTGCCGCCGAGGATGGCGTGCGCATCACCGCGGGCGATGTGGCGCGCTACGATGGCGTCGTCGTCTCCGCCGGGGTGGGCAGCCGGGCGCTGGCGCGTGCGCTGGGCGACCGGGTGAACGTGTACCCCGTGAAGGGCTATTCGATCACCGTGCAGCTGGAGGATGAGGCTAGCCAGGCCGCCGCGCCCCGCGTGTCGCTGCTCGACGACAAGGCCAAGATCGTGACCTCGCGGCTGGGCGACGGGCGGCTGCGCGTGGCCGGCACCGCCGAGTTCAACGGCGAGAACCGCGATATCCGGGCCGACCGCATTCGCCCGCTGACATCCTGGGTCGAGACGCATTTCCCCGGGGTCTGCACCGAGAGCTGCGTGCCCTGGGCCGGCCTGCGCCCGATGATGCCCGACATGATGCCGCGTGTCGGCGCCGGGCGGCATCCGCGCGTGTTCTACAACACCGGCCACGGCCATCTGGGCTGGACGCTGAGCGCCGCTACCGCCGAATTGGTGGCGCAGCGCATTCAAGCGACGGAAAGCGCGCGCTCGCGCGTTGAAGGCTTCGGGCTGGCACCGGCTTGACGCCTCGTACCCGGGCAACAGGCTCCACTCACGGAAGCGGTGTCAGCCCACCCGGGCGACCCTGAAAAAAGGCCCCGCGGCTTGAGACAAGCGCGCGGGGCAAGTGCGCGTCGGGGCGTGGACTCCCCGGCGCGGGCGGTAACTCGGGTGTTTAGGGGTCAGCCTTCGCGCATCTCCGCGCGGATCTGCTGGCGCAGCACGTCGATCGGCACCGTCTGCCCGTCGCGCTTGAAGTGCCAATATGTCCAGCCGTTGCAGGAGGGCGCGCCTTCGATGGCAGCACCGACCTGGTGGATGGAGCCTTTGGAATCGGGGCCGACCAGCGTGCCGTCGGCGCGAACCTTGGCCAGCGTGCCGCGCGGCGAGATGAGCTGCTCGCCGGGGCGCAGCAGGCCGCGCTCGACCAGCACGCCGAAGGCAACGCGCGGCTCGGCACGGCGGGAGGTGCTGACCTCCAGCGCCGACCGGTCGAACTTGCGCACCTTGGCGAGGCGCTTCTCGGCGGCGCGGCGGTATTTCTCCTCCCGCTCGATGCCGATGAAATCGCGGCCCAGCATCTTGGCGACGGCGCCGGTGGTGCCGGTGCCGAAGAACGGGTCGAGCACGACGTCGCCGGGGTTGGTGGTGCCAAGGAGCACGCGGTGCAGCAGCGCCTCGGGCTTCTGCGTCGGGTGGGCTTTGTCGCCCGCCTCGTCCTTGAGCCGCTCATGGCCAGTGCAGAGCGGGATCATCCAGTCGGAGCGCATCTGGATGCCCTCGTTCAGGGCCTTCAGCGCCTCGTAGTTGAAGGTGTATTTGGCGCCCTCGCCCTTCGACGCCCAGATCAGCGTCTCATGCGCGTTGGTGAAGCGCTTGCCGCGGAAGTTGGGCATGGGGTTCGACTTGCGCCAGACGACGTCGTTGAGGATCCAGTAGCCCTGGTTCTGCAGCTCGGCGCCGAGGCGGAAGACGTTGTGGTAGGAGCCGATGACCCAGATGGCGCCGTTCGGCTTCAGCAGCCGGCGGGCGGCGGCGAGCCAGTCGCGGGTGAAGGCGTCGTAGATCTTCAGGCTGTCGAACTGGTCCCAGGCGTCATCGACGGCGTCGACCTTGGAATTGTCCGGGCGGTGCAGATCGCCCCGCAGCTGCAGGTTGTAGGGCGGATCGGCGAAGATCAGATCGATCGAATTCGCGGGGAGCGCGTTCATTCGCTCCACACAGTCACCATCCAGAATCGCGTTTAGCGGGAGCGCCGCGGCGCCCTTCATCATTCCCATCACTCTGCCCCTGATCTGACGGCGGATTTTCCCGCTCGTTCTGCTCGGTGCAAAGATGAGTCAGAGGCGATTCGCTGTCAAAAGCTTTTTTGAATCAGGGAGTTACGGCTAGGGCTTGTCACTATATCTGGTAGTCGAGCCGGAAGGAGCGCCTATGATGTGGGGTGAGGCCCAGCTCACGGATCGCGGACTGATGCGCCTTTACCGCATAGCCGGAGTTGCGCTCCCAGCCGTAGCCGGGGTGCTGTTGCGCCAAATCCACCATCACCCGATCGCGGTGCACCTTGGCGAGGATCGAGGCCGCCGCGATGGAGAGCGAGCGGGCGTCGCCGCCGACCAGCGGCTCACCGGGGCAGCAGAGCTCCTTCGGCATCCGGTTGCCGTCGATGAGGGCATAGGCCGGGGCCATGGCGAGGGCGGCGAGGGCGCGGGACATGGCCAGCATCGAGGCCCAGAGGATGTTGAGGCGGTCGATCTCCTCCACGCTGGCCTCGGCGACGGCGAAGATGGCCGACTCGCGGATCTGCAGGTCGAGCTCTTCGCGCTTCGCTGCATTGAGCTTCTTGGAATCGTTGAGGCCGGGCGGGATCGCCTCTTCCCGCAGGATGACGGCGGCGGCAACGACGGGGCCGGCGAGGGGGCCGCGGCCGGCTTCGTCGACGCCGGCGACGGGGACATGGCCGCGAGAGATGATCGCGGTCTCGAAGGTGTAATCGGGGAAAGCCTGCATGCGGGCAAAATGCCGGGCCGGGAGTCGCGGTGCAAGCCTCGCGACGATCACGGATTGGCGGTGCGTAGGGTGGGTTTATAACCCACCGCTCACCTGCATCCCCGAGACTCCGGTTGCAGGCGCTCGCCCTGCGCCTTTGGCGCGTACCGGGCGGGGATAGCTCAGGTGGGCCCGGCCACTGCGATGTCGTGCTTGCCCCGCCAAAATAGATACGGGGCGGAGGCCCATGTTCCTCCGCCCCGTTCCGGGGTCCGGTCCGCGGGGACATGCGGTTTCCGGCCCCTCTGCTCGACCTGTAAACGCCTTAACGGGCCGAGAAGCCGTAGCCCTCCTCGCGCAGGCAGGGGATGTCGAACCCGCTGGCGAAGCCGCCGAAGGTCCGCACTGTCTTGGCGCAGGAGATCGGCAATCTGCGGAAATTGTCGTAGCGCAGGCTCAGGCAATCGCCGTCCATCATCCGGCCGACGCCCTGCGCGGTGTCGTAGGTGGCAATGCAGCTCGTCGGCAGCAGATAGGCCGCGCCGGGGTTGGCCTGCGGTGCTGGGCCGGGGTGGAACGGGCGGGGCGTCGGCTCATGGGCCTGCGGGGCGAAGCCGGGCGTTCTGTCGGCGAAATGCGGCATGCCCGGACGGTCGAGATTGACGCGCGGGCCGTCATCTTCGTCATCGCGGTCGGACTGCGAGAGCGCATGGGCCGCGATCCCGACAATGGCGACGCCGGCGAGGAACTTCACCACGGCTTCCGGGTCGGTCTCGGCGCTTGCCGGGGCGGGCACCGCCAGGGCGAGGGCGGCGGCAGCGGCGGCGAGATGGCGTTTGAGGGGTCTCATGGCAGTCTCCTTCCGGGTGGCAGCCTTGGAAGAGGCGATGGGCGGGGCGCTTTTTGTTTCGATGGGTCACACCTGGGGCCGCCCCGCCATGCCGGGCAATAACGCTGCGGCGCTATCCGATGACATCGCGGCGATTTGCCAGCAGATATTGACTATCCGCCCCCGTCGGCGCGAGGCTCCCCCCATGAAAGCCGCCCTCCCCTCCTTCGGTCTTGCCATCGCTCTTGCCGCCACATTGGCGGCTGCGCCGGCCTCGGCCGCCTGCTATGCCGATTACAAGGCGAAACAGGATAACCCCTTGCGCCTGCACTACGGTGTTGCGGAAATCCGCGGAGCCTGCACGATAGCAGCCGCCGAAGATGAGCTTGGTCCGCGCCTGCAGGCGGCTGGCTGGCAGTTGTTGACCGTCCTCGGCCTGTTTGACGATTCGGGGCTCGAGGAGAGACGAGACAATGCCGGGAGATTCTACCTCCGCTTCTGAGTCACGCATCACGGGAAATCGCTTCGTCATCGGCGGCATCGCCGCCATCGTCGCCCTGCTCGTCATCGCGGCGCTTCTGCTCTTCCTCAACCTGCCCGATGCCAATGCCTTCAATGCGCGGGTCGAGCGGCTGTTCATCGAGAATGCCGATCTCACGAGCCAGGCCGAGGTGAAGCTGCTGGAGATCCTCGCGCAGAGCGGCACGGCCTTCTCTGAGACGCTCGATTCCTACCGCTTCGTCATCTTCGTGCTGCTTGTCTTCGCGACGGCCATGCTGATCGCGGCCATCGCTTTCCTGCTCATGCTGGTGGCGCTGACCCGCCGGATGGCGCTGATCGAGCGCAAGGGGATCGAGGTGAATTCCCTGCTGATCGCCCGTGAGCAGAACACCGTTTATCTCAACAACCTCGAATTCAAGCTCACCGCCGCCGCCATCGAGACGCTGTCGGTGCTGGCCGAGGCCCGCATGGATGACGACGTGCTCTCGGGGGCCGAGATCGAGGGGATGATCTCTGGCCGCAATGCGGCCGATTGCGACGAGGCGGCTGGCGCGACGCGGATCAAGCGCCTGCGCGATACGCTGGGCAACCAGATCGTCACCGAGTTGTTGGTGAAGAACATCGCCCGGCGCGGCTACATGCTGGCCATCGAGAAAGACGTCATCAAGATGATGTAGGAACGTCGCGGGGGCCTGCGGCGTTGCGATCCGGTGCGGGCGGTGCGACGCTGGCCGCCAGACAAGTGTACAGGATCATCCGATGCGAGTGAATTTCTTCAGTCTTTGCCGCGTTCCGGCGCTGGCGCTCGGCACCAGCCTGCTGCTCAGCGGCTGCGCCATCATCGCCCCGCCGCCGCCGGCGCCTGAATTGCCGCCCGAGCCGGGCTCGCAGCTGCCCCCCGAGGTGCGCTCGATCGTCGCGCCTGGGCAGGATCTCGCCTCGGCCTACCTGCGGCCCGGCGACAATTGCTACTGGTATCGCTATTCGGGCCCGGTCGAGACGACCGAGCTGCCGCTGCGGTCGATCAGCGACAATCCGATCTGTCTCGATCCGGGCTCTGTCCCGGTCACTCCCGCGGCCTGAACCGCGGGAGACCGGCTTCAGCTGGTGGCGGTGATGCTGTCTTCCGCCGGGTAGAGCGTGGCCATCGAATCGACGGCCACGTTCGGATAGAGCTGGTTGATATGCGGCATGATCATGCGCACGCAGCCCGAGCTGGCGCGCGTGCCGATCGAGCGGGGGTGCGGCGTGCCGTGGATGCGCAGCATCGTGTCGCGGTCGCCCTCGTAGAGATAGAGCGCCCGGCTGCCGAGAGCGTTGTTCGGCCCCGGGTCCATCCCGTCTTCGTATTGCTCGTAGAGGTCGGGCTCGCGCTCGATCATGTTCTGCGTGGGCGTCCACGTCGGCCATTTCGTCTTGCGGCCAATGCGGTAGGTGCCCGGCTCGTACAGATCGCCGCGGCCGATGGCGACGCCGTAGCGCATGGCCGTGCCGCCCTCTTCGATATGGTAGAGATAGCGCGCGACGGCATCGACATGGATGTCGCCCGGCGTCAGCCCGGCATTGGCATACACGCGCTGCGGCAGCAGGCGCGGGTTCAGCCCCCACGGGTTCGACGTGGCGGGGTCGAAGCCGGGCGGCGTGACTTCGGCGTCCCACTCATCGGCTTGCGAGGCGGTGACGGCAAAGGCCGGCGCGGCGATGGCGGCCGAGAACAGGGCCGTCGAGGTCGAGATGAAATGTCGTCTGGTCAGCATGAGGCATCCCCCTTTCGTCTGAACAAGAATTTCGGGCGCAAGCAGTTCCTTCACGACCGCGGGAACGTGGCGGCGTTTGGAAGGGCGAGGGAATACGCTGTGCCTGGTGACCCCGGCAGGACTCGAACCTGCAACCTATCCCTTAGGAGGGGATTGCTCTATCCAGTTGAGCCACGGGGCCTCCTGCGGCCTTCCTGCCCGGCGCGGGGGGCAAGGTCAACTCGGGCAATGCTGGCCGAACGGGCGCCAGGATGCCGGGCTGATGCGACAGATCGGCCATGCGCCGTAATCCCTTGGACAAATCTGCCCCGCCTCGGTAATTCATTTGAACCGCTAGGGGGGCACCTGTGAACAAATCCCGGCCGCGGCCGCTGACGCTTCGCGATGTGAGCGAGGCGTCTGGGGTCAGTGAGATGACAGTGAGCCGCGTGTTGCGCGGCAAGGGCGACGTGAGCGAGACGACGCGGGCGCGCGTGCAGGCGGCGGCCAAGAAGATGGGCTATGTGCCCAACCGCATCGCCGGCGCGCTGGCCTCTAGCCGGGTCAATCTCGTCGGCGTCATCATCCCCAGTCTGAAGAACATGGTCTTCCCCGAGGTGCTCTCCGGCGTCTCCGACCGGCTGTCGGGCACCGGGCTGCAGCCCGTTGTCGGCGTCACCGATTACCGGCCCGAGCAGGAAGAGAAGGTGCTCTTCGAGATGCTCTCCTGGCGGCCCTCTGGTGTGATCATTGCGGGGCTGGAGCATTCCGAGGCGAGCCGCGCCATGCTGGCCCGTGCCGGCGTGCCGGTGGTGGAAATCATGGATACCGACGGCGAGCCCATCGACGCCGCCGTGGGCATCAGCCACCGCCGCGCCGGGCGCGAGATGGCCGAGGCGATCCTGAGCCAAGGCTACCGCAAGATCGGCTTTCTCGGCACCAAGATGCCGCTCGATTACCGGGCGCGGAAGCGCTTCGAGGGGTTCACCGGGCATCTGGCCAAGAAGGGCTACGAGATCGTCGATCAAGAATTCTACTCCGGCGGCTCGGCACTGAAGAAGGGCCGCGAGATGACCGAAGCGATCCTGACGCGCACCCCGGGCATCGACTTTCTCTACTACTCCAATGACATGATCGGCGCGGGCGGGCTTCTGTACCTGCTGGAGAAGGGCGTCGACATCCCCGGTCAGATCGGGCTGGCGGGCTTCAACGGGGTCGAGCTGCTCGACGGCCTGCCCAAGCGCCTCGCGACGATGGACGCCTGCCGCCGCGAGATCGGCGAGGCCGCGGCGGATATCCTGGCCAAGCGCTGCGCGCTCGGCGACCCGCTGCAGGAGGATGGCCCGGTCATCACCCTCGCGCCCACGCTCGACACCGGCGACACGCTGCTGCGCAGCTGATCCCGGTTCAAAACCGCTTGAAGGCTGGCTGGCCGCAGGGGCTAACCCCCCTGCTATGCTGCGTAAATCGTGGCCGGCGGCGGTGCGCCGGGGCGCGGAACACCTCCGCCCATGCTGAGTTGACCCTGCAACGCGGCCCGGAGCCGCAACCCAATGCAGGAACAGACCCATGGACAATTCGCTAGACACTGCCGTCGCCACCAAACCGGGCGTGCGCCTTCATATCAACGACAGCGGCGGCACCGGTCGCCCGGTCGTGCTCATCCACGGCTGGCCGCTCAACTCCGGCGCCTGGGCCAAACAGGTGCCCGCGCTGGAAGAGGCCGGCTATCGCGTCATCTCCTATGATCGCCGCGGCTTCGGCCAGTCGGAGAAGCCCGATGGTGGCTTCGACTACGACACGCTGGCCGCCGACCTCGCCGCCCTGCTGGAAGAGAAGGACCTGCGCGATGTCACGCTCGTCGGCTTCTCGATGGGCGGCGGAGAGGTGGCCCGCTACATCGGCAATCACGGCGAGGATCGTCTGCACAGCGTCGTGCTCGCCTCTGCCGTGACGCCCTTCATGATGCAGACGGCCGACAACCCAGCCGGCCCGCTCACCGAGGACGCCGCAGAGGAGATGGAGAAGAACCTCAAGGCCGGCCGCGAGGCGTTCTTCGACGGCTTCACCAAGAATTTCTTCACCGCCGACGAGTCGCTGCAGGTGTCGGAAGAGGATCGGCAGACCGCCATTCAGCAATGCCTGCAATCCGACCAGACGGCGGCGCTGGGCTGCATGGAGGCTTTCGGCACCACCGACTTCCGCGAGGATCTGGAGAAGTTCACCGTGCCCACCCTGGTGCTGCACGGCGATGCCGACGGGATTGTGCCCATCGAGGGCTCGGGCCTGCGCGCCCACAAAGCCATCTCGCAGAGCCGGCTCGTGGTGATTCAGGGCGGCCCGCATGGCTGCAACGTCAGCCATCCGCAGGCCTTCAACGACGCGCTGCTGGAATTCCTGGCGTAGGCGCGGGGGGCGCCGGGCTTCTGGCGCCCCTGTTCCCGTTGCGGCCGCCATGGCGGATCATGCCGGGCGCCCAACCCGGGCATTGCCCGTAGCCGTCGAACCGTCTGCTGATCGGAGGGTGTTGTGGTGAGCCGGTCGGGGCTCGAACCCGAGACCTACTGATTAAAAGTCAGTTGCTCTACCAACTGAGCTACCGGCCCACAACGCCGCGCTAGCTAGGAGATGCTGCAACCCCCGTCAACCCGCAAATCGCTGGAAATGCGCAATGGCTTCCGCTATGGCGCCGCCATGCGAGACAACCCGCCCTCCGGCCTGCCCTTCGCCAAGATGCATGGGGCCGGCAATGACTTCGTCGTCATCGACCGGCGCGCCCATCCGGGCGCCCGTCTGACGCCTGCGCTGGTGGCCGCTCTGGCCGACCGGCACAGGGGTGTCGGCTTCGATCAGCTCGCCGTCGTGGAGCCCGGCGAGGCCGGGGAGCTGGTGCTGACCTTCTACAATGCCGATGGCTCGCTCTCTGCCGCCTGCGGCAATGCAACGCGCTGTATTGCTGCGCGTGAGATGTCGCGGACGGGGGCAGAGAGCCTCGCCATCCGCACCGGCTTCGGCGCCCTGAAGGCGCGGGCGGTGGACGGCGGCGTGGCGGTGAACATGGGCGCGCCGCGGACGGAGTGGCAGGAGATCCCGCTGGCCGAAGCCTGCGACACTCTGGCGCTGCCGATCGAAGGGGCGCCGGTGGCGACCTCGATGGGCAATCCGCATTGCACATTCTTCGTGGAGGATGCCGAGGCAGTGGACATCGCCACGCTCGGCCCCGCCATCGAGCATCACCCGCTCTTCCCCGAGCGCACCAATGTGCAGGTCGTCAGCCACCTCGGCGAGAACCGCCTGCGCATGCGGGTGTGGGAGCGGGGTACGGGGCTGACCCTGGCCTCCGGCTCGTCCACCTGCGCCGTCGTCTCCGCCGCGCATCGGCGGGGCCTCACCGGCGCCAGGGCCGAGGTGGTGGCCGATGGCGGTGTGCTGGGCGCCGATTGGCGGGACGATGGCATCTGGCTCACCGGCCCGACGGCGCATGTCTTCGATGGTATGCTCACCCCGGCCTTTCTGGAGGCGCTCGTCTGATGGACAAACCGGCCCCCAAATTCTCGACCCTCGGCTGCCGGCTCAATGCCTACGAGACCGAGGCGATGAAGGATCTCGCCGCCCGCGCCGGCCTTGGCGGCGCCGTGGTGGTGAACACCTGCGCCGTGACCGCCGAGGCGGTGCGCAAGGCCAAGCAGGAGATTCGCCGCCTCGCCCGCGAGAACCCCGGCGCGCCGGTGATCGTGACCGGCTGCGCGGCGCAGATCGAGCCCGATACCTTCGCGGCGATGGACGAGGTGACCAGCGTCATCGGCAATGCCGAGAAGATGCGCCCCGAAACCTGGGTGGGCCTCGCGACCGGCGAGACAGAGCCGGTGGTGGTGGATGACATCATGTCGGTGCAGGAAACCGCCGGCCACCTGATCGACGGCTTCGGCAGCCGCTCCCGCGCCTATGTGCAGGTTCAGAACGGCTGCGATCATCGATGCACCTTCTGCATCATCCCCTACGGGCGCGGCAATTCGCGCTCTGTCCCCGCTGGCGTGGTGGTGGAGCAGATCCGCCGCCTCGTGGCGCAGGGCTACAACGAGGTGGTGCTGACCGGGGTGGACCTGACGAGCTGGGGCGCCGATCTGCCGGCGGCCCCCCGCTTCGGCGACCTCGTCATGCGCATCCTCAAGCTGGTGCCCGAGCTGCCGCGCCTGCGCATCTCCTCCATCGATTCGATCGAGGTGGACGAGAGCCTGATGCGCGCGATTGCCGAGGAAGAGCGGCTGATGCCGCATCTGCATCTCAGCTTGCAGGCGGGGGACAACATGATCCTCAAGCGCATGAAGCGCCGCCATTCGCGCGAGGATGCGATCAGTTTCGTGCAGGAGGCGCGGCGGCTGCGCCCCGGCATGACCTTCGGCGCCGATATCATCGCCGGCTTCCCCACAGAGACCGAGGCGATGTTCGAGAACTCGCTGCGGCTGGTGGAGGAGTGCGACCTGACGTGGCTGCATGTCTTCCCCTATTCCCCCCGCCCCGGCACCCCGGCGGCGCGGATGCCGCAGGTGGATGGCCGGGCGATCAAGGACCGGGCCCGGCGCCTGCGCGCGGCGGGCGAAGCGGCGGTGCAAAAGCATCTGGCCGCGCAGGTGGGGCAGGTGCGGCAGGTGCTGATGGAAAGCCCGCGCATGGGGCGCACCGAGCATTTCGCCGAAGTCGCGCTGGGGGCCGATGCGCCGGTGGGGCAGGTGGTGCCGCTGCTGCTGACGGGCGTGCAGGGTATGCGGCTGACGGCCTGATGCATCCGAACCCCGTTTTTCACACGCGCAGCCCCGAGGCCAATCTCGCTTTCGCGCGGCAGCGGGGCTTTGGCACGCTGGCGGTTGCGGTGGCGGGAGAGCCGCTGCTGGCGCACGTGCCGTTCGTGGTGACGGAAGGAGAGGTCGAGGCGCATTTGCTGCGCTCGAATCCCATCGCACGGGCGCTGCTCGCCGCTCCCTTGCGGGCGCGTCTCGCGGTGACGGGGCCTGAGGGCTATGTCTCACCAGACTGGTACGGGCTGGAGGATCAGGTGCCGACCTGGAACTACGTCGCTGTCCACCTCACCGGTGAGCTCGAATTGCGCCCCGCCGACGAGCTGCGCGCCCATCTCGACCGCCTATCGGCCGAGTTCGAGGCGCGGCTGGCGCCGAAGCCGCCGTGGCTGACCGCCAAGATGCCGCCCGATCTGCTGGCGCGCATGATGCGCAGCATCGTTCCCGTGAGGCTGCGGGTGGCAGAGGTGGACGGCACCTGGAAGCTCGGGCAGAACAAACCCGAACCGGCGCGGTTGTCCGCGGCCGACCAGATCGGTGGCGCGCTGGGCGCCCTGATGCGCGACCCACCGGAGGGATGACATGCTGCAACTCGTGATGAGCCCCAATTCGCCTTATGTCCGCAAGGTGCGGCTGATGATCCGCGAGGCGGGCCGCGAGGCTGAGGTGGAGGAGATCGAGGTCGCCACCACTGCCTATGACACCCATCCCACCGTCGCCGCCGCCAACCCGCTTGGCCGCATCCCGGCGTTGCTGCGCCCCGAGGGGCCGGCGCTCTACGACAGCCGGGTGATTACCCGCTATCTTGATACGACGTGGAGCCTTGGCTACTACCCCGCGCCGCGCCTTTGGGAGGTGCTGACGCTGGAGGCGACGGCGGAGGGCATCATGGATAGCGCCGTGACCATGGCCTACGAGAAGCGCCTGAAGGAGCAGCCCTCGGACAAGTGGATGGATGCGCAGTGGGAGAAGATCGCCCGCGCGCTCGATGCGCTGGAGAGCTTCTGGATGAGTCATCTCGCCGGGCCGCTGCAGATGGGGCAGATCGCCACAGCGGCGGCGCTGGGCTATCTCGACTTCCGCCACGATGCGCGCGGCTGGCGCGATGGCCGGCCCGAGCTGGCCGCCTGGGCGGCGCGGTTCGGCGAGCGGGAGGCGATGAAGGCGACGCTGCCGCCGGGCTGACCGGCGCGCCGGACTGGCTGAGAAGTTTGGGGCTCTGCTGAGAGGCCGTTTGCTGGCAGGTCTGCCCGCAAACAGGCCATGTCGATGGTGTCTGCGAGTCGCCCCGCGTCAAGGAGCTTCGCCCGCCTTTGGCGGCGCCTGCGGCGTCCTTGACCCGGGCCGACTCGCGGGTGCCCCGACCTGGGCGGAATTCAGAAGTTGAAGCTGACGCCGAAGTTGACGGCGCTGGTGGTCACATCCGCTTCCAGCGTGCCGCCGGTCTGCAGCTCGGCCTCGTTCTGCGACCAGGTGCCCTTGTACTCGCCGAAGAGATCGATGCGCGAGGTCAGGGGATAGCTGGCGCCGGCGATCCAAGTCGCGGCGGGGCCGGTCACCTGGTATTCGAAGGTTTCGCTGGCGCCATCGGTCAGCTCGACATGCGGAAACGCCAGGCCGACGCCGCCGCCGACGTAAGGCGTGAGCGGGCCGAGCGCGCCATCCCAGCGGTAATAGGCGTTGAGGGTGACGATGTTGAGCCCGTCGGAGAATTCGAGCCGGTCATAGCCCGTGGCCGCCAGCGTGGCATCGTCTGCATAGACCTTGGCGTGGTTCACATCGAGCCCGAAGCCCAGACCGCGCTGGCCCCACCAGGTGGCGCGGGCGCCCCAGTAGAAGGGCGCCTCGAACGAGCGGCCCTCCCACGTTGCGGTGAAGGCGGTATCGGCCACGACCGAATCGTCGCTGACGACGACATCGGAGGGCGACGCCTCCTGCATGCCCCCATAGGCGCTGAACTGAAGTTCGGCCCAGGCGGCGTGCGGTGCGGCGAGCAATGCGCCAAGCATGATGGATCGGCAGACGTGCATTCGCTTCCTCATTCCCCCGCTCGCGGTTCTAGAAGCCCGGTGCGTGGCGCACAAGGTAACGATACCGACTTTCCTAAATGTTAGTGCGCCGGTTGTAGCCCTGCATCAGCGGCCTTGTCCGGCCCGGGGCGAAGCCCTTTTCCGGCCTGCTGAAATCGCCTCTGGGCCGGGGCAGGGCGG
The DNA here is from genome assembly GCF_054353345.1 of Pseudoroseicyclus sp. H15. Taxonomy (NCBI): domain Bacteria; kingdom Pseudomonadati; phylum Pseudomonadota; class Alphaproteobacteria; order Rhodobacterales; family Paracoccaceae; genus Pseudoroseicyclus; species Pseudoroseicyclus sp. H15. The sequence continues at coordinate 499,396 of NZ_JBTHJE010000001.1, forward strand.
GGGTGCGACAAAGGCCCGGGGCCGGGGTGGCCATTGTCCGCTGGACGCCCCATGCCATCAGGGCTAAGAAGCCCCCCAAAATCGGGCGGAAATCCGCCGCGGGACAAGTGCGCCGGGCCGATGGGGCCCCGACTCAAGGAGAAAAACCTCGTGTCACATGCAGAGACGGCCCCAGAGGGGACGCGCCGCGATTTCATCTATTACGCGACCGCCGGTATGGCGACGGTGATGACAGGTGCGGCGGTCTGGCCGCTGGTCAACCAGATGAACCCTTCGGCCGACGTTCAGGCCCTGTCTTCGATCCGTGTCGATATCTCGGGTGTTCAGATCGGCACGCAGCTGACCGTTCTTTGGCAGGGCAAGCCGGTTTTCATCCGCGCCCGCCGCGAGGATGAGATCGAGGCCGCCCGCGCCGTTGAGATGTCTGAGCTGGTCGATCCCAACGCCGAGAACGCCAACCTGCCCGACGGCGCCCCCGCCACCGACGAGAACCGCGCGCTCAGCGAAGACGGGATCTGGCTGGTGCAGATGGGCGTGTGCACGCACCTCGGCTGTGTGCCGCTCGGTGAGCAGGGCGATTTCGGTGGGTGGTTCTGCCCTTGCCACGGCTCGCATTACGATACGGCCGGCCGCATCCGCAAAGGCCCCGCCCCGCGCAACCTGCCCGTGCCGCTCGCGTCGTTCGTCGACGAGTCCACGCTGCAGCTCGGTTAAGGAGTTCCCTCGATGGCTGGTATTCCCCACGACCACTACGAGCCGAAGACCGGCTTCGAGAAATGGCTTCACGGCCGCCTGCCTGTCGTCAGCCTGCTGTACGACACGCTCATGCTCCCCACCCCCAAGAACCTGAACTGGTGGTGGATCTGGGGCATCGTGCTGATGTTCGCCCTCGTCCTGCAGATCGCCACGGGCGTGGTGCTGGTGATGCACTACACCCCGCAGGTCGATATGGCCTTCGCCTCGGTCGAGCACATCATGCGCGACGTGAACGGCGGCTACATGATCCGCTACTTCCACTCGAACGGCGCCTCGCTGTTCTTCCTCGCTGTCTATGTCCACATCTTCCGCGGCCTGTTCTACGGCTCCTACAAGGCGCCCCGCGAAGTGACTTGGATCATCGGCATGCTGATCTACCTGCTGATGATGGCGACCGGCTTCATGGGCTACGTGCTGCCCTGGGGGCAGATGTCCTTCCACGGCACGGCGGTGATCACCGGCCTGTTCGGCGCGATCCCCTTCATCGGCGAGAGCCTGCAAACCTGGCTGCTCGGCGCCTCGGCCGTGGGCCAGCCCGCGCTCAACCGCTTCTTCTCGCTCCACTATCTGCTGCCGTTCATCATTGCCGGCCTCGTGATCGTGCATGTCTGGGCCTTCCACTCCACCGGCAACAACAACCCCACGGGTGTTGAAGTGCGCCGCACCAGCAAGGAAGAGGCCGCCAAGGATACGCTGCCCTTCTGGCCCTATTTCGTGATGAAGGATCTCTTCGCTCTCGCGGTGATCCTCGTGGTGTTCATGGCGGTTGTCGGCTTCATGCCGAACTACCTCGGCCACCCCGACAACTACATCCCGGCCAACCCGCTCGCGACGCCGAGCCACATCGTGCCCGAATGGTACTTCCTGCCCTTCTACGCCATCCTGCGGGCCTTCACCGCGGATGTCTGGGTGGTGATGTTCGCCAACTGGATCTCCTTCGGCATCATCGATGCGAAGTTCTTCGGTGTGCTGGCGATGTTCGGCGCCATCCTCGTCATGGCCCTGGTGCCCTGGCTGGATACGTCGAACGTGCGCTCGGGCCGCTACCGGCCGATGTTCAAATGGTGGTTCCGCCTGCTCGTCGTCGACTTCATCGTGCTGATGTGGGTCGGCTCCCAGGCTGCCGAGCCGCCCTATTCGACGATCTCGCTGATCGGCGCGACCTACTGGTTCGCCTACTTCCTGGTGATCCTCCCGCTGCTCGGCGTGTTCGAAAAACCGACGACCCCGCCCGCGACCATCGAAGACGATTACCGCGAGCATTACGGCGATGCCGAAACACCGCCGCCCCACGTGGCGCCGAAACCGGCAGAGTGAGAAAGGACATTTCCATGCTCAAGAATCTCGCTCTCACAGCCGGGCTCGCCCTTGGTGCCGCCATCGCGCCGGTCGCGGCCTTCGCCGAGGCGGAAGCCCATGTGGAGAACTTCTCGTTCTCCTACGAGGGGCCCTTCGGCACCTTCGACCAGAACCAGCTGCAGCGCGGCCTGCAGATCTACACCGAGATCTGCGCCGCCTGTCACGGGCTGGAATACGTCACCTACCGCAACCTTGAGGAAGAGGGCGGCCCCGGCCTGCCTGAAGAGCAGATGCGGGCCTATGCCGAGCAGTTCGAGGTGTTCGACGAATCCCTCGCCGATGGTCAGGGCGACTACCGCGTCGCCAACCCGGCCGATCACTTCCCCGGCTCCTCGCTCAGCAACGCGCCCGACCTCAGCCTGATGGCCAAGGCCCGCGCCGGCTTCCACGGCCCCTATGGCACGGGTCTCAGCCAGCTCTTCAACGGCATGGGCGGCGGCGAATACATCGCCTCGCTGATGGCCGGCTATGAAGAGGCGCCGGAATGCGCCCCCGAGGATTTCGAAGGCTACTACAACGTCGCCTTCGCCAACGGCGGCTTCCCCGAAAGCTGCAAGGACGAACACGGCGAGCACATGGTGCCCGGCTCGTGGATCGCCATGCCGCAGCCGCTCTACGGGGAGGATATCGAGTTCAACGACGGCCATTCCAACGAGCTGCACCACGAGGCGCAGGATGTCGCCGCCTTCCTGATGTGGGCCGCCGAGCCGCACATGGCGGCGCGCAAGCAGGCCGGCCTCGCCGGCGTCATCGGCCTCACCCTTCTGGCCGTGCTGCTCTACCTGACCAACAAGCGGCTCTGGGCGCCCCATAAGCACCACGGCCGCAAGGACGACTGAAACGAGGCCATCCGTCAGGATGGATGAGCGGGCGCCTTCGGGCGCCCGTTTTCGTTTGCGCCTGATGGGAATGTCAGAGCGCGTTATCGCCGCGCGGTGATCTTTCCGGGGGCCGCCGGGTTATCCTCTCTGAAGGCGCGGCCATGAGGGCGGCGCCCTGTAACAAGTTACGAGGTAACCCATGACCATTCGCATTTTCGCTCCCGCCATCGCCGCAGCCGCCCTACTCGGCACCTCCGTCGCGGCCCAGGACATGACCCCCTCGGTCGAGGCGATGGACCAGGATGTCTCCAACGGCGTCGTCAGCGCCGAGATGATCACCGCCAATGAGAACGGCTGGCTGGTCGTGCACCGCACCGATGCCGAAATGGCGCCCGGCCCGGTCGTCGGCCACGCCCCCATCCGCGCCGGCGAGACGAGCGACGTCGCCGCGATCCTCACCGAAGAGGTCGCCCCGGGTGACATGTTGATGCTTATGGTCCACAGCGAGGCCGGCGGCATGGAGACGGGCATCTTCGAATACACGCTCGGCGCGGAGGAAGATGGCCCCATCCGCGTCGACGGCGACCTGGTGATGACGATCATCACGGCGCAGTAAGCGAGCGGTTGAAGGAAGGAAGGGCGGCGCCAGAGATGGCGCCGCCCTTTTCGTCTGGCCCGCTTAGAGCGCGCCCAGCGTCTTCGCGTCACGCTCCCCGGCATACAGCTCGTCCAGCACCCGGGCGAAGACCGGCGGGGCGCCCGGCACCTCTGAGAAGAGTGTCATGGATGAGCGCAGCTTCAGCGCATCCACTGGCCCCATCAGCCGCTCGGGATTCGTCTCGCCGGAGCCGAGGGCCAGCTCCGCCGCCTCCCGCAGCCTTGGGCCAAGCACCGGGTGGCCGAGATAGGCCTCGGCCTCGTCCAGACCCGACAGGCCGAAATGCTGCGCCATCGGCGAGCGGCCCAGCCGAGCGAGTTGCGGGAAAACGAACCACATCCAGTGGCTCTGCTTGCGCCCGGCAGCCAGCTCGGCCTGTACGGCCGGCCAGACCTTGTCTTGCGCGGTGACGAATTCGGATAGGTCGGCCATATGCTCCTCCGCCCCCGGCGTAGCGCAGGGGGCGGGGGGCGGGAAAGGCTCAGCCGCGCTGGTTGCGCTTGGCGAGCAATTTCAGGCGCAGGGCGTTCAGGCGGATGAAGCCTTCGGCGTCCTTCTGGTCATAGGCGCCGGCATCGTCCTCGAACGTCACATGGGCCTCGGAATAGAGCGAGTTGTCCGACCAGCGCGCCACGGTACGCGCCGAGCCCTTGTAGAGCTTCAGCCGCACGGTGCCCAAGACGAACTCCTGGCTCTTGTCGATCGCCGCCTGCAGCATCTCGCGCTCGGGGCTGAACCAGAAGCCATTGTAGATCAGCTCGGCATAGCGGGGCATCAGGCTGTCTTTCAGGTGCCCCGAGCCGCTGTCGAGCGTGATCTGCTCGATCCCGCGATGCGCCTCCAGCAGGATCGTGCCGCCGGGCGTCTCGTAGATGCCGCGGCTCTTCATGCCGACGAAGCGGTTCTCGACGAGGTCGAGAATGCCCACGCCATGCTTGCCGCCCAGCTCGTTGAGTTTGGTCAGGATCGTCGCGGGGCTCATCGCCTCGCCGTTGATCGCCACGGCGTCGCCCTTCTCGAAGGTGATCTCCACCATCTCGGGCTCGTTCGGCGCGTCTTCGGGCCGGGTGATGCGCTGCAGCACGTAATCGGGCGCTTCCTCCGCCGGGTCCTCCAGCACGCGGCCCTCCGAGGAGGTGTGCAGGAGGTTCGCATCGACGGAAAAGGGCGCCTCGCCGCGCTTGTTCTTCGCGATGGGAATCTGGTGCGCCTCGGCAAACTCGATCAGCTTGGTGCGGCTCTGCAGGTCCCATTCGCGCCAGGGCGCGATCACCCGGATGTCGGGGTTCAGCGCATAGGCCGACAGCTCGAAGCGCACCTGATCGTTGCCCTTGCCGGTGGCGCCATGGGCCACGGCGTCAGCGCCGGTTTCGGCGGCGATCTCCACCAGCCGCTTCGAGATCAGCGGCCGCGCGATGGAGGTGCCGAGCAGGTAGAGCCCCTCGTAGAGCGCGTTGGCCCGGAACATCGGGAAGACGAAGTCGCGCACGAATTCCTCGCGCACGTCCTCGATATAGATGTTCTCGGGCTTGATGCCGAGCAGCTCGGCCTTTTGTCGCGCCGGCTCGAGTTCCTCGCCCTGGCCGAGATCGGCGGTGAAGGTGACGACCTCGCAGCCGTACTCGGTTTGCAGCCATTTGAGGATGATCGAGGTGTCGAGCCCGCCGGAATAGGCGAGCACCACTTTCTTGGGCGCGGACATGAAGCCTCCTGGATCGCGTTCCGGCAGCGGCGTAAGGGGTTTTGGGGGTTTGGGCAAGCGTGGGCGGGGATGTAGCCGGCTCAGTGGCGCCTCCCGCCCGGAATCAAGCCGCAGGCGCCGGGCGCCCTCACCCCAGCAGCTGCGCCACGGCCAGCCTGTCCACCGGCGAGCCCAGCATCTCGGCTGCGAGCTCGGTCTCCATCCAAACCGCCTCGTGCTGCGGCTCTGTCGGCGGGCCGAGCGGCAGGACGGGGCGGGCGAGGTAGATGTGGCAGATCTTCTCGGCCCACCAGCCGTAATCAGGCATGAAGACGAAGCGGCGGAAGGCGCCGACCTTCTTCGGGGCCGCGATGCGCCAGCCCGTCTCCTCTCGCACCTCGCGGTGCAGGGCCTGCAGCGGCGATTCCCCGGGGTCGATGCCGCCGCCCGGCAGCAGGAAGGCGTTCTCGCTGCCGCCCTGCCAGGTGAGCAGCAGCGAATTGCCCCGCGGCAGCACGGCATAGGCGCCGGGGCGGGCGCGGTAGCGCACGCCGGGTTTGACAGGCTCGCCGCAGCGTCGGATCATATCGTCACTCCTCGGGTCATCGCCAGGCGGGTATGACCGCCGATCCCGGCAAAGCAAAGCGCCGCCAAACTCGCCCGGCCCGGCACGCAGGGCGGCCATGCAGGGCTCACAGACGGTTGGTATTCACCGGGGGATGCCTATATGGGGCCGAACATGCCCACCCTAAAGGCCAAGGAAACCCCATGACTCTCGGCGCCCGTATCGCCTGGGACGACTCGATCCTGCCGTTCCAGCTCGACATTTCCGACATCCGCGGCCGCGTTGCGCGGCTCGATGGCGTGCTCGACGAGCTGCTGTCGCAGCACGATTACCCGCCGCTGGTGGAAAGCCTCGTGGCCGAGGTCGCCCTGATCACTGCGCTGATCGGGCAGAGCATCAAGCTGCGCTGGAAGCTCTCTGTCCAGGTCCGGGGCGACGGCCCGGTACGCATCATCGCCGCCGATTACTACGGTCCCGAGGAAGAGGGCGGCCAGGCCCGCATCCGCGCCTGGGCCAGCTACGATACCGAGCGGCTGAACACCGTGGCAGACGCCTTCGGGCAGATCGGCAAGGGCTATTTCGCCGTGCTGATCGACCAGGGCGAGGGCACGACGCCCTATCAGGGCATCACACCGCTTGCGGGCGGATCGCTCGCCGCCTGCGCCAGCACCTATTTCGCCCAGTCGGAGCAATTGCCGACCCGCTTTTCGCTGGCCTGGGGCCGCGAGGAGGCCGAGGACGACTGGCGCGCCGGCGGCGTGATGCTGCAGCACATGCCCGAGGCCTCTCCCTTCGCCAAGGGCGACGCCACCAGCAAGGATGGCCTGCTCTCGGCCGACGATCTGCTCGCTCCGTCCGAGAAGGCGGCGGAGGATTGGCGGCGCGTGAACATCCTGCTCGATTCGGTCGAGGTGCCCGAGCTGATCGGGCCCGAGGTGGCGCCGCCGGACCTGCTGGTGCGGCTCTTTCATGAAGAGGACCCACGAGTCTTCGATCCGCAGCCGGTGCGCTTTGGCTGCTCCTGCTCGGCTGACAAGGTGCGCCAGTCGCTGTCGATCTATTCGGCGAAAGACATCGGCCACATGACGACCGACGAGGGCATCGTCACCGCCGATTGCCAGTTCTGCGGAGCGCATTACGAATTCGCGCCCGAAACGCTGGGCTTCGAGGCGACAGATCCGCCCGGCGATGACGGCTGAGCTGCGCGACAGGCTCAAGACCGCGCTGGAGCGCGCCGGGGGCGGCTCCTCCGATTTCGATCTCAATCCGCAGGTGCGGCCGGCGGGCGAGCGCAAGCTCCGCCCCGCCGGCGTGCTGATCGGCATCGAAGCGGGGGAGGTGCCGCAGGTCATCCTCACCAAGCGGGCTTCTCATCTGCGCCACCACCCGGGGCAGATCGCCTTTCCCGGCGGCAAGCTCGAACCGGTGGATGCCGGCCCCGTCGATGCCGCCTTGCGAGAGGCGGGGGAGGAGATCGGCCTGCCGAGCGACCATGTCGACGTGCTCGGCCCCTTCCCGGCGCATGAGACGGTTACTGCCTTCGCCGTGACGCCTGTCCTCGCGCTGATCCGCCCCGGCTTTGCCGAGCGGCCCGAGGCGGGCGAGGTGGAGGAGATCTTCCGCGTGCCGCTCGCCCATGTGCTCGACATCGGCAATTACCGCATCGAGGGCCGGCGCTGGCAGGGCGTGCGGCGGCGCTATTATACCGTGCCCTGGGGCCCCTATTACATCTGGGGCGCCACGGCGCGGATGCTGCGGGGGCTGGCGGAATGGATGGCGTGACGCTGCATGCGGACTGGTTGGAGAGCCCGGCCGCCCGCGCTGTCACCGGCCTGCTTGCAGCGGGCGGGCACCAGGCGCTGTTCGTGGGCGGCTGCGTGCGCAACGCGCTGATGGGTCTGGCGCCCGGCGATCTGGACCTGGCGACGGATGCGACCCCCACCCGCGTGATCGAGCTGGCCAAGGCCGCCGGCGTGAAGGCGGTGCCCACAGGCATCTCGCATGGCACCGTGACGCTGGTGGCGGAGGGTGAGGCACTGGAGGTCACCACCTTCCGCGCCGATGTCGAAACCGACGGGCGCCATGCCGTCGTGCGCTTCTCCACCGATATCGCCGAGGATGCCGCGCGGCGCGACTTCACCATGAACGCGCTCTATGCGCGCGCCGACGGCACATTGCTCGACCCGCTGGGCGGCCTGCCCGACCTGCGCGCCCGGCGCGTGCGCTTCATCGGCGATCCTGCCCGGCGGATCGAAGAAGACGGCCTGCGCATCTTGCGCTTCTTCCGCTTCACCGCCTGGTATGGCGCGCCGGAGGAGGGGGTCGACGCCGAGGGCCTCGCCGCCTGCGCCGAAGCGGGCGAGGCGCTGAAGCATCTGTCGCGCGAACGCATCGGCCACGAGATGATGCGCCTGCTGGCGGCGCCAGACCCGGCCCCGGCGCTGGCGTCGATGGAGATGGCCGGCCTGCTCGCCCGTGTGCTGCCGGGCGCCAGCGCCCAGGGCATCGCGCCGGTGGTGCATGCCGAGGCCGAGCTGGGCCTGGCGTCCGATGCCCCGCGCCGGCTGGCGGCGCTGGGGGGCGAGGGGGCCTTCGAGCGGCTGCGACTCTCCAAGGCGCTGGCCGGCCAGACGGCCCGGCTGGCGGAGGCCGCCGCCTCGCCAATGCCGCCCGCCGAGCTGGGCTACCGGATGGGCGCGGAGGAGGGGGCCAGCGTGCTGGCCCTGCGCGGCGCATCGCCGCAGTCGCTGCCAGAGCTGCAGCGCGGGGCTGAAGCGCGCTTCCCCATCTCCGCCAGCGATTTGCGGCCGAAGTACGAGGGCGCCGAGCTGGGCGCACGGCTCCGGGAGCTGGAGAAACGCTGGGTCGGCTCGGGCTTCACCCTCACCCGCGAGGAGCTGCTGGATTTGGAGGGGTGACAATCCCTTTTTCGTGGGGTACAGGAATGCCACCTAGCCAGGAGGGTACGATGAGAAACGGGATTTTCGCAGACCAGGTTTAACCGGTCCGATCCCGTTTGGGCGGCCCGGTTTTCCCGCCGCTCCTCTTCGTCTCATCGCTGCTTTTGCTTCAGGCCCTCCGCTATGTACTCGCGCTTTTTCCGCTTTTTCGAAAACCTCGTAGACCCCTACACGCCCTACGAGGAAACCGACCACCCGCCCAAAAAACTGTGGCCGTTCCTGAACCAGTACGCCCGGCCGTTCCGCAAGGTCTTCGCGGCCACGGTGGTCTTTTCGGTTACCGCGGCCATCATCGAGCTTTGGCTGATCGGCTACATGGGCCGGCTGGTGAACTTCCTCGATGCCGGCGTCTCAGGCTTCTGGCAGGCCTATGGGTGGGAGCTGATCTTCGTCGCCATCTTCCTGCTGACGATCCGGCCCGCCGTGCAGATCGTCGGCATGGCGCTGCTGCACAACACGATCATGGTGAACTTCGGCACGCTGATCCGCTGGCGGAGCCACCGGCATGTGCTGCGCCAGTCGGTTGGCTGGTTCGAGAATGATTTCGCCGGCCGCATCGCCGGGCGCATCATGCAAACGCCGCCGGCCGCGAACGAGGTGGTCTTCCAGCTGTTCGACGCCATCGCCTATGCCATTGCCTATCTCATCGGCTCTGCCGTGCTGCTCGGCGATGCCGACCCGCGGCTGATCCTGCCGCTGCTCGTCTGGGTCGTGCTCTATGGCGCGCTGATGCGCTGGGTGATCAAGAGGATCGAGCCGGCCTCGAAGGCCTCTTCGGATGCGCGCTCGGCCCTGACGGGCCGTGTGGTGGACAGCTACACCAACATCCATTCGGTGAAGATGTTCGCGCATAATGCCCGCGAGATCGACTATGCCCGCGAGGCCATCGAAGACACGCGCGAGACCGTCCGCAAGGAGATGCGGCTCTACACGCTGATGGAACTCGGCCTCGTGGTGCTGAACGGCTACCTGATCGTCGGCGTTGCCGGCTGGGCCATCGCGCTGTGGCTGCAGGGCGCGGCCTCGCCCGGTGTTGTGGCGGCCGCCGTGGCGCTGGTGCTGCGGCTCAACGCCATGTCGGGCTGGATCATGTGGGCCGTGTCGAACTTCTTCCAGAACCTCGGCATCGTCTCGGAGGGGATGGAGACCATCGCCCAGCCGGTGACGCTGATCGACAAGCCGAAGGCGGGCGATCTTCAGCTCGGCGAGGGGCGGATCGAGATCGAGGGGCTGACGCATCACTACGGCCGCCAGGCCGGCGGGCTCGACAAGGTCAGCCTGTCGATCAATCCCGGCGAGAAGGTCGGCCTGGTCGGCCGCTCGGGCGCCGGCAAGTCGACGCTCGTGAAACTGCTGCTGCGCTTCTACGATGCCGAGGGCGGGCGCATCCTGATCGACGGGCAGGACATCGCCCATCTGACGCAGGACAGCCTGCGCCGCGCTATCGGCGTGGTGCAGCAGGAAAGCTCGCTGCTGCATCGTTCGGTGCGCGACAACATCCTCTATGGCAACCCCGACGCCAGCGAAGAGCAGATGCTACAGGCTGCCCGCCGCGCCGAGGCGCATGATTTCATCGTGGGGCTTGAGGACAACAAGGGCCATCACGGCTACGATGCGCTCGTCGGCGAGCGGGGCGTCAAATTGTCGGGCGGTCAAAGGCAACGGATCACCCTTGCCCGCGTTATGCTGAAAGACGCGCCTATCCTGATCCTCGACGAGGCGACATCTGCCCTCGATTCCGAGGTGGAAGCCGCCATTCAGGACACGCTCTACGGGATGATGGAAGGCAAGACCGTGATCGCCATCGCGCACCGGCTTTCCACCATCGCGCAGATGGACCGGATCGTCGTGATGGATCACGGGCGGGTCATCGAAGATGGCAGCCATGCCGAGCTGCTGGAGCTGGGCGGTGTCTATGCCAGCCTCTGGTCGCGGCAATCGGGCGGGTTCCTCGGCGAAGACGAAGAGGTCGCCGCGGCGGAGTGAGAAGGACGGCAGGATGAGCGAGGCGAGCGGGCGGGAGCTGGGGCGGCGGGTTGATTTCGCTGCCCTGAAAGCAAAGATAGAGCACCCGTTCGACTTCGAGGCCGACGCCGGCTCGCCCCCGCCCCGCACCACCATGCCCTTCATGCGCTGGGCCCTGAAGGGCTCAGGCGGGGTGCTCTGGTTCGCCTCGATCCTGTCGTTCATCGCCGGCACAACAGAGGTGCTGGCCGCCTACCTGCTGGGTTCGATCATCGATTCGACAGACAATGCCGGCCCGGCGGAGTTCTTTGCCGACAACGGCTGGATGCTGCTGGGCGTCGCCGTCTTCTTCATCATCGCGCGGCCAATCGCCTTGGGGATCAACTCCCTCAGTCAGACGGTGATGATGGCGCCGAACATCTTCAACCTCGTGCTCAGCCGGCTGTTTCGCTACACGCTCGGCCACGCTGTGAACTTCTTCGACAATGACTTCGCCGGCCGCATCGCCCAGAAGGAGATGCAGGCCGCGCGGGCTGTCTCCGACCTCGCCAACGACTTCGTCAACACGGTGATCTTCGCGCTGTCGTCTTTCATCGGTGCTCTGGCGATGCTGGGGTTGATCGACGGCTGGACGGTGCTGGCGCTTCTGGTCTGGCTCGCCGGCTATCTCGGCCTGCTCGTCTACTACATCCCCCGCATCCGAAGCACCGCGAAGGCCCGCGCCGAAAGCCGCGCCCGGGTGACGGGCCAGGTGGTGGACACGATCACCAACATCAAGACGGTCAAGCTTTTCGCCCATAGCGATTTCGAGGATCGCGCCGCGCTCGGCGCCCTGCGCCGCTTCCGGATGGATCAGCTCAGCTTCGGCCGCGTCTCTACCGCGTTCCGCTTCTGGCTGATGACGCTGGCGGGCACGCTGCCCGTGCTGCTGGTGGGCATCCCGCTCTATCTGTGGAGCCAGGGCCAGGCGAGCACCGGGCAGATCGTTGCCGCCGGTGCCATCGCCCTGCGGCTGGCGCAGATGACCGGCTGGGTGAGCTTCACGCTGATGCAGATGTATTCCAACCTCGGCGAGGTCGAGGATGCCATCGACACCCTCACGCCCGAATGGCGCCTGCAGGACGCGCCCGATGCCGAGGTGCTGCAGCCGGCGCGCGACATCTTCTTCGACAACGTCACCTACACCTATGGCGGCGGCAACGGCGGTATCCGCGACCTTACCCTGCGCATCGCGCCGGGCGAGAAGGTGGGCGTTGTGGGTGCCTCCGGCGCCGGCAAGTCGACCCTCGTGGCACTGCTCCTGCGGCTTTACGATGCCGAGGAGGGGGCGATCCGCGTGGGCGGGCAGGATGTGAGCCAGGTCACTCAGGAAAGCCTGCGCCGGCAGATCGGCATGGTCACGCAGGAGACGGCCATGTTCAACCGCACGGCCCGCGACAACATCCGCTACGGCAAGCCCGATGCCAGCCAGGCCGAGGTCGAGGATGCCGCCGCCCGGGCCGAGGCGCATGATTTCATCGGCGAGCTCCGCGATTTTCGCGGCAGGGCGGGCTATGACGCCTTCCTCGGCGAGCGCGGCGTGAAGCTCTCTGGCGGGCAGCGGCAGCGGATTTCGCTGGCCCGGGCGCTGCTGAAGGACGCGCCGATCCTGGTGCTCGACGAGGCGACCTCGGCACTCGACAGCGAGGTCGAGGCGCAGATCCTCGAAGCGCTGGAGGATGCGATGCGCGGCAAGACGGTGCTGGCCATCGCGCACCGGCTGTCGACGCTCTCCTCGATGGACCGGATCGTGGTGATGCACGAGGGCCGGATCGTCGAAGAGGGCACGCACCACGACTTGCTGGAGATTGACGGCCTCTACGCCCGCTACTGGAAGCGTCAGTCCGGCGGTTTCATCGGCACCGACGGGGCGGCAGAAGCGGCGGAGTAGGGGGCGTAGAGCCCTTGTAGGGTGGGTTTTCAACCCACCAAGCCGACCCCCACCACTCACACCACGGATGCAGGCGCAGGGCGAGCGCTGGCACGTGGGGTGGCGCTCCTCCGGCCCCGCGAGGGTGCTTTATGCCTGCCAGGCCCCTCCCCGCGGCGAGCTCTGCGCCAACGTCACCAGAGCGCCAGCCCGCGGGACGGGCCGGCGCTCGCCCTGCGCCTTTGGCGCGCACCGGGCTGGGATTGAGCGGCGCCCTCGGTACCCCAGCCGACCTCCAACCGACCCGCCGAGCTTGACTTCCCCGCCCCGCTGCCCGACAGGCCGGCGCCATGGCGCTGCGCATCGAAACTCTCACGCTCACCGGGATGGGCCGGGCCGAGGATGGCTCGCTGCTGCCGCGCGTGCTGCCCGGCGAGCTGGTCGAGCCGACCGAGGGCACCCCGCGCATCGTCGAGCCCTCGGTCGACCGCGTCTCGCCGCCCTGCCGTCATTTCAAGACCTGCGGCGGCTGCGCCATGCAGCATGCCTCCGACCCCTTCGTGGCGGGGTGGAAGCTTGGCATCGTCGAGCGGGCGCTGGCCGCCCAGGGGCTGGAGGCCGAGCTGCGCGGCCCCGTCACCTCGCCGCCCCGCTCGCGCCGCCGCGCCCGCTTTTCGGGCCGCAAGACGAAGGGTGGCGCGCTCGTGGGCTTCCATGCCCGCGCCTCCGATCAGATCACCGCGGTGCCCGAGTGCCAGCTCGTTACCGACCGGCTGCGCGCCACCCTGCCGGCGCTGGAGGCGCTCACCCGCCTCGCCGCCAGCCGCAAGAGCGAGGTGTCGCTGACGGTGACAGACAGCCCCGCCGGCCCCGATGTGCTGGTCGAGGGCGGTCGCCCGCTCGATGCCGCCCTGCGCATGGAGCTGCCGGCCCTCGCCGCCGCCCATGGCCTGTCGCGTATCGCATGGGAGGGCGAGGTGGTGGCCGAGCTGCATGCGCCCGACCAGCCCATGGGCCGCGCCCGCGTGGCGCCGCCGCCCGGCGCCTTCCTCCAGGCCACCCGCGAGGGCGAGGCAGCGCTGCTCACCGAGGTGCTGGCGGCGACGGAAGGCGCGAAGCGCATCGTCGACCTCTTCGCCGGCTGCGGCACCTTCAGCCTGCCGCTGGCCGAGCGGGCCGAGGTCCATGCCGTCGAGGGAGAGGCTGCCATGCTCCGCGCGCTCGATGCCGGCTGGCGCGCCGCGCCGGGGCTGCACCGGGTCACCACCGAGGCGCGCGATCTCTTCCGCCGCCCGCTGCTGCCCGACGAGCTGAGCCGCTACGACGCCGCCGTCATCGACCCGCCGCGTGCTGGGGCGGAGGCGCAGATGGCCGAGATCGCGGCCTCCTCGCTCTCCACCGTTGCGCTGGTCTCATGCAACCCGGTGACCTTCGCCCGCGATGCGGCCCGGCTGGCCGAGGCCGGCTTCTCGCTTGGCCCGGTTACGGTGGTCGATCAGTTCCGCTGGAGCCCGCATGTTGAATTGGCGACACGCGCCAGCCGCTGATCTGCGCCGCTCACGCATCCGGCATTTGGCCGACTCACGAAGGCGCGATACACACCGCCGCGAGCAGTAGACCGGAAAACCGGCATCAAAGGCAGTATATGTTGAACCGACGCACCTTTCTGGCCGCGTCAGCCGCGGCGGGCGCCACCAGCCTCGCCGGCTGCGCGAGCAAATTCCGCGCTTACACGGGGCCTGAAGTCACCCAGCTTCTGGTCTCGAAGACCGACCGCCGGCTGTTTCTTCTCAGCGGCAACTCTGCGGTGCGCACCTACAACTTCCAGCTTGGCTTCTCGCCCGAGGGCCACAAGCAGTTCGAGGGCGACGGCAAGACGCCCGAGGGCGTGTACTGGATCGACCGGCACAACCCCGACAGCCGCTATCACCTCTCGGTCGGCATCTCCTACCCCGACGCGCAAGACAGGGCCTTCGCCGCCTCGATGGGGCGCAGCCCCGGAGGCGACATCTTCATCCACGGCACGCCTAAGGAGTTCGTCGGCCAGCGCGACTGGACAGCCGGCTGCATCGCCGTCTCGGATGAGGAGATCGAGGAGATCTACGCCGCCGTGCAGCCCGGTACGCAGATCACGCTGCTGCCCTGATCAAACGGCTCAGCCGAAACGACATCGGGCCCCCAAGGGGGCCCGTTTGCGCATCTAGCGGAGGGGCCGGGCGCTCAGGCGCCCAGCACCATCGTCCACCACAGCTTGCCTGACGGCTCCTGGAACCAGGCGAGCCCCACGCGGGTGGCGCGCCGGTCGAGCAGCACTTCGCGCGTCTCGGGCGCCTCGGCCCAGGCGGCGAGCGTTTCCAGCTCGGTCTCGTAGCTCTCCGAGATGGTCTCGCCAATGAGCGAGCCGACGTAGCCCACCCGGTTCAGCCGGTCGAGCGGCGACGAGCCGTCAGAGCCGAAATGCCAGGGCCGGTTCTGCAGCGCCATGTCGCGCGAATGCGTGGCGGCGGCGGCGTTGAGCTGCGCGTCGAGCTGCACCGGCGGCGCGCCCGCGGCGCCGCGCAGCGTGTTCAGCCCGTCGAGAAAGCGAAACGGGATGCCGGCCTCGACCTCGGGCGTGATGTCGTAGATCTGCGGCGGCGGCAGGCCATCGGCGCCGACATTCGGGCGGGCACAGGCCGCGAGGGCCAGGGCGGGCAGGGCGAGCACGAAGGATCGGCGCTGCATGAGCTGTCTCCAAGATTTGTCCCGGCTCCTTACCTCGCGGCGCGGGCCGGTTCAAATGCCCTCTCGGCGGCACTTGGCCGAGCGGTGCCTCACTTTGCGGTGAAAGCGGTGCCGAGCGTTTACCTGCAAGGCGCCCGCGCGGTATGAGGGCCTCAAGAGTCGCCACAAGACCTCAAGGAGCAGCCCATGGGCAAGTCGCCCTCCACCGCATTGTCGCGCCGTCGTTTCATGGCCTCCGCCGCCGGGGCCGCCGCCACCGCTGCAGGCAGCGCCGCCTTCGGCCAGAGCACCGCTATGTCGAACTCGACCGTCATCGAGGGCGAGATCAGCCAGAGCGTCGTGCGCAACGTCTCCAGCTTCCGTACGCTGAACTGGCAGGATTACTTCAGCAACACCGCGCCGGCAGCCATCCTCGTGGATATCCGCAGCCGCGCCCTGCATTTCTGGAACGCCGATCAGAGCATCTACCGGCTCTACCCCACCTCGGTGCCCGCGTCGGAAGAACTGACGCGCCGCGGTGAGTGCTCGGTCACACAAAAGGTCGTTGCCCCCACCTGGCGGCCGACGCCCTCGATGCTCGAGCGTAACCCCGAGTGGCCCTCGGTGGTGGAAGGCGGCGACCCGACCAACCCGCTGGGGCCCTTCGCGCTTTACCTGTCGTGGCAGTATTACCGCATCCACGGCACGCATGACACGCGCAAGATTGGGCGCCCCAGCTCGAACGGCTGCATCGGGCTCTACAACGAGCACATCGCCGAGCTCTTCGAGCTGACGCCCGTGGGCACCCAGGTCATGTTGATCTGAGGCGGCAAAGGGCGCAGATTGGTCCCGAACCCTCGGGCCCAAGCCCAACCGAAAGGTCGCCCATGTCTCGCCTGATCTCCGCCACTCTCGCCCTCACTCTCGCCGCCGGCGCTGCTGCGCCCGCGCTGGCCGATGAGGTGCCCGCCGCCCCGCCGCAGGTGGTGGAAGAGACCGCTGGCTTCGACCATCAGGCCCGCCCGCTGATGCTGGCGCTCGCGGGCGTCGTGCTCTTCATTCTGGCAAATGGCGGCGACGACGATAGCGCCGGCGAGGCTGGCGGCCCCGCCGGCTGAGGCAGTCTAGCTCAAAGTCCAGCCGGCCAGATTCGTCTCGATCAGGCGGGTCAGCACGCTGATGTGCTCGTCGCCCGCATTGAGGCAGGGGATATAGGTGAAGCTCTCGCCGCCCGCGTGCTCGAAGCTCTCGGCGATCTCGCCCTGGATCTCTTCCAGCGTTTCGATGCAATCGGCGCTGAAGGCAGGGGCGACGATGGCGACACGCTTGTTGCCGGCCTTTGCCTGCTTGGCGACCTCTTCCACCGTATAGGGCTGGAGCCATTCCTCGGGCCCGAATTTCGACTGGAAGGTCGTCATGATCTTCTCGGGCGCCCAGCCCAGCTCTTCGCGCAGCAGGCGCGTCGTTTTCTGGCACTGGCAATGGTAGGGGTCGCCCTCGCGCAGGTAGCGCTCCGGCAGGCCGTGGTATGAGCAGAGCAGGATGTCGATCTCCTTGCCCTCCAGCCCGGCCCGCACGGAATTGGCCAGCGCGGCGATGTAATCGGCCTCGTCGAAATAGGGCGGCACGATACGCAGGGTCGGCTGCCACTTCTCCTTCATCATGCTGCGGAACAGCTCGTCATTGGCCGTCGCCACAGTGGCACCGGCGTAATGCGGATAGAGCGGGAAGAAGAGCAGCCGCGAGCACCCGGCCCCGATCATCTTGCGCACGACCGAGCGGGTCGAGGGGTTGCCGTAGCGCATGGCGAAATCGACCATCACCTTGTCGCCGTAGCGATGCTCGGCCCAGTCGGCGATGGCCGCCGTCTGCGCCTTTGTGATCGTCATCAGCGGGCTCTCGTTGGCCTCTTTGTTCCAGATCATCTTGTAATTGGCGCCGCTCTTCGACGGGCGGCGAGCCAGGATCGGCCCCTGCAGGATCGGCTGCCATAGCCAGGCCGGGTAATCGACGACGCGCTTGTCGGAGAGGAATTCCGAAAGGTACCGGCGCATCGACCAGTAATCGGTCGCATCCGGCGTGCCGAGATTGGCGAGGAGAATGCCGGTCTTCGCCGAAGGTATCTTCGGGTGATCGGGGGGGAGCTGACGCATGGGATGGGCCTCCTGTCGGGCCTCAATACGCGGCAAGCGGCGCCGGGATCAATCTTTGCCCCCCTCTTCCCGCGCGGCACGAAGCGCATCCTCCAGCCGGGTGGTGGCCGAGCCGGGGCGCATGGGCTGCTGCTGGCCGGGGCCGGGCGACCAGGCGGTGAGGGTGATCATCTCGAACCGGGCGGTGATGCGGCCCTCGTCATCGGCATCCTGCTGCATGAGCGCGGCGGCGCGGGCGATCACCTCGCGCCTTGTGGGCTGGCGCAGGCGCTGGGCCAGGGCATTGCCCTCACCCATGGCGCGCAGGTCGCGCATCAGGGCCAGCGGGTCGGAATAGCTGACAGTGAAGGGCGTGAGATCGGCCACCGGCAGGGCGAGCCCGGCCCGCTGCAGCAGCGCCCCGGCCTGCCGCACCTCTGCCATCGGCAGCACGCGGGGGCTGGCGCCGCCGGTCACCGCCGCCTCCGCCTCGGCCAGCGCGGCGCGAAGCGGGGCGAGCGTCTCGCCGCCGAAGAAGCTTGCGATGAACAGGCCGTCGGGCTTGAGCGCCCGGGCGCACTGGATGATCTGGCCGAGCGGGTCGTCGGCCCAGTGCAGGCTGAGCGCATGGATAACGAGGTCGTGCGAGCCTTCGGTCAGGTCCAGCGTCTCACCATCGGGGATGAGCTTGGCGCCGGGCATGCGCGCCGCCCAGAGCTCCGGCCAGGGCGTCACGACGGCGGGCGACGTAAACGCCCTGTTAACCTCGGCGACCCTCTCCTGAACGTCGTTGGCCGCCTCCTCCTGCAGGAAGAGGGCAGGCGCGCGGGCGGCGCGGGAACGCTGGCGGGCGAGGGCGGTGCGGTCGGTTAGGCTCATGTGATGGGAGATGCGGCGGCGATGGGGCGGATGCAAGCCTTGGCCGATCTGATCTACCCGCCGGCCTGCGTGGCCTGCGGCGGCCTGACGGCCGAGGGCTTCGGCCTGTGCGCCGCCTGCTGGAGCGAGGCGCATCTGATCTCGGGCCTCGTCTGCGACGCCTGCGGCCTGCCCCTGCCGGGGGAAGAGCCGGAGGGTCTGGCGGTGCTCTGCGATGCCTGCCTCGCCGACCGCCCGCCCTGGGCGCGTGGGCGCTCCGTGCTGCTCTACCGCGATACCGGCGCCCGGCTGGTGCTGGCCTTCAAGGCGCATGACCGGGCCGAGCTGGCCCGCCCCTTCGGCGCCTGGCTGGCGCGCGTGGCGCCGCCACTCTCGCCCGAGGGCGCGCTCGTGGTGCCCGTGCCGCTGCACTGGCGCCGCCTCTGGGCGCGGCGCTACAATCAGGCGGCGCTGCTGGCGCAGGCGCTGGGCCGCGAGCTGGGCCTGCAGGTCTTGCCCGACGCGCTGATCCGCCCCGCGCCCACGCCCAAGCTGGAGGGGCTGAGCCGACCGGCCCGCGAAGCCGCGCTCGCCGGCGCCATCGCCGCGCATCCGCGCCGGGCCGCACCGGTGAAGGGCCGGCGGGTGCTGCTGGTCGACGATGTGCTCACCACGGGCGCGACGCTTTCGGCGGCGACACGTGCCCTTCTTGCTGCGGGTGCAAAAGAGGTTTGCACGCTCACGCTGGCCCGGACGGCAAAGGATGCCTAGATTGAGGCTATCCCCCCTCAGGAGGCCCCAATGAAAAACGTTGAAATCTACACCAAGCCCACCTGCGGCTTCTGCCATGCCGCGAAACGGCTGCTCACCCAGAAGGGCGCCAGCTTTGCCGAGGTCGACATCGCCGCCCATCCCGACCGGCGCGCCGAGATGATCCAGCGCTCAGGCGGCGGCATGACCGTGCCGCAGATCTTCATCGACGGCACGCCCATCGGCGGCTGCGACGATCTCTTCGCGCTCGACCGCTCCGGCAAGCTCGACGGGCTGCTGGCCGCGTGAAGGCCGCCCTCCTGCAGATGTGCTCCTCCGACCAGCCGGCGGAGAACCTCGCCGCCGCCCGCGCCATGATCGCCGAGGCGAAGGCGGGCGGGGCGGAGCTTGTCTGCACGCCGGAGGTGACCAATTGCGTCTCGGCCTCGCGCACGCACCAGCAGGAGGTGCTGGCGCTGGAGGAGGACGACGCGACCCTCGCCGGCCTGCGCGAGGCGGCGGCGGAGCATGGGCTGTGGCTGACCATCGGCTCGCTGGCGCTCAAGACGCGCGACGAGGATGGCCGCTTCGCCAACCGCGCGTTCCTGATCTCGCCCGAGGGTGAGATCGCGGCGCGCTACGACAAGATCCACATGTTCGACGTGCAGGTCTCGGAAACCGAGACCTATCGCGAGAGCGCTGGCTACCGGCCCGGCGACCGGGCAGTGGTGGCCGAGACGCCGCTCGCCAAGCTCGGCCTGACCATCTGCTACGACGTGCGCTTCCCGCATCTGCATCGCGCGCTGGTGCAAGCCGGGGCCGAGGTGCTGCTGGTGCCCGCCGCCTTCTCGCCCGGCACCGGGCCGGGCCATTGGGAGGTACTGCTGCGCGCCCGCGCCATCGAATGCGGCGCCTTCGTGCTGGCCGCGGCGCAGACCGGCGCGCACGAAGGTTCGCGCGGGCGGCCCCGCCGCTCCTACGGCCATTCGCTGGCCGTGGCGCCTTGGGGCGAGGTGTTGCTGGATGCCGGGGAGGAACCCGGCGTGCATATCGTCGATCTCGACCTCGCCAAGGTCGCCGAGGCGCGCGGCAAGCTGCCGGCGCTGACGCATGATCGCGCCTTCGAAGGGCCGGCCGGGTGAGCGAGGTGACGGAGAATCTCGCGATTGCGCTGATCAGCGAGATCCTGACGGTCGACCAGCTCAGCCGCGCCCAGCTGACCAAGGTGCTGCCGCGCGGCATGGAGCTATCGCAATTCTCGGTGCTCAACCATCTCGCCACCCATGGCGGCGAGCGCACTCCGGCGCAGCTGGCGCGGACGTTCCACCTCACCCGCGGCGCGATGACCAACACGCTGTCGAAGCTGGAATGGAACGGCTGGGTGCATGTGCGCCCCGATTGGGACGATGCCCGCCGCAAGCTTGTCTCGCTCTCGCCCGCCGGCCGGACGGCGCGGGACAACGCGGTGACCGCCATCGTGCCGCTGATGAGCGACATCACGCGGCGCGTCGGCGAGGACAAGGTGCGCCAGCTTCTGCCGGTGCTGCGCGAGCTGCGAGTGAAGCTGTCGGAGAGTTGATAGCTGCGCCTCGGGCATGGGCCCCGTAGGGCTGGGTTCACCCCGCCACCCTCGCCGCTCCTCCCTCGCCCTGCGCGGGTATGCTGAGCCTCACCGTTTCAAGGCTCAACGACTCCGAAAGGTTCTATCCCTTCAGCATCCGCAGCCCCTGCGTCACGTCTGCCCGGATCGCCAGCCGCAGCCCCGGCTCGTCGCCGGCCTGCAGCGCGGCGAGGATCAGCCGGTGGTGCTGCGGCGGCTCGGTGCGGCGCAGGCGCGCGTAGAGGGCGCGCATCGTCGGGCCCAGCTGCAGCCAGACCGTTTCGGCCATCGCCAGAATCGCGGGGGCCTGGGCGCGCAGATAGAGCGTGCGGTGAAATTCCAGATTGGTGCGCAAATAACCCGAGGCATCGTGGCGCCCCACCATCTGGCTGACCGAGGCGTTGATCGCCTCCAGCCGGTCGATCAGCGCGAAATGGGCGCGGGGCAGGGCGCGGCTGGCGAGCTCCGGCTCCAACAGCGCGCGCAGCGTCGCCAGCTCCTCGATCCGTTCGTTTGACAATGCGGGCGTCGAGACGCGGCCCGACGCCGAGAGCGACAGCGCCCCTTCCGCCACCAACCGCCGCACCGCCTCTCGCGCCGGGGTCATCGAGACGTCGAAGCTCTTGCCGATGCCGCGCAGGGTGAGCGACTGGCCGGGGGCGATCTCGCCATGCATGATCTGGCTGCGCAGCGCCCGGTACACGCGGTCATGCGCCGCGCCGGTGATCTCCGGCGGGCGGGGCGTCTCTGTCAGACGCGGCGGTTGCGGGCGGGCTGTGAGAGCCATGCGGTACTGTGATCACAGCCGGCGGGCCGGTCAATGCGTCACTCTGGCGGCTATAGCCGCAGTCGGTGCAGATCGGCGCCATGGCGCTTCAGCCAGTCGCGCTGCGCCGCCTCTCCCGGGCAGATCTGCGCCACCAGCGACCAGAAGGCCGGCGAGTGGTTCATCTCGCGCAGATGCGCCACCTCGTGGGCGGCGACGTAATCCAGCACCGCCGGTGGCGCGAGGATCAACCGCCACGAGTACATCAGGTCGCCCTTCGCCGTGCACGAGCCCCAGCGCGAGCGCGTGTCGCGCAAGGTGACCCGCCCGAAGCGCACCCCCAGCGCGGCGGCATAGCGCTCTGAGGCCTCCACCAGCGCCGCCCGCGCCTCCTCCTTCAGGAAGGCGGCAAGGAGCGGCGCCAGCAGAGCCGGGTCCTGCGGTACCAGCAGGGCGCCCTCGGCCTCGGTCACCCGCCGCACCTTCGTCGGCTGCAGCTGCACCTCGCGGCCCTTGAACGGGATCGCCCCGCCCGGCACGGGCCGCAGCTCGGGCGCGCAATCGGCGAGCTGGCGGCGCAGCCAGCTCTCGCGCTCGGCCACGAAGGCCAGCCCGTCGGCCTCCCTCGCCCGCGTTGGCAGCGTCAGCACGGCCTCGCCCGTGGTGCGGCTGACGCGCAGCGTGTAGCGCCGCGCGCGGGCCGAGCGCTTCAGCGCCACCTTCACCGGCGGGTCGCCGGGCAAAACGTGATGACTCATGAGGGACCCGCCTTTGGCCAAAGGTTTTGACACCATGTCATGCATATGGCAGAGGCGCTGAATCCGTCGCAAGACCCGGCGCCACCTGAGTCGCCGCTGGTTGCCAGCCGCAGAATTATGAGGATCACCATGCCCAAGGAAGAATGGGGAACCAAGCGCGTCTGCCCGACCACGGGCAAGCGCTTCTACGACATGAACCGCAACCCGATCGTCAGCCCCTACACGGGCCAGACCGTCACCGTCGATGCCGCCAAGAGCCGCACCATGGTGGCCGATGCCGAGGATGCGCAGACGAAGAAGGCCGCCGCCAAGGATAAGGACGGCGACGACCTGCTGATCGAGGACGACGAGGAAGAAGATGTCGATCTCGGCGATGACGTGCTCGAGGAAGATGACGACGACGACGATTCGGTCTCGTTCGAAGATCTCGGCGACGTTGCCAGCAAGGACGATGAAGACTGATCTGGCGGTCCGGCGCGCGCAAGCGCCGGGCCTTTCCGGCGGCCCGTTCGGGGCCGCCGTACGAGGGCGGGATTTTCTACTTGATCTCGCCTTGGCCGTCTCTTAGAGAGCGGCACGCGCTCGCAAGGGCGCACGGAACGGGGCCTTAGCTCAGCTGGGAGAGCGCTTGCATGGCATGCAAGAGGTCAGGGGTTCGATCCCCCTAGGCTCCACCAACCCCCTACTGAAAAGCACCAGGTAGGTCTGCCTTTCTCGTCAGAGGTTTTGCCTCTGTCACGCAGCCGTGTGCTGTTTACCCTGCGAATTTCCAGGCTGCCGCGATCCGCGCTTTTCGGCGTGTTGGCCGCTGCGCAGCCCTTCCCCCTTGCACAACCGAGGATGGCCGATGAGCGAGCATTTCTTCGTCGTGACGGGCGGCCCAAGTGCGGGGAAGACCAGCCTGATCACCGAGCTCGCCCGCCGCGGCTTTCACACGATCCCCGAATCCGGCCGCGCGATCATTCGTGAGGAGGTGGCGAGTGACGGAGATGCCCTCCCCTGGGCGGATCGCACAGCCTACGCCGAGCGGATGCTGGAGCGTGACCTGCGTGCCCACCGCGCCGCAGAAGCACTCTCGGGCCCCGTGATCTTCGACCGCGGCATTCCCGACATCCTGGGCTATCTGACGCTCTGCGAGCTCCCGGTACCGCCCGGCGTCAGTGCTGCCGCCCGGGCCAGCAGCTATAACCGACGCGTCTTTCTGGCCCCCTATTGGGAAGAGATCTTCACGAAGGACGATGAGCGCAAGCAAAGCCGCGCCGAGGCACAATCCACCTGTGCCGTTATGCGCGAGACCTATGTTGCGCTTGGCTATGAACTGATCGAGCTACCACGTACTGACATTGCAACGCGCGCTCACTTCGTTGCCGCGCGGCTGGTGCCGTAAAACGCCACACCTGAGGGATGGCTCCACGGACTCTCCCGACTTCCATTCGCCGACCGAAGATTGTGTCGACCGTGCCAATCCGAGCTATGGTCCCCGAACCAATGCCCAATCGGATTCTCCAATGACCGACCCTCTGACCTCTGCGCCAGTCCTCGAAACGGAACGCCTCGTTCTTCGCGGCCCGCTGCGCAGCGATCTGCCCGAGTTTACCCGGTTCATGACCTCGTCTCCGAGGATGCAGGCTCAGGGGGAAACGATCAGCGAGGACCAAGCCTGGTTCGGCTTCATGACCGGGATCGGTCACTGGCAGTGGCACGGCTTTGGGTTCTTTACGCTGGCTGAACACGGGCAAACCGCACCGCTAGGCCGGGTGGGGCTACTCAAGCACTCGAATTGGCCTCGGGTTGAGCTGGCCTGGCACCTCTTCGACGGCGCCGAAGGCAATGGCTACGCAACCGAAGCCGGGCGGGCGGTTCGTCGCTGGGCGTACGAGGCGCATGGGATCAGCCAGTTGGTCAGCTACATCGATTGCGGGAACCACCGGTCGCAAGCAGTTGCGACGCGTCTGGGAGCAACCACCGATGGCACCCGGGCCGAACACGAACCGGATGCCGAGGTCTGGGTGCACCTCTCCGAACCCAGGTGAGCGCCAAGCGTCGCCCCTAAGCCCGCCGGAACGCCGCCGTCGCCACACCCATCGCCACGAGGGCCCCGCCGCCGATTCGCGTCAGCACGGGTAACACGGAGGGGCGTGCGATCCGGGCGCGCAGCCGGTCGGCGAGCAGGGCATAGGCGAGGGCGTTGATGGCCGCGAGGCCCACGAAGGTCGCGACCAGAAGGCCGAATTGCGGGGCCAGGCGCGCGCCCGGGTTGATGAACTGCGGCACGAAAGCGATGAAGAAGACGATCGACTTGGGGTTCAGCGCCGTCACCGCCGCCGCATGGGCGAAGACCTTGCGGGGCGTCGCGGTGGGCGTGCCCTCCAGCTGGCCCAGCGACGCTTCGGGCGCGCTGCGAAACAGCCGGATGCCGAGGTAGACGAGATAGGCCGCGCCAACCCATTTCAGCAGCGTGAAGAGCTCGGCCGAAGCGAGCACGAGCGCGCCCAGCCCTGCCAGCGAGGCCGACATCGCCACCAGATCGCCCAGCGCCACCCCCGCTACGGTCGCCAGCGCCACGCGCCGGCCCTGGCTGATGGCGTAGCTGAGGACGAGCAGCACCGTCGGCCCGGGGATCAGCAGAAGCGCGATGGATGCCGACGCGAACGCCAGCCAGACGTGAAATTCCATGAGCTATCCTCCTCGCAGGGTGTTGCCCACGAGCCAGCTATGGATCGGCGCGCCTGTAAAGCCCTTTCCGCCCCGCTAACTCGCCAGCACGAGGCCCCCATCGTCGGGCCAGCTCACCGTGACAGGCGTGCCGAGCGGGTGGATGAGGCTGCTGTCGTTGGGGGCGACGGCGCGGAGGGGCTTTTCGAGCCCTGGCACACCGATCAGGTAGTGGATGCGGTCGCCGAGATAGACCGCCTCCTCCACCTTGCCTGCCAGCGCATTGGCCCCGCCCGCCTGCTGGCCGGCGGCCAGCGTCATGCGCTCGGGGCGGAGCGCCAGCAGCACCTCCGAGCCGGCCGGCGCCGCGGCATCGGCGGGGTTTGTGCCTGTCAGCGCGCCCAGCGCGCCGCCGTCGAGATCGGCCAGCCCGTCGGCGCTCTCGCGCACCATACGGGCGGGGAGGAGGTTCATCGAGCCAAGGAACTCCGCCACCTCGCGGCTGGCGGGGCGCTCATAGAGTTCCTGCGGCGATCCGATCTGCAGGACTTGGCCGGCGGAGACGATGGCGATCCGGTCGGACAGCGTCATCGCCTCTTCCTGGTCGTGGGTCACGAAGACGAAGGTGATGCCGAGGCTGCGCTGCATGGCGCGCAGCTCCAGCTGCATCTCTTCGCGCAGTTTCTTGTCGAGCGCCGAGAGCGGCTCGTCGAGCAGCAGCACCTTGGGCCGCATCACCAGCGCCCGCGCCAGCGCCACCCGCTGCCGCTGCCCGCCTGAGAGGGCGTGGGAGTTGCGCTTGGCGTAGCCGTCGAGCTTCACTAGCGCGAGCGCCTCGGTGATGCGGCGCTCTGTCTCTTCGCGGCCGAGCTTCAGGTTTTTCAGCCCGTAGCCGATGTTCTCTTCCACGTTCAGGTGCGGGAAGATGGCGTAGCTCTGGAACACCATGTTGGTGGGCCGCCGGTTGGCCGGCACGCCCGCCATGTCCTGATCGTCGATCAGCAGGCGCCCGGTGGTGGGCTGCTCAATGCCGGCGAGGATGCGCAGAAGCGTGGTCTTGCCGCAGCCAGAGGCCCCGAGCAGCGAGAAGAACTCGCCGCGTCCGATATCGAAGTCGATGCCGCGCAGCGCCGTGAAGGTGCCGAAGCTTTTGGTGATGCGGTCGATGCGGATCAGCGGGTTGGCTGCCGCCTGGGTGCCGTCCATGTCAGAGATCTCCGGGGTTGTCCGAGGCCACGCCCCGGCGGCGGATCACCTCTGCCAGAACGACCAGAATGGTCGAGGCGACGAGGATCAACGATCCCAGCGCGAGCGTGCCCGGCAGGGAATTGGGGAAGCGCAGTTGCGAGTAGAGGTAGACGGGCAGCGTGCTTTGCGTCCCCGTCAGGAAGAACGCCACCACGAATTCATCGAACGAGATGATGAAGGCGAGCAGAAGCGAGGAGATCACCCCCGGCAGTGCCAGCGGGAAGGTCACGCGCCAGAAGGTTTGCATCGGCGAGCAGCCAAGGTCGCGGCTCGCCTCTTCCAGCGCCGCGTCGAAGCCTTCGAGCCGCGAGATCAGCACCGACATGCAGAAGGGCATGCAGATGACGATATGCCCGGCCGCCACCGTCCATAGCGAGAGCGGGATGCCGAGAAAGCGCAGCACGATCACCAGCAGCGCCACCGCCAGCACGATGGAGGGGATCACCAGCGGCAGCATCATGAACGACATCACCGCCGGCTTGCCGGGAAAGCGGAAGCGGGTCACGGCGATGGCCGCGGGCAGGGCGAGCACCGTCGCGAGGATCGACACCCCCAGCCCGATGCGCAGCGAGTTGAGCAGCGCCGCGATCAGCGGCTTCTGGCCCCAGAGGCTGGCGTAATGCTCCAGCGTGAAGCCGGCCATCGGGAAGGTGGCGAAGTTGCTGGCGTTCACGCTGAACAGCGGCAGGATCAGCACCGGCCCGTAGATGAAGGCGATGAAGAACATCGCATAGATGCGAAAGCCCCAGCCGCCGATCATGTCGCCCTCCGCGCGCGCATGCGCCAATAGCCGATGAGGGTGAGGAAGATCAGCACCAGCGCCCCGATGATCAGCATCATCACCAGGCTCACGGCGGCGCCCATCGGCGCGTCGTTCTGATTGGTGAAGAGCTTCTGCACCAGGCTGCCGATCATGGTGCCGCCCGGGCCGCCCACGAGTTGCGGCGTCACGTAATCGCCCACCGTCGGGATGAAGACGAGCAGCGCCGCCGAGATGGTGCCGGGCATCGACAGCGGCAGGGTGATACGGCGGAAGCGCTTCCACTTGCTGTCGCCAAGGTCGCTCGCCGCTTCCAGCATCGAGCGGTCGATCTTCTCGAGGCTCACGTAGATGGGCAGCACGATGAAGCTCACCCAGCTATGGGCCAGCGTGATCATCACCGCGCCGGGGTTGTAGAGCAGAAAGTCGAGCGGCTGGTCGATGATGCCCAGCGAGATGAGCCCGGAGTTGATCGCCCCGTTGAAGCCCAGCACGACCTTCCACGAGAAGACGCGCAAGAGGTAGCTCGTCCAGAACGGCACGGTGAGCAGGATGATCCAGACCGCCTTGTTGCGCACCACGCGGAAGGCCAGGAAATAGGCCATCGGATAGGCGAGCAGGATCACCGCCACAGTCGCCGTCAGCGACATCACCAGCGACTTGATCATCAGGATCGCCGGCACCGGATAGGCGAGGTGGAAGGTCATGCCCATCCACTCGACCCCGCGCTCGGAGGGTTCGATGAGCCGGCGGTAATTGGCCAGCGTGGGCGTGGTGTCGATCGAGAAGCCCGATTGTGTCCAGAAGCTGAGAAGCACCAGCGCTGCCACCGGCAGCGCAAGCATGGCGATCATGAGCACCAGCGCGGGCGAGAGCAGGCCAAGGCCAGTCAGCGCCTCGCGGGTGCGGCCCGGGTCTGAGCGGCGGCGCGAGCCGGGAAACCCGGCCCGCGACGCGGTATCTGCAACGTCGACCATGTCAGATCAGAACTGCAGCGCCTTCAGATCTTCCCAGATGCGCACCTGCTCTTCCTGCACCGCGTCGGGCGGGGTGAGGAAGACGAGCGAGGTTTCCATCATCGCCACCGGGTCGGTCAGGCCCATATTCGCCACGGCCTCGGGATCGGCCACGTCGAAGCTCTTCATGTTGGCATGCCCGTAGCCCGATTCCTCGATAAGCAGCTTGCCGGTCTCGGGCGAGAGCCAGGCGTCGAGGAAGTCATAGGCCGCGGCCTCGTCGGCATTGCCCGAATTCAGCAGCGTCAGACCGCAGAACCAGGTGAACATGCCTTCCTTCGGGTTGGCATAGGCAATGGGCACGCCCTCGTTACGCAGGTTACCGACGAGGTCGTTCCAGGCATAGGCCGCAACGATCTCGCCAGAGGCCATGGCCTGCTGCAGCGTGGTCGCATCCGTCCAGAGGAAGCGGGCGGTATCGAGCCCGCGCTTGCCCCATTCC
Organism: Pseudoroseicyclus sp. H15; assembly: GCF_054353345.1. NCBI lineage: Bacteria > Pseudomonadati > Pseudomonadota > Alphaproteobacteria > Rhodobacterales > Paracoccaceae > Pseudoroseicyclus > Pseudoroseicyclus sp. H15. The sequence goes on from NZ_JBTHJE010000001.1 coordinate 527,758, forward strand.
TGGGCGGCGGCTTCGAACTCCGGCCCGGTCATGTCGTAGACGTCCTGGTATTTCTGCCCGGCGACCATCAGGCCGATCTGGATGACCAGCTCGTTGTCGAGGGTGGAGACACGGCCCGCATAGGCCGGGTCGTAGAGGATCTCCCAGCTCTCGTTCTCGATGAACGACGGATCGACCAGGTCGGGCCGGTAGGCGATGGAGGAATTGCCCCAGTCGGCCGGCACCATGACGACATCGCCATCCATGACCACGCCATCGGCGGCTTTCAGGACGGGGAAGATGTCGTTCCAATGGGTCAGGCGCCCGGTATCGATCGGCACGGTGAGGCCGGCCGAGACGAAACGCCCGACGGAGTAGTTGCAGGGGTGCATGATGTCGGCGGCGAAACCGGCGAGCACTTTGGCCAGCGCCTCTTCCTCGCCCGCGAAGATCGAGAAGTTCGGCTCTTCGCCGTATTTTTCCATGAAGGGCCGGAAGTAGGCGGGGTCGTCATAGCCGCCCCATTCCAGGCAGGTCAGGATCTCGGCGGCATTGGCGACGCGCGGCAGCAGCGTGGCCCCCACCCCGAAGGCGCCCGCGGCTTTCATCATGTCGCGTCGGCTGACCTTGCCCTGATGCATCCGGTCGATGAATTTGTGTCGTTGCATTGCTGAAGACTCCCCAAAGGCGGCGCAGCGCCGATGGAATGATCCCCTCGAAATCTGTTGCGCCTGCCACGAAAGCGACATCGGCGACGATAAAGGTCGCAAATGACCGTGCTTGTCTCGTTTCCTGGCCGGAGCATCGGCTTTGGCCCCGCACAGGAGAGCAACGTGACCGCCGCAGGAATCACCGCCGATACAATTCTCATCAATGCCGATATCCGCACGATGGACCCGCTCACCCCGCGGGCCGAATCGCTGGCCATCGCCAGGGGGCGGGTGCTGGCGGTGGGCGATGAAGCCGACATGCGGGCATTGGCCGGCGAGGGCGCGAAGGTGCTCGACGCGGGCGGGCGGCTGGTGCTGCCGGGCTTTCACGACACGCATATTCACCTGCAGGACGGCGGCCATCACAACGTGGAATCCGCCGATCTGACGGCGGCGAACACGCCCGAGGTTCTGGCAGAGAAGATGACTGCCTTCGCCGCCACGCATAATCACCCTTGGGTGTTCGGGGCCTTCTACAATTCGGCGATCCTAACGGAGAAGAACCTCTCTGCCGCCGTGCTCGACAAGGCGATCCCCGACCGGCCGGCGATGGTGACGGCGGCGGATGCGCATAACGCCTGCATCAACACGGCGGCGATGGAAGCGCTGGGCATCACCTCCGAAACGCCCGACCCGCCGGAAGGGCAGTTCGTGCGCGATGCCGATGGCAACCCCACCGGCATGCTCTACGAGCGGGCCGTCACTTACGTGAACGACCGGCGCCCGCAGCCGAACGACGCAGAATACCGCGAGGGCGTGCTCTGGGCGCAGCGCCATGCCAACGAGCATGGCATCACCGGCGTGCTTGATGCGCTCGTGGAGGAGCGGCACCGCCGCATCTACGCTGGCATGGCCGAGGCTGGCGAGCTGACGGTGCGGGTGCGGGCCACGGCGCTGGTGAAGCCCGGCGAGCCGGCGGATCAGGCGGTGGCGCGGGTGAGTGAGCTGCGCGCCAAGGCGCAATACGAGATGTTCCGCATCCATTCGGCGAAGTTCTTCTTCGATGGCGTGGTCGAGAACCGCACCGCCGCGATGATCGAGGATTATTCCGACGAGATCGGTGGCAACTTCCCGGTGATGTTCCCAAAGGAGCAGATCGACGCGCTGTTCCCGGCCTTCGATGCGGCGCGCTTCCAGATCCATGTGCATTGCATCGGCGACGCTGCGGTGCGCGCCGCGCTCGACGGGATGGAGCTGGCGCGCCAGCAGAACGGCCCCTGGCCGAGCCGACACCAGATCGCCCATATCCAGTTCATTGACCCCGCCGACATCCCGCGTTTCGCCGAACTTGGCGTGGTGGCGAACGTGCAGCCCCTCTGGGCGCGGATGGAGGAGCCGATCACCGAGGCCTCCATCCCCGTCGTCGGCCCGGAGCGGAGCAAGTACATCTACGCCTTCGGCGCGCTGGCCCGGGCGAGGGCCGAGATAGTGCTCTCGTCGGACTGGACGGTGAGCACGCTGAATCCCTTCGCGATCATCGAGACGGCCATCACCCGCCAGCCGGGCAAGGACGAGGAAGATGTCGAGCCGCTCCTGCCGGAGGAGGCGCTGACCATCGAGCAATGCGTCGCCGGCTATACCACCCTCGCCGCGCTGACCGGCTGGCGCGAGGCTGACACGGGCAGCCTGGCGCCCGGCAAATACGCCGACCTCATCGTGCTTGATCAGGACATCTTCACCTGCGATCCGCATGACATCGGCGAGACCAAGGTGGTGATGACGATGCTGGGCGGGGAAGCGGTGCACGGCGGGCTGTAGGGGGCGGTGCGCCATTATGGCGGACCTAAACTCGGCCCGATTGTAATTGATGAGACACACCCAGGGCGGGTGAAACCATCAAGGATGCACTGACCGTGCACGCCGGCCCGTGGGGTGGCGCTGCAGCGGCCCCGCTACCGCGCTTTATGCCTGCAACGCCCCTCCTCGCGGCGAGCTAGGCGCTGCCTTCACCAGAGCGCGGGGACGGGCCGGCGCTCGCGCGGCGGCCTGCGGCCTTGATCCCGCGCGGGGCAAGCAGCGGCGAGGGTGCGCAGTTGCAGCGGCCGCTCGCCCCCTCACCCCAGCCACACATCCAGGAACAGCATCAGCACCAGACCTACGGCCAGCCCCAGCGTCGCCTTGTTCTGATGCCCCGAGCGGTGCGTCTCGGGGATGATCTCGTGGCTGATCACATAGAGCATCGCCCCCGCCGCGAAGGCGAGGCCCCAGGGCAGCAGCGGCTCAGCCACCGTGATTACGCCGGCGCCGATCAGCCCGCCAAGCGGCTCGACCATGCCGGTCAGTGCCGCGATGCCGAAGGCCCGCAGCCTCGGGTAGCCTTCGCCCAGCAGCGCCACGGCCACGGCCAGCCCCTCCGGCGCGTTCTGCAGCCCGATGCCGGTCGCGAGCGGCAGTCCGCCCTCCAGCCCTCCGGCGCCGAAGCCCACGCCCACGGCCAACCCTTCGGGAAAGTTGTGGATGGTGATGGCGAAGATGAAGAGCCAGATGCGCCGCAGCGAGGCCGATTGCGGCCCCTCCTTCCCGCCACCGAAATGCTCGTGCGGCAGCTTCTCGTTCATCAGCGCCACAGCGCCCATGCCCAGAAGGATGCCGCCCACCACGATCGCCGCCGGGATCGCGCCGTCGCCGTAGCGCTCGGCCCCGGAATCGAGGGCGGGGATGATCAGTGAGAAGAACGAGGCAGAGAGCATAACCCCCGCCGCAAAGCCCAGCAGCATGTCGCGCGTCGCCTGGCCCGGCACACGCCCTGCGAGAACGGGCAGGGCTCCCACGGCGGTCATCAGGCCGGCGACGAGGCTGCCGAGCGTTCCGAGCAGGATTGGGGACATGCTGTCCAAGGCGGCAACCTCCATCGTCGAACGCGCGAGCGTTGGTCGCAGGCGCGGGGCGGCGGGGCGCGTAAGGCCCGACAGGCTCTCAGATAGATCCCGGCCCCGGCGCTGTCCCGCCCAGGCCGGTGCATCGCCCCGATTTACCGCGCCCTGTGGGGCGGCTGACACATGGCAGGGCCCTCCCCGAGAGGGTTGCTTCATAAGCATTTGAGACCTGCGCGCCCGTCGTAAGGGGGGCGGATGTCACATCTCGCGCCACATTCTGCGACATATAACATCTTTCAGATGTACTGCGCCGCGCCATGCGCTACGGCATGTCATCCGCCATATGAACGGGCGGGCCGTTGGCCGTGCCGGCCGCTCTAGAACCAGAAGAGGTGCCGTGGCCGCGTTGACAGATCGGGGCATCCTGCATGCCGTGTACAAGCCTGCATTCCGCCTTGGGCTGACCGCCGGGTCAGATGAGGTGCGCCGCCGCTGGCACGAGCACCTCATCCCCATGGCGCTGGACACGTTCGAGCAGGTCGCGGCAGAGCGGCAGCCGGGGCCCGGCGTGACCTTCACCCTCGATTCGTCGCTCATCGCCGATCACCTCGCCACCCAGCCCGCCGCGGCTGTGCAGCGGCTTGAGGCGGCGATCGAGGCGGGTGGCATCACCTGGCACGCCCTGCCGATGACGCTTCATGCCGAGCTGCTGACGCCCGAGCTTTTCGCCGAAGGCCTCGGCATCGCCCGGCAGCTCGATGAGCGCTTCGGCCGGCACACGCGCTGCGCCGCGATGACCGGAATTCAGGGCGTGACCGTGGGCGTGGTCAAGGCGCTTGCAGCTGCAAGGGTGGAGCTGCTGCTCATCAGCCTCGACCCCGCGGTTGTGCGGCCCGACCTGCCAACCGCCTTTCGATGGCGCAGCCCGGCGGGGACAGAGATCGTCGTGCTGATGCCCGAGGCCGACGGCACGATCCTGAAGCCGGGCGACGAGGAGATCGGCCTCGCGATCCTGACGGGCGGGATCAACGCCGCCCCGCCCGATGTCGCCGGGGTGCTCGCCGCCCGCCGCGCCCTCTCGCAGGTGCAGCCCGACCTCACGCCCCAGTTCTCCACCCTCGACGCCTTCTGGGAGGCGCTGGCGCCGGCGCGGGACAGGTTGCCGCTGGTGCGCACCGAGATCGGCGACACGCTGATCCACGGCACCTCATCGGCGCCGCAACGGCTCGCGGGGCTGATGGCGGCGATGCGGGTTCATGCCCAGATGGCCGAGGGGCCGGAGCGCGAGGCCTTCGGGCGGTCGCTGCTGGAGCTGGCCGAGCCGAGCTGGGGCCGCGATTCCCGTGTCTTCCTGCCCCGTGAGACCGCCTGGGAGCCGGCCGAATTCACGGCGGCGCGCCGCAGCGATGGCCGCTTCGCCAATCTCGAGGCCAGCTGGGCCGAGAAGGACGCCGTGCTGTCCCGGGCCATCCGCGCGCTGCCCCCTGCCGACCTCGCCCGCATCTCGCCGCCCCCCGCCGCGCCCGCCCTCGGGCCGGGCCGGGCGCTGCGCGAGGTCGAGACGCTGGGCGACATGGAGCTGACCTTCTCGCCCGGCGACGGCGTGCTGCGCGGCATCGCCATCGGCGGTGCGCCTGTCTTCGAGGCGCGGCCCGACGGGCCGGGCCTGTTTGCCTACAGCCACCGCTCCTGGTCGGGCGCCGATTACGCCGCGGCCCTGCAATCCTTCATGTCGGGCGCGGCGCCGAACGAGCTGCCCCGAAAGCCCGGCATCGCCGAGGCCGGCGGGCTCTCGGCCAATGTGACGCTCGGCTCCGCCCAGGTGGTGGAGCAGGGCGAGACGCTGTGGATCAGCACAACCCTGTCGCAGGAAGCGCCGGGCGCGCCGCCGCGCGCGCTGGCCGGCTTCCGCCGTGTGGCGGATGGGCTGGAGCTGGAGCTACATCTGCTCGGCAAACCCGCCAACCGCCTGCCCGAGGCGGGGTTCCTCGCGCTCACGCCAGCGCATGGGCTGGAGCCGAAGCAGATCGTGAAGATGGGTGTCGAGCTGGAGCCGCGCGACGTGGTGCGCGGCGGCAACCGGCAGCTGCATGCGATCTCTGCGGTTCTCGGCCTTGCCTCATCCGGCTGGGGCTACCGCGTGACGCCGCTCGACTCGCCGCTTTATGCGCCGGGCAGCCACCCGTTTCTGCCGCACGGGCCGGGCTTGCCTGCCTCGGGCGCGGGCGGGCGGTTCGTGCTGTACAACAACAAGGCCTCCTACGGCTATGCGCAATGGTGCGAGGGCGATCTGAGCTTCCGCTTCCACCTGGCGCTCACGCCGCCGGCCGCCGCCCCCGTGCGGCACCGCTAAGCGGCCCTCGCCCCCTCCCTCGCGGCCTCATCTTTCGAAGTCTTTCTTTCGGCGCCGGCCTGGCACCGGAACAAACGCCTTCAAAGACTCGTTAAGCCACGAAACCAAGATACGGAGGGACGCGTCCCATGCATTCCATCATCTATGTTATCGGGCTGGTCGTTGTCGTCCTGTTCGTCGTCAATCTTATCGCCTGAAGGAGGATCAGATGACTGACAATTCCACCAATCCAGAGCACAAATCCGAAGCCTACGAATCCGTTCGTGAGACCGGTAAATCCCTGAAGGACGATGCGGTTCATGCCGCTGAAGGCGTTCGTGACCGGGTGACCGAAGAGGCTCAGGCCCGCGCCGATGGCGCCAAAGACTACGTCGCCGACGAGGTCTCGTCGGTTGGCAAAGCGCTGCGCGACGCCTCGAGCGAGCTGCGCGGCGGCTCCCCGCAGGAGCAGTTGTTCAGCGTGATGGCCGATGGCCTTGCCGATTTCGCCGATTCCGTGCGCGGCAAGTCCGTAGGCGATCTGGTCACCGATGTCGGCGATTTCGGCCGCCGCAACCCCGTCGCCTTCCTCGGCGGCGCGGCGCTGCTCGGCTTTGCCGGCGCGCGCCTTGCCAAGGCGTCGGCCCGCGGCACGCCCAAGGCTGCTGTCGGCCCGGCCGTCGATCCGGCACGCGAGCCGGTCGGTGAGCGCCCCGGTGCCACCCGCACCGCCCCCGCGGCCCCGGGCACCACGCCGGTTCACCCGCAGGTCGGGGAGGGTGTGTGATGTCGGATAAATCCACCGAAAGCACCGGCGGACTGATCTCTGAGGTTCTGCGCCATGTCAGCTCTCTCGTGCGCAACGAGGTTGATCTGGCGCGGGCCGAGATGAACGAGAACCTCCGCAAGGCCGCGGTTGGCATCGGCATGATCATCGCCGCCGTCGCCCTGGCCCTGACCGCCCTCAACGTTCTGGCCGCCGCCATTTCGGCTGGCCTGACCCAGCTGGGCCTCGAGGCGGGCTGGTCCGCGCTCATCGTCGGCGTTGCCTTTGCTCTTCTTGCCTGGGCCTTCATGGCCCGCGGCCTGAATTCGCTGAAACTCAACTCTCTCGCGCCGACCCGCACCGCGGAAAACGTCAAGCGCGACACCCAAGCTGTCACAGGAGCTTATCATGCCAAGGGATGAAGAACTCTCCTCCCCTCATGAAATCGAGCGCCGCATCGAGCGCGAACGCTCTGAACTTTCGGCCACGCTGGACGAGATCCAGAACCGCTTCACTCCGGATGCGATGATCGGTGAGGTTACCCGCGCCATCCGCGCCAACGGCGAAGACGTGGGCCGCGCCATCGGGCGCTCCGTCAAGGAAAACCCGGTCGCTCTGGCTGTCACCGGCATCGGCCTTGCCTGGCTGATCTTCGGCAACAACAGCAAGACCGTGACGAAGACAAAGACGGTGACCCGCGTGGAGGAAGAAGACTACGCGCTTCCCGCCCGCCCGGCGCGCCCCGCTTCTGAGCGGTATCGCGCGGCCGCCTACTCGCCTGCGGCCACCCCGGCGAGCGCCGCCGGTCGCCCGACCGACGATCGTGCGGCGCACTACCCGTCGTGGTACTCGGCAGATGAAGAGCTCGATGATTTCGACGAGCTCGACGAGTACGATGCCACCGGCGAATTCTCTGAATTTCGCCACGCGCATCAGGCTGTCGTCGCAGAAGATGAAGCCAGCCACAGCGGCGGCGTGAAAGATGCCGCGCATCGCGCTGGCGGTGCCGCAAGCGATGCCGCCCACCGTGCCGGGGGCGCCGCTTCTGGCGCTGCCCATCGCGCGGGTGCTGCCGCCTCCGGTGCCGCGCACCGGGTTGGCGATGCAGCGCATGATGCGGGCGAGTCCGTCCGTGATGGCGCGCACGGCTTGCGCAACCGCCTGCGTGCTGGCGCCGCGGATGCCCGCAATTCGGCGCGCCGGGCGCGCTGGCGGGTGTCGGATGCCCTGCATTCCGGCAGCGACAGCGCCAAGCGCCTGCGGGCCCGTCTGGCCGAAGGCACCGACGATCTGTCTCACGAGGCGCGCGAGCGCATCATTGCGGCCCGGGCGCGTGCGCTCGATGTCCGCCGCCAGGCCGAAGTCTCGGCCCGGCATGGTCTTGAACGCGGCCGTGAGGCCGCCATTCGCGGAAAGGACGCTGCCGTGGATTTCTTTGAAGAACAGCCGCTGGTTGCCGGCGCGCTCGCCGTTGCCGTTGGCGCCGCCATTGCCGGCGCTCTGCCCCGCAGCCGCAAGGAAGACGAGTGGTTCGGCGATACCTCCGACCATCTGCGCGACGAGGCCGAGCGCATCTTCCGCGAAGAGCGGGCCAAGGCCGAGCGGGTTGCCCGCGCTGCTATGGATGAGGCCAACGATGTGCTGCACGAGGAAGGTCGCAAGGCCGACCATGCCGCCAAGGAGGCCTTCGAATCCGCCAAGGACGAAGCCAAGAGCGCCGCTCAGCGCGTGGAAGACCGCGTGAAGACGGAAGCCGAGAAAGAGAAGCTCGGTCAACCGGATGTCTGAGACGAAGAAGACGGGGGGCCTCGGTCACGAGGCCTCCCGACCCCGAGATATCCCCCTCGCCGGATGGAAGGCGATTGCCCTTCGCACCATCGGCGAATTCAAGACAGACCACGTCACGCTCATCGCAGCGGGCGTGGCTTTTTATGGCCTGCTGGCCATCTTTCCCGCCATCACCGCCTTGCTCGCCATCGGTGGGCTCGTGCTGTCGCCTTCGCAGGTGACGGACCAGCTGGCCAATGTCTCCTCGATGCTGCCGCCCCGCGCCGCCGAGATCATCCTCGGCCAGGCAACGGAAGTGGCCGGCTCGGAGAATGCTGGCCTGGGCTTCGCCGCCCTGCTCGGCCTCGCACTGGCGCTCTACTCTGCATCGAAAGGGGTCGCGAGCCTCATCGAGGGGCTCAACATTGCCTATGACGAGCAGGAAACGCGCGGTTTCATCAAGCTGAAGGCGATCACGCTGGGGCTGACGGTGATGCTGGTCATCGGCATGGTGGCAGGGCTGGCCGCGACGGTCGTTCTGCCGAGCCTCTTCAGCCTTCTGAACCTGCCGCCCTCGCTGGAGCAGATCTTCGGGCTGCTGCGTTGGGCAATCCTCTTCGTGCTGACCGTTCTGGGCCTGGCCACGATCTACCACTTCGGCCCTGACAGAAGCCCGCCGAAATGGCGCTGGCTGATCCCCGGCGCCGCGCTGGCCTGCATCCTGTGGATCGCGGCGTCGATGGGCTTCTCTATCTATTCGCAGAATTTCAGCAGCTATAACGAGAGCTTCGGCGCGCTCGCCGGTGTCGTCGTGCTGCTGATGTGGCTTTGGATCAGTGCTCTGGTGCTGCTGCTCGGTGCCGAGATCAATTCAGAGGCCGAACAGCAGACCTATTTCGACACGACCACAGGCCCCGACATGCCCATGGGGATGCGCGGGGCGGTGAAGGCGGACACGCCCCCACCGCCGCCGGCGGAATAGGCGGCGGCTACTCGGGCCGCCGCCCCTCCCACGCCGCCTGAAGCAGTGTGCGGATGTCGCCCTCGTCGAAGGGGCGGGGGTTGTAATAGGCGTTCTGCACCGCGATGCCGGCCGCCTTGTCGAGATCTGCCTCGCTCATGCCAAGATCGGCCAGCTTGAGCGGGGCGCCAGTTTCCTTGGCGAAATCCCAAAGTCCGCCGCCGGCTCTGCCGCCGAAGATCTCGGCCACGCCGTCGAGCTTGTCGGTGCCCTTCGCGTTGAAGGCAGCGGTGTGCGGGATGAGGATGGCATGCGTCTCGGCATGCGGCGTGCCGAACGAGCCGCCCAGCACATGCGCCAGCTTATGGTGCAGCGCCATGGTGATGTAGCCGAGCGCGGTGGAGCAATACCAAGCGCCTTCCAGCACCTTGGCCCGCGCATCGAGGTTTTCGGGGTCGCGCGTCACCACCGGCAGGCCGGCCTTGAAGCGGCGCATTGCCTCCAGCGACATCATCGACAGCACCGGGTTGGCGTCGGGCGCATAGAGCGCCTCTACCCCATGCGCGATGGCGTTGAAGGCCGAGGTGACCGTCAGCTCGGGCGGCAGCGTCACCGTGAGATCGACATCGTAGATCACCACCTCGGGCCTGATGGAGGCGTCGCGCCGCGTGGTCTTCGCGCCGTCCTTCGTCTCGCCGAGGATGTCGGTCATCTCCGAGCCGGCATAGGTGGTGGGCACGGCGATATGGTCGGCCCCCGTGCGGGTGGCGATGGCCTTGCCGAGCCCGATGGTCGAGCCGCCGCCGATAGAGACGACGCAATCGGCCCCCGCATCGGCATAGGCGGCGAGGGCGCGCTCCGTCACATCGGTTGGCGTGTGCATCGCCGCCTCGGTGTAGGCGCCGGCGGCCTTGTCGCCCAGCTGGGCGGCCAGCTCGCCGGCCTGATCGGCCTGGTTGGGGGTGGAAAGAACGAGGGCCCGGGCGTGCCCGAGCGTCTCGATCTCTTCCCCGACCTTGGCGAGGGTGCCGCTGCCGAACACCACGCGGCTGCGGATGCCGGGGAAGATGAACCCCCCGGTCACGCCGTGCCTCCGAACGGCTCTTTGCCCGCCATCACGTCGCGCAGCATCTTCGACATCTCCGCGATCTCGCAATCGGCAACGCCGTGTTCGCGCCCGGGCACAAGATCCATGCGAATACGCGCGCCGGCTTTCGAGAAATCGTGCACCGATTTCTGGAAAGCCCAAAGCGGAATCCAGGGGTCGTTGTCGCTGTCGGTGGCGTAGATCGGCAGGCCGGAAAGATCGGCCTGGGGCAGATCGTCCTGCACCGCGCCCACGCGGCAACCCGTCAGCGCAATGGCCGCATCCGCCTTGCCGCCGCGAAGCAGGTATTCCGTCGTCATGCAGGCGCCCTGGCTGAAACCGCCGATCAGCACCGGGCGGCCCGCGGCCATCTCCTTGGCCTCGGCCATGAGCTTGCGCACGAGCTCCAGCCCCTCTTCGAGCTGCGCCTTCGTTTGCTCTTCGAGCGGGTCGACGGCCTTGGCATCGTACCAGGCCGGGCGCGGGCTCTTGGGCAGAATGAAGTGCACGCCCGGCGCATCGAGCCGGCCGCACACCATGTCGACCATTGCGGCCGGGTCTTGGCCCCGTCCGTGGAGGAAGACGCAGATGATCTGCGCCTCCCCCACCGGGGTGCCGTAGGTTTGAACGTCTGGCACCGTCAGCCTCAGGCGTTCTGGAACGCGGCGGGCTCGAGCCCTTCCATCAGCTCCTCGCGGCGGTCTTCGAACCACGGCGGGAACACGAGCGTCTGGCCGATGGCATCGGCCGGCTCGTCCTTGGCCCAGCCTTCCGGCGTCGTCCAAGCCAGCTCGAACAGGGCACCGCCCGGGGAGCGCACGTAGCAGGACTTGAAGTAGTTCCGGTCTTTCTGCTCGGAGATATCGGTGAAGCCGAGGCCCTCGATATGCGCGCGCAGTTTCAGCTGGCTGTCTTCGTCGCCGGTGTTGAGCGCGAAGTGGTGGATGGTGCCGCCCGACAGCGTCCAGGTGCCCTGCGGCTGGTCCTTGATCTCGGTGATCTCGACGACCGAGGACATGCCGTTGTTGGTCGGCACCTTGTAGGCCATGCCGTTTTCGTCATCGGCCATCTTGGTGAGCGGCAGAGCGACGGTCATGAAATCGTCCATCGCGTTGCGGTCGGTCACGGCGACGACGCCGCCGTAGATGCCCTTGATGGCATGCTCTTTGCCGAGGCCCATCTCTTCGTTAACGATGGGGTCACGCGGGTCTTCGGGGTTCTCGACCAGCTGCATGTTGATCCCGGAGGGATGATCGAACTCGACGCGGTCGATACCGAAGCGGTTGGTCTTCACCGCCTTGTGGCCGCGCTCGTTGAGGCGGTTCACCCAGAAATCGGCGGCGCCGACGGGGATGGCCTGCTGAACGACCTTGGACTGGTTGGTGCCGCGGCGGCCGTAGACACCCGGCTTGCGGAACGGGAAGGTGGTGATGATCGTCGATTCATCGCCGTTCTTCGAGCCGTAGTAGAGGTGGTAGACGGGCAGAACGCCGTCGAACAGCACCGTGCGCTTCACCGAGTAGAGGCCGAGATCCTTCGTGAAGAAATCGTAGTCCTCCTGGGCACCGTCGGTGCTCATCGTCAGGTGATGGTAGCCAGAAACTTTCATTATTTATCTCCTCCTTGGGGTTGGTCCTGCCCTGCAGCCGGCGCTTGCCGGTTGAGGACGAAACGGAACGAGGCAGCAAAGCCGCCCTCCGAATGCGGGGTCAGTTCGGCCATCAGCGCCGGATGCACGGCGAAGAGCGGGTCGGCATCGATGGCCGGGTCGCTCGGGTCGAACAGATGTGTCGTCAGCGTCTCGTAGCCCTTGGCCGAGATGCGAAAATGCAGATGTGCCGGGCGGTCGGGGCTCATCCCCAGACGGCCGAGCAGCCAGCCGACAGGGCCATCGTCGGGGATGGCGTAGCCGCCGGGGCGAACGGTGTGAATGCGCACGCGTCCCTCCGGCCCGGTGCGGTAGGAGCCGCGCAGATTGTGCTCTGGCTGCAGATCCGGCGACTGATTCTCGTAAAGACCATCGCCATTCGCATGCCAGATCTCAACCAGCGCACCCGGCACCGGCTCTCCCCTCAGCCCCACCACCTCGGCCTCGAAGCGCAGCGGCTCGCCGGCGCCGTCGATCGAGATGCTCTCGCCATCTTGGCGCAGGGGCGCGCCCTTGCGGTAGAAGGGGCCGATCAGCGTGTTGGGCGTGGCGCCATCGGGGCGCGGCGTGGCCAGCCGCTCGACGGTGCTCGTCAGCCCCAGCGCATCGGCCAGCAGCACCCATTCCTGCCGCTGGTCGGAGCAGGCATCGCCCACCTCCGACAGAAAGCCGATGATGCGGCGCATCTCGTCGCGGCTGATTTGGTGCTCTTCGGCCAGGCGCGACAGCTCGCCGACCAGCGCGGCGACCAGGCGGGCGAGCCGCTGGTCTGGCGCGGATGCCGCGCGCGCCGCGAAGGCGGCGGCTGGCATCATGTCTGATATGTCGACCTGGCGTTGGTCCATGACTCTCCCCCCGACGCCTGACACAGCATATCGTTCTCAGCCCGCTACGACATGATTTCGTGCGCTCTCAACATATCATTTCCGTATGAAACAACGGGCATCCCGTTGACGAAACGTCACTTTCGGCGGTGCGCAGCCGGTGCGACCATCGCGCGCGGGCCAGAGGATGGACCGCCTTTACATAGTGCAATAAAAAGAAGGCGGAGGCTTTCATAGACATACGATATGAAGTTCGACGAACGTCAACTGGTGCAGATCGCGGCCATCGTGAAGCATGGCTCGGCGACGGAAGCGGCGAAGGCGCTGGGCGTTTCGCAGCCCTCGATCTCGCGCACTGTGGCGCAGCTCGAACAGCGCCTCGGTGAGCCGCTTTTCGTCAAGGGCCGCCGCCCGCTGACGCCCACCCCGCTGGGCGAGATCGTGGCGCAGCACGGGCTGTCGATTCTCACCGCCAGCCGCAAGGTTTCTGACGCGGTGACGAGCTACCGCCAGGGCAATGCCGGCGTCGTGCGGATGGGCGGGGTGCCCTTCTTCCTCGACGCGATCATCTCGCGCACCATTGCCACCTACAACACCCGCCACCCCGACGTGCGGGTCGATCAGAGCTACGGCAATCTCGGCGAGCTGACCGGCCAGCTCGAGGCCGATTTCCTCGACCTCGCCATCACACCGCTCGGCCAGTCGACACCGCCCGAGGGCTTCGAATTCATCCCGCTGCTGCGGGCCCGCAATGTCATCGCCGCCCGCAAGCATCACCCGCTGGTGCAGAGAAGCGTGCTCTCGGCCAGCGATGTGACGCGCTACCCCTGGGTGGCGCCGCTGCCCGGCTCGCCGCTGCTGCTGGACCTGCACTGGATTTTGCTGACGCTCGGCTCGAACGAGCTGGCGATCCGCTATTCCGGCGGCTCGCTGATGAGCGTGGTCAATTACCTCTCCGAGACGGATGCGCTGGCGATCCTGCCGCACAGCGTGGTCTTCGCCATGCGGCAAGAGAACAAGGTGGCCGTCGTGCCGCTCGACGTGCCGCAGCCGAAGCGCGTGATCGGCATCCTCACCGCGGCTGGCGCCCCGATGGCGCCGGCGGTGAAGCGGATGGCCGATCACATCCAGGACGAATTCGCCTCGCTGGCCGAAGCGGTGGAGCGCCACGAACGCACCATCGTCTGGGGGTAGCGCCACCGCCACTCCGCAGCCCGCCCGGAATCAAGCCGCAGGCGCCGGGCGAGCGCCTGCCCGGCGTGCAGGCGTGGTGAGGGGATGAGATCGGGCGGGGGTGCCGCCGACGGGCCAAGGGCCACATCACGTCTCGAATGTAGGGGAAGGGCGCCCATGCCCGGGCGCGGGGGAGTGGGCCGGCCCCCGGAAGGGCCGGCCCGAGTACTTTTACTGGTTGGCGAAGTCCGCCGCGGCGTCGATCAGCACCTGAACGGTCTCGCCGTTGTTGGTTTCGGCGGTGAAGAAGTGGCCCACGCCGGGGAAGTCATCCGCCAGCAGGATCTTGTCCACCGACACACCGGCCTGCTCCCAGACGCTCGCGAAGCAGTCGAGCTGCGCGGAGGTGTGGAAGATGCCCGACGCGATCATGGTGATCGGGATGTCGGTCAGACCCGGCAGGGTGCTGGCTTCGCCTTCGGCCTGCATCGGGCAATCGCCCTCGGGCACGGTCACGTCTTCGGCCAGCGCAGGCTCCCAGGTGAGGTTGGTGCGCATCACTTCGTCGGCGAACGGGTTCGAGCCCGCCGCCTCGATCGCGACGATGCCCACGACGTTCTCGGGGTTCATCTGCGCGGCGAGGAAGGCGGAGCGGCCGCCGGCCGAGTGCGGCATCAGGATCGCCGGGCCGATCTCGTCGAGCAGCTCGGAGATCTTCTCGGCAGACAGAACGTCGCCGCCGTAGGGCGTGGTGGCCGAGAGCTTCAGCCAGTTGATGACGTTCTCGTTGTCCGGCGTCGGCTCACCGCCCGGCCAGTTCTCCGAGGTGGCGAGCCACGAGATGATCCCCGAGTTGGCCTGGCCGAGCTGGCCATTGCCGTAGTTCGGGCTGGCCGGCGAGCGGCCGTGGCCGGGGCGGTCGACGGCGTAGACGTCGAAGCCCGCAGCGATCAGGTAGTCGCGCACACCGTCGCGCCCGTCGGGCGTGCCGTACCAGTCAGACGACTGGCCGCCGCCGCCGTGCACGAGCACGATCGGCACATCGTATTGCGGATCTTCGTTGAGGTAGAATTCAACGAACATCTGGTTCTCGACGGTCACGGCGCCGTTCTCGTCGGGCTCCGACGTGTCGCCGCCCATGACCATGAAGCCGATGTCGCGCAGGTGCATCGGGCCGGCTTCGCCGCCGGGGCCGTCTTGCATATCGTCCTGAGCAAAAGCCGGCAGCGCAATCAGCGCGGCGCCAGCCATCAGCGATGTGAGTAGTTTGGTTTTCATGGATTTTTCTCCTCCCATGGATTTTCAAATTCAGGCCGGTGCGGGCTGCGCACCGGGGCCTCAGTCGAACCCGAAGAGCGCCTCAGCCTCTGGCTGAGTCATGCCCTCTTCGTGGTATTCCTCCCAAACCTGCGCCCAGGGCCGGCCAAAGGCGTCGGGCACCTGGTACTCGAACGTCGTTCCCGGCTGCACGTTCTGCTGGTAGCCGTCGACCGGGAAGATCGTGGGAATGCACTCGATATAGACGTAGGGCTCCACCTCGTTGAGCGGGGCCTGCCAGTCGAGCTCGCGCACCATGCGCACCGGCTCTACCAGCGCCTCGGGATCGTAGAAGATCGCCTCGTGCACCAGGCCGTTGAACTCGCCGGCCTCGTCCGTGCGCGGCGTGAAGATCTCCACCGTCTGCAGCTCGTTCGAGAACTCGTAGGCCGAGTGCACGGTGTAGCCCTGGATGTTCGACGTCCAGCTGATCAGCGCGTCACCGTCCCAGAAGGCGACGCTCTCGCCGTACCAACGCGGCACCGGGGCGCCGAGGCGCGGCACGCTGCCCTCCTCGACGATCATCTCGGCGCCGATCTGGAACTGGCGCAGGAAGTTGTCCGCCGTGCCGCCGAGGATCTGCACCTGCGTCGGCGTCATCATCACGTCGACGGTGAACATCGCCGGCCAGTGGAAGAAGCGCATGAAGCCTTCGGGGTAGCAGTAGCTCGCCGGCCATTGATGCGCGTTGGTGACGCCCGTGTGGTAGGCCTGCTGGACGAAGCGGGTCTGGTACTCCTCCGTCAGAAGCGACAGGATCGTCGGCACCTGGTTCATGTGCATGTAGTACCACTGGCCGCGCCCGCCGATGGACTGACCGTTCTGGAACAGGTTTTCGCCTGTGATGCCGTAGCGCCCGTCCCAGTAGGGCAGGGACATGCGGTCATGCTGCGTCGGGCCGCCGGCCTCTTCCGTCTCCGCCAGCAGGGCCTCGTAATGCTCCTGCGCGGTGGCGAAGGGATAGGGGGAGACGATGGCCTCGCGCGGGTAATCCACGTCGCAGCGGCCCCACGGGGCCTCGGCCGGGTCTTCGTTGTTCTTGGGAGAGGAGCCGGGGTAGGCGCCCCAGTGATCCTCGATGGCGACCGAGGAATTGCAGCGCCAGTAGAGCGGGTCGCTCCACAGCTCGCGGTCGGCGTAGAAATCATCGGTGGTGAAGAGATCCACTTCGAGCGGCTCCACCCCCTCGGGCGTCTCGCCCGCCGGTGCGCCGGCAACTTCGGCGCCGCCGTAGATCGAATAGGCGCCCACCACCTCGCCGGCCATCGGCTCGACGGGCCAGCCGCGGCCAACGCTTTCGTGCTCCTGCGCCAGGGCGGGCAGAGCGCCGGCTGCAATGAGGGCCGCGAGGGCGAGGGTGGGGCGAAGTGTGATCAAGGTCGTCTCTTTCTTTCCGGGTTGCCGGGCCCCGCTCACAGGGCCCGGCGTATCTTGGGTCAGTCGAAGCCGAAGAGGCCTTCAGCCTCTGGCGGCTCCATGCCTTCTTCGTTGTATTTCTCCCAGTAATAGGCCCAGGGGCGCCCGAAGATGTCCGGCACGTCGTATTCGAAGCTCGTGCCGGGCTGGACGTTCTGCTGGTAGCCATCGACCGGGAAGATCGTCGCCACGCATTCGATGAAGACGTAGGGATCGACCTCGTTGAGCTCGCCCATCTTCTTGATCGCGCGGACGAGGCGCACCGGCTCGACGAAGGCTTCCTCGTCGTAGAGGATCGTCTCCTGCATCAGGCCCATGAACTCGCCGTCTTCCTCCCAAGGGGAGTAGATGTTGATGATCTGCAGGCTGTTGGAATATTCCGGCGCGCTGTGCACCGAATAGCCCTGGATGTTGGACGTCCACGAGATGAGCGCGTCGTCATCCCAGAAGCCGATCGTCTCGCCATACCAGCGCGGCACGTTGGCGCCGAGCCGCGGCGGGCCCTGATCGTCGATGGTGAACTCGCGGTCCATCTGCACCTGGAACAGGAAGTTGTCGGCCACGCCGCCCAGCACCGTCACTTGCTCGGGCGAGACCATGAAGTCATGCGCGGTCATTGCCGGCCAGTGCCACATCCGCATGAGGCCCTCGGGCCAGCAATAGGCGGCCGGCCACTGATGCGCGTTGCTGACACCGATGTGGTAGAGCTGCTGGACGTAGCGGGTCTGATACTCTTCGGTCAGGAGCGACAGGATCGTCGGCACCTGATTGACGTGCATATTGTACCACAGCACCCGCTCGTCATAGCCCTCGCCGGTCTGGAAGAGCGTACCGTAATCGTTGAGCGAATAGCGCCCGTTCCAGTCAGGCGGCAGGTTCTCGCGGCTGTATTCGGTCGGGCCGCCATGCGCCTCGGCCTCGGCCATCAGCGCCTCGTAATGGGCCTGGGCCGTGTCAAAGCCGTAGGGGCTGACGATTTCCTCGCGCGGATAATCCGCCTCGCAATCGCCCCAGGGCGTGTCGGGCGGGTTCTGATTGTTGACGGGCGAGGTGTTGGGATAGGCGCCCCAAAGGTTCTCGATGACCAGCGGCGGGTTGCAGCGCCAGTAGCGCGGGTCGCTCCAGCTGTCGCGGTCCTGGTAGAAGTCTTCCGTTGTGAAGAGATCAACCTCCAGCGGCTCCACCCCTTCGGGTGTCTCGCCGGGTGAGCCCGGTTCCTGGTGGCCGAGCCGGTTGCCGGCGCCGAATGCCGGGCTCGACTTCTGCACCGGCCAGCCGCGAGCTTGGCTCTCGGGTTCGTCCTGAGCGAACGAAGGCATTGCGGCGCAGGCAAGCGCGGTGGCTGCCACGGTTAGTGCAATCTGTCTTCTGAACGTCATTTGGGTTTCCTCCTCCCAGGTATGTGACGGACGACCCGGTGGCCCCTTGTGAGGTGCCACCGCCTCCTCGGTCGTCCGTCTCAGCCCCTGCGTCGGGCGTGATTGCCCCCCGCCGGGGCGACACGCCACGGGGCGGATGACTCCGCCCCGTGGAAGCTCATGACCTGCGATCAATCGAAGCCGAACAGCCCTTCCTGAGCCGGGGGCTCGATGCCCATGCTGCGCTCGACGTCATCCCAGGTTTGCGCCCAGGGCCGGCCGTACATGTCCGGCACGGTGTACTCGATCGTGGTGCCCGGCGAGACGGGCGACGCGGCGCCGCGCTCATCGGGGAAGAGCGTCTGGATGCATTCGACGAAGATGTAGGGGTCGATCTCGGGGCCCACTTCGCTGAACTCGCCGATCTTCTCGAGATTGCGGACGATGCGCACCGGCTCCAGCAGGGCATCTTCGTCGTAGAAGATCGCCTCGTGGTCGATGCCTTCGAAATTGCCCTCGTCATCGTAGCGCGACGAGTAGATCTCGATGGTCTGCATCTTGTTCGAGAATTCGAAGGCGTTGTGCACCTTCCAGCCCTGGATGTTCGACGTCCAGGTGATGAGCGTGTCGCCATCCCAGAAGCCGACCGTCTCACCGTACCAGCGCGGCACGTCTTGCCCAAGGCGCGGCACCACGCCTTCCATCTTGAACTCGGCGCCGACGTTCACCTGCGTCAGGAAGTTGTCGGCCACACCGGTGAGCACCTGCATCACGTCGGGCGCGACGATGACCTGATGGCCGCGCACCGAATACTGGTGGAAGCGGCGCATAAAGCCTTCCGGCCAGCAGAACTGCGACTGCCACTGGGGCACGTTCGTGTTCGCCTGGTGGAATTGCTCGCGGACCATGCGGGTTTTGTACTCGTCGGTCAGCAGCGACAGGATCGTCGGGATCTGGTTGACGCGCATCCAGAACCAGCTGTCGGTGTTTTCCTGGCCGAGGGGCGACTGGTAGTAGCCCGTCCACTCGCCGGGGACCGTCTCGTAGGTCTGCTCGGTCGGGCCGCCACGCTCCTGCGTTTCGGCCATGAGGGCTTCGTAATGCTCCTGAGCGGTCGTGAACTCGTAGGGGCTCACGATGCCTTCACGCGGGAAGTCACGGTCGCAATAGCCCCAGGCGGCGGTCGACGGATCGTCGTCGATCATCATCGGGTTGCCGTAAGCACCGCGCGAGGCTTCCAGCATCAGGGCGGCGTTGCAGCGATAGTAGCGCGGATCGTCCCAGAGCTCTTCGTCGTCGTAGAAGTTGTCGGTGGTGAAGACATCCGTCTCCAGCGGCTCGACACCTTCGGGCGCGCCTTCACCGGGGGCAGAGGCCATGATCTCGAGCGTTTCGCCTTCGACATTGCGGCGGGTCACCCCACCGGCGCCCGGGCCGATGATCTGGTAGTCGCGAATGTCGACGGTCACCGGGGCACCGCGCCCGACGCTTTCGAAGTCGATCTGCGGACTGTCCTGGGCCTGAGCCTGGCTCAGCGTCAGCGCGCTGGCCACGGCCAGAACGGATGACGCAATCCGGGTTTTGAAATGTCGCATGTTTCCTCCCTCACAATGCAACGGCCGCCCGACCTTCGGCGCGGCGCAGACAAAGTTCGGCAGCACCCGCGCTCTTCATCGCGAGACCCCC
Organism: Pseudoroseicyclus sp. H15; assembly: GCF_054353345.1. Taxonomy (NCBI): domain Bacteria; kingdom Pseudomonadati; phylum Pseudomonadota; class Alphaproteobacteria; order Rhodobacterales; family Paracoccaceae; genus Pseudoroseicyclus; species Pseudoroseicyclus sp. H15. Next base: position 547,598 of record NZ_JBTHJE010000001.1, read on the forward strand.
TCCCAAGGGTCTCTCAGCGCCGCGAATCCGCCCGCCGGACGAAGAACACCAGGTGCTGCTCCTCCCATCCGAAAGGATGCATGGCGGAGATAGGGGGGAGTATAATCATCGGCTCACTCATTATAACGAATGTTGATGCAGAACCCCGCGCTGCCCGCATTTAATTCCTTAACACACTGAAATAATGCCAAATTTTCGCGCTGCGAAATTTAGCGGGCGGTTGAGTCGGGCGCAGCTCTCCGCGATCGGGGCTGACAAATGAGAGGGTCGGCCTCCGGAACCGCGCGCACCGCCCCGCCGTTAGTGGGCACCATGACACCGCAAGACCTGCCCCCGGATCTCGTCTATTACCCTGACCACCAGCCGGGCATCCGGCGGCAGCGCCGGGGCAAGGGCTTTTCCTATATCGCCGCCGACGGCACCCGGATCGACCGGGGCGAAGAGCGGCGCCGCCTGCAGGCTCTCGCCGTGCCGCCGGCCTATGAGAACGTCTGGATCAGCCCGCTCCATAACGGTCACCTTCAGGCCACCGGCTACGACACCCGCGAGCGCAAGCAGTATCGCTACTATCCCGACTGGTCCGCTGCCCGGTCCGAAACCAAATTCGCCGGCCTTGCCGAGTTCGGCCGGGCGCTGCCCGCAATCCGCCGCCGCATCACCCGCGACCTCGGCGCCGAGGCGGGCGACAAGGCCTTCGCCCTCGCCGCCGCTGCGCTGCTGATCGACAGGCTGGCGCTGCGCGTCGGCAACGACGCCTATCTCAAGGCCAATGGCTCGCGCGGGGCGCTCACGCTGACCCGTCGGCATGTGCGGCTGGATGGCGACACGCTGCACCTGTCGTTCACCGCGAAGGGCGGCAAGAAGGTGAAGCGCAAGATCAACGACAAGAAGCTGCAGAAAGTGCTGCACCGAGCGCGCGACCTGCCGGGCGCAGAGCTGCTGCTGTGGGTGGATGAGCAAGGCGAGCGGCATCGCGTCGGCTCGTCCGATCTCAATCACTACCTCGCGGATGCCTCGGGCGGCCTTGAGGGCGCCACGGCCAAGACCTTCCGCACCTGGGCTGGCACCCGCGCCGCCTATGAGGTCGCCGAGCACGCCGAGCGGCTGAGCATCAAGGCCATGGCGGAGGCCGCGGCGGAAGAGCTGGGCAACACCCCGACCATCGCGCGCAACAGCTATATCCACCCGCTCGTTCTGTCGCTGGCTGACGAGCCAGTGGAGCTGCCGCCCCCGGTAGAGCTGAGCGGCCTGCATGCGGCAGAGCGGCGTCTGCTGGCCCTGCTCGAACGGGAATGAGCCGCACGCGCCCCACGGACATGTCCTGGATTAAACCCGGCTCACGAATTTCGTGAAAATTCTGCGCGGAACTCCGCCGGTTCCCTGCCCGTTGCGGTTTTACAGCCCAAAGCAGGAGATTCCTTGGACATGTCACGAAGCATAGCGATTGTGCTCATGGCCGGGGGTGCGCTCGTCGCCCTAGGCATCTGCATCTACGTTTATTTTACCCCACTGACCGGCTCGACGGGCACGATTGCGCCTATCATCACCGGCTTCGGCGCCCTCTGCATCCTCATCGGCACTGCCCTGATCGCCCCGCTTCATCGCGGAGCCTGGCGTGTCGTACTGATCATTTTGATCGCGCTCGCCATGATTGGAACCGCCGTTGCGGGCGTGTTCATTCTGCATCCCGAAATTGCCGTCGCCATAGCGGTCTCTGCCGCCGGTTTCATCTGGCTGATGGCCGATCAGCAAATGCATCGCCAGGAGGCCCGCGCATGAGCAGCCCAATCTCGCATCTCACGCTCTCGCTGGCGCTGGTCGCCGGCACCATGGCCGCCCCGGCCTTCGCCCAGGACACTGACTGGGACACCTTCAACGGCGACCTCGCCGCGCGGCATTTCTCGCCCGCCACGCAGATCACACCCGAGAACGTTGGCGATCTCGAGCTGGCCTGGGATTACAACACCGGCGACGTCTCTGACGGCTCGGGCGATCTGCCGGCTTCTGTCTGGTCGGCCACGCCGATCTTCGCCAATGACACGCTCTATATCGGCACGCCCTTCTACCGCATCATCGCGCTCGACCCCGGCACGGGCGAGGAGCGCTGGTCCTACGACACAGGCTCGACGCTTGAAGCGCTGACCCAACCGGCGCTGAAGAGCCGCGGCGTGACCTATTGGGAGGCCGAGAACCCCGTCGAGGGCGAGCCCTGCCAGAAGCGCGTCTACATGGGCACGATGGATGCCAAGCTGCATGCCGTCGATGCCGATACCGGCGAGCTCTGCCAGGATTTCGGCGATGGCGGCATCGTCACGGTCAACCAGTGGAACGACGTGAACGAGGAATGGCCGCTGTCTGTGCTGCAGCCGCCGACAGCCTTCGACGGCCAGCTCTTCGTCGGTTGGGCCGGCAAGGATTGGGAATATTCCGTCGCCTCCCCCGGCACCGTCTTCTCGCTCGATGCCGTCACCGGCGAGCTGAACTGGGAGGTGGATTTCATCCCCCGCGAGATCCGCGACACCACGGGCACGGCGAACGTCTGGGCCTCGATGAGTGTCGATGAAGAGCGGCGCATCCTGTACCTGCCCGTCTCCTCCCCCAGCCCGAACTATTACGGCGGCGCTAGGACAGAGCCGATCGAGCTGGCCACCTCTGTGACCGCCGTCGATATCGACACGGGCGAGATCATCTGGTCGCGCCAGCTCGTCCATCACGACATCTGGGACTACGACACCAACGCCGCGCCGACCCTCGTCGATCTTGAGATCGACGGTGAAACGGTGCCCGCCCTGGTGCAATCAACCAAGCAGTCCATGCTTTACGTCCTCAACCGCGAGACGGGCGAGCCGATCTTCGATTACGAAGAGCGCCCCGTTCCCGCCAGCGATGTCGAGGGCGAAGAGGCTTCGCCGACGCAGCCCTTCTTCCTGACGCCGCCGCCCAGCCATGACTTCGAGAGCTATCCCGAGATGTCGACGCTGGCGAACCTCGTCTCGTTCGGCCAGTGCGCCGACATGATCGAGGGGATGCGGTACGATGGCCTGTTCACCCCGCCCTCCGAGGAAGGCACCATCGTCTACCCCGGCACTGCCGGCGGCATGCAATGGGGTGGCGGCGCGCTCGATCCCACGACGAACCGCTATTACATCAACGTCTCGAAGGTCGTCCAAACGCTCAAACTCATCCCGCGGGAAGAGTACAACAATATGGAAGGCGGCTCGGGCAACGAGCAGGGGCTCTATCCCCAGATCGGCTCGCCCTACGGCTTTCAGCTGGTGAACTGGGTTACGGACAGCGGCCTGCCGTGCTGGGTGCCGCCCTATGGCACCATGCTGGCCTATGACCTCGATACCGGCGAGCTGCTCTGGCAGGTGCCGTTCGGCCGCTCCAAGAAATGGGGCTTCTTCGGCCCGGAAAGCTGGGGTTCGCCCAACATCGGCGCCCCGGTCGTCACCGCAGGCGGTGTGATCTTCATCGGCGCCTCGATGGATGCGCAGGTGCGCGCCATCGACCCGGCGGATGGCTCGGTCCTCTGGTCCGATGTCGTGGATGCGCCGGCGGTGTCGAACCCGGCCGTCTATGTCTACCAGGGCCGCGAATATGTGGCCTTCACGGCCGGCGGTAACTCGATCCTCTCGCCGGAGGTGGGCGACCAGCTCGCCGTCTACGCGCTGCCCGAAGACGACGACTAAGCGCCTAAGTCGCCTGCATTTTCTGGCCCCCGGCGGCACGTCCGCCGGGGGCCATGTGCGACTTCCTGCCGCACCAGCTTTCCCAACGTTCGTTATTGTGTTTCTATTAACGTCTCAGAGCGGACAGACAGCCCGCCCTGCATTGCCAATGGGAGGATTGGCCATGCACCACCCCAGGTTGCAACGGATCGGCGTTGCGGCGGATGCCGCGACTGATCGCTCTTTGGCCAGAAAGGCCGCTTCAGCTCTGCGCCATGCTGCGCACCGCTGACACCAGACATTCGACAACCCCGCCCCGCGGGACAGATCGCCCCGGTATTGTGCCGGCGCGCCGGCCTGCCCTGCCCGGCGGATCATGTGACGGACGAGTATCATGACGAACCTGACAGGCGGATTGCGCACATCGCCGGCGAGCGAAGTGGACATCAAGTTCCGCCAGCTCGAAATCTTCTACGCCGTGGTGGTGGCGGGCACGATCACCCGCGCCTCGCGCCGCATCGGCCTCAGCCAGCCCTCGATCAGCCAGCAGCTCGCCAAGCTGGAAGAAACGTTGGGCGCCAGGCTGATCGAGCGCAACCGCACCGGCACCGTGGCGCTGACGCCGGCTGGGGAGTTCTGGTTCCGCCATGCCGAGGAGATGCTGCGCGAGATGCAATCGGTGCTGCGCGAGCATGAGCAGCGCTTCCGCAACGGTTCTGTCGTGCTGCGCATGGGCATCACGCCCGCGATGCGCGGCACCTTCGTGATGGCCGCCGCCAAGATAGCCATGCGCGAAAGCGATTTTGCCAAGTTCGAGGTGGTCTACGACCTCAATTCCATGGCGCTGTTCGAGCAGCTGCGGATGCACAAGGTGAACGTCGCGGTGCTCGCTTCCGAGGTGCTGGGAGCCGAAGCGTCGTCTTTCGCCGTCGATCAGCTCTATGAGGAGAAGATGGCGCTGGCCGTGCCCGCCTCTGTCTCGGAAGACGAGATGCGCTATGCCTTCTCGCCGGGCGCCGACGCCGAGCGCATTCGCCCCGAGCTGCTCCGCTATGTCGAGATCGACGCGGCCGTGCCCACGCGCTCGCCCTCTGACGAATGGTACCGCGCCAACATGCCGATGGCCCGTTCGTCCTTCGGCGCGCCGAGCTTCACCGTGGCCTCCAGCTTCGTGGCCGAGGGGCTGGCAACGACCCATGTGCCGCTCTCCACCGCCTCGCATCTGCCGGCGGCGATGCGCGACAAGATGCGATTCTATGTGCTGCCGGGCATGTCGCGCAAAGTCGTCATCGCCATGCGCAAGCACCTGCTGACCCATGGTGCCTATGCGCGGATCTTCCGTGGCATCGTCGATTTCTGCCAGACAGAGCTGACGCGCACGATGTCAGAGCTCGACATCCAGCCGATCTGCCCGCTGATCGACGGGCCGGCGCCGCAAGCCGCCTCGCACGCCGCGGAATAGCGGCGGCGTTGCCAGGTCAGCGATGAGAATGTGGGTCATTTGGCCCCTCAATGCTGAACATTGGTAAAACAAGAAGCTGACAATGCCAGTTTCCTCCCACGCGCCAGCTGCCGCCGTGCAGCGCGCCGTTTCATGTTTGGGAGGACAGTAATGAAGCTCAGATCTTTGCTCGTGGGCTCGAGCGCCGCCATTCTGGCGCTCGCCCCTGCGCTTCTGCAGGCCGAGCCGGTTACGCCGGATCGCCTGCTCAACGCCGGTTCCGAAGAGGAAGCCGCCAACTGGTTGATGGTGCACCGCACCTATGACGGTAACCGCTTCTCGCCGCTCGACGGCATCACGGTCGACAACGTCGGCAATCTCGAGCTGGCGTATGCCATGCCCATCGGCGGCACCGAGCCGGCCGGCTTTGGTGTTGGCTCGATGGAAACGACGCCGCTCGTCAACGACGGCTTCCTTTATCTGAGCGACCCCTGGGGCACACCCTACAAGATCGACGTCTCCTCTGGCGACAAGGGCGAATACGCCTGGATCTGCGACACCGGCATCGACAAAGACCCGAGCCGCGGCATCCTGCTGGCCAACCGGGGCCTCGCGCTCTGGGGCAACCTCGTCATCTCCGCCCTGAACGACGGCCGCGTCATCGCCTGTGACGATGAGTATGGCGACATCCTGTGGGAGACGCAGGTCACCCAGAACCCGGGCGAAGGCTTCACCGCCGCGCCGCTGGTCATCGGCGACAAGATCCTCGTCGGCCAGTCCTATGGTGACTGGGCCACCCGCGGCTACATCGCGGCCCTCGACGCCGAGACCGGCGAAGAAGTCTGGCGCTTCTACACAGTGCCGGAGCCGGGCCAGCCGGGCTCTGAAACCTGGCTCTGCGATGAGACGGGCAACCCCGATTGCTGGAAGACGGGCGGCGGCGCTGCCTGGGTGACGGGCTCCTACGACCCCGAATCGAACCTGACGATCTGGGGTACGGGCAACCCGGTGCCGATGTACGACCCCGAATTCCGCCCGGGTTCGAACCTCTACACCAACTCCTCGGTCGCGCTGAACGTCGATACTGGCGAGATGGAATGGTTCTTCCAGTACACGCCTGGCGATTACATGGACTATGACGAAGTCGGCGTTCAGCTGCTTGTCGACACCCAGATCGATGGCGAAGACCGCAAGGTTCTGGCCCACTTCGGCCGCAACGGCATCTTCTACACGCTCGACCGGACCAACGGCTCCTACATCAACTCGGGCCAATACGTGAACGAGCTGACCTGGACCGAAGGGATCGACCCCAAGACCGGCAAACCGGTCGAGTATGATCCCGATGCGTCGCTGCAGACCTATGCGATGGGTTCCATCAGCCGCGCCGGTGACGAAGCCACCACCTGCCCGAACATCCAGGGCGGCGTGAACTTCTTCCCGACGGCCTACAACCCGAACACGGGCGTGGCCTATGGTGTCGGCCTCGAAGGCTGCTCCGATCTGTCGGTGAACGAAGTGGCGGTCGAAGACGTGACCCCCGGCCAGATCTTCACCGGCGGCGCCGGTGTGGCCTCGGGCGAGCAGAACGGCTCGATCACCGCGATCGACGTGGCCACGGCCACCGAAGCGGCCAAGGTTCAGACCCCCTACCCGATGTATTCCGGCGTCCTCGTGACCCCGGGCCTCGTGTGGACGGGTCAGACCGACGGCACCTTCGCCGCCTATGACGGCGAGTCGCTGGACGAGCTGTGGTCGATCAACATCGGCAACTCGATCCAGGCCCCGCCGATCACCTTCGAGGTGGATGGCACGCAATATGTCGCCATCACCGGCGGCGGCATTGGCCTGGCGGGCTTCGGCTACTCCGAGCTGGAGATGATGCCCGCGGCCAACATGCTCTACGTCTTCAAGCTCGGCGAGTAATCGCGGGCGCCTGAAGGCCGGGGCCGGGCAGCCGCGCGCTGCCCGGCCCTTTTCCCCCCGGGGGTGGCCCCCGGACGAGACAGCCATACCGAGACAAGAACAGCACAACGAGGCATCCCTAGATGATACGTTCCCCGCTTCGACTCCTGCCCGCCCTGGGCCTCGCCCTGATGGCTGGCACCGGCGCCTTCGCGCAGGACACCGCCGCCGACGAGCCGCTGGTCGGCGATCCCGAGCGCGGCAAGGTCGTCTACCAGAGCATCGGCTATTGCGTCGATTGTCACGGCTGGGCGGGCGACGGGAAGACGGGCCGCAACCCGCGCTCTCCCGATGCCGGCGCCAACCTGCGCGAGACCTATATGTATGCGGAAGACCTCGTGACCGTGGTGCGCTGCGGCCGCCCGGCGACCGAGATGCCCTTCCACGAAAGCCCGGCCTATCGCGACGACCGCTGCTACGGGCTGACCGAGGAAGACCTCGGCCCCGATACGCCGCCGCGCGGCCATACCTTCCGCCCTGTCGATGCTGAAAACGTGGTGGCCTACATGCAGGAGCACATGATCGGCCTGGGCGAGCCGACCTTTGACGAGTGCATCGATTATTACGGCGAAGGCGCCAGCGCCTGCGATTACCTCGCCGACAAATGACAGAGCGCGGCCCGGCATATCGGCTGTTGGCCCGCCTCACGCACTTCCGGCGCTCCCCCGCGCCGGTTCGGGGAGGGGTGCGCCGCATGGCCGCCCCCGCCCCGCGCGCGAGCGGCGCGCTGGATGCCCGCCGCCGCGCGCCTGTTTTGGCCATGGCCACCGCAGGCGCTGTCGCGCTGACGGCGGCGCTCGTGGCCCTCAGCCCCGGCGCCATGGCGCAGAACGTGCCGGGCGCGCCGCCGGGCATCACGCCCGTCTTCTCGATCTGGGATGTGCACCTCGGCGAGCCGGTCAGCCAGATCGACCCGCGCGACGTGGCCGAGATCGCCTGCGGAACCAACGGCGGCCCGCCCTCGCTGCCGCTCGACAGCTTCGGCGATTGGCAGACCTGCCCGGTCGAGGAAGAGACCGGCCTGCGCGAGGTCTATTTCACCTATGACGACGAGGAAGATTACATCGCCCGCGCGCTGGAGCTCGAATACCAGGTGCTGCGCGGCGGCACGTCTGTCTTCGCAAACCCGGTGATGGTCTCGATCCTCGTCGATGACGAGGGGCTCGCCCAGGGCATCCGCATCATCACCGACGACCGGGTGAGTGACATGGACCGGCGCAATGCCGTGGCCCTCGCCCGCAATTTCGAGGCGCGCTATTCCGGCTGGAACCTCGATTGCGAGGATATTCCGCCCCGCGAGGGCGAGATGCCCGTGGGCAACCAGTTCACCCATTACATCTGCACGGGCACCGACCCCGAGGGGAGCGGCGCCACGCTGAAGATCGAGGCGAGCTACCTGCGCAAGCGCGGGCAGGTCGCCATCAACCGCGAGACCCAATCCGTCAATTCCGGCTATTTCGAAAGCCGCACCGCCTTCCAGCTCCTCACCGCGGCGGCGTCGTGAGAGCTGGAGAGGCGAGCCGCGGGCTATTCTGCCTGGATACGCCCGTTGGGCATGAAATTGCCCGTCATCTCGGCGACGTCGGCAAAGACCTCGCTGCCGGTGCGCGACCGGGTGAACCGGTTACCGGTGAGCGTGGCGCCGGTGAAGGTGGCGCGGCGCAGGTCGGAATCCATGAAATCGCTGAGCGAGATATCGGCGCCGGTGAAGTCCGCCCGGCTCGCCTCGCTGCCGACGAAGCCGGTGTAGCTGGCGGTAATGCCGGCAAAGGTGCTGCCGCCGAGGCGCGCCTCGTTGAGATTGGTCTGCAGCATATGCGCACCGGTGAAATCGACGTTGTTCGCCACCGCGGCGCGGCCCACAGCCCTGTCGAGAGTCACGCCGGTCAGATCGGCCGAGGTGAGGCGGGCGTGCTGCAGGCGCGTCTCGGTAAGATCGGCCTCGGCGAAATTGCTGCCGGAGAGCTGCGCCTCGTAGAACATCGCCCGGGTCAGATCGGCCCCGGCGAAGCTGGCCTGGGTGGCATCCGCCAGGTTGAAATTGGTGCCCCGCGCCGTGACGCCATCGAGGATGGCGCCGCGCAGATTGGCCCGGTGCAGCGTGGCGCCGCTCAGGTCGGCCCCCGTGAGGTCGACACCCTCGAGGTTGGCCTTCTTGAAATCGGCATCCGTCAGGTCGCAGCCCCGGCATTCGGTGAGCAGACCCGCCGCCAGATCGGCGGCGTCGTCGGCAATGAGCGGGGCTGGCAGCAGAGCCAGGGCGAGAGCGGGTCGGGCAAGGATAGCGAGGCGCATGATGTCTCCTGGGAGAATGGCATGATCACCGTGCAACGTAGCGCATGGGCGGGCCTGAGGGCCGGCCTAACCTCATTGGCTTTGGCAATGTTTCCCATTGCCGCGGCGGCCCAATCGGGTGACGAGCCGGCGCCGCCCGAGGTGAGCGGCGAGGTGACGGGGGCGGCCGAGGTGATTGACGCCGACATCCTCGTCGTCGGTGGCCAGCAGCGGGTGATCCTCTGGGGCATCGACGCGCCCGAACGCAGCCAGACCTGCCGGCTCGATAGCCGCGAATGGGGCTGCTACGACGCCGCCCGCCGCGCGCTGCAATCGATGGCCGAGCGCGGCGAGGTGACCTGCACGCTCTATGGCGAGCCCGATCCCTTCAACCGCTACTACGGCCAGTGCCTGTCGAACGGCGAGGATCTGGGCGAGGCCATGGTGAAGGCCGGGCTGGCCATGGCCTATCTCGAGCAGACTGACGATTACGAGCTGGCACAGATCGATGCCATCACCGCCGGTGTCGGGCTTTGGCAGCCGGGGGCCGAATTCGTCGAACCATGGGAATTCCGGCGCACCAACACGCCGGGCGGCTATCGCTGAAGGGGCAAGTCATGAGTGTACAGAGTGAGGGCGGCGCCGCAGGGCGTCTGCAGACAGCTATGCGCGGCGGCGCCTATGATGCGGTGCTGCGCTGGGTGATCCTGGTCGCGCTGATCTGCCTCGGCGCCGCTGTTCTGTGGGATTACGGCTTCCTGTCGTACATGTTCGCCGTCGATCAAAGCCGGATCGCGGCGCTGATCATCATCGTCTTTGCCGGCTATTCGATCTACTGCCTCGCCACCATCGTGCGCCTCGGCGGCGAATACCGCGAGCTGCTGAATGTGGAAGAGCGGCTGGCCGGCCCCGGCGCCGCCGGCACGGCCCGCGCGCTCGCCCCCCGCCCCGGCGCGCCGCTGGTCACCAGCTTTCTCGCCGACGTGGCCCTGAAATACGGGCGAGACCCGGATGGCGACCGCGGCATCCTCGCCACCTCCTTCGCCGCCTCTCTGCGCAAGCCAGCGCGGGCCGGGCTCTATGCCTCCGACCTCCTGTACAAGCTGGGGATGCTCGGCACGGTCATCGGCTTCGTCATCATGCTTGGCTCGATGGACGATCTGACCAGCTTCGAGGTGGACAATCTGCGCGACGCGCTGACCCAGATGACCGGCGGCATGGCCATCGCGCTGCTCACCACCATCGCCGGCCTCGTCTGCGGCATCCTGCTACGCGTGCAGTTCAACATCGCCGACAGCCTGGCCTCGCGCATTCAGGCGCGGGCCGTGCGGGCCAGCGAAGTGGCGCTGGTGCCGGCGCTGGCCGAGGCCGAGCGCGAAGCGCTGGTGGCGGAACGGGCAGGGCGCGCCGATGTATGATCCCGAGCCGGAGACAGAGTTCGACGTCTTCACCGACCTGCTGTTCAACTCGCTCGTCGCGATCACCTTCATGTTCTTCCTCGCCTTCGCGATGATCAATCCCATCGCCGAGACGGGCAAGATCGACCCGAAGGCCGAGTTCCTGATCACGGTAACCTGGCCCGACAATAGCGAGGACGATGTCGACACCTATGTCGAAGACCCGGCGGGCAACATCGTGTGGTACACGCGGCGCGAGGCGGGGTTGATGCATCTCGATAGGGATGACCGCGGCATGTACCGCGACGTGATCCTCGTGAACGGCGAAGAGATCGCCAACCCGCTCAACCAGGAAAGCGTGTCGATCCGCGGCAAGGCCGACGGCGAATACGTGGTGAACGTCGTGCACTTCATCTCGAATGGCGGGCCGATCCCCGTGTCGGTGAAGGTCGAGAAGCTCAATCCCGAGGTGCAGGTGATCTATTACGAAACGCTGACGCTCGATCACACCGGCCAGGAGGAGACGGCGGTGCGCTTCACCATGCAGGGCGACGAGGTGGTCGATGTGAACAACCGCCCCCGCAGCCTAGTGGAGCTGACCCGCCAGGGCGGCAACACGCCCGAGGCGGCCCCGGTGATCGACAGCGGCTCGGGCGCGCTGAACGGCGCCAGCTCGGGCGGCGGCACAGGCAGTGGTGACGCGAACAAATGACGACGCTTATTCTTGGCCTCTCCGCCTCCTACGCCCTGCTCGCCGGCCTTCTCGCCTGGCTGGTGATCGCCAGCCGCGCGCATCTGCTCATCAAGCTCGCGGTCACCATCGCCGTCGTCATCGCGGCGCCGCTCACCTATCGCGGCATCGGCGAGCTGCGCGGTCTGCCCAGCGATGCCGAACCGCCGCCCTCCTTCCAGCTCTTCTGGGCGAAGGTGGATGAGCCGAACCCGCTGACGGACGATCCGGGCAGCGTGTTCCTGTGGATTCAGAAGCTCGACGAAGACAACTTCCCCACCGGCCTGCCGCGTGCTTACCAGCTGCCCTACGAGGAAGACCTCGTGCGCAAGGTCGAGGTTGCTCTTGGCCGGATCAGCGATGGCGAAGAGGTTGGCGGCGTCATCGAGGATGAAGCCTCGGGCGAGACCGCCGAGGAGCTGGCCGAGGAAGAGGCCGAAGAGGCCGCCGATGACGGCCCCGATTCCAGCATGATCGGCGACAGGGGCTTCCAGCTCGATCCCGGGGACCTGGTGTTCGGCGAGCGCCCGGCGCCAAGAACACCCGAAAAGCCGGACTGACAGGCGGGCGCTCCAGCGCCCGCCCCCGCGCCTCAGGCCTCGGGAACCTCGCCCTCCTGCGGCGTGGCAGCGCTGGGCGGCAGGCCGGTAAGGGCGATATAGGCGCCCGTCAGATCCTCGGTGCCCGTCTCGGCCAGAAGCGTCGCCGGCGTCTCTTCGCGGCGCACCTCGCCCTGCACCAGCAGCACGATCCGCGCTGCTGCCTCCACCTCTTCCGCCAGGTGGGTGGACCAGAGCACAGCCGTACCCTCCCGTTCCGCCAGCGCGGCGATGTCGGTGACGAGGCGCTGGCGCGAGGCCGGGTCGAGACCCGTCGAAGGTTCGTCGAGCAGCAGAAGCTCGGGCTGCGACAGCATCGCGCGAGCAATCTCCACCCGCCGCTGGTTACCGCCCGAGAGCTGTCGGACGGGCCGGTCGAGCAGGTCGCTGATCTCCATCAGATCGGCCATCTGCGCGATCCTCCGCCGCAGATCCTGCCCCCAAAGGCCGAAGAGCCCGCCATGGAACCGCAGGTTGGCGCGCACCGAGATATCGGCGTCGAGCGAGCGCGACTGAAACACCACCCCGACCCGCGCGAGGATCGCCGAGGGCGCGTCGCGGTAGTCGAGGCCAAAGAGCTTCACCTCGCCGCCATCGGGCGCGAAGAGGCCGGCGCAGATCTGGAAGAGCGTCGACTTGCCGGCGCCATTGGGGCCGAGCAGGCCCACCAGCTCGCCGCGCCGCACCTCCATCGTCACGCCGCGCAGGGCGGGCTTGCCGCCATAGCTCTTCTTGACTCCATTCAGCTCCAGCACGGGTTTGGTCATGTCAGCACCGCCTCCTCGCCCGCGGCTTCGCGGAGCTCTGCCAGAATGTTGCGAACGTCGGCCTCGCTGCGCTCATGCGCCGGCACCTTCGGGGTGATGTCGGCGGGTATGCGCACGGGCCGGCCACTGAGCAAAACCACGCGGTCGGCCAGCCGCGCGGCATCTTCGGGGTCGTGCGAGACCAGCACGACCGTCGGGCTGCCCTCGTGGATTAGCCGCAGAAACAGGCCCTGCAGATCGCGCACCACGGCGCGGTCGAGCGAAACGAAGGGTTCGTCGAGCAGCAGCATGCCGGGATGCACGCAGAGCGCCCGCGCCAGGGCGGCGCGGCGTTGCATGCCGCCCGAAAGCGCGTGGGGGAAGACATCTGCCTGCCCCTCAAGATGCACGGTGCCGAGCAGCTCTTCGATCTCGCCGTCGCTCAGGCCGGGCGCCACGGCGCGCAGATTGCCGGCGACGGTGAGCCAGGGCATCAGCCGCGCATCCTGAAACACATAGCCCGGCACCGGCGCTTCATGCGCGGGCTGATTGCCCACGCGCATCTCGCCCTGAAAGCCGCGCTCGGCCCCGCCGATGATGCGCAGAAGCGTCGTCTTGCCCACGCCGGAGGGCCCCAGCAGCGCCAGCACCTGGCCGGGCGGCACATGCAGCGTGAACCCCTCGAAGAGGGTGCGGCCGCCGAAGACGAGCCGATCGAGCTGAAGGGTCAGTTCCGGTCCGCGCGCCACCTCAGAACCCTTCTCTCAAGTGGGCGCAGAAGCCCGTATTCGATGACCATGATGACGAGCACGAAGACCGTCGCATAGGCGAGGATGCCCGTCATGTCGAAGAACTGGAAATAGACGCCCACCCGAAAGCCGACACCGCCGTCAGAGCCCAGCACCTCGAAGACCAGCACCATCTTCCAAACCAGCGATAGCCCGGTGCGGGCGGCGGCGAGCAGGTAGGGCACGAGTTGCGGGGTGAGCACGAGGCGCAGGTAGCGGGCGCGCGGCATCCGAAACATGCGGGCCAGCTCGTCGAAATCCTCCGACAGGCTGCGCACGCCTTCGCGCATCATCGTGGTGACCAGCGGCACCTTGTTGATGACGACGGCGATGACGAGCGCCACATCCGTCAGCCCCAGCCAGATGTAGCAGATGATCCCCACCACGATGGCGGGGATGTTCAGCCCCACGACCACCCAGGGGCTGAGCAGTCTGTCGATGGGCCGGATGCGCCCCAGCGCGATGCCGATCGCGGTGCCCAGCACCATGGCGATCACGAAGCCGGCGAAGGCCCGCGTCAGCGTCTGCGCAAAATCGTCGATCAGCCGGCCGCCCAGCAGCTCCTGCCAGATCTCGGCCGCCACGGCGACGGGGCCGGGCATGAAGCGCGACTGGGCGATCCAGGCCGCGCATTGCCAGAGAAGCAGCAAAAGGGGCAGCGACAGGATCTCCAGCAGCCGCCCCTGCATGAACCGGCGCGGCGGCTCGGGCGCCGCGTCTGCCGCGTCACCCGGAGTGCCGTCGGCTGCCCGCCAGGTCGCGCCCGCCGCGGGCCCGTTCTGGCGGGTCTCGCTCACTCAGTTCCCCTCGTAGCCGTCCCAGAAGGTGCCGGGCGCAATTTCGGGGTTGTCGCCGATCAGATCGGAGCCACCGTATTCAGCCATCAGCGCAAAGCTCTGCGCCGCGGCCTCTTCGGCCTCAGGGCCATAGGTGGTGACGATGCCGGCGCGGTAATCGTCGCGCAGCGTTTCGAACAGCGCGTCATCGTCGCCCACGTTCATCACGGGGCGAATGGTCTCCCACAGCTCGTCATCCGTCAGAAGCTTCTGCTTTGTCTCGTAGGAGGCATCGAGGAAGCCCTCGATGATGTCGTCATTCTCTTCGGCATAGCTCTCGGAGAAGACCCAGCCCAGCAGCGGCGGCGTCTCGCTGACGCCCAGCTCGGCCAGCATTTCTTCGACCGTGATCAGCTCGACCGCGCCCTCGACCTTGGCCCGGGCGTTGAAGTGCCAGAAGTTGAGCGCCGCATCCGCATCGCCCGAGGTGAGCTGCTCGTTGACGAGCGGCGGGGCGCCGAAGGTGGCCGTCACCTGGTCGGGCAGCGCTTCGCCGAACTTGGCCATGTAATAGGCCTGCAGAGTGACATAGCTCTTGTCGACCGGCCCGCCCGCGATGGCGATGGTCGAGCCGGGCAGATCCTCGACGCTCTGCACAGGGCCATCGGGCATCACCATCAGCGCGCCGACAGCGAGCGAATGGGGCACGAAGGTGAAGTCAGAGCCCTCATGGCGCTGCACCGAGGTCCAGAGGAAATCGGAGAGGATCACATCCACCCGGTCGCCCTGCAGGGCTACCTGGCCGGCGCCGGTATTGGCGACGGGGCGCATCTCGACTTCCACGCCGTGCTTCTCATCGAGATGAAGCGACTTCATCGCCTCGATCTCCCAGGTCGCGGTGCCGCCCTCGAGCAGGGCAACAGTGATCTCCTGGGCGGGCGGGCTGAAGGCAAAGGCGGTGCCGGCAGCAACGCTGCCCAGCAGCACAGCGGCCGAGCCCATGTAGGTGGTGAGTGTACGCATGATGATCCTCCCCTCACGTCTCTCGACTAGGTTTGCGACTGGGTATCATGCAGCACCATTAGCCGCGCCAATATTGAACATTGCAGCAGTTGAATTGACGGAACTGCCGGCGGGGCGGAGGATGCCCCCAGTACTATTGGGGAGGAGAGGTCGATGAGTGTAATCACGCGTCTGAACGCGGCGGCGGCATTGTGTGTGGCTGTTTCTCTCGGGGCGGCAGCGCCGGCCATGGCAGAGGGCAATCTCGCCGCCGTGCCAACAACGCTCGACACGCTTGAGCTGGGCGGCGATCTGTCGATTTCCACCAGCGAGTACACGCTGGAGACCGGGAAGTACTATCACCTGACGGTCGCCTCCGACGGTATCGAGGAATTCGCTTTCATGGCCCCCGAGCTGTGGCGCAATTCCTGGATCAACCAGGTCGTCATCAACGATCTCGAAGTGAAGCCCATGGGCCTTTACTCGATCGAGTTCGATGACGAGGGCGAGATCGATATCTGGTTCGTGCCCATCCGGCCCGGCCGCTACGACTTCTGGGTCGACGGCTATGAGAACCGCGGCATGGCCGGCTTCTTCATGGTGAATTGATGGCACGCCTGACCGGCCTCATCGCCCCCGCCATTCTGGCTCTCGCCTGCACGCCCTTCGGCGCGTGGGCTCAGGGCAGCGGCGATATCTTCGTCTCGCTCGAACGCGGCAACGAGATCGTCGTGCTCAACAGCGATTACGAGATCATCGACCGCATCGAGACCTCTCGCCGCCCGCGCGACATGCATTTCAACGCCGACAAGACGCTGCTCTACGTCGCCGCCGGCGACGACGACGTCATCGATGTGATCGACGTCGCCACGCATGAATTGGTCGACAACATCCCCACGGGCCCGAGCCCCGAAGTGTTCACCTTCTCGCCTGACGGCACGCAGATCTATGTGTCGAACGAGGAGGACAGCACGCTGGAATACATCGACCTCGCCACCGGCACGGTGACGAACCGCGTGCCCACAGGCGCCGAGCCCGAGGGGGTGATCAATGGCGTCAACGGCGAGGTGATCTATGTCACCTCCGAAGTCGCCGACATGGTGCATGTGGTCGACCGTGCCTCGGCCCGCGTGGTCAAGAACATCATCGTCGGCACGCGGCCCCGCCGCTTTGTCACCACGCCCGACGGCGCCGAGCTTTGGGTTTCGGACGAATTGTCGAGCGAAGTGCATGTGATCGACACCGAGACCAACGAGATCAAGGAAGTGTTGACCTTCCTGCCCCCGGGTTTCCGCCCTGAGGATGTGACGCCCGTCGGCATGACGATCACCGAGGATGGCAGCCGTATCCTGATCAGCCTTGGCCGCGCCAACCATGTGGCCGTGGTGGATGCCGCCACCCGCGAGGTCGAAGCCTATATCCTCGTCGGCAGCCGGGCCTGGTCGGTCGCGCTCAGCCATGACGAAACCAAGGCCTATGTGGCCAACGGCCTGAGCGACGACATCACCGTCATCGACATGGAAAGGCTGCGCCCCGTCACCTCGATCCCGGTCGGCCGCACGCCGCATACCATCGTGGTGGACGACTGATCATGGCGCTGATCCGCTTCGCGATCTTCTGCATCGTTCTGTTTCTGCCCATCGCCGGGCAGGCACAGGACGATCCGCTGTCGGAAGTGGTCATCGGCCATATCTCATTGGCCGACGATCCGCGCTACCAGCAGAACTGGGGCTATGCCCGCCTGATCGTGCCGCCGCCGGTGCGCACCATCGAAGGGGCCGAGATGGCGGTCGACGATCTGGCCTTCGTCAGCCAGTCGATGGGCCTCGCGCCCCGGATAGAGGCGCGCGAGGTGGCGCCAGACGGCGTGGTGCCGACGCTGCAGGAGCTGGTGGACATGGGCGCGCTCTTTGTGCTGCTCGATCTGCCCGCCGATCTGGTTGAGCAGGCCGCCGAAGCGGGCGAGGGGATGGCGGTGACGCTCATCAACGTCTCCGCCAATGACAATGCGCTGCGCACCGCCTGCCATGCCGGCCTGCTGCATTCCGCCCCGTCCGACCGGATGCTCATGGATGCCTTCGCGCAATTCCTGCGTGCGAAGGACTGGACGCGCGTGCTGATGCTGGTGGGGGAAAACCCGCAGGACGCAGTTACCGCCGATGCCTTCGAAGACAGCGCCGCCCGCCTGCGCCTGACCATCGAAGAGCGGCGCGACTTCACGCTGGCGGCCGACCCGGCCAGCCGCGAGGGCAACAACATCGCGCTGCTCACCTCCGGCGCCCGCTACGACGTGGTCTTCATCGCCGATGACCGCGGCGAGTTCGCCCGCTACGTGCCCTATGCCACGCAAGACGCCCGGCCCGTCATCGGCGCCACGGGGCTGACGGCGGAATCCTGGCACTGGGCGATGGAGCGCGATGGCGCGACGCAGGTCTCTTCGCGGTTTGACAAGGCCTATGGGCGGCGCATGTCTTCGGCCGACTGGTCGGCCTGGGTTGCGGTGAAAAGCGTGCTGCAGGCCTATACCCGCGCCCCCGAGCAGACGGTGGAGAGCATGACCAGCTACATGGCCTCTGACGACATGGCGCTCGACGGCTCGAAAGGCGTGCAGCTCAACTACCGGCCGTGGGACGGGCAGCTGCGTATGCCCATCCTGCTCGCCACGAGCGATGCGGTGATTGTCGTGGCCCCGGTTGAGGGCTACCTTCATGCGACGAACGTGCTCGACACGCTCGGGATGGATGAGGCCGAATTCGCTTGCAACTGACCGCACGCCACCTTGGACTTGGGCTTTGGGTGATCATAGCGCGGGAGCTGGCAAAATTCGTCCGCCAGCGTGAGCGCCTGATCTCCAGCCTCGTGCGACCGCTGCTCTGGCTGCTGGTGTTTGCCACCGGCATGCACGATCTGCTCGGCATCTCGATCATCGAGCCCTACACCACCTACACGCCCTATCAGGAGTTCATCCTGCCGGGGCTGATCGGCATCGTGGCGCTGTTCCAGTCGATGCAATCGGCCCTGAGCCTGGTTTATGACCGCGAGGCCGGCGTGATGCGGGTGATGCTCGTCACCCCGTTGCCGCGGCCATTCCTGCTCTTCGCCAAGATCCTTGCAGCCTCGGTGCTGGCGCTTGCGCAGGCGCTCGCCTTCCTCGCGGTGGCGGCGATCTTCAAGATCACCCTGCCCTGGGGCACAGTGGCTTGGGCTATTCCCGCCATCCTCGCCGCCGGGCTGATGCTGGGTTCGATCGGGCTGGTCGTGTCGGTCTACACCAACCAGATCGAAAACTTCGCCGGCATGATGAACTTCGTCATCTTCCCGATGTTCTTTCTCTCCTCGGCCCTCTACCCCTTGTGGAAGCTGCGCGAGGCGGGGGCTGAGATCGTGTACTGGCTGGCTGTCTGCAACCCGTTCACCCATGCGGTCGAGCTGATCCGCTTCGCCGCCTACGGGCAGATAAACTGGGTCAGCCTCGCCGTGGTGACGGGCGTGGGCCTGGTCGCCTTCGGCCTGGCCGTGCGCGGCTACGACCCGCAAAAGGGCGCGATCCGCCGGGTGAAGCGGGGCTGAGGCTCAGGCCCCCAGGTTCGGGCCCCCAGGTTCAGGCTCGCATCGCCCGGGAGGGGCGCAGCGAGAAGACCACCGCCAGCAGGCAGCCGCAGAGCAGAAGAAACAACAGTCCGGCGATGCCCCAGCGCACGGCGGGCAGCGATTCCAGCTCGACCCCCGGCCAGTCAGTGCCTCCGGTGAGGATCACACGGCCATGCGCGCCGCCTTCCGAGCCGAGCGAGATGCCGGTCGCGAGCGGCACATAGCCCTGCACCTCGCTGCCCGCATCATCGAGCGGCACCGCATCGCCCGGCGCCCTGTCGAGCCAGACGCGCGCCACGGCGCTCTCGCCCGCCGCCATCGTGCCGAATTCCAGCGCGGTGATCCCCGCCGCCGTCTGCCGCAGCTCGCGCGGCTGGCCCTCGCCATCCTCGGCGATCAGAGCGCCGGGCAGGGTGATGGCAACGTCGGAGAGCGCGTCGCCGCTGCGATTGGTCACCTGCACCTCGGCGACGGAGCGTACGTCTGCGAGCGAGAGGATCTCGGCCAGCGGCCCGGATTGCTCCATCAGGCCGCGCGTCACTGCCGGGCTCATCAGCCGGGGCAGGGCGACCTCGCGCAGCTTCTCCAGCCCGTCGCTGCTAAGCGTCACCCGCAGGGCGACATCGCGGGAGGCGCGGTCATCGAGTTCGCGCAGCAGGTAATCCGACAGCAGCTGCGGGTCCGCCCCAAAGCCGGAGGGCAGCGGAAAGGTCTGGATGTCCACCCGTGCCTGCAACCCACGGGGCTGAAGCAGGTCGCCCCGGCCGGACAGAACCACAAGCCCCGCCAGCGCGGCAGCGCCAAGAGCCAGAGCGATAAGAAGGGTGAGAACGCGCGTCATGAAAGCCTCGATGCCATTGCCGGGCGACCATGCCCGCGCTCACCCGTTCTTCGGGCGATGCGCGGGATTGGCAAAGCCAATGACGGCCCCTTAGGCGCCCTCTAGTCCCAGTCGGGCGCGCTGGCCGGGTCGATATGGCGGGGCAGATCGGGGATCGAGTCGATGATCGCCATCTCGTCCACCGTCAGCTCCAGCGTCTCGGCCGCCATGTTCTCGCCCGCCCGCTCGGGCTTGCTGGTGGTGGGGATGGCGCAATAGCCGCGGGTCAGCTCCCAGGCGAGCGCCACCTGTGCCGGCGTCGCGCCATGCGCCTCGGCGATGGCGGCGATCTCGGCATCCTGCCCCAGCCGCCCGCCGGCGATGGGCTGGTAGCAGACCACGCCGATGCCCGCCTCCTGGCAATAGCTCGCCAGCTTCTCGTTCTTGAACAGCGGGTTAAGTTCGACCTGGTTGCAGACGATCTCGCCCTCGCCAAGGATGCCCGCCGCCTCTTTGAGCAGTGCGATGGGGAAGTTCGACACGCCGATATGCCGGGTCAGGCCGGCGGCCTTCGCCTCGGCCAGCTGGGTGAGATACACCCCCAGCGGCACTTCGCCATTGGGCGAGGGCCAGTGGATGAGCGTCAGGTCGACCTGATCGAACTGCAGCTTGCGCAGGCTCTCCTCCAGCGAGGGCACCAGCTTGCCGGCGCCGAAATTGCCTACGTCGATCTTGGTCGTGACAAAGATCTCGTCCCTGGGCAGGCCCGAGCGGCGCACGGCCTCGCCCACCTCGGGTTCGGTGCCGTAGTTCTGCGCCGTGTCGAGATGCCGGCAGCCGGCCTCGATGGCGGCGAGCATCGGCGCGATCCCGTCGTCGCCCTCGCGGTGGACGGTGCCGAAGCCAAGGGCGGGGATATGTGCGGGGCCGGGGAGTGTCTTGACCATGAAAGGCTCCTTGCTGCCGGAATGCGGTTGACCCTTAGGGTGGGGCGCCGGCACGCCATGTCCACCCCCGCTGGACTTCCCGCTGCGGGAGGTTACGTTCCGCCCAAAGTTTGTCTGACAATCACGGGGGGAGCCATGAGTGCGACACAAACGATAGGTGTGGTGCCGCGCATCGGCTACGGCACCTGGCAGCGCCGCGGCGACGAGGCGCGGGCCTGCACCCTGGCGGCGCTGGAGGCTGGCTACCGGCATATCGACACCGCCGAAGGCTATGAGAATGAAGGCGAGGTGGGCCAGGGCATCGCTGAAAGCGGGTTGCCGCGCGGCGAAATCTTCGTGACGACCAAGGTGAAGCCCGAGCATCTCGGCCCCGGCGAGGTGCGCCCGGCGCTGGAGGCCTCGCTCGGCCGGCTCGGACTCGATCACGTCGATCTCTGCCTCGTGCACTGGCCCTCCATCGGCGATGAATACGAGGTGGCGGAGTATCTGGGCCAGATGGCCGAGGTGCAGCAGGCCGGGCTGACCCGGCATATCGGCGTGTCGAACTTCACCCGCCGCCATATCGACCGGGCGGTCGCGGCGCTGGGCGCGGGCGCCATCGCCTGCAATCAGGTCGAGATTCACCCCTATCTGCAGAACGACGCCATCGTGGACCATTGCCGCTCGCTCGGCATCCCCACCACCGCCTATTGCCCGCTCGCCCGCGGCAAGGTGGCGAGCGACCCTGTCATCTGGCGTATAGCCGAGGCGCATGGCGCGACCGCGGCGCAGGTGGCGCTCGCCTTCCTGCTGGCCGAGGGGCACATCGTCATTCCCACGTCATCGAAGCCTGACCGGATCGCCGAGAACCTTGGCGCGCTGGATCTGTCGCTGACGGCGGAGGACATCGAGAGCATGCGCGGCCTTGAGGCCGGCCAGCGGCTCGTCACCGGCACCTGGGCCCCGAAATTCGACTGATGAGGATCACATGACCGATTACAGCTACCAGCTTTACTCCTCGCGCAATTTCGGGCCGCTGCCCGACACGCTGAAGATGCTCGCCGACCTCGGCTACAAGGGCGTCGAAGGCTACGGCGGGCTCTATGCCGACAAGGAAAAAACCGACGAGCTGATGCGCCTGCTGGGCGACACCGGGCTGACGATGCCGACGGGGCATTTCGGCCTGGCACAGGTGAAGAGCGAGCCCAAGCGTGTGCTCGACATCTGTGAGCAGACCGGGATGGAGGGCGTCTTCGTGCCCGCAATCCCCGCCGACGAGCGGGTGAAGGATGCTGCCGGCTGGGCGGCGCTGGGCCGCGAGCTGGCAGAGGCTGGCAAGCCGTTCTGGGATGCCGGCCTCACCTTCGGCTGGCACAACCACGCCTTCGAATTCGCCGATATCGGCGGGGCGGAGAAGCCGCTCGACCTGATCCTCGCCGCCGATGACCGGCTGGCGCTGGAGATGGACGTGGCCTGGGTGGCCGTCAGCAAAGAAGACCCGCTGGTCTGGATCGCGAAATACGGCGACCGGATCGTCGCGGCCCATGTGAAGGACATCGCCCCCGCCGGCTCCGCCCCCGACGAGGACGGCTGGGCCGACGTGGGCCACGGCACGCTCGACTGGCCGGCCCTGATGGGCGGGCTGAAGGAGAAGACCAACGCCCGCTGGTTCGTCATGGAGCACGACAACCCGAACGACGATGCGCGGTTCGCAAGGCTGTCGATCCTAGCGGGGCAGTCGCTGTAGGGCGGGGTTCACCCCGTTACCTCTCCGCTCCATCCCTCGCGCGGAATCAAGGCCGTCAGGCCGCCGCGCGAGCGCCTGCCCGTTCCCGCGGGCTGGGGCTCTGGTGAAGGCAGCGCCTAGCCCTCCGCTGGGAGGAGCGCGCCAGGCATAGAGCGCTGTAGCGGGGCGGTTGAGGCGCAACCCCACGGGCCGGCGTGAGAGGTGGTCTTCGGTCGCAAGCGTCTTCTGAAGGCGAACGGCGAGGTAAGGCCACATTCCGCCGGCACAATTCGCAGCGAGGCAGAGCGCCGCGCATTGTTCTGCCCCGCCGCCAGCGCTAAGAAGGATTGTCTGACAATCCTCGAGCCCCAATGCCTACCGCCCTGCGCCTGCACCCCGACGACGACGTGGCCATCGCCCTCGCCGACCTCCCCCCGGGAACAGAGGTCGAAGGCGTGCGCCTCGCCGAGCCGGTCAAGCGCGGCCACAAGCTCGCGCTACGGCCCCTCACCCCTGGCGACATTGTCCGCCGCTACGGCCAGGTGATCGGCCAGGCCACGGCGCCCATTGCCCCGGGCTCCCATGTCCACAGCCACAACCTCGGCATGGCGGAGCACTCCGGCACCGCAACCTCCACCGCCGCACCTCTCCCTCCAGCCACAGAGCATCGGACTTTCGACGGCTACCACCGCGCCGATGGCACGGTCGGCACTCGCAACTACCTCGGCATCGTCACGACAGTGAACTGCTCCGGCTCCGTGGCCAAGTTTATCGCCGAGGCGGTCGAGCGCAGCCCCTGGTTCGCCGAGATGAGCCATGTCGACGGCATCGTGCCCATCACCCACGGCTCCGGCTGCGCGATGGATATGGAGGGCGAGGGCTATGCCACGCTCTTCCGCACGCTCTCTGGCTACGTGCAGCACCCGAACTTCGGGGGCGTCCTGCTTGTCGGCCTCGGGTGCGAGGCGATGCAGGTGCCGGCGCTGGTCGGCAAGGGCCGGATGCGCGAGGACATGAACTTCCGCTACATGACCATTCAGGCGACCGGCGGCACCAAGGCCACCATCGAGGCGGGGGTGGCGCAGATCCGCGAGATGGCCGAGGTGGCGAACCGGGCGCGCCGCGCCCCCGCGCCGCTCTCCAAGCTCATGCTCGGCATGCAATGCGGCGGGTCAGACGGCTATTCCGGCATCACCGCCAACCCCGCGCTCGGCGCCGCCTCTGACCTCTTGGTGCGCCACGGCGCCACGACGCTGCTCAGCGAAACGCCCGAGATCTACGGGGCCGAGCATCTGCTCACCGCCCGCGCCGCCAGCCCCGAGGTCGCCGAGGCGCTGATGGCGCGCATCGCGTGGTGGGAGCGCTACGCCGCCCTGCACGGCGGCAAGATGGACAACAACCCCTCCCCCGGCAACAAGCGCGGCGGGCTGACGACGATCCTCGAGAAATCGCTCGGCGCCGTCGCCAAGGGCGGCACCGCGCCGCTGGTCGAGGTCTGCGGATTTGCCGAGCGGCCCACGCGCCCCGGCTTCGTCTTCATGGACAGCCCCGGCTACGACCCCGTCTCGGTCACCGGGCAGATCGCGGCGGGCAGCAACCTCATCGCCTTCACCACCGGGCGCGGATCGGTCTCTGGCTTCAAGCCGGCGCCGGGGCTGAAGCTGGCGACCAATAGCGAGATGTTCGCCCGGATGGAGGGCGACATGGATATCGACTGCGGCGATATCCTGGGCGGCACCAGCATTGAGGAAAAGGGCCGCGAGATCTTCGAGGCGCTGGTCGCCACCGCCTCTGGCAGGGAAACGAAAAGCGAGGCACTTGGCTTCGGCGGGGCGGAATTCGTGCCCTGGCAAATCGGAGCAGTGATGTGAGTGAGGGACAGATGGCCGAAGCGCTGGTGCTGGAAGAGAAGGGCAAGCTCGCCCTGCGGGAGATCGAGCTGAAAACGGCGCCGGGCCCCGGCGAGGTTGCCATCGAGATCGACACGGTCGGCATCTGCGGCAGCGACGTGCATTACTACACCCATGGCCGCATCGGCCAGTTCGTCGTCGAGGCGCCCATGGTGCTGGGCCACGAGGCCGCCGGCACCGTCACCGCGCTGGGCGAGGGGGTGACTGGCCTCGCCGTGGGCGACCGGGTGTGCATGGAGCCGGGCGTGCCCGACCCGCGCAGCAGGGCGAGCCGGCTGGGGATGTACAACGTCGACCCCGCCGTCACCTTCTGGGCCACGCCGCCGGTGCATGGCGTGCTGACAAAGACCGTCACCCACCCCGCCGAATATTGCTTCAAGCTGCCCGAGCACGTCAGCTTCGCCGAGGGGGCTATGGTCGAGCCCTTCGCCATCGGCATGCAGGCCGCGGCCAAGGCGGGCATCACCCCCGGCGACACGGCGGCAGTGATCGGCTGCGGACCGATCGGCATCATGGTGGCGCTGGCCGCGCTGGCGGGCGGCTGCTCGAAGGTCATCATCGGTGACCTTGCCGAAGAGAAGCTGGCCATCGCCGCCAGCTATGACGGCATCGAGACGGTCAACATCCGCGCGCGCCCGCTGGCCGAGGCCGTCGCCGAGGCGACGGATGGCTGGGGCGCCGATATCGTCTTCGAATGCGCCGGCGCGCCGCCCGCCTACAAAACCATGTTCGACAGCCTGCGCCCCGGCGGCATCGCCGTGCTCGTGGGCCTGCCGGTCGAGCCGGTGCCCTTCGACACCAATGCCGCCATCGCGCGCGAGGCGACCATTCACACCGTCTTCCGCTATGCCAATGTCTTCGACCGTGCCGTGGCGCTGATCGCCTCGGGCAAGGTCGATCTCAAGCCGCTGATCTCGGAGACCTTCGCGTTCGCCGACAGCGTCGCCGCCTTCGAGCGCGCGGCAGAGGGGCGGCCGACGGATGTGAAGCTGCAGATCAAGCTGTGACCTTGGCGGCGGGCCCCCACAGATGAGCCCCGAGCATCGCGCCGTCGCGCGCTTTTACGTGACGCTCTACATGGTGCCCGCCGTCACCGTCACCTATCTGCCGATCTTCCTGCAAAACCGGGGCTTTACCGACAACCAGATCGGCGCCTTCACCTCGCTGCCCTTCTTCGCGATGCTGATGACGGCGATCCTGTTCGGCCGGCTGGCCGACCGGGCGAAGGACTGGAAGCAGGCGATCACGCTTGGCTACGGGCTCGCCTTCCTCGCCACGCTTCCGCTGTTCCTCGCCCGCGAGTGGCCCGTCTGGCCGCTGCTTGCCCTGTGGATGCTCACCGCCGTGCCCGCCGGCGTGGTGGGGCCGGTGGCCGATGCGGCGTCGATCCGGCTGTCGCGGCGCAAGGGCTTCTCCTTCGGGCAGGTGCGGGGGCTGGGCACCGTGGGCTTCCTCACCATCTGTCTCGTCACCGGCTGGGCCGTCTCGCGCTGGGGCGACACCGCCTTTCTCTGGTTGCTGCTCGCCGCGGCGGCGCTGCGCTTCTGGCACGCCTGGCGGCTGCCGGTGATGCGCGAGGCCGGGGCGGCCCGGCCGAGCGGCAGCGGCAAGGTTCTTTCTGTCGAGCTGCTCAGCCAGCTCAAGCTCTGGGTGCTGCTGCCGCTCGTCGGCGGGGCCATCATCCTTGGCACGCATATGGTGATGAACGCGTTTTCCGCCCTGGTCTGGGCCGAGCAGGGCATCTCGGGCACCACCATCGGTGCGCTGGTCGCGCTGGGCGCGGCGGCCGAGGCGACGACGATGCTGCTCTGGTCGAAGCTCGAGGCCCGCTTCTCGGCCCGCACGCTCATCCTGCTCGCTGCCGCCAGCGCCTGCCTGCGCTGGGGCGCCATGGCGCTGACGCCGCCGGTCTGGCTGCTCTGGCCGCTGCAGCTGACGCAGAGCATGACCTTCACGGGTGCGCTGCTCGGCTGTCAGTATTTCATCGCCAACCGCACCGAAGAGACGGTCGCGGCCGAAGCGCAAAGCCTGTTCGGTGTGATGCAGCAGGGGATGTCGGTGCTCATCATCGCCGGTTTCGGCGCGCTCTTCAGCGTGTTCGGCGATATCTCTTTCCTCGCCACCTCGCTGGCCTGTGCGCTGGTGGTGCCGATGGTTCTGCTCAGCTTCCGCCTGCAGGGCGACGAGGTGAAGGTCGAGGCGCCGGCCGCCTGACGGTTATTCCGGCTCGTAGCGCATGAAGGCGAAGCGGCTGCCATCGGGCGACCAGCAGGGCACGTTGATCGAGCCCTGACCGCCGAAGAGCGACACCAGCGTGCGGATCTCTCCGGTCTCGGGCATCAGCAGGCGCAGCTCGACATCGTGGTCGCGCGGATGGCCGGTGACGCCTTCCTCATAGGCGAGATACAGCACCTCCGGCCCGGTGGGGCGGGGATGGGGGAACCAGTTGACCCGCTCGTCGCGCGTCATCTGCTGCAGATCCGTGCCGTCGGGGCGGACACGCCAAAGGTCCATGCTGCCGCCGCGGTCGGAATTGAACCATATGAAGGCGCCATCGGGCGTGTAATCCGGCCCGTCGTAATGGTCGCCGGTGCTGCCGGTCACCCGCAGCTCGTCGCCGCCCTCCGCCGCGCAGGTGCAGATCCAGAATTCATCGTCACGCACGGCGGTATAGGTGTGCCGGGCGCCATCGGGCGACCAGCCGTGCCACCACGAGGGGATGTCCTTCGTCACCCGCGTGGCCGTGCCGCCGCCGGCGGGCAGGGTGTAGATGCAGCTCTTGCCCGGCGTGTGCGACGAGACGACGAAGGTGGTGCCGTCGGGCGAGATGCCGTGGTCGTTGTTCAGCTTCGCCGCCTCGCCTGTCTCGACGGGCTGCAGCGCCGGCGCCTCCATCGGCACCTGGAACAGGCCTCCATCGCCGTTGACCAGCAGGTAGCTGCCATCGGGCGCCCAGTTCGGCGCCTCGATCAGCTGCTCCGTGGTGAGCAGCGTCGTGACCGTTCCGGTCGCCAGCTCGTAGATCTCCAGATGCGATGTCATGCCGTCCCCCCAAGCTCTTGCGCATTTATGGGTGGCCGTCTGGCTGACGGCAAGTCTGGCTGGGGGCTTCACGGCGCTTGACAGGTGCGCACAATGATAAATGATCCTTTATATAAAGAATCACGGAATCATTGATGCCCCTCGACGCCGCCTTCGCCGCCCTGTCCGACCCCACGCGCCGCGCCATCCTTGCCCGGCTGGCCGAGGGCGAGGCGACGGTGAAGGACATCGCCCGCCCCTTCGAGATGAGCCAGCCGGCCATCTCGCATCACCTCAAGGTGCTGGAAGGGGCCGGCCTCATCACCCGCCGCGTGGCCGGCAGCAGCCGGCCCTGTCGGCTCGCGCCGGGTGCCCTGGCGGATATGGACAGCTACCTCGCCCAGCTGCGGACCGCCCTGGAGGCCAATTACGCGCGGCTCGACAGCCTTCTTGAGACCCTCACACCGAATGACGGAGACAAGACATGAGCGCCCTGACCCTCGAACGCGTGGGCGACAGCAATGTCGTCATCACCCGCCACTTCGCCGCCCCACCCGAGGCGTTGTTCCGCGCGCACACAGAGGCCGATCTCGTGCAGCAATGGATGCTCGGGCCCCCGGGCTGGACGATGCCGAATTGCCTCTGCGAGCCCGTGCCGGGCGGTAACATCCGCTACGACTGGGCGCATCCCGAGCAGGGCAGCTTCTACCTCACCGGCGAATTCATCGCGCTGGAGCGGCCGCACCGCATCGTACATGTGGAGCGCATGCACCTGCCCGATCCCACGCCCGACAACCGGATCGAGACAACCTTCGAGCCCGAGGGGACTGGCACGAAGATGACCATGCGGATGACCCTGCCCAGCCAGGAGGCGCGCGAGCAGATGCTGGCGACGGGCATGGATCAGGGCATGGAGACCAGCTACCAGAGCCTCGAAGCGCTGCTGGAGCGCATCTGAGGGAGAGCGCGTGGCGGAGAACGAGGCGAAACCGGGCGAGCTGCTGCTGCACGCGCCGGCCAAGGTGAACCTGGCGCTGCGCGTCACCGGGCGGCGGGCGAATGGCTACCACGAGCTGTCATCGCTCGCCGTCTTCGCCGGGGCGGGGGACAAGCTTCGCCTCGCGCCGGATGACGCGCTTTCGCTGGTTGTGGAGGGACCGTTCGCCGGAGGTGTGCCCGTGGACTCCGGCAACCTGGTCCTGAAGGCGGCGGAGGCGCTGCGCCGGGCGCGCGGTGTGACCGCTGGCGCCCGGATCACGCTGACGAAGCATCTGCCGCATGGCGCTGGCATCGGCGGCGGCTCGTCGGATGCGGCGGCGGCGATCACCGGGCTGGCGTCGCTCTGGGGCGTGGCTCCGCTCTCGGGGGAGGAGGCACTGGCGCTCGGCGCCGACCTGCCGGTCTGCCTCGCCGCGCCGGCGCCGCAGCTGATGGGCGGCATCGGAGAGCGGCTGGCGCCCGCGCCGGCTCTGCCGGCCTGCGGCCTCGTCCTCGCGAACCCCGGCGTGCCGGTCCCGACCGGGCCGGTCTTCAAGGCGCTGAACGGCCGCTTCGGTGCGCCGTTGCCCGCGCTGCCGGAGGGCATCGACTTCCCCCGCCTCTGCGCCTGGCTCGCCGCTGCGGGCAACGATCTGGCGGCCCCGGCGGAGCAGATCTGCCCAGAGATCACGGCAACTCGAGCTGCGCTTTCCGCTGCTCCTGCCTCTGGCATGTCTGGCTCTGGCGCCACCTGCTGGGCGCTGGCGGAGAGCGCCTCCGCTGCGGCGCGGCTCGCCGAAGAGCTCGGCCGGGCGCAGCCCGACTGGTGGGTTTGGGGCGGTGAGGTTCTGCCCGCGCGCTAAGCGCAGGCGAGGCTACTGGTCGGAGACCGGCGTGTAGAACTGCCCGCGATCCGCGACGATGGCCATCACGCAGGGCGCGGCGCCGTAGCTGTCGCAATGGGTGCCGTGGCGCTGCAGCAGGATCACGGCGGGCAGGTACGAATTCTGCCGAACCACCTCCCAGCCCCAGCCCTGCCAGCTCGCCGTGGCGCCGCTGTCGAGCACGAAATGCACCGGCGCGCCGCCGGTGCCGCCCCAGAGCGAGGCGGCGCGCGAGCAGTAGATGTAGTTGAAATCTATGACCAGATCGTCCGGCCCGTTGCCGGCATTGTCGCCATCGAGATCCTCTTCGATCAGCGAGCCGGGCTGAAACTCCAGCTCGCCGCCGTCCGTCTCGCGGTCGCATTGCTCGGCGGCGTCGGCCACGATCTCGGCCCCGGCGGGGAAGACCTGCTGCAGCCAGCTGATATCGTCCTGCGCCAGCGCGGCACCGGGCAGCAGGGCGGCGATGAGGCAGAGGGCGCGGCGCATCACTTCGATCCGATCTTCGGCTCCGTCCCGGCGGTGAGCCGGGCGATATTGGAGGAATGGCGCAGGAAGATGATCACCGCCAGCGCAAGGCACAGCACCGCCACCTCGGGCCAGCCCAGCAGTGCCGCCAGCACGGGCGAGAGCGCCGCGGCGAGGAGGGCGGAGAGCGAAGAATAACGCGTCAGCGCCGCGACGGCGAGCCAGATCACGCAGGCGATCAGCCCCAGCGGCCAGACCAGCGCGAGCAGGATGCCAAGGAAGGTCGCCACGCCCTTGCCGCCGCGAAAGCCCAGCCAGACGGGAAAGCAATGCCCGAGCAGCGCCGCGAAGCCCGCCAGCTGCGCCGCATCGGGCCCGCCCAGCCAGCCGGCCAGCAGCACCGCTACGGCACCCTTGGCGCCGTCGAGGATCAGCGTCAGCGCTGCGGCGCGCTTGTTGCCCGTGCGCAGCACATTGGTCGCGCCGATATTGCCCGAGCCGATCTTGCGCAGATCCCCAAGGCCCATCGTGCGCGCCAACAGCACGCCGAAGGGGATCGAGCCCAGCAGGTAGCCCATCACGGTGAGCAGCAGCAGCCAGAGCGGCGGCGTCGTCATCTCGGGCAGAAACATCATCCGAACATTCTTTCTCCGCCGACCCAGGTGCCCAGCACCTTGCCCTGAAGTCGGGCACCGTCAAACGGGGTATTTCGCGATTTGCTGTGGAGAGTCTCGCGGTCGAGCACGAAGGGCGCGTTCTCGTCGAAGAGCACCAGATCCGCCGGCGCGCCCTTCGCCAGCCGACCGCTTGGCAGGCCCAGCCGCAGGGCCGGGTTGCGCGACAGGGCGCGGAACAGCTGGGTCAGGCCAAGGTGGCCGCCATGCACCAGCCGCAGCGAGGCGGGCAGCAGCGTCTCCAGCCCCACGGCGCCAGAGGCGGCAACCTCGAAGGGCAGGCGCTTGGATTCCTCGTCCTGCGGGGTGTGGAACGAGCAGATCACGTCGATCAGGCCAGAGGCGACGGCCTCCACCGCTGCCATGCGGTCATCCTCGCTGCGCAGGGGCGGGGTGAGTTTGAAGAAGGTGCGGTAATCGGCGACGTCGAACTCGTTCAGCGTCAGGTGATGCACCGAGATGCCGGCGGTGATGTCGAAGCCGTTGGCCTTGGCCCGCTCCAGCGCCGGCAGGGCGCGGGCGGTGGTGATCTGGTCGGCATGGTAGCGCGCCCCGGTCATCTCGATCAGGGCGATGTCGCGGTCGAGCGCCATACGCTCTGCCATCGGGCTGATATGCGGCAGGCCGCGCAGCGAGGCGAACTTGCCCGCCGTGGCCACCCCGCCGGCGGAAAGCCCCGGCTCCTGCACATGGCCGATGACGAGGGTGCCGAGCGCGCGGGCATAGGTGAGCGCCCGCTGGTACACCTTGGTGTCTTCCACCACGCGCAGCCCGTCGGTGAAGGCGACCGCGCCGGCATCCATGAGGAAGCCGATCTCGGTCATCTCGCGCCCCTCACGTCCCTTGGTGAGCGCGGCCATGGGGCGCACGCGGGCGCGGGAATCCTCGCGGGCGCGGCGGGATACGAATTCCAGCACTTCGGGGGTGTCGATGGTGGGGGACGTGTCAGGCCGGGTGACCATGGTGGTCACGCCGCCCGCCACGGCGGCGAGGCCGGCGGAGCGGAAGCTCTCCTTATGGCGCTCGCCGGGCTCAGAGACCTTCACGCCCAGATCGACGATACCGGGGGCAAGGGCGGCGCCGCCGCAATCGAGCCGCTCGGTTCCGGGGAAGGCGCCCTCTTCCACGGCACCGGCGATCACTTCGGCAATCTCGCCGCCACGGATCAGCAGGGCGCCGCGGGCGGGCGCCTCGGCCTCGGGGTCGATCAGCCGGGCATTGGTCAGCAGCAGGTCGCTCATTCGCCCGCGTCGCCCTCGGGCTCGCCATCATCCAAATCGCGAGGATGGTAGTGTTCCGCATCTTCCTGGGCGTTGGCGGCGTCGATCAGCGCCTGGCTGGCGAGCCGGTAGACCTCGCTCCCCTCTTCGATCAGGCGGAAACCGACGGGGGCCGAGATGGTGGCGATGGACGAGCCGGTGGCGCGGCGCACATCGCGGCTGGCACGCTGCCGGTACTCGGATTCGGCGAACCACACGTTCTGCAGCCCGGTGATGTCATCCTCGACCGCGAGCTTTTCGGCCAGCAGCGGGTAGCGGCTGCGATGCTGCCCGAAGAAGCTGTCGGTCACATAGGCGGCGCGGTCGGTCAGAGTGTATCGGCTGGCGCGCCGGCGCTGCGCATCGGCGAGGATCCGGCCCACGGTGAACCAGAGCCCGAAGAGCAGCGCGACGGCCTCGATCACGGGGATCTGGCCGGACGGGCCGCCGTCGCGTGTTGTCCAGATGACGATGCGGATGATGGGGAAGAGCAGCAGGAGTGCCCCAATGGCACCTTCGGTGGACTTGATGTCCGACCAGAGCAGGCGGCCGTCGGGCCTGCCCTGCCAGAGCACGGTCTCGCCCGGCCCGATCTCGCCCTGCCCATCCGGCTCGCGCATCAGTTCTCGCCGCCTCTTGCCCCAGATCCCATGCTGCAATGCCGTACATTCTGCGCCGCGGTTTCGCCAGACCCAAGCTGGCGGGCGCGGCGCTCATGTGGCCGTTTCGGCGCCCCGGGCATTGGCGGTCTTCAGATTTTCCGCCAGCAGTTCCATCGCCGCCATGCGCACGGCGACGCCCATCTCGACCTGCGTCTGGATGACGGAGCGGTTGATATCGTCGGCGATGGTGCCGTCGATCTCTACCCCGCGGTTCATGGGGCCGGGATGCATGACGATGGCGTCGTCCTTGGCATAGGCGAGCTTGGCGGCGTCGAGCCCGTAGCGGTGGTAATACTCGCGCTCGGAGGGGATGAAGCCGCCATCCATGCGCTCTTTCTGCAGGCGGAGCATCATGACGACATCGGCGCCGCGCAGCCCTTCCTCCATGCTCTCGAACACCTCGACGCCCAAGTCCGCGATGCCCGGCGGCATCAGCGTGGGCGGGCCGACGAGGCGCAGGCGGTTCTCCATCTTGCCGAGGAGGAGGAGGTTGGAGCGGGCGACGCGGCTATGGGCGATGTCCCCGCAGATGGCGATGGAGAGGCGATGCAGCCGGCCCTTGGCGCGGCGGATGGTGAGCGCATCGAGCAAAGCCTGCGTGGGGTGCTCGTGGCGGCCATCGCCGGCGTTGAGCACGGCGCAGTTCACCTTCTGGGCGAGCAGATCGACGGCGCCGGAATGCGGGTGCCGCACGACCAGCAGGTCGGGCCGCATGGCGTTGAGCGTGAGGGCGGTGTCGATCAGCGTCTCGCCCTTCTTCAGCGAGGACGAGGCCATCGACATGTTCATGACATCGGCGCCGAGCCGCTTGCCGGCCAGCTCGAAGCTCGCCTGCGTGCGAGTGGAAGCCTCGAAGAACATGTTGATCTGGGTGAGCCCGGCGAGCTTGCGCTCGGGCTTGAGGCCGTCGCGCATCTGGTCGGCATGGATCTCGGCACGGTCGAGCAGCGCCACGATCTCGTCCTGGCCAAGCGGCTCGATGCCGAGGAGATGTCGGGCGCGGAAGGTCATCGGTCGGTCCCCTTGGGGCGAGGTCATGCCCCGGCGCGAGGACGGATGCAACATCGTTGGATGCCGGGCGGGGCATTGAAGGCGCGAGGAGTGTCGCAACGCTCCGGCTGTATCCCCCGCGCGGAATCAAGGCCTTCAGGCCGCCGCGCGAGCGCCTGCCCGTCCCCGCGGGCTGGCGCTCTGGTTGGGCTTGGCGCTTCGCGGGTAGCGGGGAGGGGCGTGGCGGGCATAAAGCGCGCAGCGGCGCCGTTGTGGCGCCACCCCACGGGCAGGCGTGAGAGCGGGGCGCGTGTGGCGGGCCGGGGAAGGCAGGTTACAAACCCACCACGCCTCTCGCCTAAGCCTCGCCCCGAGGCTTCAGCAGATCGCGGATATCCGTCAGCAGCTCTTCCTGCGTCGGGCCCTTCGGCGCCGCCGGCACGGGTTCGCCCTTTTCGACCTTGGCATCCTTGATCCGGTTCACCGCCTTGACCAGCATGAACACCACAAGCGCGATGATCAGGAAGTTGATCACCGCCGTCACGAACGCCCCGTAGGCGAAGATCGCGGCCCCGCTCTCGCGGGCCGTCGCCAGCCCCGCGTCGGCCGGCACTTCGCCCGACATCACCACGTACATGTCGGAGAAATCGACCCCGCCGAGGATCAGCCCGATCACCGGGTTGATGAGGTCGTTGACGAGGCTTTGCACGATAGCCGTGAAGGCCGCGCCGATGATGATCCCCACGGCGAGGTCCATGACATTGCCCTTGGCAATGAAGTCGCGAAATTCCTTGATCATTGTCCCACTCCCTCAAACGCGCGGCCCCGCCGCATTCTCTGCGGCGAGGCTAGCGCATGTCCTGTGACATGGGCAGAGGAATTAGCCGCGAAGCGCGCCGCCCGTGGCTTTCGAGACCTTGTCGACGACCTTGGCCGCCACGGCCTCGATCTCCTCGTCCGTCAGCGTGCCCGCCTTCGGTTCCAGCCGCACGGTGAAGGCCAGGCTCTTCTGCCCCTCCGCCAGCGACCCGCCTTCGAACTCGTCGAAGACCCGCACCTCGGAGATCAGCGCCTTGTCGGCGCCTTGCGCGGCATTCACCAGCACCTGCGCTTCGACGTCCTTCGGCAGCACGAAGGCGAAGTCACGCTCGACCGCCTGGAAGGCGCTGGCCTCCAGCGCCGGGCGGGCGGGGGACTTGGCGCGGGGCAGGGGCACCTCCTCCGGCGAGAGGGTGAAGGCGACCACCGGCCCCTTCACATCCATCGCCGCCAGCACCTTGGGATGCAGCGCGCCGAAGGTGCCCATGACCTTCTTCGGCCCAAGGCAGAAGCGCCCGTGCCGGCCGGGATGCCACCAGCCCTCGCCGCCGCGCATCACCTGCATCTTCGCCGGCGCGCCCATGGCCGAAAGCACGGCCTCGGCATCGGCCTTGGCGTCGAAGACATCCTCGGCCCGGCTCTCGCCGTGCAGATCCTTCGGGCCGGTCTTGCCAACCCAGATGCCGGCGATCTGCCAGTCCTCGTCCCCCGGCTCGCCGCCGGAGAAGACATGGCCAACCTCGAAGAGCCCGAAATCCGCCTGCCCGCGCGCCTGGTTGCGCGCCGCGGCGGCCAGAAGGCCGGGCAGCAGCGAGGGGCGCATGTGCGACATGTCGGTGGAGATCGGGTTCTCCAGCGCCGTGGCCTCATCGCCACCACCGAAGAGCTGGGCCGCGCCTGCCTCGATGAAGCTGTAGGTGACGCATTCGTTGTAGCCGAGCGCCGCCGCCTGCCGCCGCGCGAAGCCGAGGCGCCGCTGCATCGGCGTCAGCACCGGCTTCGGCACGCCGGGCACCTGCGGCATGGGCTTGCCCTGCAACTTCGTCAGGGACGCCACGCGCGCCACCTCCTCCACGAGGTCCGCCTCGCCCTGCACATCCGGCCGCCAGCTCGGCACGGAGGCCATGTCGCCATCCAGCGTGAAGCCGAGCGCCTCCAGCGTCGCGCGCTGCTCCTCGGCCGGGATCTCCATGCCGACGAGGCTGACCACGCGGTCGGTGTCGAGCTTGTAGGAGCGCGACGTGTCGGGCACCTCGCCCACCTGGATCATCTCGCTGGCCTCGCCGCCGGCGATGTCCACGATCATGCGCACGGCGCGGGCCAGCCCCTCGGGCGTGAAGGCCGGATCGACCCCGCGCTCGAAGCGGTAGCGCGCATCGGAATGCACCTTCAGGGCGCGGCCGGTGTAGGCGATCTGCACCGGGTCCCAATAGGCGCTCTCGACGATCACGTCCGTCGTCTCCAGCTCGCTGCCGGAATGCTCGCCGCCCATGATGCCGGCGATGCTCTCGGGGCCGTTGTCATCGCCGATCACCATCTGCCCCGGCTGGAAGCGGTAGGTCTTGCCGTCGAGCGCCAGCAGCTCCTCGCCGCCCTCGGCCCGGGAAACGCGGATCGCGCCTTTCACCTTGGCCGCGTCGAAGACGTGCAGCGGGCGGTTGAGATCGTAAGTGAAGAAGTTCGTCACATCGACGAGGAAGTTGATCGGCCGCAGCCCGATCGCCTTCAGCCGCGCCTGCAGCCACGCCGGGCTCGGCCCGTTCTTCACGCCGCGAATGACGGTCGCGCAGAAGAGCGGGCAGCCGTCGCGGGTGTCGTCATCGACGCTGATCTGCAGATCGGAGGTGAAGGCGGGCGCCACCGGCTCGAAGGGAACCTCCTTCAGCTTGCCCAGCCCCCGCGCCGCGAGGTCGCGGGCGATGCCGCGCACGCCGAGCGCGTCGGGCCGGTTGGGGGTGATGGCGATCTCGATCACCGGGTCGACGGCCTCGGGCCGGTTCGCGGCCAGCCAGTCGGCGAATTCCTCGCCGACCTCGCCGGAGGGCAGCTCGATGATGCCGTCATGCTCGTCGGACAGCTCCATCTCGCGCTCGGAGGCCATCATGCCGTGGCTCTCGACGCCCCGGATGTTGCCGACGGAGATCGTGATATCGAGCCCCGGCACATAGGCGCCCGGCTTGGCGACGACCACGGTGATCCCCTCGCGGGCATTGGGCGCACCGCAGACGATCTGCTTCGGGCCCTCGTCCGTCTCCACCTGGCAGACGCGCAGGCGATCCGCATCGGGGTGCTGGGCGGCAGCGGTGACCTTGCCGATGGTGAAGCCTTTCAGCTTCTCGGCGGGGTCTTCGATGCCCTCGACCTCCAGCCCGAGGTCGGTCAGCGCCTCGGCGATCTCGGCCACGGAGGCGGAGGTTTCCAGATGGTCCTTCAGCCAGGAGAGGGTGAATTTCATAGGTGGTCTCCTTTGCGGGGCGCGGGGGCCCCTCGTCTCTCGTAGGGTGCGTGCTCGTCACGCACCTTCGGCCAGTGTTTGGTTCGGTGCGTGCGAGCACGCACCCTACGACCGGTATCTCTTGGCGAGGTCTGCGTCGTCGCCCATCCGGTAGAGCTTGATCTCGCGCACCAGCCGGATGGTCGGCTTGGCGCCGAAGAGGATCGAGCCGATGAGGAAGAACCACGTGCCCATGGTCGTCCACGAGCTGTAGAAGAACATGACCGACCCGACGATAAAGCAGAGCGCCGCGCTGAAATCGACGAAGGTATAGACGATCTCGTAGCGCGCCCAGAGACGCTTGGACGCCTCGTTCTGCTGGCGGCGGTCGGGGTGGAAGAGGGGCATTGTATTTCAATCCTCTTGACGGACAGGAAGCCGTAATCTGGCCTAAGTCGCTGAAAAAGCTTGTCTTATTGCCAGAAAACGTCTAAAATGATCTATACGATCACTCCCCTCAGCAGGTCGTATAGGAGCCGAAAAATGAGTGAGAAACTCCGCGAGTTCTTCGCCGCCGCGAATCGCTTTTTTGCAAGCAATATCAATCGCTTGCAAGACTCTGCGCGTCGGGCGCGTCCGAGTTGGGTATTGTAGGCCGTTCGCCTGCGGCTCACTCGCTCGGCTGCGCCTCGCGCCTTCAATACCCAACTCGGAGGCCTCGACACTTGTCAAGGGTAAATCTGCATTCCTCACAGTAATTTGAATTATCACCTATTCAAACCCCCAGCCAACCCCGGCTGATCCAGCGACGCAAATCCATAGTGCCGCAGCCACCGCAGGTCGCTGTCGAAGAACGCCCGCAGATCCGGGATGCCGTATTTCAGCATCGCCAGCCGGTCGATGCCCATGCCGAAGGCGAAGCCCTGGTACTCGTTCGGGTCGATGCCGGCGTTGCGCAGCACGTTGGGGTGCACCATGCCGCTGCCCAGAACCTCCAGCCAGTCGTCGCCCTCGCCCACCTTCACGGTGCCATTGTCCCACGCGCATTGCACGTCGACCTCCGCCGAAGGCTCGGTGAAGGGGAAGTGCGAGGCGCGGAAGCGGGTCTTCACGTCGGTGCCGAAGAAGGCGGTGAAGAACTGCTCCAGCACCCATTTGAGGTTGGCCATCGAGATGTCCTTGTCGATGGCGAGGCCCTCGATCTGGTGGAACATCGGGGTGTGCGTCTGGTCGTAATCGGCGCGGTAGACGCCGCCGGGGCAGATGATGCGGATGGGGGCGCCGCTCTTCTCCATCGTGCGGATCTGCACGGGGGAGGTGTGGGTGCGCAGCACGGCCGGTGGGCGGTTATCCCCCTCGGCGCGGCGCATGTAGAACGTGTCCATCTCCGCGCGGGCCGGGTGGTGGCCGGGGATGTTGAGCGCGTCGAAATTGTACCAGTCGCTCTCCACCCTCGGCCCCTCGGCCACCGAGAACCCGAGGGAAGCGAAGATCGCCGTGACCTCTTCCATCACCTGGCTGATCGGGTGGACCGTGCCTGCCGGGCGCCGCCGCGCCGGCAGCGTCACGTCGAGCCATTCGCCGCGCAGCCGCTCTTCCAGCGCCGCATCGGCCAGCGCCGTCTTGCGGGCGACGAGGGCACTGTTCAGCTCGTCCTTCAGGGCGTTGAGCGCGGGGCCGGCGGTCTGCCGTTCTTCGGGCGTCATCTTGCCCAGCTCGCGCATCTTCAGGCTGACTTCGCCCTTCTTGCCGAGCGCTGCGATCCGCACCTCTTCGATCGCGGCCTCGTCAGAGGCATCCGCGATGGCGGAGAGGTATTTCGCTTTGAGATCGTCCATCATGGGGGCCCTCTTTTCGTTGGGCTGGTGCTACGGTCTTCGCCCCGCGCGCGCAAGCGCGGGCCGGATGCATGGGCCGCCCCCGAAGGTCTCTGCTGTCAGTGGATGCGTGGCGTCAGGCGCCCAATCCGGCAGAGGCCCCCGGGGGCCTGCTAAAGAGCCGGAACGTGATGGCGCAGATCGTCATGGACAGATCATCTAGCAGAGCCGCGGCGTTTTGCAAGCCTGGGGCTCCGCGCCTGGCGAGGCGGACCAGGGAGCTTCAAAGCAAAAGGCCGCCCCGAGGGACGGCCTTTCGTATTCCATAGGTGAGCGTGAAGCTCAGGCCAGGGCCTTCTTCGCCTGGTCGACGATGGCGCCGAACGCCTCGGGCTCGTGCACGGCGAGATCGGCGAGGACCTTGCGGTCGACTTCGATGCCAGCCAGCGACAGGCCGTTGATGAAGCGGCTGTAGGTCAGCGCTTCGTCATGGCTGCGCACGGCGGCGTTGATCCGCTGGATCCACAGGGCACGGAACGTGCGCTTGCGGTTCTTGCGGTCGCGCGTGGCGTATTGGTTGGCCTTGTCGACGGCCTGCTTGGCGACCTTGAAGGTGCTGCCGCGGCGGTCGTAATAGCCCTTCGCCTGGTCGAGGACCTTCTTGTGGCGACGGTGGGTAACGGGGCCGGTCTTGGTGCGGGACATGTCTCAAACTCCTCCGGTTCAGCGCGCGTACGGCATCATCGGCTTGATGATACCTTCGTCGGCCTTCGACAGGGTCGTCGTGCCGCGAGCGTTGCGAATGAACTTGGTGGAGCGCTTGATCATGCCATGGCGCTTGCCGGCCTGACCCGCGATGACCCGGCCAGAGGCCGAGACCTTGAACCGCTTCTTGCAGCTCGATTTCGTCTTCATCTTCGGCATTTCCATCTCCTTTTCGGATCTTCTGGCGCGACTCGGCAATGCCGGTAGGGGCCGGACGCGCGGATAGAGCGGGCCGTATAGGGGCAATGCGCCCATGTGGCAAGGGGCTGCGGGGCCTCGGAGCCTAGTTCATCATGTCGCCGATCACCCGCACGAAGGCGTCGGGGATCGTGGCGATGGTGTAGGTGCCAGGCGACTGGCGCATGGCGATGAAGATCAGCATGGCGGCGATGGCGATCATCACCGCCGCCATGCGCGGCGCCCGCCGTTCGATCAGCGCGCCGAAGATGGGCGGGATCGAGAGCCCGCCGATGACGATGCCGATGACGAAGTACAGATCGGCAGTCATTGCCAGGGCTCCCCGCTAGGTCGGGCGAGCCTATTCCGGCTCGGAGGCAAAGATCAAACGTTCCTCGCAAGGTGCGACGCGAAGGATGTTCGTCGAACCGGGCGTGTTGAAGGGCACACCGGCGGTGACGACGATGTTGTCCTTGTCTTCGGCAAGCCCCAGCGCCTTGGCGGCGCGCACCGCCTCGACCACCGCCATCTTGAAGCGGCTCACCTGGGGAACGACCACGCAATTGGTGCCCCAGACAAGGCAGAGCTGACGGGCCGTCTTCTCCATGTTGGTCATGGCGACGATCGGCACGCGCGGGCGCTCGCGGGCGACCATCAGCGCCGTGGTGCCGCTTTCGGAGAAGCAGCAGATGGCCTTCACCTGGGTCTTCTCGGCGATCTCACGCGCGGCGGCGGTGATCGCGCCGGCGACGGAAGAGCTGTCGGCCCGGCGGGAAGCCTCGATGATCTCAGTATAGGTCGGGTCGTTCTCGACCTCGGCGGCGACGTTATCCATCGTCTGAACCGCCTCGATCGGGTAGTCGCCGGCGGCGCTTTCTGCCGAGAGCATGATGGCATCGACGCCCTCGTAGATGGCGGCGGCCACGTCGCCCACTTCGGCACGGGTCGGCATCGGGCTTTCGATCATGCTCTCCAGCATCTGCGTCGCCACGATCACCGGCTTGGCGGCGGCCCGGCAAAGGCGTGTGAGGCGCTTCTGGATGGTCGGCACCGATTGTACCGGCATCTCGACGCCAAGGTCACCCCGGGCGACCATGATGCCGTCGGACACGGCGAGGATCTCTTCGAACGAACGCACCGCTGCGGGCTTTTCGATCTTCGACAGCACATTAGCGCGGCCCTTGGCGAGTGCCCGGGCCTCTTCTACATCCGCCGCGCGCTGCACGAACGACAGGGCCAGCCAGTCGATGCCGAGCTCGCAGACGAACTCGAGATCCTTCTTGTCCTTCGGCGACAGGGCGGCGAGCGGCAGCACCACGTCGGGCACGTTCACGCCCTTGCGGTTCGAGATGGTGCCGCCCACCAGCACTTCGCAATCGGCGAAATCGGCGCCGCAATCCTTCACCTTCAGGCGGATCTTGCCGTCGTTGACGAGCAGCGAGGCGCCAGGCTCCAGCGCATCGAAAATCTCCTTGTGGGGCAGCTGCACGCGGGTCGCGTCGCCCGGCGTTTCGTCGAGATCGAGGCGGAAGCTCTGTCCGTCTTCCAGCTCGGCCGAGCTGTCGGCGAAGGTGCCGACGCGCAGCTTGGGGCCCTGAAGGTCGGCCAGGATGGCGATGGGCGTGCCCAGATCGCTTTCCACCCGGCGGATGATCTCGTGCCGTTCGCGGATCTCGTCATGGCTGCCGTGGCTCATGTTGAGGCGGAAGACATCGGCGCCGGCATCGACCAGCGCGCGGATCACCTCGTAGGTCGAGGACGACGGGCCGAGGGTGGCGACGATCTTCACATTGCGATGGCGTTTCATGGCATCTAGCCCCTTGTTCGGTCAGGCCGGCCCTCAGGCCGGCCGATCTGTCTTTCGGCATACAGACGGGCCGCCGTTAACGCTAACAGCCCCTTCGCACGCCTTATCGCGCGATTTCCATTTGCTCACAACTAGCCTAAGTCGCCTTTCGGCAAGATGACAGGTACAAGCTAGATGACCGAAACCGGCAAAAATGCCGATAATGCCTATGAAACCATCGGTGAGGCGCGGCCTGGCCGCTGGCTGGTGACGTGTGATCACGCCACCAACATCGTGCCGCCCTGGGTGAATGGCGGCGATCTCGGCCTGCCGCCCGAGGATATGCTGCGCCACATCGCCTACGATCCCGGCGCCGCCGGCGTGACCCGCGCGCTGGCCGAGGCGCTCGACTCGCCCGCCATCCTCACCCGCTTCTCGCGCCTGGTGATCGACCCCAACCGGGGCGAAGACGACCCGACGCTGGTGATGAAGCTCTATGACGGCTCGGTCATCCCCGCCAATGCCAGGGTGGGCAAGGCTGGCAGAGAAGAGCGGCTGGAGCGGCTCTACCGCCCCTATCACCGCGCCTATGGCGACCTCGCAGCGCGCCGTCGCGACACGGCGATCGTCGCCATCCATTCCTACACGCCGCAACTGCGCAACCGCCCGCCGCGGCCCTGGCATCTAGGCGTGCTCACGGCGGATGAAGACCGGCGCCTGTCCGAGCCTCTGCTGGCACGCCTGGCGCGCGAGCCTCACCTCGTTGTGGGCGACAACGAGCCCTATGGCGGCCATATGCCCGGCGATTCCATCGACAAGCATTGCCTCGTCCCCGGTCGGCCGAACCTGCTGCTGGAAATACGGAACGACCTGATCGAAACCGAAGAGCAGCAGCGCGCCTGGGCCGAGCGGCTGGCGCCGATGCTGGTGGAAGCGCTGGCGCAGGCCGGCGTCTGAGCCGGCTGGGCTTTCACAGCCGCGCCGGGCACCTTACCTTCCCGGCAACCCCTGAGGAGGCCATCATGGACGACCAGACCCGTATCGAAATCGAAGCCGCCGCCTTTCGCCGTCTGCGCCAGCATCTCATCGAAGAGCGGCCCGACGTGCAGAACATCGACCTGATGAACATGGCCGGCTTCTGCCGCAATTGTCTGTCGCGCTGGTATCAGGAGGCCGCTGCCGAACGCGGCGTCGAGCTCTCGAAGGACGAGGCGCGCGAGGTCTACTACGGCGAGCCCTATGATGACTGGCGCGCCAAGCACCAATCTGAGGCC
Source organism: Pseudoroseicyclus sp. H15 (assembly GCF_054353345.1). Lineage (NCBI taxonomy): Bacteria > Pseudomonadati > Pseudomonadota > Alphaproteobacteria > Rhodobacterales > Paracoccaceae > Pseudoroseicyclus > Pseudoroseicyclus sp. H15. Next base: position 589,965 of record NZ_JBTHJE010000001.1, read on the forward strand.
TCGCCCGAGGCCAAGGCGGCCTTCGCCGCCCGCGCGCCCGAAGGAAGCTGAACCGGCTGCCGCCGCCGTTTTCGGATTCTTAACCAAGCTGATTCCAAAATCCCCCATGTGAGCGGATCGCCCGGGCGCCGGGCTCGCCACCTGTCTGAGGGAGTGAGGAATCGGCAATGCGCAGCGTCATCCGCGATATCGGGCGGCTTCTCGATGGCTGGCGCCGTGAGCCGGCCAACCTGGCCGGTCAGGCGGGCGAGGGTGCGCCTCCGGCGCTGCTGGGCGCGTTCGATGCCGCCTTCTACCGGCTGACGAACCCCGATCTGCCGGCCATGGCGCCGCCCGCGCTGCTGGGGCATTTCCTCAGCACCGGCTGGCGCGAGGGGCGCGATGGCTGCGCCGGCTTCTCTCTGGCCGATTACCTCGATGCCAACCCCGATGTCGCCGCGGCGGGCATCAACCCGCTCGCCCATTACGTGCTCACCGGCAAGTCCGAGGGCCGCGAAGCCTGGCTCAGCCATTGGCGGCAGCAGGGCGCGCCCCGGGTCGAGGCGCGGCATCTGGCGCTGGTGGTGCCGCAATTCGATGCCACCGCCTATGCCGAGCGCCGGCCCGACCTGGCAGAGCTTGAGCCGGGCACGCTGGCCGCGCATTTCCTGATGGTAGGCTGGCGCGAGGGGCTCGACCCCAACGCCAACTTCTCGGTGCGGGAGTACCTCGGCCTCAACCCCGATGTGGCCGAGGCCGGGGTGAACCCCTTCCTGCATTTCCTGCAGGTCGGCCATGCCGAGGCGCGACCGCTGCATGGCCGCGAGGCGGGGCCCGGCCCGCAGCCGGTGGGCGAGGTGAGCGACGAGGATCTGGCGAATGTCGCGCCCTTCTTCGACGCCGCCTTCTACCGCGCCCGCCACCCGCATCTGGAAGGCGACGATGCCAGCCTCGCCCGCCATTACATGGTGGTGGGATGGCGGCAGGGGCACGACCCGTCGCCGGAATTCTCCACCTCGTACTACCTCGTCAACGCGCCCGATCTCATCGCGGCCGATATCAACCCGCTGCTGCACTATGCCCTCGCCGGCCGGGCAGAGGGCCGCGTCTGCGCCCCCACGCCCGACGATCACTCGCTGGCCGAGCGCGAGGGCAAGGATCTGGTCGATGCGCGCGATGTGTCTGCGCTGGGCGAGGCCGATCTCGAAGCGGTGATCGGCCAGTTCGACCCGGATTTCTACCGTGCCAGCAACGAGGATCTCGAAGGCTCCGACGCCGAGCTGCTGCTGCATTACATGACCCGCGGCTGGCGCGAGCGGCGCGACCCGTCGCCCAGCTTCTCGACCGGCTTCTACCTGGAGACCTACCCTGACATCGTGCAAAGCGGGGTGAACCCCTTCCTGCACTACCTGCTCTTCGGCCAGGCCGAGGGGCGGCGCGCCCATGCCGCCGCCGCTGTCGGCATCGGCTACAACCCCGCGGCCGATCTTGTGCCCGCCCTCTCTGCCGCCGTTTTGCCCGCCAGCCTTCCGGCCTCGCGCCGGCCGCCCACGCCGCCCTCGCGCATCAACACGCGGGCGATGGATATCCACTGGCTGGTGCCCGATTTCTCTCGCGGTGGCGGCGGTCACATGACCATCTTCCGCATGGTGCGCTTCCTTGAGCAATTCGGGCACCGCTGCACGATCTGGATCGACCAATCCTCGCTGCACGAAGATGCCGAGAGCGCCTGGGAAGACATCGTGAAGTACTTCCAATGCGTTCGGGCGCGGGTGCGCTTCGCCTCCGACGGGCTGGCCGAGGCGCGGGGCGACGTGATCCTCGCCACCGGCTGGTCGACGGCCTGGCAGGTCAAGGCGCTGCAGGGCTTCGCGCAGAAGTTCTACTTCGTGCAGGATCACGAGCCGGAATTCTTCCCGACCGGGGCAGAGGCGCTGCTGGCCCGTGCCACCTATGGCTTCGATCTGGCCTGCATCTGCGCCAGCCCCTGGCTGCAGCAGATGATGGAGCAACGCTACGGCCGCTGGGCGCGCGCCTTCTCGCTGGCCTACGATCCGGCCCATTACGACATCCACGACAAGCCCGGCCAGGCCCACCGTTACCAGCCGCCCAGCCCGCGCCGCCCGGCCCGCATTGCCGTTTACGCCCGCGCGCATACCGAGCGGCGCTGTGTCGACCTGGCGCTGCTGGCCCTGCAGGCGCTGGGCCGCGAGCGGCAGGATTTCGAGGTGCACTTCTTCGGGCAGCACAAGCTCGATTACGACGAGGCGCGCTTCCACGCGCAGGATCACGGCGTGCTCGACGCCGCCGCGCTGGCCGAGCTCTACAACAGCTGCGACATCGGCATCTGCTTCTCGGGCACCAATTATTCGCTCGTCCCGCAGGAGATGATGGCCTGCGGCCTGCCGGTGCTGGAGCTCGATGGCGAGAGCACGCGCGCCATCTTCCCCGAGGGCGTCACCGCCCTCGCGGGTCCGGAGCCGGCAGGCATCGCCGCCCGCCTCTCCGCCCTCATCGACGCGCCGGAAGACAGGCGCCGCCAGGCCGAGCGGGCGCTGGCCTGGGTGCGGCAATTCTCGTGGGAGCGTTCGGCCCGCGATGTCGAGGCGGCGATCGTCGAGCGTATTTCGGCAGAGCAGGCGCTCGCCGCCCCCGCCGGCATAAGACGCCGCCGCAAGCGCATGGATGTTGTGATCCCCACCTACAACGGCCTTGGCGAGATCGAACCGGTGATCGCCGCGCTCCGCGCGCAGAGCATGGCGGAGGAGATGCAGATCTTCTGCATCGACAGCTCCAGCGGCGACGGCACCGGCCCCTGGCTCGCGGCGCAGCGCGATGTCTCGCTCACCGTCATCCCGAAACAGAGCTTTCAGCACGGCCGCACCCGCAACCAGGCCGCGGCGCTGGGCGAGGCGCCGGTCATCGCCTTCCTCACCCAGGATGCCCGCCCCACCGGGCCCGACTGGGCCGCCGACTTGCTGCGGATGCTCGATCATCACGAGCGCGCCGCCGGCATCTTCGGCCGCCACAAACCCTATCCGCACCACCCTGCCTTCGTGCGTCGCGAGATCGAGCAGCATTTCGACAACATGCTGAAATACCCGCTCGCCCTCAGCCGCGAGACTGACCGTGCCCGCTGGGACAGCGGCGACAAGGGCTGGCGGCAGCTGCTGCATTTCTATTCCGACAACAATTCGGCCATGCGCCGCGACATCTGGCGTGACTTTCCCTATCCCGAGATCGACTACGGCGAGGATCAGGTCTGGGCGCGCGATATCATCGAGGCGGGCTTCACCAAGCTCTACGCCCCCACCGCCACCGTCTATCACAGCCACGATTTCGACCCCGAGCAGACCTATGAGCGCTGCCGCATCGAAGGCGGCTTCTTCTACCGCCACTTCGGCTACCAGCTCGGCGCCGGCAGTGCCGAAGAGGTCGCCGCCCGGGTCGAGCGCGAGCAGGCTGAGGTGAAGGCCCGCGCCGAGCGCGACGAGATGAGCGAAGAGGAGGTGGCGCGCCGCCTGGCCAATATCGCCGAGAAGTACCGCGGCTGGCGCGATGGGCTGCGCGAGGCGCTGCGGGGGGCCGCCAAGAGCATGCAGGCGGAATAGTCACATGTCAGGGGGAAACATCATGCCGAAGGATTTCAGCGAGCCGGCCGAAGAGGGCGTGTCTGCCGTCACCGCCGCTTTCGGGAACGAGATCAATGCCTTCTTCCATATCTCGCTGAAGCACCGCTACCTCTACGTGCAAACGCCGAAAGTCGCCTCGACCACGGTGAAATCGAAGCTGATCGAGGTCGAGATCGCCGGCTCCGGCATTCCCCGCGCGCAGGTGCCCCCGCATCCCGACAGGGTGGGTTCGGTGCATGTGAAGCCCTACCAGCTGCCGCCCCACATGCTGCAGGAGGTGCTGGAGGGCGAGTTCACCCGGTTCTGCTTCGTGCGCGACCCCTTCGCGCGGGTGCTCTCGGCCTATCTCGACAAGATCCTCAACGAGCCGGCCGACAGGGCTGCCTTCTGCAAGGGCCACGGTGTGCAGGTGGAAGACGACATCACCTTCGCCGATTTCGTCGAGCTGCTCTGGACGCATCGCGACAGGCGCCCCCGGTGGGACCCGCACTGGCGCCCGCAATGGCTGCTCCTGCGGCCGGATCTGGTCCGTTACGGCCTGATCGGCAAGATCGAGAGCTTCGATGCCGATTTCGCCGCGCTCGACGCCCGGCTCGGCGGCCTGCTCGGCGCCTACGAGGCGCGCGCACCGCACCGGACGAATGCCGCGGCGCTGCTGGCCGAGCACTACACCCCCGAGATCCGGGAGAAGGTGGCGCTGCTCTACGGCGAAGATTTCCGCCGCTTCGGCTACGAGGCCGGGTGAGGCGCTCAGATCGCGGTCTTCAGGCTTTCCGCCAGGTAGATCTCGCGCAGACGCGTGGCCACCGGCCCGACGGTGCCGCTGCCGATGGCGGTGCCGTCGATCTCGATCACCGGCATCACGAAGGCCGAGGCGGAGGTGATGAAGGCTTCATCAGCACCTTGCGCCTCTTCGATGGTGAAGGGCCGCTCTTCGACCTTCATCTGCGCTTCGGCGGCGAATTTCAGCACCGCGGCGCGGGTGATGCCGTGCAGGATGTCTTCGCTGAGCTGGCGGGTGACGATGACGCCGTCCTTGACGAAATAGGCGTTGTTCGACGTGCCCTCGGTGACGGTGCCGTCTTCGACCATCCAGGCGTCATCGGCGCCGGCGGCCTTGGCCATCATCTTGCCCATCGAGGGGTAGAGCAGCTGCACCGTCTTGATATCGCGCCGGCCCCAGCGGATGTCGGGGATCGAGATGACCTTCATGCCGGTCTTCGCGATGGGGTTGTCGGCGAGGCCGGGCTTGTTCTGCGTGAAAGCCACGATGGTGGGCTTGGTGCCCGCCGGCGGGAAGGCGAAATCCCGGTCGCCCGGGTTGCCGCGGGTGACCTGCAGATAAACCATGCCGTCGGTGATCTCGTTGCGGGCCACTAGCTCGCGGAACATCGCCAGCAGCTCGTCATCGGAGCAGGGCGCGTCCATCTGCAGCTCGGTCAGCGAGCGGGAGAGGCGGGCGGAATGGCCGGCGAAATCGAGGATCTTGCCGCCGAGCACCGAGGTGACCTCGTAGACGCCATCGGCCATCAGGAAGCCCCGGTCGAAGACAGAGACCTTGGCCTCATCCTCGGGCAGATATTCTCCGTTCACATAGACGATGCGGCTCATCCGGGGGCTCCTCATGCTGGTGCGGCGACCTTCCGCTTTTGCGGGGGGAGGTCAAGAGAGTTGGGCGCTGGCGTCGCCTTGGCACCGGTGCCGCTCACGCCCCCTGCGCGGAATCAAGGCCGCAGGCCGCCGCGCGAGCGCCGGCCCGTCCCGGCGGGCTGGCGCTCTGGTTGAGGCAGTGCCCAGCCCGCCGCTGGGAGGGGTGTGGCGGGCATTAAGCGTGTTAGCGGGGATGTCGTGGCGCCACACCACGGTCCGGCGTGCGGCGCGGTAGTCTGAGGCTGGCGTCTCTTATGAAGGTCTGTCCTGGCGGGGCCCTACCCCCAGAGCGCCGGATCGGCGGGGTAGATCGTCGAGCCCTCGAAGCGCACCGGCGGCTCACGGTCTTCGCCCAGCAGCAACGGCCCGTCGAGATCGACCCATTCCGCGCCCTGGGCGACCAGCACCGCCGGCGCCATGGCCAGCGACGAGCCCACCATGCAGCCCACCATCACCTTGTAGCCCGCCTCGCGTGCGGCGTCGCGCAGCGCCAGCGCCTCTGTCAGCCCGCCGGTCTTGTCGAGCTTGATGTTCACCACGTCGTACTTGCCGGCCAGCCCCGCCAGCGTCGCACGGTCATGGCAGCTCTCGTCGGCGCAGACGGGCAGGGGGCGCTCGATCTCGCCCAGCATGTCATCGGCCCCTGCGGGCAGCGGCTGTTCCACCAGCTCCACCCCGAGGCGAATGAGATGCGGCGCCAGCTCGGCATAGACCTCCGCCGTCCAGCCCTCGTTTGCATCGACGATCAGCCTTGCCTTCGGCGCTCCCCTCCGCACCGCCTCGAGCCGGGGCATGTCTTCCGGCGTGCCGAGCTTGATCTTCAGGAGCGGACGGGCGCTGTGCTTCGCCGCTGCCGCCTCCATCTTCTCGGGCGTGTCGAGCGAGAGCGTGTAGGCGCTGGTCAGCGGCTTGGGCTTCGGCAGGCCGGCCAGCTGCCAGACCGGCGCGCCGGAGCTCTTGCTCTGCCAGTCCCACAGCGCGCAATCCACCGCGTTGCGGGCGGCGCCGGCGGGCAGGGCGTCCGCCAGGTTCTGCCGCGAGATGCCCTCGTCCAGCCCCTCGATCTGCGCGGTCACGCTCTTCAAAGTCTCATCGTAGCGGGCGTAGGGCACGCATTCGCCTGCGCCCTGGCTGCCGTCGCGGGTGACGCGGGCAGTGAGCACATGCGCCTCTGTCCGGCTGCCGCGCGAGATGGTGAAGACTTCGGCGAGGCGAAAGCTCTCGGCCATTACAGATAGGGTCATGGATCGTCCTTCTGGCTTTTGGTGGCGGGGCGCCTCAGATCGCCCCCAGCGCATCCACCAGCCGGCCGGCGCCGTGGCGGTAGGGGTCGACCGTGGGCAGGCCCATGCGCTCTTCCACCTCGGCCAGATAGTCCCGTGCCGCCTCTTCCTCCAGCCCCGCCGTGTTGATCGAGATACCGGTCACCTGCACCGCGGGGTTGACCATCTGCGCCATGGTCAGGCCCAGATCGCGCAGCGCCTCAAGGCTCGGCAGGTCGCGGCCGGGCAGGCCGCGCATGTGCTCGCGGGTCGGCTCATGGCAGAGCACCAGTGCATCGGGCTGGCCGCCATGGATCAGCGCCAGCGTCACCCCGGAGTACGAGGGGTGGAAGAGCGAGCCCTGGCCCTCGATGATGTCCCAATGGTCGGCATCGTTGTCGGGCGTCAGCCATTCCACCGCGCCGGCCATGAAATCGGCGATGACGGCGTCGAGCGGCACGCCCTCGCTGGTGATGAGGATGCCGGTCTGCCCCGTGGCGCGGAAGGTGGCCTTCATGCCCCGCTCGGCCATCTCCTTCTCCATCGCGAGCGCCGTGTACATCTTGCCGACCGAGCAATCGGTGCCGATGGCCAGGCACCGCTTGCCCGTGCGGGGTTCGCCATTGGCAATCGGGTATTTCACCGTGGGGATGCGCACGTCGTGCAGGGTGCGGCCGTTCGCCTTGGCGGTCTCCACCAGCGCCGGCTCGTCGCGCAGCAGGTTGTGCAGGCCCGAGGCGAGGTCGTAGCCCATCTCCAGCGCTTCGCCGAGCACCGCCTTCCAGGTCTCCGAGATCACGCCGCCGCGGTTGGCAACGCCGATCACCAGCGTCTGCGCGCCGGCCTCGCGGGCGGCTTCGAGCGACATATCCGGCAGGCCGAGATCGGCCTTGCACCCCGGCAGGCGCAGCTGGCCGACAGCGTAGTCGGGGCGCCAGTCGCGGATGCCCTGCGCCACTTTGGCGGCCAGCCGGTCGGGTGCGTCGCCGAGGAAGAGAAGATAGGGAGGGGTGATCATGGGAGCTCCGTCCAGATGGCGTGCGTTTGCGGCATCCAGCCGCTTTTCGCGCGGCTCCGCAAGGGAGGCCCCGGCGGGCGGCAGAGAATTCTTTCGCCCCTGCCGCCCATTTTGGCGCCCCGGCGGGCCGCCGCCTCAGGCCCCCGGCCCTGCCACGGCCCCGGTTGCAAAGCCCGCAGCGCGTTGCATATAGGGGAATGGCCCGGCGCCCTCAGGAGGTTCGATGAACAACTATCTCGATTTCGAGAAGCCGATCGCGGAGTTCGAAGGCAAGGCCAACGAGCTGCGCGCCATGGCGCGGGCCAACAAGGAGATGGATGTCGAGAAGGAGGCCTCTCAGCTCGACAAGAAGGCCTCCGACCTGCTCATCAAGCTCTATTCCGAGCTCAGCCCCTGGCGGAAATGCCAGGTGGCGCGCCATCCCGAACGGCCGCATTGCAAGGATTACATCGAGGCGCTCTGCACCGATTACACGCCGCTGGCGGGTGACAGGAACTTCGCCGACGATCACGCCATCATGGGTGGGCTCGCCCGCATGGGGGGCATGCCGGTGGTGGTGATGGGCCACGAGAAGGGCCACGACACCAAGAGCCGCATCGAGCGCAACTTCGGCATGGCCCGCCCCGAGGGCTACCGCAAGGCCGTGCGCCTGATGGATCTGGCCGACCGCTTCGGCCTGCCGGTGGTGACGCTGGTCGACACGCCCGGCGCCTTCCCCGGCAAGGGGGCCGAGGAGCGCGGCCAGTCCGAGGCCATCGCCCGCGCCACGCAGAAATGCCTGCGCCTGAACGTGCCCATGGTCTCGGTCATCATCGGCGAGGGCGGCTCCGGCGGCGCCGTGGGCATCGCCACCGCCAACAAGGTGCTGATGCTCGAGCATTCGATCTATTCGGTGATCTCGCCCGAGGGCTGCGCCTCGATCCTGTGGAAGGATGCCGACAAGATGCGTGAGGCCGCCGAGGCCCTGCATCTGACAGCGCAGGATCTCGAACAGCTCGCGGTGATCGACAAGATCGTGAAGGAGCCCATCGGCGGTGCCCACCGCGACCCGGCGGCGACGATCAAGGCCGTCGGCAAGGAAGTGCAGGCGCAGCTCAAGCAGCTCTCCAACATGGGGGCCGAGGCGCTGCGCGCCGACCGCCGCCGCAAGTACCTGGGGCTCGGCGCCAAAGGCCTCGCCGCCTGATCGCCGGCGGGCGGGGGAATTCTCCCGCCCGAAGCTCCGGCGTTTACCCCTCCTTCACCACGATTTCGTAAATCTGCAGCGCGGCACAGGCTGAGGAGCCGATGGCCGCGCCAGGTGAAGCCCTGCCCCGCCGCAGCCCGAGGCGCCGCGGCCGGGCAGGGTGGACCCTCAGCTTCATCTGGCCAGAAATACCTCCGCCGGAGGCACCGAAGGTCCCGGCGCGCCGCCTTCCCTTAGCCGAACCGCTCCGGCAACGCCGCCCCGCGCAGCAGCTCCTCGGCACTCATCGGCCGTTTGCCCGGCCTTTGCGCCTGCAGGAATTCTATCGCCCCCGCCTCGCCCCCCGTGCCGCAGGCCACCGCAAGCCCCTCCGCCTCGGGCAGCCGGCTGCCGGGGGCCAGGCCCGCCTCAGCCCCAATCGGCCGGGCGCGCAGCACTTTCAGCCGTTCGGCCCCGTCCTCTTCGCCGAGCGGCGCCCAGGCGCCGGGGAACGGCGACAGGCCGTTGATATGGCCGGCCAGCTCCACCGGCGGGCGGGCCCAGTCGATGCGGGCTTCGTCCTTGCTGATCTTGGCGGCGTAGGTCACGCCATCCTCCGGCTGCGGCTCGGGCACCAGCTCGTCCAGGTGCGCCAGCGCCTCCACCACCGCTTCGGCGCCAAGGGTGGAGAGCCGGTCATGCAGCTCGCCCGTGGTCTCCTCCGCGCCGATTGCCACCGTGCGGCGCAAGAGCACCGGGCCGGTGTCCAGCCCCGCTTCCATGCCCATGATGCAGACGCCCGTCTCGGCATCGCCCGCCATAATCGCCCGGTGGATCGGCGCCGCCCCCCTCCACCGCGGCAGCAGCGAGGCGTGGATGTTGAGGCAGCCGCGCTCCGGCGCGTCCAGCACCGGCTGAGGCAGGATCAGCCCGTAGGCCACCACCACCGCCAACTCGGCGCCGAGCGCCGCGAAGGCCTCCTGCTCCTCGGCGCCCTTCAGGCTTGCCGGATGGCGCACCTCCAGCCCCAGCGCCTCCGCCGCCTGCTGCACGGGGCTGGGGCGGGGCTTCTTGCCGCGGCCGGCGGGGCGGGGCGGCTGGGTGTAGACGCAGGCGATCTCGTGCCCCGCCGCGGCCAGCGCCTGCAGCGGAGGGACAGAGAAGTCAGGCGTTCCCATGAAGATCAGCCGCATCGCATCGCTCCTCTCTTGCCCCGCGCGACGGCCCGTCAGGGCCGGCAAGCCGCGCCGGCTCAGCCCTTCCGCGCCCTGCGCAGAAACATGTCGCGCTTCACCCGGCTGAGATTGTCGAAATACATCCGCCCGTTCAGGTGATCGACCTGATGCTGCGCCGAAATCGCCCAAAGACCGACCAGATCGCGCTCTTCCATCTCGCCCGCTGCGTTCACGAACCGCATCGTCACCGCCCTCGGCCGGGTGATCACCGCAGACAGCCCCGGCAGGTTCGGCGAGGCCTCTTCATGCTCCATCAGCTTGACCGAGGCATGCAGCACCTCCGGATTCGCCATGCGGATCGCCTGCCCCCGCGCGTCGCTCGCATCCACCACGGCCAGCCGCAGCGGCACGCCGATCTGCGGCGCGGCGAGGCCAACGCCCGGCATCGCGTCCATCGAGGCAATCATCTCGGCCCAGATCTCGCGGATCTCGTCGGTGATCTCCGCGACCGGCGCCGCCTTGGCGCGCAGCATCGGGTGGGGCCAGCGCAGGAACTCTCTCATCGCGGCACCTCCGGGCGTTCGGTCATCAGCACACCGTCCAGATGGTCGATCTCGTGCTGGATGATGGTCGCCTCATAGCCTTCGAACGCCTCCTGCCGCTGCCGCCCGTCCGTGCCCTGCCACGCCAGCACGATCTCGGCAGGCCGCGCGATGCGCCGGCTCACGCCCGGGATCGACAGGCAGCTCTCGGGCACCACCTGCAGGCGGCTCGATTCGCGCACCACGCGCGGATTGGCGAAGATGCGGGGGCGCGGGCTGCCCTGCGGCCAGTCGACATCCATCACGAACAGCCGCGCAAGCCAGCCTGCCTGCACCGCCGCCAGGCCGCGGCCGCGATGGACATACATCAGCTCCAGCATCTGGCGCGCCAACTCGCCCGCCTCTGCCCCCGGCCGCACCGGCTCGGAGATGGCCTGCAGCACCGGGTCGGGCACGAGGCGCAGCGTCAGGCTCACGCCCGGGCCCGCTCGCGCTTCAGCTTCTGCATCTTGCGGGTGATCATCTGCCGCTTCACCGCGCTGAGGTAGTCGATGAAGAGCTTGCCGTTCAGATGGTCGATCTCATGCTGCACGCAGGTGGCCCAGAGCCCGTCGAAATGCTGCTCGTGCATCTCGCCATCCAGCCCCAGCCAGCGCACGTCCACCTCCGCCGGGCGGGTGACCTCGGCATATTGCTCGGGGATCGACAGGCAGCCCTCGTCAAACGTGCTCAGCTCCTCCGAAGCGCCGATGACCTCGGGGTTGAGCAGCACCATCGGCTGGGGCGGCTCCTCCTCGTCTTTCACGCAATCCATCACCAGCAGGCGGCTCATCACGCCGACCTGCGGCGCGGCGAGGCCGATGCCGGGGGCGTCGTACATCGTCTCCAGCATGTCGTCGGCCAGGCGGCGCAGCTCGTCCGTCACCTCGTCGACGGGCTGGCAGCGGGTCTTCAGGCGCGGATCGGGGTGGATGAGGATGGGCAAAATCATGGGCGCTGATCTAGGCGGTAGGGCGCAGCCTTGCAACTGCCTGCAACGGGGCTACGCTCCGCCGGCCGACCCCAAGGAGAATTTCATGAGCTTCGACGACATCATCGACAGGCGCGGCGCGCATACCGCCAAATGGGACGCGATGGAGGGCTTTTGCGGTGTCTCTCCCGACGACGGCCTGCCGATGTGGGTGGCGGATATGGAATTCGTGCCGCCGCAGGTCGCGCTCGACGCCGTGAGCCGCATGATCGAGCTCGGCTCCTTCGGCTATTTCGGCGATGACCGCGCCTATCGCGAGGCCATCCGCTGGTGGATGGAAGAGCGCCACGGCGTGCAAATCGACCCCGCGCATATCTTCACCACCCACGGGCTGGTCAACGCCATCGCCGTGATCCTCGAAGCGTTCACCCAGCCCGGCGACGGCGTGGTCGTGTTCGCGCCGGTTTATCATGCCTTCGGCCGTATCGTCGGCGCGGCGGGGCGCGAGCTGATCGAATGCCAGATGCCGGTGGGCGAAGATGGCGCCTATGTGCTCGATATCGACCGCTGGTCGGAAGAGCTGCCGAGCCACGCCAAGGTGCTGATCCTCTGCAGCCCGCACAACCCCGCCGGCCGCGTCTGGCGGCGGGACGAGCTGGAGGCGGTGGCAGCTTTTGCCCGCAAGCACGATCTGTTGATCGTCTCTGACGAGATCCATCAGGACATCGTGCTGCCCGGCCACAAGCACATCCCCACCGCGCTGATCGACGGCGTGGCTGACCGACTGCTCACTCTTTCCGCCCCGTCGAAGACCTTCAACATCGCGGGCGCCCATACCGGCCAGGTGATCATCTCTGACGAAGCGCTCCGCGAGCGCTTCGCCGCCAAGATGGCTGCGCTGGGCCTGTCGCCCAATTCCATCGGCCTGCACATGACGACGGCGGCCTATTCGCCAGAGGGTGCCGCCTGGGTGGACGAGATGTGCGCCTATCTGGCCGGCAATCTCGAGGTGTTCGCAAAGGGCATCGCAGGCATCCCTGGCCTGTCGCTGATGCCGATGGAGGGCACGTACCTGGCCTGGGTCGATTTCTCCGGCACCGGTATGAGCCTCGATGAGGTGCTGGAGCGGGTGCAGGGCCAGGCGAAGATTGCACCCAGCCCGGGCCCGTCGTTCGGCAAGGGCGGCGACACCTGGCTGCGCTTCAACATCGCCATGCCGCGCGCGCAGATCGAAGACGCAGTGCAGCGCCTGCAATCGGCCTTCGCAGACCTTCAGTAGGGCGGGCCAATAGCGCGGAGGACAGTCCGGGGCGCTCAGGCGCCCCGGGGCAGAAGCCCCGCTGGCACGAAATCGTCCTGCGCGAAATCCAGCGCCGGCCGGTCGCTGACGCGGGTGGAGCGCTTGAATTCGTACACACGCTCCTCCCCCTCATGTTCCGACGAGACGACGAGGCAGGAATAAAGGTGGCGGGGGCCATCGTAGATGTCGACGAAACCGCGCAGCGGCGGGGCATCTTTCTCAAGCGCGAAGCCGGTCTCCCACAGGCGAAGCACGCGGTGAACATCGTCACCATCATGCACGCAGAGCCGTTTCGACTTGCGCAGCATTGCCTTGTGCGCCTCTTCAAGACCCTTGCGCACGGCCTCGGGCAGGAAATCCGACATGAGTGCCCCCTCGCTTAGGCGGGTGATCCGCCCCTCAGGAATATAGCAAACTGGTTGCTATATGGTTCCCAAAACTGGCGCGAATTTAGGCGTTAAGATGTCGCACTGGCGCGCGGGCGCAACAGATGCGGCCTCGCAGCGTCATAAAGCGCTGAATCCGGGAACCCCTGATCCTCTCCCATCGCGGGGCCGACGAAAATAAGCGCCGTCCGCGTGATCTTCGCCTCGCGCACTTTCGGCTGGATGTCTGCCAGCGTGCCGCGCAGAATCACCTGGTCGGGCCAGGTGGCGCGGTAGACCACCGCCACCGGGCAATCCTCGCCGTAAAAGGGCGCCAGCCGCCGCGAGATATCGCGCAGCGCCCGGATGCCGAGGTGAATGGCCAGCGTGGTGCCCGAGGCCGCGAAATTCTCCAGCGTCTCGCCTTCGGGCATCGAGGTCGATTTCATCGACATCCGCGTCAGCACGAGGCTCTGGCTCACCTGCGGAATGGTCAGTTCCTGCCCCAGCGCGGCGGCGGCCGCGGCCCAGGCCGGCACGCCGGGCACGATCGCATAGGGGATGCCGTCGCGCTTAAGCAGGCGGATCTGCTCGGCGATGGCGCCGTAGAGCGACGGGTCGCCGGAATGCACGCGTGCCACGTCCTGCCCGGCGGCATGCGCGGCGGTGATCTCGGCATGGGTCTCGTCCAGCGTCATGGGCGCCGTGTCGCGCACCCGCGCCCCCTCCGGCGCGCCGGCGACCACCTCTTCGGGCACGAGGCTGCCAGCATAGAGGCAGACGGGGCAGGCGGCTATCAGCCGCGCAGCCTTCAGCGTTAGAAGCTCGGGGTCGCCGGGCCCGGCACCGATGAAATAGACCGTCATTCCGCAGCCCTCGCGATCAGATGTTTCTCGTAGCCCCGCGGCGTGAAGATCCGCGGCCCGTCACCCGTCTCGATTAGCCGGGAGGCCGAAGAGCCGATCAGCACGACCGTCAGCATGTCGACCTCGTCGACCTGCAGCTCGTCGAGCCGCCGGTGGGTCAGCTGCTCCTCGGGTCGCCCGAGGTTGCTGGCGAGCAGCACAGGCGTGTCGGCGGGGCGATGGGCGAGAAGGATCTCACGCGCCTCGGCGAGCAGCGTGCGGCGGGTGCGGCTGACCGGGTTGTAGAAGGCGATGACGAAATCGCCCTCCGCCGCCGCCCTCAGCCGCGCCTGGATCGCCGCGCGCGGGGTGAGCAGGTCGGAAAGCGAGATCGCGCAGAAATCGTGGCCCATCAGCGCCCCGGCCCGCGCGCTCGCGGCCTGCATGGCGGTGATGCCGGGCGCGGAAACCACGGCGGCGCGGCGGGCGGCATCGCTGACCCCCCCCGGCCCGTCGCCGCGCGCGATGAGCTCCCAGACCAGCGCGCCCATGGCGTAGATGCCGCTGTCGCCCGAGCAGATCAGCGCGACATTCTGGCCCTCGCCCGCCCGCTCCAGCGCGTGGCGGCAGCGATCCTCCTCGCCGCCGAGCGGGAAGTCGGCGCGCGGCTTGCCATGGGCAAGGGGGCCGAGCAGGTCGAGATAGAGCGAATAGCCCACCAGCTCATCGGCCTCTGCAACGAGGCGGGAGGCTTCGGGCGTGCGCCACGCCGCCTGCCCCGGCCCGATGCCCACAAGGGTGACCTGCCCGCGCTTGCGGCCGGGCAGGTCGGTGATCGGCGCGGGCGCGAGGCCAAGCGCGACGGTGGCGTTGGCGCTCTTGCGCTTGGGCAGCAGAAGCGCGCCATCCGGGCCGACGGAGGCGAGCGCGGCGTTTTCCGAGACGCCATGCGTGCCGACCTCGGCAAAGACGACATCGGAGGGATTGGCGGCACGGGGGCTCTCGGCCTCGAGCGCGGCGGCGCCAAAGAGGCGCAGCGGCGCGCCGAGATGCGCCGCGAGCGCGTGCATGGCGGGCTCGTCGGCCTTGAGGCCCAGCGTCGCGACGGCGGCAACGGCGGCGGGCGCGACGTTGGCCTCCTCCAGCGCGGCGTCGGCCAGCGCGATCAGCTCCTCCGCCGGGCAGCCCCGCGCGCAGCCGGCGCCGAGCACGACCTGCTGCGGGTGAAAGGCCAGCCCGGCGGCGGGTGCCGGGGCGAGGCCGGCGTGGATGGCGACCTCCGGCCCCTCCGGCAGCCCGGCGAGCCACGGCGCCTCGCCGCTGATCACCGCCCCGCCGCCCGCGAGCAGCGCCGCCATGGCGGGCTTGGCCGCCTCCGGGTTGGCGAGCCGCCAGCCCGGAGGCGGCGCATCGAGGGCCAGCCCCAGCTTTACATCGCCCGCCGTGGTCAGGGCCGGCGCAATACCGAGCGCCGCGCCGATCTGCCGGGCCAGCGCGTTGGCCCCGTGATGCCCGCCGAGAAGCGGCGTCACGGAAGAGCCATCCTCCGCCACCGCCAGCACCGGCGGCTCGGCGCGCTTGTCGGCCAGCAGCGGCGCGACGGCGCGGATGAGGATGCCGGCGGCGCAGAGGCCGATCACCGGGCGCCCGGCGGCGAAGAGCGCGCGGATATGCTCGGCGGTGTCGGTAAACGTCACCTCCGCCTCCGCGCGCCCCGCGAGCCCGTGAACCTCCGCCCCGAGGGTGGGCGCGAGGCGGCGGGCCGTCTCGGCGGCGCTGGCGGTCAGGGCGATGAGGGCGGGAGTTAGAGCCACGGGTCCTGGCCTTTCGTGATCAGACAGAGCGAGAAATAGGCGGCCTCGTCCGGCGCCTCGGCAAGCGGGCAGAGGATCTGCCGCTCCATCGAGACATGCTGTGCGAAGGTGGCGCGATGGGTGAGGCCGAGCCGGCCCAGCACGCGGCGCAGCTTCGGCAAATGCCGCCCGAGCTTGAGCACGGCCACGGCATCGGCGGCCTCGATGCGGGCCTGCAGATCGGGCTCGGGCAGGCCGGCGGACAGAACCTCCAGCCGCTCGTCACGCGCGACCAGCGGCAGACGGGCTTCGGCGGCGGCGGCGGAGAGCGAGGTGATCCCGGGCACGACCTCGATGGGATGCGCGCGCAGCCGTGCGGCCAGATACATGAACGAGCCGTAGAACAGCGGATCGCCCTCGCAAAGGAGCGCGACATCCTCGCCGGCGGTCAGCGCCGCGCCGATTTCCGCCGCGCCCCTGTCATAGGCCTCCTGCGCCGGCGCGCGGGCCGGGCGCATGGGCACCTCGATGCGGATCTCGCGCGCCCCGGCCGGGATCAGCGCCGCCGCGATGCCGCGCGCGAGGCTCTCGCCGCCCGCGGGGGCGGGGTAGGCGACGACGCGCGCCTGCTCGATCAGCCGGGCGGCTCGCAGGGTCAGAAGGTCCGCCGCGCCGGGGCCGAGGCCGATGCCATAAAGCGTGCCGCTCATCGCCCGGCCTCGCCTGTCGAGGGGGGCGCGGCCCCCCGCCTGCGGCCCCCCCGGGATATTTTGAGAAAAGCGAGAGGCAGGGCGCACGGTTGAGCCTCGCTTTTCGTCAAATATCCCCGCCGGAGGCATCCGACATCTGCCAGAAGCGCCGTCATCTTTTCACGAGGCTCCACTGCGTCACGGGCCGGAGCGGCTTGAAGCCGGTGAGCCCGCCGACCGGGCCGGCGCGGGAGATGTCGATGCGGGTCAGCTCGCCGCCGTGCTCCGAGCGGAGTGCGGCGAGGCGGGCCTCGCCCTCGATCGTCACCGCGTTGGCGGCGAGGCGGCCGAGGGGGCGGAGGGCGGCGAAGGCGGCGGCGAAGACCTCCTCCGTCAGGCCGCCGCCGATGAAGATGGCGTCGGGCGGGGGCAGGCCCTCGAGGGCCGCCGGGGCCTCGCCGGCGACGAGCTCCAGCCGCGGCGTGCCGAGGGCGAGGGCATTCTCTGCCGCCAGCGCGCGGCGGTCGGCGCGGGGCTCGATGCCGATGGCGCGGGCGTAGCGGGCGGCGCGCATCCATTCGACGGCGACGGAACCCGAGCCGCAGCCGATGTCCCACAGGAGCGCGCCGCGCATCGGCATCAGCTTGGCGAGCGTGATGGCGCGGATCTCGCGCTTGGTCATCGTGCCGTCGGAGCGGAAGAGCGCGTCGTCGAGGCCGGGGACGCGGGGCAGGAGGGCGGCGTCGGGGGCGGCGATGCACTCCACCGCCAGCGTGTTGAACTCGGGCACCTCGTGGGCCCAGCCCTCCGCGGTGCCTTCGAAGCGCTGCTCGCTCTCGCCGCCCATCGCGGCCAGCACATTCATCTTCGAGGCGCCGAAGCCACGCTCGGCGAGGAAGCGGGCGATCTTGGCCGGCGTCTCGGCGCCGGTGGTGAGGATCAGGAGCCGCGCCTCGGGCTGGATGAAGGCGATCATCTGCTCCACCGGGCGGCCGTGCACCGTGAGCGTCTCGCAATCGGCGAGGGACCAGCCGAGGCGGGCGGAGGCAAGCTGGAAGGCGGAGAGCTGCGGGTGGAAGGTGATCTCTTCCGGCGGGATGCCGCGGGCGATGCGCGCCCCGGCGGAGAACCAGAGCGGGTCGCCCGTCACCAGCACCACGGCGCGGCGGCCGCGTAAGGAGCGGATCGTGTCGATCATCGCCGAGAAGGGCGAGGGCCAGGCGATGCGCTCGGCGGTGATCGCGTCGCTCAGCACATGGTGCCGGTCGCCGCCGAGGATGACCTCGGCCGATTCCACCACGGCGCGCGTGGCGGGGGAGAGCCCGGCGAGCCCATCCTCGCCGATGCCGACGATGTGGAGCCACGGGTCGGGGCGAGGCGGGGCGGCGGCGAGGGCGCCAAGGGGGGCATCAGCCATGGGTCTCTCCCAGAGCGAGGGCGTTGACGGCGGCGGAGGCGAGGGCCGAGCCGCCGCGCCGCCCCTTGAGGGCGATGAATTCGCAGCCCCGGGGATTCGCGGCAAGCTCTGCCTTCGATTCCGCCGCGCCGACGAAGCCGACGGGCATGCCGATGATCAGCGCGGGCTTCGGCCAGCCCTCGTCGAGCTTTTCCAGAAGGTGGAAGAGCGCGGTGGGCGCATTGCCGATGGCGACCACGGCGCCCTCGATGCGCTCGCGCCAAAGCTCGACCTGCGCGGCCGAGCGGGTGGTGCCCATCTTGGCGGCGAGGGCGGGCAGGCCCTCGGCGTTGATCGTGGTGACCACATCGGAGCCCGTCAGGTGTCGCTGGATGATCCCCGCCCCGACCATCTCGCAATCGCAGAGGATGGGCGCACCCGCCTGCAGCGCCGCGCGGCCCGCCTCGGCGGCGCCGGGCGAGGCGGCGAGGCGGTCGGCGATGTCGATCATGCCGCAGGCGTGGATCAGCCGAGTGACGACGGGCTCCATCGCCGGGGAAAAGCGCTCCAGCCGGGCCTCGGCGCGCACGATGCGGAAGCTCTCGGCATAGATGGCGGCGGGGTCTTTGAGATAGGGGCGCATGGGGCGAGGCTTTGCACTGGGGGCGGGCAGGGCGGCGGGTGCGGAGGCGGGCACCGCGAGGGTGACCATCTCGGCGGCGGCGGAGACGAGCGACTGCTCGTGGCCGAGGCCGAGGATCCAGGCCTCTTCGCGTTCCACGATGGCGCGCTCGTCGCCGCTCAGCGTCGGGCCCCCTTCGAAGAGGCGCCCCAGCGCGCCGGTGGAATCGAGCCGCGCGAAGGCGGCGGCGTTCACCCGCACTTGCGCGGAATCGAGGGGTTCGTCTTCGGCCTGCTGTCGGCTCGCATGGGCCGCCTTCTGCAGGAGCGAGGGATAGATTTCGGCGAGCACGACCTGGGCTTCCGGTGCCCGAAGGCCGGTCTCGAAGGGCCAGACGGCTATGCGCCCGGCCAGGCGCGGCGCGCGGCGCAGGCGGGCGAGGGCGGGCAGGCCGAGGATCACCTGGCTGCCCACCGAGCCGGAATAGGCCAGCTGCCACACGGTCTTCGCGCCCTTGGCCTGCGCATCGGCAAGGCGGCGCTCGGGCGGATGGTCTGCGCCCTCCCGGTCGCTGGCGCGGATCGGGATGCTTGGTTGCTCGACGGTCTCCGGGCGGCCCCAGAATGGGCCCGTGCCATCGTAGAGGGCGTTGATCCGGGCGGCGACGGCGAAGCGGTTGCTGCGATTTTCGGGCCCATCCTCGACGGCGCTGTCCATCCAGTCCCAGAGGGCGAACGCTGTCGGCTCGCCGGTCAGGCGCTCGGCGACGCCGGCGGGATAGCCGAAGGGGAAGTCGAAGACTGCGAGCACCCTGCGGCCGAGATCCGCCTCCTCTGCCAGGAAATCTTCCAGGAAGGTGAGGGCGGCGCCCCGCGTGCGGAAGTAGCGGGGCGCCTGGATGGCGCCGTCCCGAGAGAGGCCGACCCAGATGGAATCCTTGGTCGGCCGCGCCGGGCTCGGCTGGTTCCGGGCCGACCAGTCGACGACGACATGGGTGTCGAAGAGCTGGCCGGCAGAGGCGCCGCTGGTCACTTTCTCGTCTTCAGGGCGCTGAGCGGCCCGTGGGGATGGTCGGCCTGCGGGTAGGGCGGGTGGTGGTGATCGTGGTCGTGCCCGTGACCGTGCCCGTGATCGTGGGAATGACCGTGGTCGTGATCATGGTGGTGATGATGCCCGTGACCATGATCGTGCGAGTGGTCATGCGAATGCCCATGGTCATGCGCATGCCCATGGCCCGCCGCCTCCTTCTCCAGCCGGCAGAGGCCGGTGCAGAAGGTATCGCAGAGTTGGCAATCGGCGACGTTCGAGCCGGGGGCCGAGGCGCCCTGTCCCTCGACATGGTGATGGTGGCTCTCCTGCGGGGCGCCGACCTCGTGCTCGAAGCCGATGACGGCGGCGCGGTACTTGCAGGTGCCGCAGGTGGGGGGGATGACATCGCCCACCAGCTCGGTCACCCGCTCGGCGAAGGTTTGCAGCACGCCCTCGTGCACGCCGAGATAGGGCGCCTTGAGGAACTCGATTTCGGGATGGGCCTTCGCCACCTCGTCGGTGAAGCCATATATCCGGTCGATCAGGATGCCCGAGAACAGGAAATACGGGAACACGACGACCCGCTTGTAGCCGAGCTTGGCCACATGGCTGAGCGCCGGTTCGACCAGCGGAAAGGTCACGCCGGAATAGCCGGTCTCGCACCAGCCAAAGCCCATGCCCTCCCACAGCATTCGCGCGATCTTGCTGACATTGCCGTTGGCATCGGGGTCAGAGGCGCCGCGGCCGATCACCACGAGGCAGGTCTCGTGCATCGGCACCTCGGGCGCCGCGGCCAGCGCCTCTTCGATGCGGGCACGCGCGGCGGCGAGCATCTGCGGGGCGACGCCCAGCTCGCGGCCGTAGATCACCTCGACGCCGGTCTCTTCCTGATAGGCGGCGAGCACGGCGGGAATGTCGTTCTTGCTGTGCATGGCGGCCAGCAGCATGCCGGGCACCGCGAGGATGCGCTCGCAGCCCTGATCGCGCAGGGAATCGAGGCCCTTGCGCAGCACCGGGTTGGCGAATTCCAGATAGCCGTATTCCAGCGGCCAGTCGGGCGGCAGATAGCCGGGCAGCGCCTCGGCGAGGCCGCGAAACTCTTCCACGGCATCCTGGCTGCGCGAGCCATGGCCGCAGAGCAGAACGCCCGTCTTGGGGCCGGCGGCGGGGAAGACGGGGCTCATGCGCGCAGGCCTTTGCCGGCTGGCCGCAGCAGGGTGGAAAGAACATTACGCGCGCGCATGGCAAAGCCTCCTTTGGCCGCTCACGCGCCAGAACCCCGGCGTATCCGGGGCGGGGACGATGCGGAGCCTCAGGCCCCCTGTTTGGGTCAACCCGGCGCCGCCAACCGTTCTGGCCCGAAAGCGGGCGTCGTCGGCCCCCTGCATAACGGCCCCGATCCCGGCCCACAACGCGGGAAGCGCCGCCCCCTCGGCCAAAGGCGACGTGGCGCCGATCTGCTCGCTTTTCAAGCGGCATCCCCTATATCATTGAGGGAAACCGAGTGACGAATTTATGGGAGGCCGCTGCAATGGGACAACTCATCGACGGAGAATGGGAACCCGGCTGGTACGACACCAAGAAATCCGGTGGCGCCTTCGAACGGAGCGCGGCGAACTTCCGCAACTGGGTGACGGAAGACGGCGAGCCCGGCCCCGATGGCAAGGGCGGCTTCAAGGCCGAAAGCGGGCGCTACCACCTCTATGTCTCCTACGCCTGCCCCTGGGCGCATCGCACGCTCATCATGCGCAAGCTGAAGGGGCTGGAGGATCACATCGACATCTCGGTCGTTCATCCCGACATGTTGGAGGACGGATGGACCTTCGATGACACCTTCGAGGGCTCGACCGGCGACAGGCTCTATGGCCTGCCCTTCCTGCGCGACATCTACGTGAAGTCCGACCCCAAGGTCAGCACCCGCGTGACGGTGCCGGTGCTTTGGGACAAGGAACAGGAGACCATCGTCTCGAACGAGAGCGCCGACATCATCCGCATGTTCAACAGCGCGTTCGACGGCATCACCGGCAGCTGCCGCGACTTCTACCCCAAGCACAAGCGGGAGGAGATCGATGCCATCAACGAGCGAGTTTACAACACCGTCAACAATGGCGTCTACAAGGCCGGTTTCGCCACCAAGCAGGGCGCCTACGACACGGCTGTCTGGGAGCTCTTCGAATCGCTGAACTGGCTGGAAGACATCCTGATGCAGAAGCGCTTTCTCACCGGCGACGAGGTGACCGAAGCGGATATCCGGCTGCTCACCACGCTGTTGCGCTTCGACCCGGTCTACCACGGCCACTTCAAGTGCAACCGGCACCGGCTGATCGATTACCCCAACCTCTGGGGCTACACGCGCGATCTCTACCAGATGGACGGCGTGGCAGAGACGGTCTGGCCGAGCCATTACATCCGCCATTACCACTACAGCCACGACACGATTAACCCGAACCGCATCATCCCGATCGGGCCGGACATCGACTACACCGCCCCTCCGGGCAGAGAGGCGCTCAGCCACGCGGCCTGAGAGGGCGCTTTGGTCGGGAGAATTTGGCTCAAATTCGCCGACAAACGAAGTTGACCGATGCGTCAACAGTGGCCGAGAACGAAGCAGGCGCCGGTCTTGTCCGGCGCCGCTGCCCTCTCTGGAGCCTGCCCATGAATCGCTACTTCGCCGCTGCCATTCTTCTGTCGCTTGGCATTCTGGCGGTGGCGTTCATTTCGGGCGACCAGCGCCCGAGGGCGGGCGCGGCGCTGGCGGCCGAGCCGCTGGTGGTGGCGCCGGTCTAAGGCGCGATCGGGCGGGAAGACGCCGTGATTGGGCTTGCGGGGGCGGGCCGTGCCCGTCACACCGCGCCCATGACAAGCTGGATCACCATCTGCGACACCTGCAAACGCGATGACTGGGCCGCGCGCGGCATGGACCGGAGCGATGGCGAACGCCTCGCCGCGCTGATCGAGCCGCTCGCCGCCTCTGCCGGCGTCGCCACCCGCCGCGTCTCGTGCACCATGGGCTGCGAGCGCGCCTGCAACGTGATCGTGCAGGGCCAGGGCAAGATCGGCTATTCCATCGGCACCTTCGAGCCGGGGGAAGAGGCGGCTGAGGCCATCGTCGGCTTCGCGGCCCTGCATGCGGAAAGCGAGACGGGCCAGGTGCCCTACCGGACATGGCCGGCCGGGGTGAAGGGCCACTTCGTTTCCCGCCAGCTCCCCCTGCCGGAGCCGCCCGCAGAGGCGGCCGAGTGAACGTGCGAGACCACGGCGGCGGTCTCGACGCCGCCATCGCCCGCTGGGGCGGCGCGCGGGAAGACTGGCTGGACCTCTCCACCGGCATCAACCCGGTGCCCTATCCGCCAGGTGACATCACCTCCGGCGCCTGGACGGCCTTGCCCGACCGCGGCGCTATGAACCGGCTTGATGCCGCCGCTCGCGCGTTCTGGCAGGTGCCGGAGGGGGCGGGAGTCCTCGCCGCGCCGGGCGCCTCGGCGCTGATCGCGCGGCTGCCGCAGGTGCTAGGCGCCGGCAGCTTCGAGATCGCCGAGCCGACGTACAACGAGTGGCGGGCTGCGTTCGGGGCCGCGGCGCCGGTGGCCGGGGGGAGGGCGGTGTCGGTTTTCGTGCATCCCAACAACCCGACCGGCGCGCTGGCGGACCCGCCCGCACCGGAGGGGCTGACGATCTATGACGAGAGCTTCTGCGACGTGACGCCGGAGGAGAGCCACATCTCCCGGGCCGGCGGAAACACTCTGATCGTCAAGAGCTTCGGCAAGTTCTGGGGCCTTGCCGGGCTGCGGCTCGGCTGGCTCATAGGAGACACTGCTCTGCTCACCCGCATGGCCGAGGCGCTCGGCCCGTGGCCCGTCTCCGGCCCCGCGCTGGAGATCGGCGCCCGCGCGCTGGAGGACATCGCCTGGGCGGAGGAGACGCGCGCCCGCCTCGCCGCTGATGCAGCGCGGCTCGACACCCTGATGCAGCGCGCCGGGGCGGCTGTGGCCGGGGGCACCTCGCTGTTCCGGCTCTACGAGGTGGAGGACGCCGCCGCCTGGCAAGAGCGGCTGGCCGAGCACCATGTCTGGAGCCGCATCTTCCCCTATTCCGCCCACTGGCTGCGCCTCGGCCTGCCCGCGCCGGAGCGCTGGGGGCAGCTCGAGGCCGCGCTGTGAGCGGGGCGCGGAAACCACATGGTTTCCGCCTTCGATTTCCATCTGGAAATCGACCCGGCTCATGAGCCTGCTCCCCCTCCTCCTCGCCGCCCTGTTCGACGCCGCCCTCGGTGAACCCCGCTGGCTGTGGGGCCGCGTCCCGCACCCTGCCGTGCTGATGGGCCGCGCCATCGGCTGGCTCGATGACCGGATGAACCGGGGCGCCAACCGCCGAGCAAAGGGCGTCGCCGCCGTTGCCCTGCTGCTCATCGGGGCCATCGCTCTTGGCCTCGCCCTCGCTGCTCTGCCGGGGTGGTGGGCGGAGGTGCTCGTGGGCGCTATCCTGCTGGCGCAGCGCTCGCTGGCAGACCATGTCTCCGCCGTCGCAAAGGGCCTGCGCCGCGGCCTGCCGGAGGGGCGCGCCGCCGTCGCCATGATCGTCAGCCGCGATACTGCCGCGATGGAGGCGCCCGCCGTTGCCCGCAGCGCCATCGAGAGCGCCGCGGAGAACCTGTCGGACGGCGTGATCGCGCCGGCCTTCTGGTTCGCCCTCGCCGGGCTGCCGGGGCTGCTCGCCTACAAGGCCATCAACACCGCCGATTCGATGATCGGCTACCGCACGCCGCGCCACGAGGCCTTCGGCTGGGCCGCCGCCCGGCTCGACGATCTGCTCAACCTTGTGCCCGCCCGGCTGACGGCGCTGCTGCTCTGGCCCCGTAGGGATGGCTGGCGCGACATCGTGGCGGATGCGCGCCGCCATCGCTCGCCCAATGCCGGCTGGCCCGAGGCGGCGATGGCCAGGGCGCTCGGCGTCGCGCTGGCCGGGCCGCGCAGCTACGACGGTGAGATGCGCGAGTTTCCCTTCGTCAATGCCAGTGGCCGCCGCGAGATCGGTGCGACCGAGGTCGAGGCCGCCGTGCGCCAGCTCTGGCGGGCGTGGGGCCGGGCGCTGGTGCTGGTGGCTGCCCTGGCGCTGCTCGCCTTCGCCGCCGGCTGAAGCCGCCCCCACAGACGCGTCATTGGACATGCCCGCCCGGCGCGGCCATGTTGCCCAGTAAAACGGGAGGCATCACATGCGGCATCTGACACTTCTGCTCGCGCTCGCCGGCGCGCCGGCGCTGGCGCAAGAGGCGCCCTGCGGCGGCGATTTCTCTGCCTTCAAGGCCGGGCTGGCGGCGGAGGCGCCGAATTACGGCGTGCCGCAGCAGACGGCCGAGGCCTTTCTCGCCGGTATCAACCGCGACGACAGCGTCATCGCGGCGGACAGGCGGCAGGGCGTCTTCCAGCGCGATTTCGTCGATTTCTCGCGCCGGCTGATCTCGCAAAACCGCATCGACAACGGCCGCCGCTTCTCGGCCGACTACGCCTCGACTTTCGACCGTATCGCGCAGAGCTACGGCGTGCCGCGCGGCATCCTGCTCGCCTTCTGGGCCTTCGAGACCGATTACGGACAGGTGCAGGGCGATTTCAACACCGCCGATGCGCTGGTGACGCTGGCGCATGATTGCCGCCGGCCCGAGTTGTTCCGCCCGCAGGTCTTCGCCGCGATGGAGCTGTTCGCGCGCGGCGATTTCGAGCCCGGCAGTACAACCGGTGCGTGGGCCGGCGAGATCGGTCAGGTGCAGATGCTGCCCGCCGATATTCTGGAGAACGGCGTCGATGGCGACGGTGACGGCCATGTCACGCTGAAGACCTCGGCCCGCGACGCGCTGATGTCCGGCGGGCAGATGCTGCAAAGCCTCGGCTGGCGCGCCGGCGAGCCCTGGCTGCAGGAGGTGCTGGTGCCCGACCAGATGGATTGGTCGCTCTCGGGCCTGGAGCAGACGATGCCGGCCTCGCAATGGGCCGCGCTGGGCGTGCAGCCGCGCGAAGGCCAGCTGGCCGATCTGCCGGCCTCGCTGCTGCTGCCGGTGGGCCGCGATGGGCCGGCCTTCCTGGCCTATCCGAATTTCAGCGTGCTCTTCGAATGGAACGAGAGCCTCGTCTACGTCACCACCGCCGCCTATTTCGCGACCCGGTTGGAAGGCGCCCCGATCTTCGCCAACGCCGATAATTTCGAGGCCGGCCTGACCGGTGAGGAGATGGAGGTGCTGCAGGCCAAGCTGGTGGAGCGCGGCTACGACGTGGGCGGCATCGACGGCATCCTCGGCGAGATGACCCGCGCCGCCGTGCAGTCGGAGCAGCGCCGCCTCGGAATGCCCGCAGATGCCTGGCCGACGCGGGAGCTGCTGGACGCGCTGTAGGGGTTTCGCTTCGCCGCCTTCTCCAACGGCCAGGAAAGGAGGCGCCTGCAAAGAGCACTGCCTCTCACGCCGGCCCGTGGGGTGGCGCTCCGACCTTCCCGCTACAGCGCTTTATGCCAGCCACGCCCCTCGCAGCGGCGGGCTGAGCACCCAGCCCAACCAGAGCGCCAGCCCGCCGGGACGGGCCGGCGCTCGCGCGGCGGGCTGAAGCCCTTGATTCCGCGCGGGGTGAGATGCGGTGCGGTCCCGCGCCAGAATGCGGCCTCGCAGCCTGATCACCTCTCGACCACCCAGCGATCCCCTTCCCTCGCCCCCCGCCTTCGGCTAGCGCTTCTTCATGCTCGCCGTATTCCTGCAGACCCTGCCGTTCTTCGCCATCATCGGCCTCGGCTATGGCGCGGGGAAGACGGGCTTCTTCACGGTAGAGGCGACGGCCTGGCTGACCAAGTTCGTCTTCTACTTCGCCCTCTCGGCGATGATCCTGCGCTTCACGGTCACGCTCGGCTTTGGCGAGATCTTCTCCTGGCCCTTCGTGCTCGCCTATGTCTCGGCGACGCTGGCCGGCTATCTCATCGTCACCGCCGTGGCGCTGGCACGCGGGCGCGGCATGGCCGAGGCGGCGGTCGAGGCGCAGACCGGCGTCATCGGCAATACCGGCTTTCTCGGCCTGCCGATGCTGGCGCTGCTGATCGGCGAGGCCGCCGTGGGGCCGACGCTGCTGGTGCTTTCGGTCGATCTCATCGTGTTCTCCTCGCTCTTCGCCATCCTCATGGCGGTGTCGCGCGGCGGGCGGATCGAGCTGGCGCTGCTCGGCCGGGTGCTGCGTGAGCTGGTCTCGAACCCGATGATCGTCTCGCTGGCCGTGGGGCTGGCCGTCTCGGCGCTGGATGTGCCGGTGCCCGAGCCGGTGATGGCCTTCCTCACCCTGCTCGGCGCCGCCGCCACGCCCGGCGCGCTCTTCGCCATCGGTGCCTCTCTTGCCAGCAAGAGCGCCGAGCGGCTGGCGGTGGCGGCCTGGCTCTCCTCCGTGAAGCTGGTTATCCACCCGGCGCTGGTGGCCGGCGCGGCGCTGTGGCTCTTCGATGTCGAGCCCTTCGCGGCGGGCGTGATGATCGCCGCCGCCGCCCTGCCGGTGGCGGGCAATGTCTACATGCTGGCACAGCATTACGGGGTGGCGCCGCAGCGGGTGTCGGCGGCCATCCTCTTGTCAACGACGGCTGCCATCGTCACCTTCCCGCTGGTGATCGCGCAGGTAACGGGAGGCTAAGGCCATGGAAATTGTCAAAGAGATGAAGTGCTTCGGCGGCACGCAGGGCGTCTATCGCCATGCCAGCAGTGCCACGGGCACCGACATGACCTTCGGCCTGTTCCAGCCCGAGGGGCCGGGGCCCCACCCGGTGCTGTGGTTCCTCGCTGGGCTGACCTGCACGCATGAGAACGCCATGGTGAAGGCCGGGGCGCAGATCCATGCCGCCGAGGCGGGCATCGCGCTGGTCTTTCCCGATACCTCGCCGCGGGGCGAGGGCGTGGCCAATGACGAGGCCTATGACATGGGGCAGGGCGCCGGCTTCTACGTCGATGCGACCGAGGCCCCCTGGGCGCCGCATTTCAAGATGAAGAGCTACGTGGGCGACGAGCTGCCCGCCCTGCTGGGCGAGGAATTCCATCTCGACATGGAGCGGCAGGCGATCACCGGCCATTCCATGGGCGGGCATGGCGCGCTGACGCTCGGCATGGGGCTGAAAGGGCGCTTCGCCTCGATCTCGGCCTTCGCGCCGATCAGCGAGCCGACGAAGAGCGACTGGGGCCGCAAGCAGTTCACCGGCTATCTCGGCAGCGACGAGAGCACATGGCTCGCCCATGACGCGACCCATCTGATGCGAGAGCACGGCTTCGACGGCGAGGTGCTGGTGGATACCGGCACGGCGGATGAATGGGGCGAGCAACTGCTGCGCTCCAGCGCGCTCGGCACGGCGATGGCCGAGCGTGGGCAGGCCGGCGCCTTCCGCATGCAGCCGGGCTATGACCATTCCTACTTCTTCGTGCAGAGCTTCATCGAAGAGCACATCGTCTTCCACGCCGAGCATCTGTTTTGATCTATGTCGATGCCGATGCCTGCCCCGTGCGGGCCGAGGCCGAGCGGGTGGCGCTGCGCCACAAGCTGAAGATGTTCGTGGTGTCGAATGGCGGCATCCGCCCCTCGCGCGAGCCCCTGGTGGAGACTGTGATCGTCACCGAAGGCGCCGATGTGGCCGACATGTGGATCGCCGAGCGGGCCGGGAAGGGCGACGTGGTGGTGACCTCCGACATCCCGCTCGCCGCCCGGGCGGTGGAGGCCGGGGCGCTGGTGATCAAGCCCGACGGCGAAGAGCTCAACGCCCGTAATATCGGCGGTGTGCTCGCGGCGAGGGATCTGGCGGCGGATTTGCGCGCCGCCGACCCCTTCCGCCAGGGCGGTGGCCGGCCGTTCTCGAAGCGGGACCGGTCGAACTTTCTCGACGCTCTGGAGCGGGCGGTAAGGGCGGCGGCGGCTGGTTGAGCCTGGTGGTCTTTGAAGGCCGACGTCGCCGCTTCTTCTCCCCGCGGAATCAAGGCCGCCAGGCCGCCGCGCTCTGGCGACCATGGTGCGTCCCTCTCTGCG
Organism: Pseudoroseicyclus sp. H15; assembly: GCF_054353345.1. NCBI lineage: Bacteria > Pseudomonadati > Pseudomonadota > Alphaproteobacteria > Rhodobacterales > Paracoccaceae > Pseudoroseicyclus > Pseudoroseicyclus sp. H15. The sequence goes on from NZ_JBTHJE010000001.1 coordinate 618,420, forward strand.
AGGAGGGGCGTGGCAGGCATAAATGCTGTAGCGGGTAGGTAGGAGCGCCACCCCACGGGCCGGCGTGCAACGATAGCACCTGCTTGCGAGCGGGGAGATCGGCAGCTCCCTACGGAGCGGCACCCGAGGGCACATCCCCCTCGCCAAACTCCACCGTCGGCATCACCCCGCCCAGCACCTTCACCTCGCGCTGCGGGAAGGGGATCGAAATGCCGTTCTCCTTGAACGCGTCCCAGAGCGCCAGGAAGACGTTGCCGCGGATGTTCGTCAGCCCGCCCGACGGATCGGTGATCCAGAACCGCAGGATGTAATCCACCGAGGAATCGCCGAAGCCAGTGATGTGGCACACCGGTGGGCGGTCGCTCAGCACGCGGTTCACGCCGGCGGCCGCCTCTATCGCCACGCGGCGCACCAGATGCGGATCGTCGCCGTAGGAGGTGCCGAAATGAATGTCGAGCCGCACGAACTGGTCGGAATGGCTCCAGTTCACCACCTGGCCGGTGATGAGATCCTCGTTAGGGATCAGATATTCTTTGCCGTCCCGCGTGGTGATCGAAACGTAGCGGGCGCTCAGGGTCGTGATCCAGCCGAAGGTCTCGCCCAGCGAGATCACGTCGCCGGGCTTGATCGAGCGGTCGAGCAGCAGGATCACGCCCGAGACGAGGTTCGACACCACCTTCTGCAGGCCGAAGCCGAGCCCCACGCCGATGGCGCCGGAGAGGAAGGCGAGGCCCGTCAGATCCACCCCGACCACCCGCAGGCCGATGAAGAAGGCCGCGGCGAACAGGATGATCTGTGCCAGCTTCACCATCAGCACGCGCAGGCTGGGGCTGAGATCCTCGTTGCGCTGGATGCGCGACGACAGCCCCTTCGAGACGAAGCGCGCCGCCGCGAAGAGGGCGCCGATGATCACCACCGCCTGGAGGATCAGCCACAGGCTGAAGGTCGTAGACCCCACGTCGAACGACAGCGATGACAGCAGCAGCTGCACCTCGTCCGTCAGCCCGGTGATCGAGAGGGTGACCCAGGCCCAGGCGGCATAGCGCACCAGCACGCGCAGGAAGCCGTTGGGGATGAGGCGCGAGATCAGGAAGATCAGCACCCAGGCGCTGGCGAGCTCGGCGAAGATCGCCAGCAGGTAGCTGCGCGACGGCCAGGTGGTCGCCCTCATGATCAGGACCGTGGCCCAGATGAGCGGCACGAACAGGATCAGGCGCAGCTGCTTGTGGAGGGTCAGCAGCCAGCGCGTCTGCCACATCGTCAGGTTCTGGCGCTGCTTGATCCATTCGCGGTAGCGCGGCCCGACGAGCAGGCTCAGCAGATGGGCCAGCCCGAAGAGCGCCAGCGTGATGACGATCTGGTAGATGTTCCATTCGCGCAGCAGCGACGACAGGAACGTCAGCGCGTCGGACCAGACGCCCTGAAAGATCGCGAGGATGTCGCCCAATGCGCCGCCGGTCATCTGGTTAATCTGACCTGTTCGCCCCCCCGCGACAAGCGCGGTGAGCGGGGGCGGCCGTTCAGTCCAGCGGCAGCGACACTTCGTTGTGCCGCGCCCATGGCAGGGTCATCGGGTCGTCGTAGAAGGCGCGCTGCACCGGGCCGGTGGGGGCAAGCCCCTCGCGGGCGAGCACATCTCGGAGCTCGGCCTCGGCCTTCTCCAGCGCGGCATCGCTGGCGCGGCCCGGGAAGCCCAGCACGGCGCGGCGCTCGGCCGGCGTTTCGCGAAAGCGGATGTCGCCGGCGTTGGGCTGGGGCAGGCGCTCCATCGTCCATTCGGCGGGCATGGTGAAGCTGACCGTCCACTCGCCGCTGGCCGTCTCGCGCTGGCTCACCGGGGCGGTCATGTCGATCGTCTGGCTCTCGCGCTGGCTGACCGGTGCGGTCATCGCGACGCTCTGCTGTTTACTGTTGCCACCGAAGATGTAGCCAGCGAGCTTGCGAAAGCCGGCGCGCAGCGCGTCGTCGCGGCTGGCCTGCACGGTAACCTCGGCAAGGATATGCGGCGCGTAGCGGCGGATCTCGACCTCACCGAGCGTGCGCTCGATGGTGAAGGGCGGCACTTCGTAGCCGCGGTAGCGGGGCGCGCCGGCCTCGTCGAAGGTGATATCGTTGGGGGTGATGCGGGATAGCAGGCTCATGGCCGATCCTCCTGAATGATACCGTGAATACGGGCCGCGGGGCCCTTCGGTTCACGCCTGCAACACAGCATCGCTCTCTTGTGAGACTCAGCGGCGAGGTATATGTGCGCGCCATGACAAAGGTCTTCGACATGGACGATCGCGCGCGCCTGCCCTGGCGCTTCTTTGGCGCGACCCTGTCGATTCTTGCGCGCGCCTGAGGGCGCCCCGCTCAAGAGATTCCGCGCGCAGCCCGCGCGGCCCCCATTTGAACACCCCTAAGGGAGAGGACCGTTATGTCCCCCGATAATTCGCCCAAGACACTCTACGACAAGATCTGGGATGCCCATCTCGTTCAGGAAGACGAAGACGGCTCCAGCCTGATCTATATCGACCGCCACCTCGTGCACGAGGTCACCAGCCCGCAGGCCTTCGAAGGGCTCCGCCTGACCGGCCGCACCGTTCGTGCGCCCGAGAAGACCATCGCGGTGCCCGACCATAACGTGCCCACGACCGAAGACCGGGTGAACGGCATCACCAACCCCGAAAGCCGCATCCAGGTGGAGGCGCTCGACAAGAACGCCAAGGATTTCGGCATCCATTACTACCCGGTCAGCGACGTGCGGCAGGGCATCGTGCATATCGTCGGCCCCGAGCAGGGCTGGACGCTGCCGGGCATGACCGTCGTCTGCGGTGACAGCCACACCGCCACCCACGGCGCCTTCGGCTCGCTCGCCCATGGCATCGGCACCTCCGAGGTCGAGCATGTGCTGGCCACGCAGACGCTGATCCAGTCGAAGTCGAAGAACATGAAGGTCGAGATCACCGGCAAGCTGCGCCCCGGTGTGACCGCCAAGGACATCACCATGACGGTGATCGGCCAGACCGGTACCGCCGGCGGCACCGGCTATGTGATCGAATATTGCGGCGAGGCGATCCGCTCGCTGTCGATGGAAGGCCGGATGACCATCTGCAACATGGCCATCGAGGGCGGCGCCCGCGCCGGCCTCATCGCGCCCGATCAGACGACCTTCGATTACATCAAGGGCCGCGAGCATGCGCCCAAGGGTGCTGACTGGGACAAGGCGATGGAATGGTGGAAGACGCTATATTCCGATGACGATGCGCATTGGGACAAGGTCGTCACGATCAAGGGCGAGGACATCGCCCCCGTCGTCACCTGGGGCACCAGCCCCGAGGACGTGCTGCCCATCACCTCCGACGTGCCCGACCCGATGACCTTCAAGGGCGGCAAGGTCGGCGCCGTGAAGCGCAGCCTCGAATACATGGGCCTCGCCCCCGGCCAGAAGCTGACGGATGTCGAGATCGACACGGTGTTCATCGGCTCGTGCACCAACGGGCGCATCGAAGATCTGCGCGCCGCCGCCGCCGTGCTGAAGGGCAAGAAGATCAAGGACGGGCTGCGCGCCATGGTCGTTCCCGGCTCTGGCCTCGTGCGGAAGCAGGCCGAGGAAGAGGGCCTGGCCGACATCTTCAAGGAGGCCGGCTTCGAATGGCGCATGGCCGGCTGCTCGATGTGCCTGGCGATGAACCCCGACCAGCTGTCGGTGGGTGAGCGCTGCGCCTCGACGTCGAACCGCAACTTCGAGGGCCGCCAGGGCCGTGGCGGGCGTACCCACCTGATGTCGCCGCAGATGGCGGCGGCGGCGGCGATCACCGGCCGGCTGACCGATGTGCGCGAGATGCTCTCGCCCGAGCCGGAGCTGGTGTGATGAAACCCACCACCCTTCTGATCGTTCTGGGCGTGGTGTTTGCGGTGGGCGGCTTGCTCGCCCTCGCAAATCCCTTCGCGGCCTCGATCGCGGTGACAACTATCGTCGGCATCGTCTTCCTGTTCGGCGGGGTGCTGCAGCTTTGGGTCGCCTTCTCGAACCGGGAGGATCAGCACCGAATCTGGCACGGGCTCGTCGGCCTTCTCGGCATCGTTGCCGGGGTCTTCCTGCTGGCCAATCCGCTGAGCGGCATGGTCTCGCTGACGCTGATGCTCGGCATCCTGTTCCTCATCACCGGCATCATCCGCCTCGTCATGGCGATCAGCCTGCGGGGCAGCAGCTACTGCTGGTCGCTGCTGATTTCGGGCGGGGCCTCGGTGCTGATCGGGATGCTCGTGTTCGCCGATTTCGGGGCAGCTGCGGGCTCGCTTCTGGGCATTCTGCTCGGCATCGAGCTGCTCGTCGAAGCCGCCGCCTTCATCACAATGGGCCTCGTCGCCCGCCGCTAGGAATGTCCCGCCCCCGGGCGGAGGAGAAAACACATGGAAAAGTTCAACCACCTGACGGGCATCGCCGCGCCGATGCCGCTTGTGAATGTCGATACCGACATGATCATCCCCAAGCAGTTCCTGAAAACGATCAAGCGCACCGGGCTCGGCAAGAACCTGTTCGACGAGATGCGCTATGACGATCAGGGCAACGAGATCCCCGATTTCGTGCTCAACCAGCCGGCCTATCGCGACGCGCAGATCCTCGTCGCCGGCGATAACTTCGGCTGCGGCTCGTCGCGCGAGCATGCGCCCTGGGCGCTGGAGGATTTCGGCATCCGCTCGGTGATCTCCACCAGCTTCGCCGATATCTTCTACAACAACTGCTTCAAGAACGGCATCCTGCCCATCGTGCTGCCCGAAGAGCAGCGCGACATGGTGATGGCCGATGCCGAGAAGGGCGCCAACGCCCGCGTCGAGATCGACCTCGAAGCCCAGACGATCACCCTGTCGGACGGCACCGAGATCAGCTTCGACATCGACCCCTTCCGCAAGCATTGCCTGCAGAACGGCCTCGACGATATCGGCCTGACGATGGAGAAGGTCGGCGCCATCGACGCCTTCGAAGCCAAGGCGAGCGAAGCCCGCCCCTGGGTCTGATCGCCCGATTTTTGCCTTAATTCAGGCACAGGCCCGGCGATTCTGGTTGCCGGGCCGCTAACCAACCGGCGGCAGGGGCTCGGGCCCTGCGGGCTGGTGTTAAGTCGACGCTCCCCACAATATCTCGTTTTTACTGGCAAATTGCCACGCTGGCGGCCCGCAATGGTTGCAATGGCGCACCAGTTTTGCCTCAAAAAAGCCCCGCCTTCCCGCAAGCGTTAAGCCAGCATTGTTGCGTGGTGGGAAAAGCGGCAAAAGCATGGCATTAAAGAGGCAATCCGGACGCATCCGGCCCCCGTGGCCGGCACAAGATCGCGGCATCAATGCGCGGCACTCCGGACCGAGGGCAGGTTTTTCATGCTGACGCGACTGGCGGGAGCCATCTTTCGTGCTGTGCTCGTCATCCTTGCGATGTCGGCGCCCGCCATGCTGCTGCCCGGCTCCAGCGCCGATCTGCGCATGACGGTGATGCTCGTGGCGCTGTTCGCCGGCGTGTTCACCTTCATCGAATACAACATCTCGTACCCCTCGCTCGTCACGTTCCGCGACGCGCCGCCCTTCAACCGCATCCGCTTTGGCGGGCTGGCGGCGATCCTGTTGGTGCTGCCTCTGATGCAGCCCGCCCTCGGCCATGAAAGCGCGCTGCGCTCGCTGGTGGTGGCGCTCGGACGCCTGCTCTCCGAGGGGCTCGATTTCCCATATTCGCCGGTGCGGCTGACGGTGCTGATGATGCCGCAGGATGCGCCGGCAGCGCTGCTGGAAGCGGTGCGCATCTCGGCCGCGATGGCGTACTTCATTTCGCTGGCCATGCTGGTGGTGTTCATCGTCACGCAGCGCCTGACGCGCTGGCCGCTCAACCGTGGCGGCTTCAACGTCTGGGTCAACCTGCCCACCTTCGACCCCACCTCGGGCGGCGATGTGGTGGAGAGGCTGGGCCGCGACGCGATGCTCAACCTCGTGGCCGGATTTCTGCTGCCCTTCGTCATTCCGGCGCTTGTCAAACTCGCCTCGAACCTGTTCGATCCCCTCATCCTGGCGGACCCGCATACCCTGATCTGGATGATGACCGCATGGGCCTTCATTCCTGCCTCGCTGCTCATGAAGGGCGTCGCGCTGGCCCGGCTGGCGCAGATGATCCGCGTGCAGCGCCTGCGCGGCGCCGGGCGCGCAGGCGAAGGCGAGCTGGCCGCCGCCTGATTGCAGCTCTGCTGGTCTGCGTGCTGGCCGCGCCTTTGGCTGCCGAAACACTCCGCTTTGCCACCTACGGCGCCGCGCTCAGCCGCGATGGCCCCGGCCTGCTGCTGATGGATCTGCTCGAGCCGGATGCCCAGGTGCGCGGCACCGTCGAGGTCATCGCCGCCGCCGCGCCGGATGTCCTGCTGCTCACCGAGATGGATTTCGACCATGGCGGCGCCGCGCTTGGCGCCCTGCAGGCGCTGCTGGCGGAGGCGGGCCATCCGCTGCCGCACCGTTTCGCCGCCCGCCCGAATGCCGGCATGGCGACGGGGCTGGACATGGATGGCAACGGCTGCACCGGAGAGCCGCGCGATGCCCAGGGCTATGGTGCTTTCGCCGGTGACGGCGGGCTGGCGGTGCTGTCGCGCTATCCGCTGCGGCTGGTCCGCGATTTCGCGCCGCTGCTCTGGGGCGATCTGCCGGGCGCGACCCGGCCGACCCGGCGCAATGGCCAGCTCTTCCCGAATGCCGAGGTGGCCGCGGCGCAGCGCCTCTCCTCCACCGCGCATTGGGTGCTGAGCGTCGAGGCTCCGGGCGGGCCGGTGATGCTGATGGTCTGGGCCGCCACGCCGCCGGTCTTTGATGGCCCGGAGGACCGAAACGGACTGCGCGCCCGCGACGAGCTGCTGCTCTGGCGGCGCTTTCTGGATGGCGATCTTGGCCCGTCGCCCGACCCACCCTTCGTGCTGATGGGCCTGTCGAACCTCGACCCTTCGGGCGGTGAGGGCGACAGCGCCGCAATGGAAGCCTTCCTCGCCGATCCCCGCCTGATCGACCCGCAGCCCACCTCGCCCGGCGGCGGCCTGGATACAGCGGAGTGGACCGAGGAGGAGAACGGCACCGGGCCGCTGCGGGTCTCCTACGTGCTGCCCTCTGCCGATTGGGCACTCGCCGGGGCCGGCGTGCTGTGGCCGGCCCCGGGTGAGCCCCTCGCCGCCTCAGCCCGCGAGGCCGGCGCGCACCGGCTGGTCTGGGCGGATGTCATGCGCTGACCAGCCCTCCGGCAGCTTGCGGCGCAGCACGTCATCCAGATCCGTGGCCTGAAACTCCGGCAGCAGCGCGTCGAACCGCGCCCGGCCCAGCTGGTGGCTCGTGTTGTAGAGGTAGCGCATCTCGTTCATCTCGCGCGCCATCTCCCAGACCGGGCCAAGCAGGCGGAAGACGAGCCATGGGAAGCGGCTGATCTTCAGGCTCCGGCCAGAGAGGGCCTCCAGCCGCGCCTTCAGCTCCTCCGCCGTGAAGGCGTAGCCGGGGAAGGGCACATCGCTGAAGGCCGGCAGATCCGCCCGCTTCTCGGCCAGCGCCACGGCGGCGCGGCCCCAGTCGGGCAGGTAGGCATAGGCCTGCATCGCATCGGGCCGCCCAAGTGCGGTGACCTTGCCGCTCTTCAGGCTGCGCAGCAGGCCGACGCCGAACATATCGTCATCCCGCCCCTCGGCGATGAAATTCCCGGCCCGCAGCAGGATCACCTGCACGCCCGAGGCGCGATAGGCTGCCTCCATCTCCTCGCGGATACGGCCCTTGCGGGCAACGGGGCGGTGCGGCGTTGTCTCGTCCCAAACGCCGCGGCGGTCGCCGAAATTGTAGACGGTGGCGGGGTGGATGATAGTGGCGCCAGAGGCGCGGGCGGCTGCGATGGCCTGGGCGGTCGTCTCGGGGATGATCCTGTCCCAATCGTGGTAATTCGGCGGGTTGAGGCCGTTGACGATGACGTCGCAACCCTCCGCCGCTGCGTTCATGTCGGTGCCGCGGGTATAGCGGCGCACCTGCCAGCCGGCGGCGGTGAAGGCGGCAGCGGCGGCTGAGCCGATCTTGCCGGAGGCGCCGAGGATGAGAACTTTGCCAGTCATGTTGTGCTCCTTTCGGGGGTGAGCGTCTGTCTGATCGGGAAGATGGCGCCGCAACCGGCGCAAAGAAATTGCATATCTTTGACTGATGCCTATTCATGAATGAATGGACATCACAACGCTCGACTGGTCCCTCCTTCGCGCCTTCCTCTTCGTCGCCGAAGAGGGCTCGCTCTCGGCCGCCGCCCGGCGGCTGGGGCAGAGCCAGCCCACGCTCGGGCGTCAGATCAAGGCGCTGGAAGACGCGGTGGGCGCCGAGCTCTTCACCCGCGTGCCGCGCGGGCTGGAGCCCACGCCTGCCGCCGCCCCGCTGCTCGCCCCGGCCCGCGCCATGCGCGAGGCGATGGGGCAGGTGGCGCTGGCCGCGGCGGCGGGTGAGGCGCGTCATCTCGGCCCGGTGCGGCTCACCGCCTCTGACGCCGTCTGCGCCTGGCGGCTGCCACCGGTGATCGCGGCGATGCGCGAGGAGGAGCCGGGCATCATCATCGAGCTGGTGCCCTCCGACAGCTCATCGAATCTCCTCTACCGCGAGGCCGATATCGCTTTGCGCATGTACCGGCCCCGCCAGCTCGATCTTATTGCGCGGCATATCGGCGAGGTGCATCTCGCCGCCTTCGCCTCCCCCGCCTATGCCGCCCGGCGCGGCCTGCCGACGGGGGCGGAGGATATGGCTGGCCATGATTACGTGGGCTTCGACCGCAGCACCGAGCTGCGCGACATCTTCCGCGGCATGGGCCTGCCGATCGAGGAAAGCTGGTTCACCAGCCGCTGCGACGACAACATGGTGTATTGGGAGCTGGTGCGTGCCGGCTGCGGCATCGGCTTCGGCCAGCGCGCCGTGGGACGGGCGCATGGGATGATCGAGATGGACCTGCCGTTCCGGCTAGACCCGCTGCCGGTCTGGCTGACGGCGCATGAAGCCATGCGCCGCACACCGCGCATCGCCCGGGTCTGGGAGCTGCTGGTGGCGCATCTGACGCCGCTGTTCCGCGAGGGCTAACTCTTGCTGTCGGCGCCGCGCCGGTCGGGCTCGATCTGGCCGTGCATGCCCAGCCAATGCGCCACCAGCCACACGCCAAGCGCCCAGGCCGCGCCGAGTGACCAGCCGGCCAGCACGTCCGATGGCCAGTGGACGCCAAGGTAGACACGGCTGACGCCCACCGCGACCGTCAGCAGCGCCGCGACGGAGAGGAAGAAGATCCGCATCCGCAGCGCGCTCTCGCCCCGCGCCAGCATCACCGCCAGCGTCAGGTAGGTGACGGCTGCCATCATCGAATGGCCTGATGGGAAGGAGGCTGTCGCCACCTCCACCCCATGCGGCACCAGATCGGGCCGGGGCCGCGAGAAGCCCGATTTCGCCAGATGCGAGATGAGCTGCCCGCCCACGATGGCGGCGGCAAGAAACAGCGCCGAGGCGCGCTGCCGCCGCAGGAAGAGGTAGCCGAGCACCGAGAGCGAGATGATCGTCAGCACCACGATGCCGCCGAGCGCGGTGAGGTCGCGCATGGCCACCTGCATCTGCGGCCCGCCGATCCCGACGGCGGGGTCACCCGCCGTGCGCAGCGCCAGCAGCACCGTTTCGTCGAAGGAATGCAGATCGCCCTCGAGCATCTCGGAGGCGAGGGCCACGAAACCCCAGAGCGCCCCGGCGATGACAACGATGGCCCCAAGTGTTGCGGGTTCCATGCGGCGTGTGATGGCATCGGGCAGGCGGGACATCGGGGCTCCTTCTTTCGCGGCTCCCCTGAAGGTGGGTCGCGGGGCGCGAGGGGCAAGAGCCAGCAACGCCCTCGCCACCGCCGCGCCTTGCGCTAACTTCCCGGCATGGCGGACGTGCTCACCTTCACAGACAGCGGCATCTATTGCCCCGCGGGCGATTTTTACATCGACCCGTGGCGCCCGGTGGACAGGGCGCTGATCACGCATGGCCATGCCGACCATGCCCGCCCCGGCATGCAGCGCTACCTCTCCACCGATCTCGCCGCCCCGGTGATCCGCCAGCGGCTTGGCGACATCACCCTGAAGACGATTGCCTATGGCGAGCGGCGGCGCATTGGCGATGCCGAGGTCTCGTTCCATCCCGCTGGTCACGTGCCCGGCTCGGCGCAGATCAGGGTCGAGGTGAAGGGGCAGGTGTGGGTGGCGTCGGGTGACTACAAGGTGATCTCTGACGGGCTCTCCGACCCGTTCGAGCCGGTGACCTGCCACGCCTTCATCACCGAATGCACCTTCGGCCTGCCGGTCTTCAAGTGGACAGCCCCGGAGGCTCTGGCGAGCGACCTGAATGCCTGGTGGGCCTCGGCGGCGGAGGAAGGCCGCTTCGCCCTGATCGGGGCCTATTCGCTCGGCAAGGCGCAGCGTGTCATGGCCGCCGCCGATGCCTCGCTCGGCCCGATCCTCACCCATGGCGCGGTGGAGAACGTCACCGAGGTGCTGCGCGCGCAGGGGCTGCCGCTGCCTCAGACGATCCGCGTGACGCCCGAGACCGATCTGAAGGCCCATCGCGGCGCGCTGGTCGTCGCCCCGCCCTCGGCGCTGTCAGGCACCTGGGCGCGGCGCTTCTCGTCGGCCTCTGCGCCGGCCACCACCGGCTTCGCCTCTGGCTGGATGGCCTTGCGCGGGGTGCGGCGGCGCCGGGCGGCCGACAGGGGCTTCGTCATGTCGGACCATGCCGATTGGGACGGTCTGAACGACGCCATCCGCGCCACGGGCGCCCGGAAGATCTTCGTCACCCACGGCTACACCTCGGTCTTCCGCCGCTGGCTGGAGGAGCAGGGCTACGACGCCCATGTCGTCTCCACCGAATATGCCGGTGAGGGCGAGGCGGAGGAGGAAGAGGCATGAGCAATCCCGGGGCCAGCCGGTGAAGGAGTTCGCCGCCCTCTTCCGCGCCGTCGATCAGACGACGAAGACCAGCCGCAAGGTGGCGGCGATGGCGGAGTATTTCTCCACCGCGCCCGATGCCGACAAGCTGTGGTGCGTGGCGCTGTTCTCGGGCCGGCGCCCGCGGCGCACCATCACCACCACGGTCTTGCGCGAGTGGGCGGCGGAGCGGGCGGGCGTGCCGCTCTGGCTGTTCGAGGAATCCCGCCCCATCGTGGGCGACACGGCAGAGACCATCGCCCTGCTCTTGCCTCCGCCGGGCCAGCAGACAGACCGCTCCCTGGCCGAGTGGATCGCCGAGATCGCCCGTCTCTCTGCCCTGCCGGAGGAAGAGCGCAAGGCCGGCATTCTCGCCGCCTGGAATGGGCTCGACCCCACCGAGCGGCTGCTCTTCACCAAGCTGCTCACGGGCGGCTTTCGCGTCGGCGTCAGCGCCAAGCTGATGACGCGGGCGCTGGCGCAGGCCACCGAGATGGACGAGGCCGAGCTGACGCATCGGCTGATGGGCAGCTGGACGCCGCAGAACGTGACCTGGCAGAGCCTCATCCACGCGCCCGATCCCTCGGCAGACCTGTCGCGCCCCTATCCTTTCTACCTCGCCTATCAGTTAGAGGATCTCGCCGCCCTCGGCCCGGCAGAGGATTGGCTCGCCGAGCGCAAGTGGGACGGCATCCGCGGTCAGCTCATCCTGCGCGGCGGCGAGCATCACCTGTGGAGCCGGGGCGAAGAGCTGATGACAGACCGCTTCCCCGAGCTGGCGCGGCTGAAGGACTTCCTGCCCATGGGAACGGTGCTCGACGGCGAGGTGCTGGCCTGGAACGGCGAGGGCGAGGCGCCCCTGTCGTTCAACGCACTGCAGAAGCGCATCGGGCGGAAGACCGTGCCGAAGAAGCTGCTCACCGAGGCGCCGGCCATCCTGATGGCTTACGACCTGCTCGAATGGCAGGGCGACGACCTGCGCCAGACCCCTTTTTCCGAGCGCCGCGCCCTGCTGGAGCAGGCGGCGGAGGATCTGCCGCCCGAGGCGCCGCTGCGCCTGTCGCCGCTGGTCGAGGCCGAGAGCTGGGAGGCTCTGGCGAAGGAGCGGGCGCGCTCCCGCGAGCTGATGGCCGAGGGGCTGATGCTGAAGCGGCGCGACTCGCCCTATCTGGCGGGCCGCAAGAAGGGCGATTGGTGGAAGTGGAAGGTCGACCCGCTCTCGATCGACGCGGTGCTGATCTATGCGCAATCGGGCTCGGGCCGGCGGGCGAACCTGTTCACCGATTTCACCTTCGCGGTGCGGGATGGGGAGGAGCTGGTGCCCTTCACCAAGGCCTATTCCGGCCTGACGGATGCCGAGTTCCGCCAGATCACCGCCTGGGTGCGGCGGAATACGCTTGAGAAGTTCGGTCCCGTGCGCCGGGTAACGCCGGAGCATGTCTTCGAGATCGGCTTCGAGGGGATACAGCCCTCGACAAGGCACAAGAGCGGCGTGGCCCTGCGCTTCCCCCGGATGCTGCGCTGGCGGCACGACAAACCGGTGGCAGAGGCGAACACGCTGGAGGATATGAAGGAGATGCTGGCGCAATACGGCGGGCCGGAGAGCGTGGAGGAGGCGTGAAGGGCCGGCGCTCGCGCGGCGGACTGAAGGTCTTGATTCCGCGCTTGGGGAAGCAGCGGAGAGGTTCGCGGGGCGCCCATTCTTGACGGCCCACCGCCCGCGAGCTACCGCAGGCCGTCCAAACTGACGGAGCGTGACATGGCCCATTCCCTTCTCATCCTGCCCGGCGACGGTATCGGCCCCGAGGTGATGGCAGAGGTGCGCAAGGTCATCGACTGGTTCGGCACGCAGGGCCTCGCCTTCGACGTCTCCGAAGATCTCGTCGGCGGCGCTGCCTATGACGCCCACGGCACCCCGATCCATGACGACACGATGGCCAAGGCGCAGGAGGTCGATGCCGTCCTGCTCGGCGCCGTCGGCGGGCCCAAGTACGACGTGCTCGACTTCTCGGTGAAGCCGGAGCGCGGCCTTCTGCGCCTGCGCAAGGAGATGGACCTCTTCGCCAACCTGCGCCCCGCGCAATGCTTCGACGCCCTCGCCGATTTCTCCTCGCTGAAGAAAGACATCGTCGCCGGGCTCGACATCATGATCGTCCGCGAGCTGACCTCCGGCATCTATTTCGGCGAGCCGCGCGGCATTCACACCGAGAATAACGAGCGCGTCGGCATCAACACCCAGCGCTACACCGAGAGCGAGATCGACCGTGTCGCCCGCGCCGCCTTCGACCTCGCGATGAAGCGCGACAAGCGCCTCTGCTCGATGGAAAAGGCCAACGTGATGGAGAGCGGCATCCTCTGGCGCGAGGTCGTCACCGAAGTGGGCAAGGACTACCCCGAGGTCGAGCTTTCGCACATGTACGCCGATGCCGGCGCCATGCAGCTTGTGCGCCAGCCCAAGCAGTTCGACGTGATCGTCACCGACAACCTCTTCGGCGACCTGCTCTCCGACGCTGCCGCGATGCTCACCGGCTCGCTCGGCATGCTGCCCTCCGCCTCGCTGGGCGCGCCGATGGCGAACGGCCGACCGAAGGCGCTCTACGAGCCCGTGCATGGCTCGGCGCCCGATATCGCGGGGCAGGGCAAGGCCAACCCGATCGCCTGCATCCTCTCCTTCGCCATGGCTTTGCGCTACAGCTTCGACGAGGGCGAGAAGGCCACGCAGCTGGAGCAGGCGGTCGAGAAGGTGCTGGCCGACGGCTACCGCACCGGCGATCTGCTGGGCGAAGAGGGCAAGGAGCCTGTCTCGACCAGCGAGATGGGTGACGCGATCGTAGCGGCGCTCTCTGCCTGATCTGGTGGGGCCGGGCTGAAGCCCGGCTTCCCCCCTGGGCGAGCCTCAGCCCGCCGCCCGCGCGCCCCTCAAGGCAATGCCCGCGGCTGCCGTCTCACACCGTCCAGAATGCCCTCCGTCAGCGCCGCATCCGGCGCGGCATAGACCACCGAGATATCTCCCGTCGTCTCCAGCACCACGGCGCGGATGTTGCGCTGCTCCACCGCACCGGCCTGGCGCAGCTTGGCCATCACATCGGTCCGCGCGATCTGGGCGTTCTTCATGTTCCCGTCGAGGAAGGTGCCGTTCTCCATCAGGAGGAGCGGCGTGTTGTCCACCGCCTCCTTGAAGGGGTTCACCCGCACGCGCACCCGGCTTATCAGCCCCTGCAGCAGGAACAGCACGACCAGCGCGGCGAGGCCGGGGCCGAAGGCGCCCTCGCTCACTAGCGCGCTGGCGAGCACCGAGCCGGTGGCGACCGTGATGGCAAAGTCGAAGCTGGAGATCTTGGCGAAGCTGCGCAGCCCATTCAGCCGCGAGAGCAGCACGACCAGCGCCACGGTGATCAGGCCCTTGGCCAGAACCTCGGCAAACGTCTCCATGCGTTCTCTCCCCTTCATTGGGCAATGTGCCGCGGCAGGCGACAGTTCCGCCCGGCACCGGCGCTCTGCCGCCGCCGGGGGGCCGCCCGGCCTTGACGTGGGCCGCTGACCGGACAATCTGCCTTTTAAAAACCGGGCAGGGACAGTGACATGGGCTCGAACCTCAGGGGGGTGCTACTCGCGCTCGCCGCCTTCGGCATTTATGCGACCCACGACACCTTGGTGAAATTCCTGGGCGGCGGCTACGCGCCTGCGCAGTTGATCTTCTTCTCGACGCTGCTGTCGTTCCCGCTCGTCACGCTCACGCTGATCTCTGACAGGGCGCCGGGCACGCTGCGGCCTGTGCACCCATGGTGGGTAGGCTCGCGCACGCTGGCCGCGGTCGCCAATGCCGTGTGCAACTTCTACGCCTTTTCCACCCTGCCGCTGGCGCAGGTCTATGTGATCCTCTTCGCCTCGCCGCTGATCATCACGGTGCTGTCGATTCCCGTGCTGGGCGAACGTGTCGGGCTCCGGCGCTGGGCGGCGGTGGTGGTGGGCCTGGCCGGCGTGGTTGTGGCGATCTGGCCCTCGGGCGGGCAGGAATCCATCGGCTTCGAGCTTGGCCATGCCGCGGCGCTGGTGGGGGCGCTCTCGGGCAGCTTCGCGGCCATCTCGGTGCGCAAGATCGGGGCGGACGAGCGGCCCGTCGTGCTGATGCTCTACCCGATGATCGCGAACTTCGCGGTGATGGCGGTGGCGCTGCCCTTCGTCTACGTGCCCATGCCGGTGGGGCATCTGGGGCTGCTTGGCGGGATGGCCTGCCTGGGCTTTCTGGGCGGGCTTGTCATCATCGCGGCCTACAAGGCGGGCGAGGCGGCGGTGGTGGCACCGATGCAGTACAGCCAGATAATCTGGGCGGCGGCCTATGGCTTTCTCGTCTTCGGCGAGACGCCCGGCCGCAACACCAGCATCGGGGCCATCATCATCATCGCGTCGGGCCTGGTGATCCTCGGGCGCGAGCGCAACAAGCCCAATTCCGAGCGCCCCGTCACCCGCACGCGGATGTCGCGAGAGGTGGGTACGGCGCCGCGCCCCTCGGTGCTCATGCGCGTGCTCGACGGGCGCCGGCCCGGGCGCGCCAGCGCAGTGGCACAGCGCAGCGACTGAGCCCGATTCCGCCTTGCATTCCGCCGGCTGCTTCGCTACCTCCGCCGCCACGGTCGGAGTGTAGCGCAGCCTGGTAGCGCACCTGCTTCGGGAGCAGGGGGTCGGAGGTTCGAATCCTCTCACTCCGACCAAATCCCCCAAATCGACATGCGAAAACCCCGCCGGACTGGCAGGGTGCGGTTTTGTCCCGCCTCGCAGGTCCGCCGCCCCCTGGCGGCCTCGCGATCGGGCATGTGGGCGCCGGGGCGCCCCATCTTCCGGTTTCGTTACGAGGCGCGCTTTAGCGGGGCGCGCCTGTCGGGCTGCTGCCGCTGAGATGCCGGTCGGCCGGTGTCACGGGTGCGGAAGGCAGAGACATGGTTCGACAGCTCTGTCGCATCCTGTTCGAGCACCTGGCCGGCGGCGGTGGATTCCTCAACCATCGCGGCGTTCTGCTGGGTCATCGAATCGAGCTGAGAGACGGCGGTGTTGATCTCGTTCAGAGTGATCGCCTGCTCGGCGGCGCCATGGGCGATTTCCGAGACATGCGAGTGAATCTCCGAAACAGCGGCGATGATGCGCTCCAGCTCTTCACCCGCGCGGGTGACGAGGTTCACGCCGTTCGAGACATGCGCCGAGCTGTCGTTGATGAGCGTCTTGATCTCCGAGGCGGAATCGGCGGAGCGCACGGCGAGCGTTCGCACTTCCGAGGCGACAACGGCGAAGCCACGCCCGGATTCGCCCGCCCGTGCCGCCTCGACCCCGGCGTTCAGGGCCAGAAGGTTGGTCTGGAAGGCGATATCGTCGATAATCTTGATGACATGACTGATCCGGTCAGACGAGCGCTCGATCTCGGACATGGCGCCCACGGCATCCTTCACCACATTGCCGCCGGTCCGTGCCGTCGACTGGGCACTACCGGCGGTCTTTTCCATCTCCTGCGCGCTGTCGGCAGAGGCTTTGACCGTGGCCGTCAGCTCTTCGATGGCGGCGGCGGTCTCTTCCAGCGTGGCGGCCTGCTGCTCGGTGCGGCGGGCCAGATCGAAGGAGGATTGGCCGATCTCGCCAGCCGTGCGCTGCACCGTGCCGGCGACAGCCTTCACCGCCGAGACGACGTCATTGAGGCTGCTGACCGTCTGGTTGAACGAATCGACCAGCACCTGGATATCTTCTGCGCCGCAGGGCGGGATGACATGCGCCAGGTTGCCCTTGCTCAGCTGCACGAGGCCGTCGGCAATATCGGTGATGCCCTTCTGGCGGGCAGAGATATCC
The DNA here is from genome assembly GCF_054353345.1 of Pseudoroseicyclus sp. H15. Lineage (NCBI taxonomy): Bacteria > Pseudomonadati > Pseudomonadota > Alphaproteobacteria > Rhodobacterales > Paracoccaceae > Pseudoroseicyclus > Pseudoroseicyclus sp. H15. The sequence goes on from NZ_JBTHJE010000001.1 coordinate 635,198, forward strand.
GTCGCGATCTTGATGACCGAAACGGCCTTGCCTGACGCATCGAGCACGGGGGCATAGGTGGCGCTGATCCAAACCACCGAGCCGTCCTTGTGAAGGCGGGGGTACGGGCTGGTGAACGAGCGGCCGGCCCGCAGCGCCTGCCAGAATTCCTCGTATTCCGCAGTTTGGGTATAGGCCTTGTCGACGAACATCGAATGATGGCGGCCGACGACCTCGTCCAGCTTGTATCCCAGAACGTCCAGAAAGTTCTTGTTCGCGGTGCGGATGGTCCCGTCGAGATCGAATTGGATGGTCGCCTGCGTTCGGTCGATCACCCCCATGAAGGAGTCCGCTACGCTCGGGGTTGGGGGAGCCTTCTCCCCCTTTAGAAAACTAAACACTTCGTTTCACCCTACACTGGAAACTGACGAATTCTCTCTAGTTCCGGTCAGTCGCTGAACCGTTAACAGCCCGGGGCCATCACCGAATTGGCAAACGCCGCCCGCCGAGTGGCGACGACCGCTTGCCAAAAGCTCTAAGGCCTCAGCGTTTACGATGGGTTGAAGAGTGCGGCGTGGGGAGCGCCGCCTCAGCTTTCGTGGAAATGGGCGTAGATCTTCTCGGCCATCGCCTCGCTGATGCCGCCCACGGCCTTCAGATCGGCCAGGGCCGCGCCGCTCACTGCCTTGGCAGAGCCGAAATGCGCCAGCAAGGCGCGCTTGCGGGCGGCGCCGACGCCGGGCACCTCGTCGAGCGGGTTGGCCATGGTGGCCTTGGCGCGCTTGGCCCGGTGGGTGCCGATGGCGAAGCGGTGCGCCTCGTCGCGCAGGCGCTGGATGAAGTAGAGCACCGGGTCGTTGTGGCGCAGCGCCATCACGCGCTGGCCCTTTCGGTGGAACTCCTCCTTGCCGAGATCGCGGTCGACGCCCTTGGCGACGCCGATCATGGCGATGTCTTCCACCCCCAGCTCGGCCATCACCTCGTGGACGGCGCTTACCTGCCCGGCGCCGCCGTCGATGAGCAGAAGGTCGGGCCAGGTTTCGCCCTCACGGTTCGGGTCTTCCTTCAGCAGGCGCTGGAAGCGGCGGGTCAGCACCTCCTTCATCATACCGAAATCGTCGCCGTTCAGGCTTTCGTCCTTGATGTTGAACTTGCGGTACTGGCTTTTCTCGAAGCCCTCCGGCCCCGCCACGATCATCGCGCCGATGGCGTTGGTGCCCATGATGTGGCTGTTGTCGTAAACCTCCACGCGCCGCGGCACGGCGGCGAGCCCGAAGGCCTCCTGCACGCCCTCCAGCAGCCGTGCCTGCGTGGCGCTCTCGCTCATGCGACGGGCGAGGCTTTCGCGGGCGTTCTGGGCGGCGTGGCCGACAAGCTCGGCCTTTTCGCCCTTTTGCGGCACGGCGATCTGCACCCGGCGCCCGAGCTGCTCGCTCAGCGCCTCTTCCATCAGCGAGGGATCGTCGAGCCCCGTGTTGGTGAGGATCAGCCGGGGCGGCTCGTGGTTCTGGTAGAACTGGCCCAGGAAAGCCTGCATGATCTCGCTGGCATCCTCCTCGCCGTTCAGGCGGGGGTAGAAGTCGCGGTTGCCCCAGTTCTGGTTGGCCCGGATGAAGAAGACCTGCACACAGGCCTGGCCGCCATCGCGGTGCAGCGCGATGACATCGGCCTCGGGCACGCCCTGCGGGTTGATGCCCTGGTTCGTCTGCACCAGCGTCAGGGCACGAATGCGGTCGCGCAGGGCGGCGGCGCGCTCGAATTCCATCGCCTCGCTGGCGGCCTGCATCTCGCCCGCCAGCTGCGCCTGGATGGCGGTGGACTTACCGGTGAGATAGCGCTGCGCGTCCTTCACGCTGGCCATGTAATCCTCCTCCGAGATCAGCCCAACGCAGGGGGCCGAGCAGCGCCGGATCTGGTGGAGCAGGCAGGGGCGCGTGCGGCTTTCGAAGGTGCTGTCGGAGCAGTTGCGCAGCAGGAAGGCCTTCTGCAGCTGGTTGAGCACCCGGCGGACGGAGCCGGCACCGGCGAAGGGGCCGTAGTAATCGCCCTTCTCGGTCTTCGAGCCGCGGTGCAGCTTGATCTGCGGGAAGGCATGCTCATGGCTGACGAGGATGTTGGGGAAGCTCTTGTCGTCACGCAGCAGCACGTTGAAGCGCGGCTTGAGCTGCTTGATCAGGTTCTGCTCCAGCAGCAGCGCTTCCGTCTCTGTCCGCGTCGAGAGGAACATCATCGAGGCTGTGTCGGCGATCATGCGCGCGATGCGGGGCGAGTGCTGGCCGGGCCGCGAATAGGAGGAGACGCGGGCCTTCAGGTTCTTTGCCTTGCCGACGTAAAGCACCCGCGCTTCGGTATCGAGCATACGGTAGACGCCGGGCCCGGTGCCCAGCGTCTTGAGGTAGCCGGCGATCACGGCATACCCGGTTTTGGCGGGGGCCTTGCCCCCCTGTTCGGCTGAGTCGCTCATCACCTGATTCCCGCCTGCCGATTCCATTTAAGCACCCGGGGCGCAAGAACGAAGGCATCCACGACTTCTGTGGATAAGTCTGCGGACAAACTCCCGCGACCGGAGATTTTCCCTTGCCTACAACCCACTTCGTCACATTGCCCAACAAAGAGGCGCTTCTCTAAGGGGCTGTAAACGCTCGGGAAATTTATTACTGAATGGTAAACTTCTGGAATCATTACGGTTTTGTTACGGCTGCATGACAGGTGAGGACAAGTCGCCGGGGCAGGTGGCTGCGGGCCGTGTCAGGCCCAGCCGGCGCTGTCGAGCTTTTCCCACATCAGGTGCTGGCCGCCATCCACCACAATGGCCTGGCCGGTCACTGTGCGCGCCTCCAGCAGGTAGCGCAAAGCCCCGATGATATCGGCAGGATCGGTGCCCCGCCGCAGCGGCCCGGCAGTGCGGCGGGCGCGGAAGCGCTGCTCGGGCTCGTTCTCTGCCGGCAGGGTCGAGCCGGGGGCGATGCCGTTGACGCGCACCTTGGGGCCAAGGCCCTGCGCGGCGGTGCGGGTGAGCGCCCAGAGGCCCATCTTGCCGACCGTATAGGTCATCAGCGCCGGGCTGAGGTTGCGGATGCGCTGGTCGAGCATGTTAACGCAGAGCGCCTGGGCGATCTTCTCGCCGTGCTCGTCCTCCAGCGGCTCCGGCGCCTGCGCGGCGAAGGCCTGCAGCAGGAAGAGCGGCGCGCGCAGGTTGGTGGCGATGTTGATGTCCCAGCTCTCGGGCGTGGCCGTCTCGATCTTGTCGAACTGAAAGCCCGAGGCGTTGTTGACGAGGCAGGTCAGGGCGCCGCCGAGTGCCTCGGTAGCCTCCGGCACGATCTCGGCCACGCGGGCCTCGTCCATCAGGTCGGCCTGCACGACGGCAGCCTTGCGGCCCATGGCGCGGATCTCCTCCGCCGCCGCCTCGGCGCCGTCAGTGGAGTGGTTGCAATGCAGCGCCACGTCATGGCCGCTCTCGGCCAGCGCCAGCGCGATGGCCCGGCCGATGCGGGCGCCGGCGCCGGTGACGAGCGCCCGTTTGGGGGCGGGGTCACTCATAGCAGCACCACAAGGACGAAGCCGACGTAGAGGGCGAGGAAGGCCAGGCCCCAGAGCCGCGTGATGTCACGCCGGAAGTAGACCAGCGGCACCAGCAGCAGGCTGGAGACCAGCAGCATCGGGAAATCGGCCCAGAAGACCTCTGCCCCCACCGGGATGCGGCCGAACAGCGTGGCGGCGCCGAGGATGGCGAGCAGGTTGAAGAAGTTCGAGCCGATGACATTGCCGATGATCACATCGGTCTGCTTGCGCAGCGCGGCGGCGAAGGAGGTGGCCAGCTCGGGCAGCGAGGTGCCGATGGCCACAAGCGTAAGGCCGATCACGGTTTCCGACACGCCCCAGCGCAGGGCGATCTCGGTGGCCCCGGTCACCAGCAGGTTGGCGCCCACGGGCAGGCCGACGAGGCCGATGACGAGAAACATCCCGATCTTCCAGGCGCGCATGTCGGGGTCGGCGCCCTCAGGCTCCTCCGCCTCGGCCTCAGCCGCGCGGTTGGCGCGCCGCTCCTTCACGCCCTGGCGCCCGGTGATCCACAGGATCGCCGCCAGCGCGGCTAGTAGGATCACCCCGTCAAAGCGGAACAGCGCCCCGCCGATGGCGGCGAGCACCATGACAAGCAGCGTCGCGGCCAGCATCTGCAGGTAGGAGCTCTTCACGTCGATATTCTGCGCGCTGATCGTGGTGACGAGCGCCGGGATGCCGAGGATGAGCAGCACGTTCGCGATGTTCGAGCCAACCACGTTGCCCAAAGCCAGCCCCGGCGAGCCGTTCAGCACGGCGGCGACAGAGACGAGCAGTTCGGGCGCCGAGGTGCCGAAGGCCACGACGGTGAGCGAGACGATCAGGGCCGGGATGCCCAGCCGCAGCGACAGGTTCACCGCGCCCTTCACCAGCGCATCGCCGGCGAAGAGAAGGATCACCACGCCCGCGGCGACGAAGAGCCAGTCGATCATGCGTTCTCCTTGCCGCAGGGGCATGGGCCCTTGCCGATGCGGGGGCGCCCGCAGGCCGGGCAGGTGCCGCCCAGGCGCCGGGCGACGCCGCCGGGCAGCTTGGGAAAGCGGAGCTTGCCGAACATGGCGACGACGGCCATGAAGACGAGGAACAGCGTGATGATCTTGAAGATCATGCCCCGGTCAAAGCCCGAAACGGCCGAAGGCAAGCCGCGCCTCCAGGCTTTCCATGGCGCCGGCGGCGGCAGAGGCGCCGAAGCGGGCCATCAGCGACTTCTTCGGCCCGTAGGTGCGGAAGCGCGTCTTGTCGCCGAAGCGACGCTTCATCTCGGGCACCAGATGGCCAACGCCATCGGCGAGGCCCTTCTCGATGGCGTGGCGGCCGATCCAGATATTGCCGGTGAAGAGGTTCTCGCTCTCGTCGAGCTTGGGGCCGCGGCGGGATTTCACATGGGCGATGAACGCCTCGTGCAGCTGCTCCAGCCAGGTATTGAGCCGTGCGACGTCTTCTTCCTTCTCCGGGCGGAACGGGTCCATCAGGCTCTTGCTCTCGCCGGCGGTGTGCACGCGCCGCTCGATCCCGTGCCGCTCGATGAAGTCGTTGAGCCCGAACGAGGCGGCGATGACCCCGATGGAGCCGACCATCGAGGTGTCGTCGACGAAGATCTCGTCGGCCGCGCAGGCCAGCCAGTAGCCGCCCGAGGCCGCGACATCCTCGCAGAAGGCGAAGACGGGCACCTTCTTCTCTTCGCTGAGCCGCCGGATGCGACTGGCAATGAGAGAGGATTGCGCCGCCGAGCCGCCGGGGCAATTGATGGCGAGCGCCACGGCGGCAGGTTTGCCGCGCCGGAACGCCTTTTCGATCTGAGGCGCGAGGCCGTGATCGCTCAGCCCGGCGCGGGGGCCGGCCGAGGAAATGGCGCCCTCGAGGCGGATGATCGCGACGGTCGGGCGCGAGGCGCCGAAGAAACGGTTAAACATGGAAAAGGATGTAGGGTCTGGGGCCCTTCCCGGCAAGGCGGACCCGCTCGCTGGGAGGGGCTTGGCGGGCATGAGTCGCGATAGCGGAAGAGGTGGAGCGCCACCCCACGAGCCGGCGAGCGGGGTGGCGCCATTGGTTGGGTCTCCCGGGGGGCGGAAGACCCGCCGCCTTAGCTCCGCAGGCGCCAGCCGGTGCGGAAGATCCAGGCGATGACACCCAGGCAGATCGCCGTAAAGATCGCGATGGCAAACAGCGACACGCCCACCGCCACATCCGACTCGCCGAAGAAACTCCAGCGGAAGCCCGAGATCAGGTAGAACACCGGGTTGAGGTGGATCACCGTCTGCCAGAACGACGGCAGCATCGAGGCGGAGTAGAACGAGCCGCCAAGGAAGATCAGCGGCGTCAGGATCAGCTGCGGCACGAGGTTGAGCTGCTCGAAGCTGTTCGCCCAGATGCCGATGATGAACCCCAGAAGGGCGAAGCTCAGACAGGTGAGCAACAGGAACCCGAGCATCGCCAATGGGTGCTGAATGTTCAGATCGACGAAGAAGAACGACGTGCCAAGGATGATGGCCCCGATGATCAGCGCCTTCGTCATAGCCCCGCCGACAAGCCCCAGCGTGACCTCGAAGAAGTTCACCGGCGCGGCCAGCATCTCGTAGATCGCCCCCATGTATTTTGGGAAGTAGATCGAGATGGCCGAGTTGGTGGTGGCCTGCATCATCACGGTCAGCATGATGAGGCCCGGCACGATATAAGCGCCGTAGCTGACCCCCTCGACCTGGTCGATCCGGCTGCCGATGGCGGCGCCGAAGACGACGAAATAGAGCGAGGTGGAGATGACGGGCGCCACGAGCGATTGCACGATGGTGCGGCGGAAGCGCTGCATCTCGCGCTTGTAGATGGTGGCGACGGCGTGTCCGTTCATTCGGCCGCCTCCTTCTCGTTGTCGTCTTCATGCACGAGCCCGACGAAGATCTCCTCGAGGCTCGATTGCTTGGTCGACAGATCGGCCAGCTTCAGCCCCTCGTCGCGGATCGCGGTGAGCAGGCGGGTGATGCCGGTGCTGCCCGAGGTGCTGTCGTAGGTGTAGGAGAGCTGCTGCGGCCCCTCCATCACCACGCCGCGCTCGGCGAGGGCCGGGGGCAGCGTGCCCACCGGCTCTGCCAGCTCGATGGTCAGCGTCTTGTGCCCCATGCGGGCCATCAGCGTATCCTTGCGCTCCACCAGCCGGATCTCGCCGCCGGTGATGACGGCGATGCGGTCGGCCATCGCCTCGGCCTCTTCAAGGTAGTGGGTCGTCAGGATGATGGTGGTGCCGGCCTTGCGCAGCTCTTCGACCACTTCCCACATGCCCTTGCGCAGCTCGACATCGACACCGGCGGTCGGCTCATCGAGGAACAGCACGCTCGGCTCGTGAGAGAGCGCCTTGCCGATCAGCACCCGGCGCTTCATGCCGCCGGAGAGGGACATGACGTTGCCGTCCTTCTTGTCCCAGAGCGAGAGCTGTTTGAGCACCTTTTCGACATGCGCGTCATTGCGGGGCTTGCCCCAGAGGCCGCGGGTGAAGGCGATGGAATCCCAGACCTTCGCATACATGTCGATGTTCACTTCCTGCGGCACGATGCCGATCTGCCGGCGCGCGCCCTTCGGGTCTTTCGCGGCATCGATGCCGCCGACGCGAATGGTGCCGGAGGTCGGCTCGGTGATGCCGCAGATGGTGGAGATCAGCGTCGTCTTGCCGGCGCCATTGGGGCCGAGCAGGGCGAGGATCTCTCCTTCTTCGATGGTGAGCGAGACACCTTTCAGCGCCTCGAACCCGCCCTCATAGGTTTTCCTGAGGTTCTCGACCTCGATCATGGCCGCCATCGGCGCGCCTCCCTCGTTCACGGATTTTTTGCGCCCGCCAGGACGGTCGGGGCGTGGTGAGGGGTCAAATAGGGGTGAGCGCCGGATAGGCCAAGGGTTCAATGTATATTTATTGAGCAGTGGCAGAAGGGCCTTGCCCTCAACCTTTGTTGAGGCTGTAGCCGGCGCGGCCGCGCGCGGGGCGCCGCTATCAGCGCGAAAAGGCGGGTGCCGAGGGCGGAACGGGCGGCCCGTCTGCCCCGCAGGCAGCCAGCGCGGCGAGCAAGGCGGCGAGGGCCAGAAGCCTCACAGCGGGATTCCGATGGGCCCGAGGCCAAGCCCCAGCCCGCGCGGCCCGACGGTCACCCGAGCCGGGCTGCCCGGCTGGCCGACGCTGACACCCGGAGACACCCCGCCCGGCCCGGCGCTGACCGAGGCATTCGCGGTGGGCGGCACATTGGGGTCGCAGGCCGCGAGGGCGAAGAGGGCGAGGAGCGTGGCCGCGAGGCGGGTGGGTCGGGTCATGACGGGCTCCGGGGTGGGAGGTTCGGGGGAAGAGTAGCGCGGATGCGGCGACGTGCCATCCCCTGAGTGCGGGCGGTGGCCGTTGGTGGGCGTTCCTGCGCGAGGTCTCGGCTGTGTCCCCGCGCGGAATCAAGCCGCAGGCGCCGCGCGAGCGCCGGCCCGTCCCGGCGGGCTGGCGCTCTGGCTGATCTTGGCGCCTCGCTCGGAGCGGGGAGGGGTTTGGCGGGCATAAAGCGCACCAGAAGGACCGTTGCAGCGCCACCCCACGGGCCGGCGTGCAACCGGGGCGCCAGTTGGAGAGCGGTCCGGTAGGCAGCGTGGCATCCATTGGCCGGTGTGGGCGGTGGGTTACAAACCCAACCTACGCGGCCCGGTGGGGTGGGTTTTCAACCCACCTTCCCGGCCCCCTCAGCCCAGCAGTTCCTTCCACCGCTTCACCTGCGCCCGCACCTGCTCTGGCGCCGTCCCGCCATAGACCGTCCGGCTCGCCACCGAGTTCTCCACGCCGAGCACGCTGAAGACCCCCTCGGTGATCCCCTCGTGCGCCTCCCGCATTTCCTTTAGCGTCAGGTCCGGCAGGTCGCAGCCCTTGCCCTCGGCCTTCGCCACCAACGCGCCCGTCACGTGGTGCGCCTCCCGGAACGGCAGGCCCAGCTCGCGCACCAGCCAGTCGGCGAGGTCCGTCGCGGTGGAGAAGCCGAGCGCGGCGCTCGCCCGCATCGACTCGCGGTTGGGGATCATCGTGGCGACCATGCCCTCCATCGCGGCGAGCGACAGCAGAAGGTTGTCGGCGGCGTCGAAGACCTGCTCCTTGTCCTCCTGCATGTCCTTTCCGTAGGTCATCGGCAGGCCCTTCATCACCGTGAAGAGCGCCACCTGCGCGCCGAGGATGCGCCCGATCTTGCCGCGGATCAGCTCCGCCGCATCGGGGTTGCGCTTCTGCGGCATGATCGACGAGCCGGTCGACCACGCATCGCCCATCGCCACGAAGCGGAACTGGGCGGTCGACCAGATGACCATCTCTTCCGCCAGCCGGCTGAGATGCATCGCGCAGATGCTCGCGGCGCCGAGGTATTCCAGCGCGAAGTCGCGGTCGGCCACCGCATCCATGGAGTTCGCCATCGGCCGGTCGAAGCCGAGCGCCTCCGCCGTCATCTCGCGGTCGAGCGGGAAGGACGAACCGGCGAGCGCGGCGGCGCCGAGGGGGCTCTCGTTCATGCGCGCACGGGCATCGGCAAAGCGGGAGAGGTCGCGGTCGAACATCTCGACATAGGCCATCAGGTGGTGGCCGAAGGTCACCGGTTGGGCGACCTGCAGATGGGTGAAGCCGGGCATCACCGCGTCGGCGCATTCCTCGGCCCGCGCCACCAGCGCGCGGATGAGCTTGGTCAGCGCCTCGATCGCCGCGTCGCATTGGCCGCGCGTCCAGAGGCGGAAGTCGAGCGCCACCTGGTCGTTGCGGCTGCGGCCCGTGTGCAGGCGCCCGGCGGCCTCGCCGATCAGCGCCTTCAGGCGCGCCTCGACATTCATGTGAATGTCTTCCAGCGCGGTGGAATACTCGAAGTCACCGGCCTCGATCTCTGACTTGATCGTGAGCAGGCCTTCCCGGATCGCCTCGGCATCTTTATCCGAGACGATGCCGGCCTTGGCGAGCATCGCCGCATGGGCGCGGGAACCCTCGATATCCTCGGCGTAGAGACGCCGGTCGAAGGAGATCGAGGCGTTGATCGCCTCCATGATCGCATCGGGCCCGGCGGCGAAGCGCCCGCCCCACATGGCGTTGGAGGTTTTCGACATGGCTTTCTCTCTCCTGCGCGCTGCTCTGGTCGCCGCCTGTTATACCGCGGGGGGCCTTGCCGCAATTCCGGCGCAGGCGGCCGGGCTGGACGACCTGCTCACCGGCGACATGCGCAAGTTTGTGCTGGCCGAGCGCGATGTCTCGGGCGAGGCGTTCACCGGGCCGGAGGGGACGGAGCAGGTTCTGGCCGATTACGAGGGTCAGGTGCTGCTGGTGAACTTCTGGGCCACCTGGTGCGCCCCCTGCCGCGAAGAGATGCCCACGCTGGCCGCCCTGCAGGAAGATATGGGCAGCGAGGACTTCACGGTGCTGACCATCGCCACGGGGCGGAACCCGATGCCCGCGATCGAGAGCTTCCTCGCCGAGATCGGCGTGGAAGACCTGCCGGTGGCGCTCGACCCGCAGCAACGACTGGCGCGCGACATGGGCGTTCTCGGCCTGCCGATCACGGTGCTGATCGACGCTAATGGCCAAGAGGTCGGCCGTCTTATCGGCGGGGCGGATTGGAATTCGTCGGAGGCGCAGGCGCTGATCGCGGCGGTGATGGAGGGGTAGGGCGACCCTCGGCGGGGTCCGATCCGCCGTGGTTCTAATCTAGCTCACAGCTCAGTCCCCGGCCCGGAATCAGGGCCTTCAACCCGCCGCGTGAGCGCCGGCCCGTCCCGGCGGGCTAGCGCTCTGTTGCCGTCGGTGCACAGCACGCCGCGAGCAGGGGTGTGGCTGGCATAAAGCGAGGTAGCGGTGAGGTTCTGGCGCCACCCCACGGGCCGGCGTTAGGCGTGGTCTCCAGACCCGCCGTCCCCGGAACTCCCAGCTGAAGGGAAATGCCCCCCTCAGCCGCCCACCCACGACAGTGCCAGGAAGCATGCCGCCGACAGCAGCGCCGCCGCAGGCACCGTCACCAGCCATGCCGCGATGATCGTCAGGAAATGCGAGCGGCGCACCAGCTTGCGGCGGCCGCGCTCCTCGGCGGCGATACGGTCTGCCGGCGGCAGGTCGATGCGCAGCTTGCGCGCCCTCCGCGCCGTGTCCCACTCCCGGAAGAAGCCCACGCCGAAGACGCCGCCCACCGCGATATGCGTTGAGCTCACCGGCAAGCCGGCCCAGGAGGCGGCGATCACCGTGACTGCGGCGGAGAGCGCCACGCAATAGGCCCGCATCGGGTTGAGCTTGGTGATCTGGTTGCCGACCATGCCGATCAGCTTCGGCCCGAAGAAGATCAGCCCGAACGAGATGCCGAAGGCGCCGATGACCATCACCCAGACGGGGATGGAGACCTCGGAGGCGACCCCCGCGCTGTCTTGCGCATGCACCACCGCCGCCAGCGGCCCCACCGCGTTGGCCACATCATTGGCGCCATGCGCGAAGGAAAGGAGCGCCGCCGACAGCACCAGCGGCAGGCGGAACAGCACCTTGAGCGAGCGGTTGCGGTTCTCCAGCCCCACCGATTGCCGGCGCACCAGCGGCACCGAGGCCAGGCCGAGCACCAGCCCGACACCGGCGCCGATCATCAGCGCCATCGGCATGTCGATATGAATGACGCGCTTGAGACCCTTCAGCGACAGATAGGCGGCGAAAGCCGCGGCCATCACGCCGATGAGCACGGGCACCCAGATGCGGGCGGCGGCGATCTTGTCGGGCACGTAGATGATGCGCCACTTGATGAAGGCCAGCATCGCGGCTGCGATCACGCCGCCCAGTACCGGGGAGATCACCCAGCTCGCTGCAATTCCGCCCATCGTCGGCCAGCTCACTGCCGACAGACCCGCTGCCGCGATGCCCGCGCCCATCACCCCGCCCACGACGCTATGCGTCGTCGAGACGGGCGCGCCGATCCATGTGGCGAGATTGACCCAGATGGCCGAGGAGAGCAGCGCCGCCAGCATCGCCCAGATGAACACGCTGTGCCCGCTCTCACCGCCGCCGGCGAGGCTCGCCGGGTCGATGATGCCCTTCGAGATCGTGTCGACCACGTCGCCACCGGCGATCAGCGCGCCCGCACTCTCGAAGATGGCGGCAATGGCGATGGCGCCGGCCATCGACAGCGCGCGGGCGCCCACGGCTGGCCCCATGTTGTTGGCCACGTCATTGGCGCCGATGTTCAGCGCCATATAGGCGCCGAAGGCCGCCGCCACGATGACGGCAAGCGAGCCGCTGTCGGCGCCGGTCAGAACCACCGCGGCCAGCGCGGCCAGCGCCACGAAGACCATCGACAGCCCAATGCCCACGAGCGGCCGGGCGGCGTAAAGGCCGGCGGCCTCCAGACGGGAGAGGCGGTTGAGGTCGCGGTCGAGCGTCGACCAGGCAGGTTCGTCGGCGGCGCTGGGGCGCAGCTCCTCGGGGCCCTTCACCGGGCCCGGCCCTTCTTGCGGGCGGCCTTGCGGCGAGCCTCGTCGGCTTGGGCCGCCTCCGCCGCGCGCATATGCGCCGGCAGCTCGCGCAGCAGCGCCTTCAGCTCGGGCTCCTGCACGGCCTCGGCGGCCTCCTCCGGGCTCACCCAGCGGCGCTCGCGGCGGCCGGCCTCGGGATAGGCATCATGCAGCTTGGCGGTTTTCAGGGCGTAGACATCCACGACCGTGGCCGCGGGCAGCCCGCCCGAGAGGCGCTTGGCATAGCGGTAGCTGCCGATCTTCATGGGCCGGTCGCCGCCCGCCCATTTCACCCCGGCCTCTTCCCAAGCCTCGGCCATGGCGGTGCCGGCGGCATCCACGCCCGAATGCGGCCAGCCCTTGGGCAGGATCCAGCGCTTCGTCTCCAGCGAGGTGACCAGCAGCACCTCCAGCCCGCCGGCCGTCTCGCGATAGCACAGCGCCGCCACCTGAAAGCGTGGCGGGCGCCCGAGCACGGGCGAGATGTAATCGGTCCACAGACGTTGAAGCATGAATGCAGGGGCCTCCGGGGCTGGCATTCGGCAGGGTCTAACCGCTCAGGCCCCTGTCGCGCAACCTTTGGCACTGGGCCCGCGCCCCGCTCAGGCACGCCCGGAGCTGGAGGAGAGGCCCGCCGGGTCGATCCCCAGCCCCTTGAGCGCGGCGGCCCATTTGTGCTCGGCGGCGCGGCCGAAGAGGATCTCGCCCCGCGCCGGCGCTGTCAGCCAGTCGTTGCGGGCCAGCTCTTCTTCCAGCTGCCCCGGGCCCCAGCCGGCATATCCGAGCGCCATCATGCTGTGCTGCGGACCCGTGCCCTCTGCAATGTCGCGCAGGATGTCGGTGGTCGCGCTCATGGCGACCTCTCCATCCACAGGCAATGTCGCCTCGCCGCCCTCGTAATCAGCGCTGTGCAGCACGAAGCCGCGCTGCGGCTCGACCGGCCCGCCAAAATGCACGCGGATGTCGCCCATGCCGCCGCCGGGCTCGATGCCGAGCTGGCGCAGAAGCTCGGCGAAGCGGATCTCGGGGGTCGGCTTGTTGACGATCAGCCCCAGCGCGCCGTCTTCGCCATGCGCGCAGATATAGACGACCGCGCGCGAGAAGCGCGGGTCGCCCATGTCGGGCAGGGCGACCAGAAGCTGGCCGGCCAGGGAAGTCGAGGTGTCGTCCATGCCCCAGATGATGTGATGCGGCCCGGCCACGTGCAAGGGCCGCTTACACGCGCTGTCGCGTCAACGTGACTTCCCATTTCGCCCTGCCTTGCCGAAGACAACTCCCGTGATACGCGCCCTTGCCCTGACCTTTTGCCTGCTCCTCGCCCCCGGCCTCGCCGCGGCCTGGGATGTCGACGATGCCGTCGAGCTGAGCGTGCTGCCCGGCTGGCGGCAGGCCGACGGCACCCATATGGCGGCGCTGCGCATTTCGCTGGCGCCGGGTTGGAAGACCTACTGGCGCGCGCCCGGCGACGCCGGCATCCCGCCCGAATTCGTCTTCTCCGACTCGACCAACCTCGCCGCCATCCGCCCGCACTGGCCGGTGCCCGAAATCTTCGAAGAGGGCGGCATGCGCTCGATCGGCTACAGCGGCGAGCTGATCCTGCCGCTGGAGCTGGTGCCAGACGGGCCGAGCGACATCCGCCTGCATGGCGAGGTCGAGCTTGGCATCTGCGAGGAGATCTGCGTGCCGGTGCTCCTGGACGTCTCCGCCCTGCTGCCGGCAGAGGGCAGCCGCGACGGCGCCATCGTGGGCGCCCTGCTAAACGAGCCGCTCAGCGCCTCGGCGGCGGGGGTCACCGCCGTCTCCTGCCAGATCCGCCCGGCGGAAGAGGGGCTGGAGGTGGTTGCCGAGGTCACAATGCCGCCGCTCGGCGCAGGCGAGGCCGCCGCCATCGAGGCCGGCCCGGGCATCTGGGTCTCCGAGCCGGAGCTGGTGCGCACCGGCGACACCCTGCGCCTCACCGCCCGCCTCGTCGACACCGCGGGCCGCCAGGTGACGGTAGAGCGCAGCGCCCTGCGCCTGACGCTCTTTGGCGGCGGACAGGCGGCGGATATCCGGGGCTGCCCGGCGCCTTAGGGCAGGTTTATCTCGGGTGTCCATGCGGGCCAGGGGCTGCCCGCTCGTTAAGAAATCCTTGCATCGATGGCGACAGCAGCGTTCCTGGGGGCATGGTGAAGCTCGTCCTCCTCCACAAGGCTGACTCGATCTACGAGGATGAGCCGGACGTCGTGTATGACTTCCCGCGCTCCTATCTGAAGGCCGTTCAGGAGGCCGTGGGCGACTGGATTGTCTACTACGAGCCAGTGAAGGCGGGCCCGCGTGGTTACTTCGCCGTTGCCAGGATTGAGCGGGTCATCCCCAAGCCGGGCGCAGAGGGGCGGTTCCTCGCCATGATCGAGCCGGGGAGCTTCCTTCCCTTCGACCGGGAGGTGCCGCGGCTGATGAACGGCCGCCTGATGGAGGCGGCCCTGACCGAACCGGATGGAACGCCGAAGACCGGCGGTGCAGTGCAGCTCGCCGTCCGGCGCCTGCCCGATACCGACTTCGCCCGCATCGTGAACCTCGGCCTCCCGCAGGACCTGGAGCGTTTGGAGGCGGCGCGCTACGAACCACAACCTGCTGAGCTCTCCGAAGGAGCGGAGACCTTCGAGCGCCCGGTGCTGGAGCGGCTGACCCGCAGGCCCTACCGCGATGTCGCGTTCCGCCGGAAGGTGCGCGAGGCTTACGGGTATCGCTGTGCGATGTCGGGCCTCATGCTGCGCAATGGCGGCGGGCGGCCGGAGGTGGATGCTGCACATATCCGTCCTGTCAAAAGTCATGGCAGCGATTCCGTTCGCAACGGGCTCGCGCTCTCGGGCACCCTGCACTGGATGTTTGACCGGGGCCTGATCTCTGTCGCTGAGGATTGCGAGACGATCCTCGTCTCTCACAACAAGGTGCCGGGCGATGTGGTGGGGCGCCTGCTCGCGACGGACGGCAAGCTGATTGCCCCGGCCGACCCTCGGAACGCGCCGCATCCCGAAAACCTGAAGTGGCACCGTGAGAACGTCTTTGGCCGGTCGATGCCGGAGGACCAGGCTCCCTGGGAGACTAGCGGCGGCCTCACGCCCTAGGCATGGGCCCCCTTCAGTCGAACGCCTGCGTGACACGCCCCAGCAGCATGAAGGCGCGGGCGGTGCGGGTTTCTGTCAGGGCGGCGAGCTCTTCGTCGGTGAGTTCGGGTTCGATCTCGCCGAGGATGCGGTCGAACAGGCGCATGAAATGGTGGGCGGCGTCGCGGAAGATGGTGTCTTCGCGCATCCGGCCGATGGTCAGCGCCAGGCAGGCGCGGTCGCGGATGCCGCCAAGGCCCGAGACGAGGCCGCCGCGCTCTCCCACCGCGAAGCGGCGCCAGATCTCGGGGCGGGCGCGGTCGGGCTTCAGATCGTCCATGTAGATGCCCTCCTGGCTGAGGAGGGTCAGCACATCCTGGCTGGCTTGGATGAGTTGACGGGCGCGCCTGTCTTTCAGTGCGCGTCGAAGGGCTGAGAAACCGGCCTCGTCGCCCTCGTTGTCGGGGAAGTTCAGGGCGCGGATGAAGTCGCCCAGTGGCAGCGGGGGCCCAAGCTCGTCGGCCGGGGTGCCGAGGGCGAGGCGCGGCTGGGCCTCGGCTGCCTCCGCCGGCGGGTCGGGCAGGCGGTTTCGGCGGGAGGAGAAGGTGAGCGGCGGCTCGGGTAGCGCCTCGGGCGCGGGGGCCGGCGTGGGCTGTGGAGCCACAGGCAGGCTGGCGCCGCGCGACTGGCGCTCCTCGATATAATCATGGCGGATCGCGTCGATCGCGGCCTGCAGGCGGCGCGATTCCTCTCGCACGATGCGGGCAGAGCGCACGGCGGCAGCGACCATCCAGATGACGGCCAGCGGCAGGATCACCGCCATCACCGCGATGATCGTGCCCAGCGTCTCTTCCGCCACCCCCTCGGGCCGCAGGAAGAACCAGCCGGCGGCCAGTGCGATCCACAAGAGCGAGAGGCCGAGCGCCACAACGTCGCCGCCCGAGAGGGTCGGGCGGGCCGGGGGCGCCAGATCGAGACCGGGATCGTGAGGCTGGCCGGGCATGGGCCCCTCCGCGAGGTCAGATATAGCTGATCTTGAGGATCTCGTAGGCCTTGTCGCCGCCGGGCGTATGCACCTCGACGCTGTCGCCCTCTTCCTTGCCGATGAGGGCGCGGGCGAGCGGCGACTTCATGTTGAGCTTGCCCTTCTCGATATCGGCCTCGTATTCGCCGACGATCTGGTAGGTCTTCTCTTCGTCGGTATCCTCGTCGACCAGCTCGACGGTGGCGCCGAACTTGACGGGGCCTGAGAGCTTTTTGGGGTCGATCACATCGGCGAGCGAGATGACGCTCTCGAGCTCCTTGATGCGGCCCTCGATGAAGCTCTGCTTTTCTTTCGCGGAATGGTATTCGGCATTCTCGGACAGGTCGCCATGCTCGCGCGCCTCGGAGATGGCGCGGATGATGGTCGGGCGTTCGACGCTTTTCAGCTGTTTCAGCTCGCCGTCGATCTTGTCGTAGCCGGCGCGCGTCAGCGGTATCTTGTCCATGATGGCCATCCTGCGTTTCGCTCCTAGTCGAGCCGGTTTTCTAACGGCGTTCAAGGCCCCAAAGTCAAGTCTGCCCGTTCGGTGGGCCCCGATCGGCCGGCCAGCGCGCCGCAGCGTCGCCAGGGGGCGACAGATTGCTGCGGCGCGGGAAATTGGGTAACCGAACAGGGCAGTTGCCCTTTGGGAGAGCGAGATGAGCCAGCCTGAGCGCGAGTCCATGGAATACGACGTCGTCATTGTCGGCGCCGGCCCGGCCGGCCTGTCGGCGGCGATCCGGCTGAAGCAGCTCGACCCCGAGTGCAACGTGGTGGTGCTGGAAAAGGGCTCCGAGATCGGGGCGCATATCCTTTCGGGCGCCGTGCTCGACCCCTCGGGCCTCGACCGGCTGTTCCCCGACTGGCGCGACATGGATGCACCGATCACCGTGAAGGTGAAGAAGGACCGCTTCTACATGCTCGGCGAGGGGGGCGGCATCCGCATCCCCAACTGGATCATGCCGCCGCTCATGAACAACCACGGCAATTACATCGTCTCGATGGGCAATGTCTGCCGCTGGCTGGCCGAACAGGCCGAGGCGCTGGGCGTGGAGATCTTCCCCGGCATGTCCTGCTCGCAGCTCGTCTGGGGTGAGGATGGCCGCCTGGCGGGCGTGGTGGCCGGTGAATTCGGGCTGAACCCCGATGGCACGCCGTCTGACGCCTACGAGCCGGGTATGGAGCTGCTAGGCAAGTACGTCTTCCTCTCCGAGGGCGCGCGCGGCTCGCTCTCGAAAGAGGCGATCGAGAAGCTGAACCTGCGCGAGGGGCACGACGTGCAGAAGTTCGGCCTCGGCATGAAAGAGATCTGGGAGGTGCCGGACGACGTGCATGACGAGGGCCTCGTGATGCACACGATGGGCTGGCCGCTCGGCAAGCGCGGCACCGGCGGCTCCTTCATGTATCACCTTGATAAAAATCAGGTTTACGTCGGCTTCATCGTCGATCTGAATTACAAGAACCCCTATCTCTACCCCTACATGGAGTTCCAGCGCTTCAAGCATCACCCGCGGGTGGCGAAGGTGCTGGAGCGGGGCAAGCGGGTGGCCTATGGCGCCCGCGCGGTGACGAAGGGCGGCTATCAGTCGATCCCCACCTCGGCCTTCCCCGGCGGCGCGCTGCTGGGCTGCGCCTCGGGGCTGGTGAACCTGCCGCGCATCAAGGGCAACCACAACGCCATGCATTCCGGCATCGCGGCGGCTGAGGCGGCCCATGCGGCGCTGGCGGCGGGCCGCGCCGGCGACACGCTTGAGGATTACGACGCCGCCCTGCGCGAGGGGCCGGTGGGCAAGGACCTTTCCAAGGTGCGCAACGTGGCGCCGCTCAACGCGCGCTTCGGCCCCTTCGGCGGGCTGGTGCTGGGCGGCTTCGACATGTGGTGCCGCACGCTGCTGGGCGTCTCGCCCTTCGGCACGATGAAGCACGGCAAGACCGATGCAGAAGCGACCGAGCCGGCCGAGAAGCACAAGCGCATCGACTACCCCAAGCCCGACGGCAAGCTCAGCTTCGACCGGCTGACCAACGTGGCCTACTCCTTCACGAATCACGAAGAGAGCCAGCCCGCGCATCTGAAGCTGAAGGACCCCTCGGTGCCGATCCAGCACAACCTGCCGATCTATGGCGAGCCTGCGCGGCTGTACTGCCCGGCGGGCGTGTATGAGGTGGTGGAGGACGAGGCGGGCCCGAAGTTCGTGATCAACTTCCAGAACTGCGTGCACTGCAAGACCTGCGACATCAAAGATCCGGCGCAGAACATCAAATGGACGGTGCCGCAGGGCGGCGACGGGCCGAATTACCCGAACATGTAGGCAAGCGCCCGCCGGGGCCGCTTGCGCCCCGGCACGGCAATTGCCCTGACGGCCCCCTCTGGCTAGCCTGACCCGCAGGACAGCAAGCCAGAAGGGGTATCTCTTGAAGGGTTTCATCTGCGCGCTCGCCCTCGCGGCGCCGCTCGCCGCCCCGTTCTCTGCCCCTGTGCGAGCCGACGATGTCGGCGCCTATCTCGCCGGGCGCTCGGCGGCGGTGCATTCCGATTTCGAGGCGGCGGCCCGCTACTACATGTCGGCCCTCGCCAGCGATCAGGGCAATGCGGGCCTTGCGAGAGACACTCTGACAGCGCTCGTCGAGCTGGGCGACTTCGCTGCCGCCGAGCCGCTGGCCCGCGGCCCGGCCGCGCAGGAGGGGCTGGCCGCGCTCGTGCGCCATGTTCGCCTGGCCGAGCAGGGCGACTGGCAGGGGATTCTCGATGATCTGCCTGCCGGTGATGCGGGCCTGGGCATGGTCGAACAGCTGGCGCGGGCCTGGGCGCTGGCGGGCGACGGGCGGATGCGCGACGCGCTGGATGCCTTCGATGCGATGGCGGCGGTCGAAGAGCAGCGGCCCTTCGCGCTCTACAACAAGGCGCTGGCCTTGTCGCTCGCCGGAGATCTGGAAGGGGCGGAGGCGCTGTTCTCGCTGCCGCCGGAGCAGGGCATGCCCGTCACCCGGCGCGCTGTGCTCGCCCATGCCATCCTGCTCGGCCAGCTTGGCCGGGGCGGGGAGGGGGCTGACTTGCTGGAGGAGCGGCTGGGCCTCGATATGGCGCTCGCTCCGCTGGCGGAGGACCTGCGCGCCGGCCGCCCAGTGCCGCCGACGGTGCCCGATGCCCGCGCGGGGCTGGCGGGCGTGTATTTCGCCCTCGCCGACTGGATGAGCACGCTCGACCGCTTCGACCTGCGCCAGCTCGTCTATGCCCGCGCCGCGCTCTGGCTGACGCCCCAGGATCTCGAAGCCATGCTGCTCGCCGCTGACAGCTACGAAATTCTCGGCCGCCCCGATCTGGGCATCGCCCTGCTGTCGGGCGTGGGCCCGGCCAGCCCCGCCTTTGCCGCAAGCCAGAAGGCGATGGCCGCGCTGATGCGCCGCTCAGGCGATGCGGCGGGGGCGGCGGAGGTGCTGCAGGCGCTGCTCGCCGACAACCCGGATCAAGCAGACTTGCAGGCGGCTCTAGGCGATACCCTCCGGGCGCTGGGGCGTTATCCCGAGGCCGAGGCGGCCTACGATCAGGCCCTGCTGCTCTACCCCGGCGACGCGCCGGTGCGCTGGCACCTGCACTACACCCGCGCCATCGCGCGGCAGGAGGCGGGCAACTGGCCGGGGGCAGAGGACGATCTGCGCCGCGCGCTTGAGCTTCAGCCCGGCGAGCCGCGGGTGCTGAACAGGCTTGGTTACTCGCTGGTGCTGCGCGGCGAGGCGCTCGACGAGGCGCTGGGCATGGTGCAGCGCGCGGTCGAGGCAGAGCCGCAGAACGCCGCCATCATCGACAGCCTCGGCTGGGCGCTGTTCAGCCTTGGCCGGCTGGACGAGGCGGTGCCGCAGCTGGAACGAGCCGCCGAGCTCAGCGCCGCCAATCCCGAGATCAATGAGCATCTGGGCGACGCCTATTGGCGAGTCGGGCGGCGCGAAGAGGCGCGGGTGCAATGGCAGCGCGCCCTCTCCTTCGGGCCGGAGGCTCCGGCGCCGGCGCGTCTGCAGGCCAAGCTCGAAGACGGCATGGCCCCCGCCGAGGTCGCCAGCGGGGGCTGAGGCTCAGCCCTTCAGGCAGCCGGCAATGGCGTCGGCCATGCTGGTGATCAACGCCGGGTAAAGGCCGGCGCCCTCGGGCAGGTCGGAGCCGAGCGGGTCGAGCACGGCGCTGCGGGCCTCGGTGCCGTCGAGCAGGGTCTCGGCGAGGCCGGGGTCGAATTGCGGCTCGGTGAAGACGCAGGCGATGCCGCCCGAGGTGACCGCATTGCGCAGCTCGCTCATCCGCGCCGGGCCGGGCGAGGCGCCGTCGCCCAACGAGATGCCGCCCTCATTGGTAAGCGCGAAGGCGTCGGAGAAATACTCGTAGCCATCGTGGAAGGTGAGGAAGGGTAGGCGCTGCACGGGCGTCAGGCTGGCGCGGGCGGCCTCTGTCGCTTCGGCGATCTGGGCGGCGCCATCGGCGGCATTGTTGCGGTAGATGCCGGCATGCTCGGGGTCGAGCTCGGCCAGCTTGTCGGCGATGGCGTTCAGCCAGACCGCTCCGTTGGCGGGGGCGAGCCAGGCATGCGGGTCGAGCCCGTCATGATGGTGCCCGCCCTCCTCTTCGGCATGGTCGTCGCTCTCGTCGTAATTGCGCAGGATGACGCCCTGCGCATCCAGCAGCTCCACCGTCACCGCGCCGCTGGCGAGGGCGGGCAGGGCGCGGGCGAGGCCGGGCGTCAGCTCCGGCCCGACCCAGAACACCAGATCGGCCCGCTCCAGCGCCGCCGCCTCTGACGGGCGCAGCGCATGGTCATGCGGGCTGGCCCCCGGCGGCAGAATCTGCGCCGACGTGCCCAGATCGCCCATCACCATCGCCGCCAGCGATTGCACCGGCGCAATATCTGTCGCGACCTGCGGCACCTCGGCAAACAGTGGCGGGGCGGCAAGGCTGACGGCGGCCAGAAGGGGGAGGAACAATCGCATGGGTGGGCCTGTTATAATGTAACGGTGTGCCTTGATAGCGCTGACGATATAACATAGCAAGTAGTTCAAGGCTCAGGAGGCTCACATGCAGACTATCGGTTTTGAGCGACACGATCACCACGGATGCATCGAGCAAGGTGTGGCCGCGGCCGATGCGCATTGCCGCGAGGCTGGCCTGCAGCTCACCCCGCAGCGCCGCCGCGTGCTGGAGATCTTGCTGGCCGAGCACAAGGCCATGGGCGCCTATGAGATCCTCGATCGCCTGAAGGCCGAGGGCATGGGCGCGCAGCCTCCTGTCGCCTATCGGGCGCTCGATTTTCTCGTGAAGCACGGCTTTGCCCACCGGGTGGAGCGGCTGAACGCCTTCATCGCTTGCTCGCATCCCGACGAGACGCATACGCCCGCCTTCCTCATCTGCCGCCAATGCGATGCGGTGGCCGAGGCGGTGGCCGAGGTGGCGCGCGGCCGGCTTGGCCAGGTCGCGGGCGAGGCCGGCTTCGAGATCGAGCGGGTCGTGGTCGAGGCCGAGGGGCTCTGCCCCGTGTGCCGCGGCGTCGGGGCCGAGGGCGCCCGGGCGTGAGCCTGATCAGTCTGGACGATGTCGCCGTCAGCCTTGGCGGCCAGCCAGTGCTGCACGGCGTGTCGCTGGCCATCGAGCCGGGCGAGATCGTCACCGTCGTCGGGCCGAACGGCTCGGGCAAGACCACGCTGATGCGTCTGGTGATCGGCGCGCTGGCGCCCGATGCCGGGCGTGTCACCCGCGCGCCGGGGCTGACCATCGGCTATGTGCCGCAGAAGCTGCATATCGACCCGGGGCTGCCGCTTTCGGCCCGCCGCTTCCTGTCGCTGCCGCGCCCCGTCAGCCGCGCCGCTGCCGATGCGGCGCTGGAAGAGGCTGGCGTCGGCGCGCTGGGCGACCGGCAGATGGCCCAACTCTCGGGCGGGCAGGCACAACGGGTGATGCTGGCGCGGGCGCTGCTGGCGCAGCCGCAGCTGCTTATCCTCGACGAGCCCACGCAGGGGCTCGACCAGCAGGGCTCCGCCGCCTTCTACCGCCAGATCGAGCAGGTGCGACAGACCCATGGCTGCGCGATCCTGCTGGTCAGCCACGATCTGCACGTCGTGATGGCGGCGACCGACCGGGTGATCTGCCTCAACGGCCATGTCTGCTGCGAGGGCGCGCCGGAGCATGTGGCGAGCGCGCCGGAATACCGTGCGCTCTTCGGCTCGGGCACGCAGGGCGCGCTGGCGCTCTACCGGCACGAGCATGACCATGCGCACGGGTCCGAAGCGGGGCATGACCACGCGCACCACCACCACCACGGGGCCGAGTGATGCTCGACAGTTTTCTGGTGCGCGCAGCCCTCGCCGGGCTGGGCATCGCGCTGATCGCGGCGCCGCTCGGCTGCTTCGTGGTGTGGCGGCGGATGGCGTATTTCGGCCACGCCACGGCCCATGCCTCCGTTCTCGGCGTGGCACTGGGGCTGGCGCTGTCGATCTCGATCTTCTGGGGCGCGCTGGCCGTTGCGCTGGTGATGGGCCTCGCGGTGAGCTGGCTCGACAGGCGCGGCCATTCCAGCGACAGCGCCATCGGCGTGCTCAGCCATGCGGCCCTCGCCTTCGGCCTGGTGGCGGTGGCGCTGACACCGGGGCTGCGCGGCGACCTTTCAGCCTATCTCTTCGGCGACATCCTGGCGGTAACACGGGGCGACCTCGCCATCATCTGGGGCGGCGCGGCGCTGGTGGCGGCGCTGCTGGCCTGGCGCTGGCGGGCGCTGCTGACCTCGACCCTCGGCCCCGATCTGGCCCGCGCCGCCGGATATGACGCAAGGCGCGAAGAGCTGGTGCTGGTCGTCGCCCTCGCCATCGTGGTGGCCGTTGCGCTGAAGGTGGTCGGGGCGCTGCTGATCGGCGCGATGCTGGTCATCCCCGCCGCCGCGGCCCGGCCGCTGGCCCGCACGCCGGAGGGGATGGCGGGGATCGCCGCCGGGCTTGCCGCAATCTCGGCGCTGGGCGGGCTGTGGCTGGCGTATCTCTTCGACACGCCGGCGGGGCCGAGCATCGTCTGCCTCGCCTCGGTGCTCTTCGCCATCACGAGCCTGATGCCCCGGCGTGCGGGCTGAAGCGATTTCCATATGGAAATCGCGCACGGAAACCATATGGTTTCCGGCGCCTCAGAGCCGCCCGCGAGCGTGCGGCCCGGCCCAGGCCAGCCAGATGGCGGCCGTCCAGGTGAAGCTGTTGCCGCCAGCCGGTGCCCCGTCGAGCGGCGAGAAATACTCGTAGAACCCGTGCTCGGCGATGAGCTTCTGCGTGTCCTTGCGCAGCTTGTTGGCCAGCAGCGTATGGCCCATCTCGGCCAGCCCCAGCCCGATCATCGCATTCAGCACCGCCCAGATCGGCCCGCGCCAATAGCGCAGTGCATCGAACCGCCGCCGCCGCGGGTCGAGCGAGGCGACGCCGTATTGCGTGCGGTCGAGAATGTCGGTCAGCAGCTGGTGCAGCTCGGGGTTCTCAACCCCCGCGTACCAGGCGAGGAACGAGGCCGAGCCGGGGGCGCCGGAGAACTCGCCCGTGCGCAGATTGCGCGAATCGTAGAAGCCCTCCGGGTTCCAATGCGCCTCGGCGCCGCGCTCCAGCTCCTTGATCCAGCCCTCGATCTCGCCGGTGTAATGGTCGAGCTCGGCGGCAATGTGCAGAAGGTCGCGGCAGGCGCGCAGCAGGATGAAGGTCATGCCCACATCGGCCACGCGGAACGGCCCGTCCCTGGCGATCACCGCCTCGTCCCAGCCGGCATCGCGCGAGAATTGCACGATGGCCAGGTAGCGGTCGTAATCTTCCTTGCTGGGCCGCATCGAGGCATCAACATGCGCGGTATCGCAGCGCGTGTACTCGCCCACGTTGGAGCCGTCGACATTCTCCAGCGCCGCGTCCCAGTCGGCGGCATTGTCGCGCCCCGATTCCCACGGATGGGTGATGGCGACCATGCCGTCCTGCACCCGGTGCTTCATGAACCAGCGGTGCCACGAGACGAGCCGTCCGTAGACCAGCTCCATATGCACGCGGCCGTAGTGCTTGTCGGCCTCGTAGACCGAGCGGATCAGCGTGGCGGCGACCGGCGGCTGGGTGATGCCCGAGGTATGGGGCACGCGCGGAACCCGCCACACGTCGGGGCCCGGGAAGTAACCATCGGCCCGCTTGTGGAAGATGATATGTGGGACCATGCCATTGTCCCACTGCCCGGTGAACAGTGTCTGGATCTCGAACCAGGCGCGGCGCACGTCGAAGGTGGAAAAGCCCCAGGCGGCGAAGCAGGAATCCCAGTTCCACTGGTAGGGGTAGAGCCCGGCCGTCGGCACAGTGTATCCGCCCCGGTCGTTGCCGCGCAGGATCCGCCGGGCCAGCTTGTCGATCTTGTCTGCATCCATCCAAAATGCTTGGCGCCTCGGCAGGGCCAAGGGCAAGGCCGGGGGCATCTTCGCTGGCCTGCGCGCAGGAACTGCGCAGCCCGCAGGCCACAATTGCGTGATTTCTCGGCAAGTCTTGCCCCGCCCGGCGGATTATCGTCTAGCTCTGCCGAATCTTGAATTGCCGGACTCTGCCGATGTTCGATGCCGCCCTCCGCCGAATGATCGACCCGCCGCTCAATCAGGCGGGCCGGCGCCTGGCAGAGGTTGGGCTGACCGCGAACCTGATGACCTCCGCCGGGCTGGCCGCGGGGCTGGTTTGCGCCGCGATGATCGCGGCGGGCTGGGAGATGCTGGCGCTGCTGCCCTTCGCCCTGCGCTGCCTCGCCGACGGGCTGGACGGCGCCATCGCAAGGGCCACCCGCAAGACGGATTTCGGCGGATATTACGATATTTCCGCCGATTTCCTGTTCTACGGCGCCGTTCCACTGGCCTTCGTCGTCGCCGATCCGACCAGCCGCGCCGCCTCTGGCGCCTTCCTTCTGGCGAGCTTCTACTTCAACGGCGCCACCTTTCTCGGCTTCTCGGTGCTGGCCGAGCGGCGGGGGATGGAGACATCGGCGCAGGGCGAGAAATCGCTCTATTACTCCAACGGCCTTCTGGAGGGCGGCGAGACGCTGGCCTTCTTCATCCTGCTGATGCTGCTGCCGGAGGCATTCGCGCCGCTCGCCTGGGCATTCGGCATCGCCTGTTTCCTGACAGGCACATTGCGGCTCATTGCGGCCCGTCGCCTCTTCCGGGGCTGACATTTGCACTTGTATCTAGTAGCCAAGATCAAACACGCGGCGAAGCAGGCCTAAATAAAGGGCAGCCACCGCGAAAGGGTATGTGAATCATCCGGTGCTAAAGGGGTTGCGGGCAAAGGCTCGCCCCCGCACAGGCTGGTGTTGAAGGAAAGGTCGCCGATGTCGCAAGTCTCCGAGGCCGTTCTTCCCGTCGACACAAGCCGAACGGGATGGACAGGCCCCTGGCGCGGCACCCGCCTGCGTGAGCGCAGCCCCCGCCCGGTCACTCCGGCGAAGCGGGCCATGGATATTACCGGCGCTCTTCTGCTCTTCGCGCTGCTCTGGCCGGTGATCTTGCTTTCTCTCGCAGTCATGCTGGTGGCGGAAGGGCGCCCGGTCTTCTTCATCTCCGAGCGGATGCGCACGCCTACGCAAAGCTTCAAGCTCATCAAGCTGCGCACCATGCAGACCGATCTGAGCGCCGAGGGCGTGACGGGCGGCGACAAGGCGCGCCGCATCTCGCGCCTGCAGCGCTTCGTACGCCGCGCCCGGATCGACGAGCTGCCGCAGCTGTGGAACGTGCTGAAGGGCGACATCTCGCTCGTCGGCCCCCGCCCGCCGCTGCGCAAATATGTCGAGAGCTTCCCCGAGATCTATGGCGAGGTTCTGAAGAGCCGCCCGGGCATCACGGGGCTCGCCACGATCGTGTACTACCCGACTGAAGAGAAGCTGCTGGCCGCCTGCAAGACGCCGCGCGAATCCGATCGCACCTATCGCACCCGCTGCGTGCCGCGGAAGGCCCGGCTCGACCTGATCTACCAGAAGAACCGCACCATCTGGATGGATCTCTGGCTCGTCGGCCGCACGGCGCTGACGCCGTTCCGCCGCAAGGGCTGACAGCTACCCCGCATCCTCATCGACAGCGCTCGCGCGAATCGCGGTGATGAGCCGGCCCCGCGCCGGTGGCAGCGGATGATCGCCTCCGCCCGCCAGCAGCTTGTGCTCGATGAACCAGCCCGTGGTGCCGAGCGCGTCGGCGACCTCGGCCGCGCTCCCCGCGCCCTGGCCCAGCATCACTTGCGGCAGGGGCAGCAGCTTCGGCGCCCATTCGCCGGCGCCAGTGGCGCTGACGGCGCGGCCCGACTTGGGCGAGACGTAGACGAGCGCCTCCGTCGTGCCGGTCACCGCGCAGGAGGTAAGGTCGAGCCCGTAGCCCATCTCCTCCAGCAGCGCCCGCTCCCATTGCAGATAGGCCAGCGCGAAGATCGGCTCGCCGGCCATGCCGATCAGCGCCAGGCTCTGCCGGTAGAGGCCGGGATGCGGGTCACGCTCCGGCAGGGTGAGCGAGAGCAGCGCGCAGATCGAGCTGACACCGGCCAGAGCCAGCCGAGAGCCAAGTGCCGGGCTCGCCCCCTTCGGCTCGAAGGTGAAGGAGCCAAGATGCTCCGGCAGCCGCGCGCGCCATGTGAGATCGAGCAAGTTGCCGGGTTGCAGATGCGGGCGGGCCTTGCGAGAGATACCGCCGCGCACGAGGCCGGCGTGCCGCCCATGCGCCTCGCTCATCACCTCGACAAGCGCCGCCGTCTCGCCATGCGGCCGGGCTGAAAGCACGAAGCCGTCGTCTCGCCATTCCATCAGGCGGTTATCAAGGCGCGCGCCCGGCTTGTATAGGGGCCGCCTGGCCCTTGCGCAGCGAGTGGAAACCGGCAGGAAGGGGCCATGTCCCGCCTTGCCCAGCCTGCCGCCGTACTCACCTGCCTCCTTTTCCTCGGGGTGACGCTGTTCGACATCGTGCCCGCCTTCGCCGAGGGCGTGCCGGGAGAGGCCCTGTGGCGGCGGGCGCGCTACTTCACCGACCTGACCATCTGGATGGGGCTTGGCGCCTTCACCTGGATGGCCGTCGTCGGGCGACCGCTCTCGCGCGGCTTCGGGGCCGGGCTGGTGCTCTGGCTGGCCATCGTCGGCGTGGTGTTCTTTACGATCCTCGGCGGCGGGAATGCGACGGGCTATTGGGCCGCGGTCACGTTCATCCAGCATGCCGTGCTGCCGATCGCCGCCGCGCTCTGGTGGCTGGCCTTTGCGCGCAAGGCGGGGCTGCGCTGGCGAGCGGCGGCGGTGTGGTTGGTCTGGCCTGCGCTCTACCTCGCCTACGTCCTCGTTCGTGGCGGGCTGGACGGGCTCTGGCCCTACAGCTTCGTCAACGTGGTGGAGCTGGGCTGGACCGGCAGCCTGCGCAACATGGCGCTGTTCTTCGGGGCCTTCTGGATCGCGGGCCTGGCGCTGGTGGCGCTGGCGCGGATGCTGGGCGGCTTGCAGCGGCGCTGAGCCCTCAGGCCAGCGCCCTCGGCCAGCGGTAGGGGGGGGCACCCCGCCACTCCGACTCTGCGGCCGTTCCCCCGCCCGGTGTGTGCGCCGAAGGCGCAGTACGAGTGCCGGGCCGTCCCGCTGGCTGGCGCTCAGGTCGGGGCAGCGCGAAGCCCTCCTCTGGGAGGGATGTGGCAGGCATAAAGCGCGATAGCTGACGAGGCAGGGCGCCACCCCATGGGCCGGCGCTCGCCCTGCGCCTGCAGGCTTTGGTCCAGCGGAGAGCGAGCGGTGCGCAGGTGAGCGAGCGATCCGCCCACGAGGCCCCGCTACGCCAGCCCGTCTTCCTCAAGCAGCGTCCGCCCGTGACTGTCCTCGATCTCGATGACCCAGAGGTCCGGGTCCATGCCGCGCTGGCGGCGGGCGCTGTCATCCACGTCCGCCTCCGGGCCCTCGGTGAGCAGCGTCCAGTGGCGGGTGTCGCTCTCGTAGTCCCAGCTGCGCTGGTAGAGCTTGGCGGTGCCGTCCATCGTGGCCAGCTTCACCAGAACCGCGCCCGCCGTGTCGTCGCCGCGGTGGGTGAGATAGGCGGGGATGCCCGCCAGCTCGAGCCGCTTGCGATAGGCGGCGACCCAGAGGCCGGTGGCGAGGCGGCCCTCCATCAGGCGCCGTCTTTGAAGTCGAGCCCCATCTCGGAGTAGCGCTCGGCCTCGTCGAGCCAGTTCGGCCGCACCTTCACCTGCAGGAAGAGATGCACCTGCCGCCCGAGAAACTCGTTGAGCTCCTCGCGGGCGGCCTTGGAGACGGCCTTGATCGTCTCGCCGCCCTTGCCGAGCACGATGCCTTTATGGCCGTCGCGGGCGACATAGACGATCTGGTCGATGCGGGCCGAGCCGTCCTTGCGCTCTTCCCACGCCTCCGTCTCGACCGTCAGCTCGTAGGGCAGCTCCTGGTGCAGGCGCAGCGTGAGCTTCTCGCGGGTCATCTCGGCGGCGATCATGCGCATGGGCAGGTCGGCGATCTGGTCTTCGGGGTAGAGCCACGGGCCCTCGGGCACCTGGCCCGCCAGCCATTCCTTGAGATCGTCGCAGCCATGGCCGCGCTCGGCGGAGATCAGGAAGGTCTTGTCGAAGGCGTAGCGGGCGTTGAGCTTCTCCGTCAGCGCCAGCAGCACCTCGGCCTTCACCTTGTCGATCTTGTTGACGATCAGCGCCACGGGGCGGCCGCCCGCGACCTCTTCCAGCTTCTCCAGGATGGCCTCGACGCCCTCGGTCAGCCCGCGATGCGCCTCGATCAGGAGGGCCACGACATCGGCATCGCCGGCCCCGCCCCAGGCGGCGGCGACCATGGCGCGGTCGAGCCGGCGGCGCGGGCGGAAGAGACCGGGTGTGTCGACGAAGACGATCTGGCTCTCGCCCTCGATCGCCACGCCGCGAATGCGGGCGCGGGTCGTCTGCACCTTGTGGGTGACGATGGAGACCTTGGCGCCGACCATGCGGTTGAGCAGCGTCGACTTGCCCGCATTGGGCTCGCCGATCAGGGCGACGAAACCGGCACGGGTGGGCATGGGGCAGATCCTCTGGCTCGGGGGATGGCGGGGCATAGCCGATGCGGGCCCGCTTGTGAAGGGAGTCGGGAGGTGCCGGATCGCCGGCGGCCTCCCGCCCACCCACCCCGGCGCGCCGGCGATCCTGTTGGAACGGGCGGTGCGGGGTGGAGGGGGCAGGACCGGGGGCCAGCCCCCGGACCCCCGGGATATTTCCAGAAAAGCGAGATGAAGGGGGAGGGGCGGAGGGCGCGGTGCCTTCCGGGCGAGGGGTCAGCTGCTGCGGACCTGCTGCAGCAGTGCCGTGGCCGCTTCATGCTCGGCGACGCGCTTCGAGCCGGCTTCGGCGCGGGCACTTTGGCCGGTCGAAAGGCGGGCCTCGATGGTGAAGACGGGCGCATGGTCGGGGCCGGAGCGAGCGATCTCGGCATAGGTGGGTGGGGCAAGCCCGCGCGCCTGGGCCCATTCCTGCAGCGACGTCTTGGCGTCGCGCGCATCCGCCGGCGCGGCGGCGACCCGCCCGCCCCAGAGCCGCAGCACCAGGTCGCGGGCCGGCTCGAGCCCGGCGTCGAGATAGACGGCGGCGATCACCGCCTCCATCGCGTCGGCCAGCAGCGCCTCCTTGCGGCGCCCGCCCGACATCGATTCAGACCGGCCGAGCTTGAGCACTTCGCCAAGCCCCGCCTCGCGCGCCACTTCGGCGCAGGTCTCGCGCCGGACGAGGGCGTTGAAGCGCGGGGCGATCTGGCCCTCACGCGCCGTCCTGTCGGCCTTCAGCAGCGCCTCGGCCATCACCAGGCCCAGCACGCGGTCGCCGAGGAATTCCAGCCGCTGGTTGTCTTCCTTGCCGGCGCCGGTGGCGGAGCCATGCGTGAGGGCGCGGCGCAAGAGGGCGGGGTCGCCGAAGCGATGGCCGAGCCGTTCGGAGAAAGCGGCAATGTCGCTGGCGAGCGTCATGGCGCTGGCGCCTGAATACCGGTGGACCGCCAGCCGGCATTCAGCATCAGGACCTGAAAAACGAGCGTCGCCTCGGCCACGCCGCGCTACTCCAGCTTCTTGAAGTACCGGTCGCTCCGCCATGTCCAGAAGGCGAGGATCGAGCGCCCGGCGGAGGAGAAGATCACGCGGTCGGCGCGGCCGACGATATCGGCGAAGGGCACATAGCCCACCCCGCGCGCGGATTGCGGCACGCGGCTGTCGGTCGAGTTGTCGCGGTTGTCGCCCATGAAGAAGTAATGCCCCTCGGGAACCGTGAAGACGCCGGTATTGTCGAGCCCCTGGTCGCCGATATCGAGGATGTCATGCGTCACGCCATTGGGCAGCGTCTCACGGTAGCGCGTCTTCAGGCATTCGGCACCCAGGCCGACGGCGCCGTTGGAGCAGCGCGGCGTGCCACCCTGGGGCCCCTGCGGCTCGTAGGTTTCGCTGAAGACGCCGTCGGGCACCACTTCCACCGCTTCGCCGTTGATCTGCAGGACGCCGTCGATCACCTGGATGCGGTCGCCCGGCAGGCCGATCAGCCGCTTGATGAAGTCGCGCCCGTCCACCGGGTGGCGGAAGACGACGATATCGCCGCGCTCGGGCTCGCTGGCGAGGATGCGCCCCTCTTCGCCCATCCAGCCGCAGAAATCATCGGCGCCGATATCGATGCCGAGAGCAGGGATGCGGATCGAGGGGCAGGAGGCGTAGCTATAGCCATAGGCCATCTTGTTGACGAAGAGGAAATCGCCGACCAGCAGCGTGTCCTTCATCGAGGACGAGGGGATCCAGAAGGGCTGGAAGAACAAGCTACGGAAGACCCCGGCGATGAGCAGGGCATACACGATGGTCTTGATGGTCTCCCAGGTCCCGGCAAGGGCGCCCGTCTTCTCGGTCATTTTGGATCTGCCTTATCGCCAGCCTCGGCCCGCGCTTCATGGAGAGGGCGCTGGCTTGTGTCAACATGGGGTGCGCCGCAGGGGCTGGTGTTCACGCAGCCGTTCAGCGAGGGCGCGAGGGCGCGGCTAGTCCGGCAGCGCCTCGATCACAACCATAGCCTGCGCCCAGGGGTGATCGTCTGTCAGGGTGACATGGATGACGGCGCGGTGGCCCGGAGGCGTTAGCTCATCGAGCCGGGTCTTCGCCCAGCCCTGCACATGCATCACCGGCTGGCCGCTGTGCAGGTTGGTGACCGACATGTCCTTCCAGGCGATGCCCATGCGCAGTCCGGTGCCGAGCGCCTTCGAGCAGGCCTCTTTCGCGGCCCAGCGCTTGGCATAGGTGGCGGCGACAGCATAGGGTCGGCGCTCGGCGCGGGCGCGCTCGCGGTCGGTGAAGACGCGGGAGAGGAAGCGCTCGCCGAAGCGGGCGATGGTGCCCTCGATCCGCTCGATATTGGCGAGATCCGTGCCGATGCCGAGGATCATTGCGCGCCTCCGCCCGGCTCAGACATCGAGATCGGCCACGAAGATGCCCGCGCCGCCGCCGGTGCAAAGGGCGGCCAGCCGGGCGCCGAGTGCCTTATGGCCGGGATCGGCGGCGTAGGTTGCGAGCGCCGCACGGTCGGCGAAGGTGGCGACGAAGCCGTAGGGATAGCCGGGCGACTTGCCCTCGGCGTCGATATTCGGGCCGTGGCGGAAGCTGTCGAAACCCGGTAGCTTCAGCGCCGCGAGGCCGTCCATCACGGTTTGCAGCTCGACCGGGTCATGGTCGTCCCGCAGGGCCAGAAGCACGACATGCGCGATCACAGCGGGGCCTCGCTGACGCCGATCTCGCCGGTGGACTGGTCAAGGGTGACGGTGACCAGAAGCGGGTCGAAGGCGGTCTCGTCGGCATTGGCGGCGGAGCCCTCGATGGTGAAGGTCAGCCCGGTCGCCGGGTCGTAGGCGGCCTCCAGCGTGGAGAAGTCGAGGTTCGACCAGCCGAAGACGCCGTCGCGCGTGATCAGCCGGCACTGGCGCAGGCCCAGCTCGTCGCGGGGCGGCGAGATGATGGCCAGATGCACCGGCCCGCCGGCGGGCTCGGTGAAGTCGATGAGCGCGACCCGCACCTCGCCGTTGGCGAAGGTGGCGGTGGACTCCGCCCAGGGCTCGACGATGGAATCGATGCCGACGCGCCCGGCGCATGGCTCGGCGCCGAAGGCGAAGGCTGTCTGGGGCAGAAGGGCGAGGGCGGTGAAGAGGGCTGTGGCGCGCATGATGTCTCCGGGGTTTGAAGGCCAGAGGTAAGCGCGGCGGCCGCTCCCGTCAAAGCCGCGTGGGCGGGGAGTCGCGCGGCAGGGGCAGGTCGGCCAGCTCGCGCGGACTCATGCGGGCGATCTGGGGATGGTCGAGCGGGCCGGGGCAGGGGCGCGGCGGCGGCAGGGTGAGGCGCCGGAAGGCGCGCAAAAGGCGGGGCATGGGATGGCTCCTTTCGGGGAGCGTTCTGCCATGCGGCCCTGCGCCGATCATTGCCGGATCGGTGGAGAGGGGTATAGCCTGACTATATGAACCCGCTGAACCGCCTTCCCCTGCAGAGCCTGCGCGCCGTCGAGGCCGTCGCCCGCCTGGGCTCGCTGGCGGCGGCCGCGGAGGAGATGGGCGTGACGCCCGGCGCGGTCAGCCAGCAGGTGATCCGCGCCGAGCGTGTGCTGGGGCTGACGCTCTTCGAGCGGCGACCCGCCGGCATGGTGCCGACAGAGCGGGGCGCGCCGGTCACGGCTCAGCTGCAAAGGGGCTTCGCCGAGCTCTCCGCCGCCGGGGCCAGGGCGCAGCGGGCCGAGGATCATCTCACCGTCTCGGTTGCGCCGGTCTTTGCGGCACGCTGGCTGATCTGGCGGCTGCCCCGCTTCCGGGCGCGGCATCCGGAGCTGCGCATCCGGCTCGATGCCAGCCTGGGGCTGGTCGACCCCAATGCCGGCGAGGCGGATATCTGCCTTCGCAACGGCCCCGGCGGGTATAGCGGAGTGACAGTCGAGCAGCTCTGGCCGCAGGTGATCTTCCCCGTCTGCGCACCCGATCTCGCGGCGCGGCTTCACAGCCATGACGATCTCGCCCGGGTGCCCGTGATCCGCGAAACCGGTGCCAATTTCGGCTGGGAGGACT
The DNA here is from genome assembly GCF_054353345.1 of Pseudoroseicyclus sp. H15. Classification (NCBI taxonomy): domain Bacteria; kingdom Pseudomonadati; phylum Pseudomonadota; class Alphaproteobacteria; order Rhodobacterales; family Paracoccaceae; genus Pseudoroseicyclus; species Pseudoroseicyclus sp. H15. Next base: position 668,385 of record NZ_JBTHJE010000001.1, read on the forward strand.
GGCTGGGGCCGGAGGGGCACGCCGAGATCACGCCCGGCGACGGCCCGTTCTTCAGCGATTCCATGCTCTGCCTGGATGCAGCGATCTCGGGCGAGGGCGTCTTCCTCGCCTTCGAGACGCTGGCGACAGATGCGCTGGAGCGCGGCCATCTGGTTGCGCCATTTGCCGGCCGCCATGCCACCCGCAACCACTACTGGCTGATCACCGCGGCGGACAGGCGCCCCACCCGCGCCGTGCGCGCCTTCGCGGCTTGGCTGAAGGAGGAGGTGGCGGCGGCCGGGCTGGGGAGGACGGCTGGCTAGGCCCGCGCCTCGTCCATCAGGCGGCGCATCTCGGCGATGGCGGGCTGCAGGCCGCGGAAGATGGCCTCGCCGATCAGGAAATGGCCGATGTTGAGCTCGCGCACCTGCGGGATGGCGGCGATGGGGGCGACTGTCTCGTAGGTGATGCCATGGCCGGCATGCACCTCCAGCCCCAGCTCGTCGGCCAGCGCTGCCATCTCGGTGAGGCGGGCAAGCTCGGCGTCGCGCTCTTCGAAGCGGCCCTCGGTGTGCAGGTCGCAATAGGCGCCTGTGTGCAGCTCGACGACGGCGGCGCCGATGCGCGCGGCAGATTCCACCTGCGGGCGGTCGGCGCCGATGAACAGCGAGACGCGGCAGCCGGCTTCGCGCAGCGGCGCGATGAAATGGGCGAGGCGGTTCTCTTCGCGGGCCACGTCCAGCCCGCCCTCGGTCGTCCGCTCCTCGCGCTTCTCGGGCACGAGGCACACGGCATGCGGGCGGTGGCGCAGGGCGATGGCCTGCATCTCCTCTGTCGCTGCCATCTCGAGGTTGAGCGGGCCGTTCAGCGCCGCCATCAGCGCCTCGATATCGGCGTCGGAGATATGGCGCCGGTCTTCGCGCAGATGCGCGGTGATGCCATCGGCCCCCGCCTCTTCGGCCAGACGGGCCGCGCGGGCCGGGTCGGGGTAGGCGCTGCCGCGCGCGTTCCGCACGGTGGCCACATGGTCGATGTTCACGCCGAGCCGCAATGCCGTCATGGCTCTCTCCTTCTTACGGGCTGCCGCTCTTGCCAAGCTGGCTCAGCCGCTCCTTCAGCACCTTCTTGCGGCGGTTCTGATAGGCGCGGATCAGCGGCACGGCGAGGAAATACACCACCGTCGAGGCAATCGCACCCGGTATCACGAAGCCGACGAGATAGGGCAGGAACACATCGTGCCAGAACTCGGCCAGCCGGCCCCATTCCGTCGGCTCCGGCGAGAAGAGCGCCAGAAAGTTGTGCCAGAGGTCTTCGCCCGCGCCGAGGAACTTGGCCCCGAAGCTGTCATGCAGCTCGCTGCGCGGGCGGCGGCCCAGCAGGATATGCCCCGTCTGCAGCGAGATCACCCCGATGGGCACATAGGTGAGCGGGTTGCCGAAGAAGGTGCCCAGCAGCGCCGCCAGCACGTTGCCGCGCATAATGAGGGCGATGAGCCACGCCACCATGAAATGCAGCCCGTAGAACGGGGTCCAGCTGGCGAAGACGCCAGCCCAGAGGCCGCGGGCGATCTTCTCTGGCGTGTCGGGCAGGCGGCGCAGGCGGTGGGCGACATAGTTGAACGCCCGCTTCCAGCCGCCACGGGGCCAGAGCAGTTCTGTCAGCGCCCGGTACCATGGGCGTCTGTCGCGGCGCTTGAAGACCATGAAGCCTGCGCCTCTCCTCTATCTCTCAGCTTTGCCCCTTCAGAGGCTCGTTCGCCCGGCTCGGGTCACGGTAGCGGCGCAGGGCGGCCACGTCGCTTTCTGCCTCAAGCGCCGTCATCACCCGGTGAAGATGCTCCGCGTCCCGCAATTCTACATCGACCAGAAGGCGATAGTAATCGGGCTTGCGATCCTTGAACTCCAGATTGGAGATATTGGCGGATTGCTCGGCGATCAATGTGCACAGCCGCCCGAGGGTGCCGGCATCGTTGACGATGGTGACATCGAGCGTGACATCGTGGATCGCCTTGTGCTGCCCCTCCTGCCAGCGCAGGTCGAGCCAGCGGCCCGGCTGCTCTTCAAATTCCACCAGCGCCGCGCAGTCGATGGCGTGCACGACAACGCCCCGGCCCCGCCAGGTGATGCCGACGATGCGCTCGCCCGGCACCGGCTTGCAGCAGGGCGCGCGGGTATGCGGCTGGTCGGGGGCAAGGCCGACGACGGCTCGGTTCTCGTCGATCTCCTCGCCCGTGGTAGGCGTGAGATCTGGGTAGATCGTGCGCACGATCTGCCGGGCGGAAAGCTCGTTGGAGCCGACGCGCGACAGCAGCTCATCCACGCTCTCGACAGCCAGAGCCTTGGCGGCGGTGCGCAGGGCCTTGTCGGTCGCCTTGCGGCGGTGGTTCTCGAAGGCGACGCGCACCAGCTCTTGCCCCAGGCGGATGAAGCGCTCGCGGTCGACCTCTTTCAGCGCCCGGCGGATGGCCGTCTTGGCGCGGCCGGTCACGGCGATGTCCACCCAGGTGGCCTGCGGCGTCTGCCCCTCGGCGGTGATGATCTCGACCGACTGGCCGTTCTTCAGCCGCGTCCACAGCGGCACGCGCATGCCGTCAACCTTGGCACCCACGCAGGCATGGCCGATGCGGGTGTGGATGGCATAGGCGAAGTCGATGGGCGTGGCATCGCGCGGCAGCTTGATGACCTCGCCCTTGGGCGTGAAGCAGAACACCTGGTCCTGGTACATCTCCAGCTTCACCGCCTCTAGGAAGGCGTCGTGATCTTCCACCTCGTCCATCCGCGCGGTGAGCGAGGAGATCCAGCGCACCGGATCGACGGCGAAGCGGTTCGAGGCGCGCTGGCCGTCGCGATAGGCCCAGTGCGCGGCGACGCCGGCTTCGGCGACCTCGTGCATCTCGCGGGTGCGGATCTGCACCTCCACCCGTTTACCGTCGCGGCCCGAGACGGTGGTGTGGATCGAGCGGTAGCCGTTCGATTTGGGCTGGCTGATGTAATCCTTGAAGCGGCCCGGCACGCTTTTCCACCGCTGGTGGATGGCGCCGAGGGCGCGGTAGCAATCGGCCTCGTTCTCGGTGATGGCGCGGAAGCCGTAGATGTCGCTGAGACGCGAGAAGCCCTGATCCTTCGCCTGCATCTTGCGCCAGATCGAATAGGGCATCTTGGCGCGGCCGGTCACCTCGGCGGGAATGCCGGCGGCCTTCAGCTCTTTGCGCATGTCGGCGGTGATGCGCTTGATCACGTCGCCGCTGTCGCGCCGCAGCCGGGCGAAGTGGCGGATGATCGAGGTGCGGGCCTTGGGGTTGATGACCTTGAAGGACAGGTCCTCAAGCTCTTCGCGCATCCACTGCATGCCCATGCGGCCGGCGAGGGGCGCGAAGATCTCCATCGTCTCGCGCGCCTTCTGCTGCTGCTTCTCGGGCGACATCGAGCCGATGGTGCGCATGTTGTGCAGCCGGTCGGCCAGCTTCACCAGCGTCACCCGCAGGTCGCGGCTGGTGGCCATGAAGAGCTTGCGGAAGTTCTCGGCCTGCTGGGTTTGCGCAGACGAGAGCTGCAGGTTGGTCAGCTTGGTGACGCCATCCACCAGCTCGGCCACCTCGCGCCCGAAGCGCCGCTCGATCTCGCTGAACGAGGTTCTGGTGTCCTCGATCGTGTCGTGCAGCAGGGCGGTGATGAGGGTGGAATCATCGAGCCGCTGCTCGGCCAGAATGGCGGCGACGGCGATGGGATGGGTGAAATAGGGCTCGCCCGAGCGGCGCAGCTGCCCCTCATGCTTGTGCCGGCCATAGGCAAAGGCGGCGCGCAGCTTCGCTTCGTCGGTCTTGGGGTTGTAGCCGCGCACGACGGCGAACAGCGCCTCGCCCGCCGCGGCGACCGGGTCGTCCTTCGGCACGGGGTGCTCTGCTGTGGGCGGCGGGTCGACCGGGGCCAGCGGCGCGGCAGGCTCTGCCGCGTCGGCGCGCTCGACCTTCACGCCGCGCGCGGCGCGCGGGCGCGCCGGCTTGGCAGGGGTGCGCTCCGGCGAATTGCTTCCGGTGCTCACCCCATGATCGGCCATGTCTGGCGGTGCCTCCGGCTCAGCGCTGACGCTGGACTTCCATGAGTTCGCGCAGCAGGCGCTCTTCGCTCATGTCGTCGCGCGCCGGCTTGTCGACCTCGGCCTCCATGAGGCGGGCCATGGAATCTTCTTCAGGACGGTCGACCTCGATCTGCGTCTGGTGCGATTCGATCATGCGCTCGCGCAGATCCTCGGCACCTTGCGTCTCTTCGGCGATCTCGCGCAGGGCGACGACGGGGTTCTTGTCGTTGTCGCGCGGCACAGTCGGCGGGCCGCCCGCAGTGATTTCGCGGGCGCGGTGCGCGGCGAGCATCACCAGCTCGAAACGGTTCGGAACCTTGTCAACGCAGTCTTCGACGGTCACGCGGGCCATGAATGATCCTTGTCTGCTGTCGGCGCCGCCCAGGCGGCGGCCGGTTGCATCGTCGGCGGAGTGGCACACCTTTCGGCGTATCGCCCTGGCGATCCAGGCGCGCTGCGCCCAAAGCCTGCCCCGCTTTGAAAGGCCCCGTCTACGCTGCATGGAAGGGATTGACAAGTGCTGCGCCGAGGTTTCCGGGCCCCGGCCGTGCCTTGGGCCCCTAGTCCACTTGGCCCTCCAGCGGGGTGAGGGCGGCGACGTTGGCCCCGGGCAGCTCCGCCAGCATCTCGGCAGCGGTCAGCCCCGTCACCGGGTGGCGCCACTCGGGCGCAACCTCTGTCAGGGGCAGCAAAACGAAGGCCCTGTCGGCCATGCGGGGATGCGGCAGGACAAGCCTGTCCGGCGCCTCCACCCGCTGCCGCTCCTCCGGCAGCGTCACCCAGGCGGCCCAGCCCTCCCGGTCGGGGCGCACGGCTGCCCCCGCCGCGATGAGATCGAGATCCAGCGTGCGCGGCCCCCATCTAGTCTGCCGCTCCCTCCCGGCCTCGGCCTCGATGGCATGCAGCTGCGAGAGAATCGCCTCGGGCTCGGCATCCCAGCGCACGACGCAGACGGCATTCACGAAATCTGGCCCGATTCCCGCGGGGTAAGCCGCAGACCGGTAGGTGCGACTGATGCGCACAGGGGCCCCCGCCGCCGCCTCGATGGCCCGCGAGGCCCAATGCAACGTGGCGTTTCGGGAAAGTGACGCCCCGTCGAGGTTTGAACCCAGGGCGATAACCACCAAGTGGCCTGACGTGTCTTGTCGATGTGCTTGCGGCATGACACGTTTCTCTTACATTAGCGTGCCCCGCGCCAGCCACTCACACCACTCACGGCGCGGGACAATGGAAGGTCGTTTTAATGTTTTATCGTGACGAGCGCCTCGCGCTCTTCATCGATGGCTCGAACCTTTATGCCGCTGCGAAATCGCTGGGGTTCGACATCGATTACAAGCTGCTTCGGCAGGAATTCATGCGACGGGGCAAGCTCCTGCGTGCATTCTACTATACGGCGCTGCTCGAGAATGACGAATATTCGCCTATTCGGCCCCTGGTGGACTGGTTGCATTACAACGGTTTCACCATGGTGACCAAACCGGCGAAGGAATACACCGACAGCCAGGGCCGCCGTAAGGTCAAGGGCAACATGGATATCGAACTCACCGTCGATGCCATGGAGCTTGCCCCGCATGTCGACCATATCGTGCTCTTCTCCGGCGACGGCGATTTCCGCCCGCTGGTCGAGGCATTGCAGCGCAAGGGCGTGCGCGTCTCTGTGGTCTCGACCATCCGCTCGCAGCCCCCGATGGTGGCCGACGAGCTGCGCCGCCAGGCCGATAATTTCATCGAGCTGGAAGAGCTGAAAGAGGCCATCGGCCGCCCGCCGCGCGAGCGCGTGCCGCAGCGCGACGATGAAGAGGCGGTGCCGGGCGAATGACCCACCCGCTCCTGCAGCCCGGCGATGCAGAGGCTTACCGCCGCGACGGTGCGATCGTCGTGCGGGGCCTCTTCGCCGACTGGCAGGAGGAGCTGGCCGAGGGCGTGGCCGCCAACATGGCCGCGCCCGGCCCCTATGCGGCGGAGAACCTCAAGCCCGGCGAGCCGGGCCGGTTTTTCGACGATTACTGCAACTGGCAGCGCATCCCCGCCTTCGAGCGCGTGATCCTTGGCTCTGACGCCGCGCCCGTGGCGGCGGAGCTGATGGGCTCTGAGACAGTGCAGGTGTTTCACGACCATGTGCTGGTGAAAGAGCCGGGCACGCCGAAGGCCACGCCCTGGCATCAGGACGGGCCCTATTACTTCGTCGAAGGCAGCCAGACGATCAGCTTCTGGTCGCCGCTCGACCCTGTGCGCGAGAACACGCTGCGCATCGTCGCCGGCTCTCACCTGTGGGAGAAGCCGGTGCTGCCCAAGCGCTGGCTGGCCGATACCTCTTTCTACCCCGACCCCTCCGCCTACATGCCCGTGCCCGACCCGGATGCCGAAGGCATGGAGGTGCTGGAGTGGCAGCTGGAGCCGGGCGATGCTGTGGCCTTCGACTTTCGCGCCCTGCACGGCGCCCGCGGCAATGAGACCACGCAGCGCCGCCGCGCCTTCTCGCTGCGGCTGGTGGGCGACGATGCCCGCTATGTCGAGCGCCCCGGCCGCACCTCGCCGCCCTTCCCGGGGCACGGCATGCAGCCCGGCCAGCGGCTGCGCGAGGATTGGTTTCCGGTGATCTGGCCCCGCTAGGGCGCCTGTTTCCTTTTCGAAGGCCCCCCCGGATGCCATTTGCCTTCCGCCGCCCCGGCGCTGGCCGCCCGCTCATGCCTGCGTGAAGCTCCGGGGTCTCGACGGCGGCGCCCGCATCGCCTACCTCTGAGCCATGACCAAGCCGCCCCTCACGCTTCACCTCGCCGCCCCGCGCGGCTTCTGTGCCGGTGTCGACCGCGCCATCAAGATTGTCGAGATGGCGCTCGAGAAATGGGGCGCCCCCGTCTACGTGCGCCACGAGATCGTCCATAACAAATATGTGGTGGACGACCTGCGCGCCAAAGGCGCCGTCTTCGTCGAAGAGCTCGAGGAATGCCCCGGCGACCGCCCGGTGATCTTCTCCGCCCATGGCGTGCCGAAAGCGGTGCCCCGCGCGGCCGAAGAGCGGCAGATGATCTACGTGGATGCGACCTGCCCGCTCGTCAGCAAGGTGCATATCGAAGCCGCCCGCCACGCCGAGAACGGCCTGCAGATGATCATGATCGGCCACGCCGGCCATCCGGAGACCATCGGCACCATGGGCCAGCTCCCCGACGGCGAAGTGCTGCTGGTGGAAACGCCCGAGGATGTGGCCACCGTTGAGGTGCGCGACCCCGAGCGGCTCGCCTTTGTCACCCAGACGACCCTCTCCATCGATGACACGGCAGATATCGTGGCCGCCCTGCGCGCGCGCTTCCCGGCCATCATCGGGCCGCACAAGGAAGACATCTGCTACGCCACCACCAACCGTCAGGGCGCCGTGAAGGAAATGGCGCCCGATTGCGATGCGCTTCTCGTGGTGGGGGCGCCGAACAGCTCCAATTCCAAGCGGCTGGTCGAGGTGGCCCGCAAGGCCGGCTGCTCCTACGCCCAGCTCGTGCAGCGCGCCGCGGATATCGACTGGCGCGCGCTGGAGGGCATCCGCTCGATAGGCATCACCGCCGGCGCCTCGGCGCCCGAGGTGTTGATCGACGAGGTGATCGAAGCCTTCCGCGGCCGCTACGACGTGACTGTGAACCCGGTCGTCACCGCCGAGGAGCATGTGGAGTTCAAGGTGCCGCGGGTCCTCCGCGAGCCCGCCTGAGGGAGCGCGCCGATGGGCCCGGAATTTCTGCTGACGGCATTCGTCATCTGCCTCAGCCCCGGCATCGGGGTGATCTACACCTTGGGCGCCGCGCTTGCCGGCGGCGTGCGGGCGGGGGCCTGGGCGGCCGTTGGCTGCACGCTGGCGACGGTGGTGCACCTCGCCGTGGCGGCGGCGGGGCTGGCGGCGATCCTCCATTCCTCCGCCGTGCTGTTTCAGACGCTTAAGTTCGCCGGTGTCGCCTATCTGCTCTGGATGGCCTGGGGCGTACTGCGCGAGACGGGCTCGCTCTCGATCCGCCCGGGCGAGCCGGCGCCGCCGTCGCGGCTGGTCTGGCGCGGCATCCTCTTGAACATCCTCAACCCCAAGCTGCCGCTGTTCTTTCTCGCCTTCCTGCCGCAGTTCCTCTCGCCCGAAGCTGGGCTGGCGGAAGTGGCCGAGCTGGGCTTCGCCTTCTCGGCGATCACTTTCGGCACCTTCCTGCTCTACGCCGGGCTCGCCGCCTCTGGCCGCCACCTGATCCTCGGCTCCGAGCGGGCAATGGCGTGGATGCGCCGCGCCTTCGCCGCGAGCTTCGCCGGGCTCGGCCTCAAGCTGGCGCTGGAGCGGGCGTGACGGCAGCTGAGCATGCGGCGGCCCCCGATGCGGGGACCATCGCCTATTACGACAGCCACAGCGCCGATTACGCGGCCCTCCGCGCCGCGGATCTGCCGAGCAAGCACTTGGCCGCCTTCACCGAGCGCCTGCCCCCCGGCGCCGCGGTGCTCGATCTCGGCTGCGGCAGCGGCGCTTCGGCGGCGGCCCTGATTGCCCAGGGCTTCGCCGTCACCGGCATCGACGCCTCCGCCGGCCTCTTGGCCGAGGCGCGGGCCGCCGCGCCGGGCGCCACCTTCCGCCAGGCGAGCTTCGCCGAGCTGGACGAGGTAGCGGCCTATGACGGCATCTGGGCCAATTTCTCGCTGCTTCACGCCGCTCGCAATGCGCTGCCCGGCCATCTCGCCGCCGTCGCCCGGGCGCTCCGCCCCGGCGGGCTGCTGCATCTGGGGATGATGACAGGCGAGGGCGACCGCCGCGACGGGCTCGGCCGGCACTACAGCTATTACGCGCCGGAGGAGTTGCGGGCCCTGCTCGCCGCCGCCGGCTTTCACGAGCTCTCGGCCACCGAAGGCCGGGGGCGCAGCACGGCGGGTGACGAGATCGGCTGGATCGTCCTCCTCGCCCAGAGGGGAGAGCCGCATGGCTGACTACTTCGCCTATACCGATGGCGCCTGCTCGGGCAATCCCGGCCCCGGAGGCTGGGGCGCCCTGCTCATGGCCCGCGAGGGCGGCAAAGAACTCAAGCGCCGCGAGCTGAGTGGCGGCGCCGCGCAGACCACCAACAACCAGATGGAGCTGATGGCCGCCATCTCGGCGCTGGAAGCTCTCGGCCGGGCCACGAAGATCACGCTGGTGACCGACAGCAGCTACGTCAAAGACGGGTTGACCAAGTGGATCCACGGCTGGAAGCGCAACGGTTGGAGGACCGCCGCCAAGAAAGACGTCAAGAACGCCGAGCTCTGGCAGCGCCTCGACGCCGCCGCCGCCCGCCACGACGTGACGTGGGAATGGGTGAAGGGCCATGCCGGCCATCCCGAGAACGAGCGCGCCGACGAGCTCGCCCGCCTCGCCATGGCTCCCTACAAGGCGAAACGCCGGGCCTGAGCGCCCCTCTTCCCCTCGCTTTTCTCAAAATATCCCGGGGGGCCGAAGGCGGGGGCAGCGCCCCCTCCGCCCTCTCAGCTCGCGGTGGCGCCCGCCCCAAGGAACCGCACCTCGAACAGCCCGAAGCCGCCCCGCACCAGTCCCAGAGCCCGGATATGCTCCGGCGCCTCGGGCAAGCGCAGCACGTCGGCGGCAGAGGGGGCGCTGTGGTAGATGGCGCTGGTGCCGGGTAGCCGGGCAAAGCGCCAGACCGGCCGGGCCCGGGCCTGCACGGGCGAGTTGGCGCGCACGTAAGAGGCGATGATGTCGCGCAGGCCCATCTGGCTTTCGGCCAGCTGCCGGCCGCGCCGCACCATCGAATAGCCGGCGCTGCCGCCGAGCCGGTAGGAATTCGTCGCCACCACCAGCCGCGTCTCTTCGGTCACCAGCGAGCCGTCGGCGAGGCGTATGTCGCTGACCCTGTGGGCGGTGGGCGTGAGAAGCGCGCCTGATGCATCGCACAGGCGGGGCCGCGTCGGGTCGATCTCGTAGGTCAGCCCGTCGAGCACGTCGAAGAGGTAGGGCGGGCATTCGGGGTCGACCAGCGGCTGGTCGGCGACGCCCGCCCTGATCTGCGCGAAGATCGAGGCCGTGCGCTCCAGCCAGCTGTTCACCTCGGCCCCGGTCAGCTCAACCAGCACCATGCGGTTGGGGTAGCTGTAAAGCTCGGCGGCGTGGCGCAGCGCCAGCGGCCCTTCTGGGATATCGACGTAGTTGCCCGGCCCCTTGTGCCCGCCAGAGCGGACGGGCGCATGGGCGCAGATGATCGGCAGGCCCTCTTCAGGCCGGCCATGCAGCAGCCGGCGCGCCTCGGCCCGCATGGCATCCGCCGCGAGGCTGAGGCAGGGGTCGGGCGCGGCCATGGAGAAGTAGGATTGCAGCCGCCCCGTCAGATGTCCGATGGGGCGGCGGACCTCCTTTTGAGTGGCCTCATGTGCCGGGCGGGCCAGATCGACGATGCCGGCGTCCGGCTCGGGCAGCCGGCCATCCACCCCGCGCAGCGGGAAGAGGCGCGAGCTGTTCCGCACGGCGCTCCATTTTCCGTCGCGCAGCACGACGGCGAGGTCGATCACCGCCAGATGCGAGCCATAGGCCCCCGGCATCGCCGCCGGGCGGCCGTGGATGGTGCCCGCGTCATGATCCACCGGGCCAACATGCGGCCCGCCGGCCATCGGGAACACCCGGTGCGTATGGCCGCAGATCAGCGCGTCGATCCCCTCCTGCGCCGCCAGCGGCACAGAGGCATTCTCGCGCCCCGGCTCGTATTCGGCGCTGCCGATGCCGGAATGGCTGAGCGCCAGCACGATATCGGCGCCCTCGGCCTTCAGCCGGGGCAGATGCGCCTGCGCGGCTTCGACGATGTCGCGTGTGGTGACGGCGCTGCCCAGATGGGGGCCGTCCCACAGCGTGATCTGCGGCGGCGCGAAGCCGATGATACCCAGCTTGATCCTGTTCGGTTTGCCGGCACCTGTGACGATGTCGCGCTCGATCACCGTATAGGGCGGCATGAAGGGCGCATCTTCCGTCGCCCGGTTGCCGCGCCGGCGCACGACATTGGCGCAGACCACCGGAAATTCCGCCTCCGACAGCGCGGCCTCCAGAAAGCGCAGCCCGTAGTTGAACTCGTGGTTGCCAAGGCCGACCGCGTCGTAGCCCAGCTGGTTCATCGCGGCGATCATCGGGTTGGGCATCGGGTGGCCCGCCTCGGCCAGCTCGGCCAGCAGGTCGGACATCGGGTTGCCCTGCAGGAAATCACCGTTGTCGAAGAGAAAGGCGTTGGGAGCGCCGGCCCGCGCACGCCGGATCAGCTCGGCGCAGCGGGCCAGGCCAATGGGAGGGTCTTCACTGTCGGTGAAGTAATCCCACGGCAGCAAAGACATATGCAGGTCTGTGGTGGCCAGGATACGCAGGTGAGCCGTATCGCCACCTGATCTTATGTCAAAACTACGCTGCGGCATGACCGCCCAAATTGAACCACCCCACGACCGTTACATGCAATCGGGGTGCTTGTCTCGTCAGCTTTGACCGAACCGGCGCCGAGACGTGGCGTTTGGGTTCGCGGGGCGGGGTGCGCGTGCCGCTTCCCCCCGCCGGGCGGGCGTGGCAGGAAGGCGGCGTGAGATTAGCCGAGACAGTCACCTTCGGCGGCTCCGGGCTGGACCGGGCCGCGCATCTGCGCAGCGATGCCGCCGCGCAGGCTGCCCTTTGGGCAGAGCCTGGCGCGCGGGTGCTGCCCCTCTGGCGCGGCAAGGTGCTGGCGGAGGAGGGGCGTCTGCTGATGCTGCCGCCCTCCGACGTGCTCGAGACGGGCGAGCGCCTGTTCCTGGGTCGCGACGAGGCCGGCGCGCCGCTCTTCGCTGCTCAGCTCGTTGATTGGCCCGGGGCAGAGGCACCGGCGCCCGGCTTCTTCGATGACAGCGCGCAGAGCCACCCGGGCCTGCCCGGCGCATTCGCCGAGCTTCGCCGCATCATGCCCGGCCTCTCACCGCGAGAGGCAGAGCTGGCCGCGACGGCCCGGGCGCTGTTCGAATGGCACCGCATCCACGGCTTCTGCGCCCGCTGCGGCGCCAAGAGCGACATGGAGTCAGCGGGCTGGCAGCGGCGCTGCCCCTCCTGCGGCGCGCCCCATTTCCCGCGGACCGATCCGGTGGTCATCATGCTGGTGACGCATGGCAATTCCGTGCTCCTCGGCCGCTCACCCGCCTGGCCGGAGGGCATGTTCTCGCTGCTGGCCGGCTTCGTCGAGCCGGGCGAGGGGATAGAGGCCGCGGTGCGCCGCGAGGTCTGGGAAGAGGCCGGCGTGCGCGTCGGCCCGGTGCGCTATCTCTCCAGCCAGCCCTGGCCCTTCCCGGCCTCGCTGATGATGGGCTGCATCGGAGAGGCGACGAGCACCGAGATCAACGTCGACCCGGTGGAGATCGAAGAGGCGCTCTGGGTCAGCCGCGAGCGGGTGGCGGAGATCTTCGCGGCCCGTGACCCCCAGATCCGCCCGCCGCGCGAGGGGGCGATCGCGCAATTCCTGCTCTGGAACTGGCTGGGCGACCGGCTGGCCTGAGCGCCGCCCGATTGACGCAGCACGATTGACGGGGCCGCCGCCAGCCGCCATCAACAGCCCGATCTGCAGCAAGGAGCTCCCATGGATCTGTCCGCCGAAGCCGATGTCGCCGCCCCCATCGACTGGACGTTCGAGCGCTTCGCCGATTTTCAGGGCTTCGAGCGGGCAGCCGCCAAGCGCGGCGCCACCATCGCCCGCAAAGAGCCCGGCGCCTCCGCCGGCCCCGGAACGGCGTGGGACATTCGCTTCAACTTCCGCGGCCGTGAGCGGCATCTTGAGCCGGTGGTCACCGAATGGGCGCCGCCTGGCGGCTATGCGCTCGTCTCCGACAGCCAGGGCCTGCTGTTGACGGTACGTGTCACCCTCGCGGCCCTCGGGCCGGAGCGTACGCGCGCGCGGCTGGAGATCGAGATGGCGGCGAAGGGCATGGGCGGCAAGCTGCTGCTGCAATCGCTGAAGCTCGGGCGGGGCAAGCTGGCGGCCAGCCTGCGCGACCGCCTGACGGGCTATTGCGGCGAGCTTTCGGCGAAATACGCCGGCTAATCCGGCACGTTGTCGATGCCCGAGCCGCCCAGCGGATGGCAGCGGGCAAGGCGCCGCAGCGTCAGCCATCCGCCCTTGATGCCACCGTGCTTTTCCAGCGCTTCCAGCGCATAGGCCGAGCAGGTGGGCTGAAAGCGGCAGCCATGCCCCACCCAGGGCGAGCCGACCATGCGGTAGGCCCGCACCGGCAACGACAGGGCATAGGCGAGGGGGGTCATGTGCGGGCGCCGTGCAGCTCGGTCAGGGCGCGGGCGAGATCGTCCTTCATCAGGGCGAAGTCGCGGCTGGCGGTCGAGCCGTTCTTGCCGATCAGCACGTAATCCCAGCCGGGTTGGCCATGCGTTGGCAATACGGCGCGGGCCACCTCGCGCAGGCGGCGCTTGGCGCGGTTGCGCGCCACGGCATTGCCGACCTTCTTCGAGCAGGTGTAGCCGACGCGCACGCCAGTGGCCGGCTCATCGGGCCGGCGCTCGCGTGCTTGCAGCACGAAACCGCGCGAGAAGGCTCTTCCCCCTCGCGCGGCGGCTAGAAAATCGGCACGGTTCTTGAGGGTCGCAGCCTTGGCTACCTGCCCCTCGGCCAAAATCAGGCCGACAGAACCTTGCGGCCGCGGGCGCGGCGCGCGTTCAGGATCTTGCGACCGGCTTTGGTGGCCATGCGGGCGCGAAAGCCGTGGCGCGCCTTGCGGACGCGGTTGGAAGGTTGGAACGTGCGTTTCATCGCGGCTCTCCGTCTCGGGGCCCCCAATGGCGGAGGCTCAACTCAGGCCACACCGCACCGCCTTCGGCGGCCCCGGGGCCCGTTCATTCGAAGCCCGGCACTTAAGGGGTGATGGCATGTCTGTCAACGCCAGAAGGGCGCGGGCATCGCGGGCTTAGGCCCGAATTGGCGGATGAAAACAAGGGCGGCGCGCTGCCCGAGCGCCGGTTTCTACAGGACCGCGAGATTTCTTTGTCGTGCGGCCTTCCAGGGCAGCGAATCGGGGCGCGCCGGGAGTGCCGTGACGGCGCGCGATGAAAGGCCTTTCCCTTCCGCCCGCACCAGTCAAACTGGTGCCATGGCAGAACGCGACCCCGAAGACGGCGAAGAGACCAAGGGCAGCGGGCGCCTCGCCCGGCTGAGGCTGCTGCTGCCCGCCGGGATTGGCGGTGTAGCGATCTGGGGCGCCTGGGCCTTGGGCGAATACCTCAGCTTCGACACGCTCGCCGGCAACCGCGAGGCGCTGATGGCCTTCCGTGATACGCATTACCTGTGGGCCGTGCTTGCCTTCATGGGCGCCTATATGACTGTCGTGGCGCTGTCATTGCCGGGGGCGACGATCTTCACGCTCACCGGCGGCTTCCTCTTCGGCACGTTCCCGGGCGTTGTCTTCAACGTTCTGGCCTCCGGCACCGGCGCCTGCCTGATCTTCATGGCCGCACGCTGGGGGCTGGGCGAGCGGCTGGCGAGGCGGCTGGAGGGTGGTGAAAAGACACGGAAGCTGAAGGAGGGCATCGACGCCAACATGTGGCCGATGCTCTTTCTCATCCGCCTGATCCCCGTAGTTCCGTTCTTCGCGGCCAATCTCATCCCCGCTTTGCTGGCGGTGCCCCTTTCGGCCTTCGCGGTGACCACCTATCTGGGAATCATCCCCGGGGCGCTTGTCTACACCTCTGTCGGCGCGGGCCTTGGAGAGGTGTTTGCCACCGGTGGCACGCCGGATTTCAGCCTGCTGCGCGAGCCTCGGGTGTTCCTGCCATTCCTCGGGCTGGCGCTGCTCGCCGCGCTGCCGCTGTTCAGAAAGTACGTATTCGCCAGATGGACAAGCTGACCTTCGATCTCTGCGTCATCGGTGCCGGTTCTGCCGGCCTCACCCTCGCTTCCGGCGCTGCCCAGATGGGTGTGCGCACCGTGCTCATCGAGGGCGGCGAGATGGGGGGCGATTGCCTGAACTACGGCTGCGTGCCGTCGAAGGCGCTCATCAAAGCGGCGGCCGAGCGGCAGGCCGGGGCAGATGTCTCCTACCAGGCGGCACTGGCCCGCGTGAGCAGTGCCATCGGCGCCATCGCGCCCCATGACAGCCAGGAGCGGTTCGAGGGCCTCGGGGTTACGGTGCTGCGGGGCTGGGCCCGCTTCACCAGCCGCGAGGAGGTGCAGGTCGAGGGCGAGGGCGGCCCCTGGCGCATCCGCGCCCGCCGCTTCGCCGTCGCCACCGGCTCGTCCCCTGCCGTGCCGCCCATCGAGGGGCTGGCGGATGTGCCCTATCTCACCAACGAGAGCCTCTTCGCCCGCGAGCGCCTGGCCGACGCGGCACTGCCCGGTCATCTGATCATCCTCGGCGGCGGCCCTATCGGGATGGAGATGGCGCAGGCGCACCGGCGCCTCGGCAGCGAGGTGACGGTGATCGAGGCCGGCACGCCGCTGGCCCGCGAAGAGCCGGAGCTGCGCGACGTGGTGCTGGCCGCGCTGGAGCGCGAGGGCGTGACCTTCCGCACCGGCGAGAAGGCGGCGCGCGTGCGCCAGGATGGCGAGACCATCGTGGTGGAGACCGACAAGGGCGAGGTGCGCGGCACGCATCTGCTCGTCGCCACCGGCCGCAAGCCCAACCTTGCTAGGCTTGATCTGGAGAAGGCGGGCGTCGAGGTCACGAAGGCCGGCATCACCGTCGATGACAGCCTGCGCTCGGTCACGCACCGCCGCCTCTTCGCCCTCGGCGACGTCGCGGGGCGAGGCCAGTTCACCCATCTGGCCGGCTACCACGGCGTCACCGCCCTGCGTAACATCGCCTTCGGCCTGCCCGCCAAGGCGACTGCGCCCATCCCCCGCGCCACCTACACCGCCCCCGAGCTCGCCCATGTCGGGCTGACTGAGGACGATGCGCGGAAAAAGTACGGCAAGAGCCTCACCGTTCTGACCCTGCCCTTCGAGCGCAACGACCGTGCCCAGGCCGAGCGTGACACTGAGGGGCTCATCAAGCTGATGGTGGCGAAGGGGCGCCCCGTGGGCGCGGGCATCGTCGGGCCCGGGGCGGGCGACCAGATCGGCTATTGGCAGTTCGCCATCGGCCAGAAGATGAAGCTTTCGGCCGTGGCCGGCACCGTGATGCCCTATCCGACGCGCTCGGAAATTCACAAATCCGTGGCCGGCAGCTACTTTAGCCCCAAATTGTTCGAGAGTGGTTTTGTGAAACGCGCGGTGGGCGCCATTCAGCGCCTGACGCCCTGATCGGGAGGGGCCATGCTGAGAACGCTGTCAGGCCGGTTCCTCGTCCTGACCGTCATCTTCGTCATGCTGGCGGAGGTGCTGATCTTCGTGCCGTCCGTCGCCCGCTTTCGCGAGGATTACCTCAACGAGCGCCTGGCCCGCTCGCAGATTGCCTCGCTGGCGCTGCTGGCGGACGATATGGTCACGCCTGAGCTCGAGGCAGAGCTGCTGGAAAACGCCGGCGTCTTCAACGTCGTGCTCCGGCGCGACGAGGTGCGCCAGCTCGCGCTCTCCTCCCCCATCCCGCAGCCGATCTACGCCACATATGACATGCGCAATGCCGCAGCCCCGGCGCTGATCACCGATGCGCTGGCGGTGCTCTTCGACCATGAGGACCGGATCATCCGGGTCATGGGCAACCCTGTGCAGGACGGCGGCTTGCTCATCGAGGTAACCATGGCGACCGGCCCCCTCAGGGCGGCCATGTACGAATACGGCTTCCGCGTGCTGTTCCTCTCGGCTGTCATCTCTATCCTCACCGCGACGCTGCTGTTCATGGCCGTGCGCGCCTTGCTGCTGCGCCCCATCGCCGGGGTGGTGAGCGCCATGCAGAACTATGCCGCGGCGCCCGAGGATGCCCGCTCGATCATCAAGCCCTCGGCCCGGGTGACCGAGCTGCGCGAGGCCGAGGAGGCGCTGCGCACCATGCAGACGCAGCTGACCGGCGCGCTGAAGCAGAAGGAACGTCTCGCCCAGCTCGGCGGCGCCGTGGCGCGCGTCAGCCACGACCTGCGCAACATCCTCACCTCCGCCCAGCTTTTCGCCGACCGCATCGAGGGTTCGGACGACCCGCTCGTGAAGCGGCTCATCCCCAAGCTGCTCGGCTCGATCTCGCGGGCCATCAGCCTGGCGGAATCGACCCTCGCTTTCGGCCGCGCGGAAGAGCCGCCGCCGACGCTCGCCCGCGTGCAGATCGCGGGGCTGATCGGCGATGTCATCGACAGCGAGCGGCTGGCTGCGGGGGCCGACGAAATCTCCTTCGGCGAGGACATCCCCGCCGGCCTGACGCTGCGGGCCGATTCCGAGCAGATCTACCGCGTGGTTTCGAACCTCGTGCGCAACGCCCGCCAGGCCATCGTCGCCACCGGCAAGCCCGGCGAGATCTGCGTGCGCGCCTGGGAGGATGACAGCGCCTGGTGGATCTCTGTCAGTGACACCGGGCCGGGCCTGCCGCCGAAAGCGCGCGAGCACCTCTTCCAGCCCTTCCAGGGCGCGGTGAAGAAGGGCGGCTCCGGCCTTGGCCTTGCCATCGCAGCCGAGCTGGTGCGCGGCCACGGCGGCCGGCTCGACCTGCGGGGCAGCGGGCCGGAGGGTACGGAGTTCGCGATATGGCTGCCGAAGTCCGAGGCCGTCATGCAGGCGGCGGAGTGACGCGAAGGCGAGAGGCAGACTTCTGGCATTGCCCCTTGCAATGCCCCCGCAGCCCCGTTACATCGCCGGCACTCTCGCGCGCTGGTAGCTCAGTTGGATAGAGTACTTGACTACGAATCAAGGGGTCGGGGGTTCGAATCCTCCCCAGCGCGCCACTTCCACCTCCCCGTAGGAATACAGCTGACGCTTGAGTGGCGACTTTAGCGCTTGGGTGGTGCCTTTCTTAGGTCGCAGGCGCCTTCAAAGCGCTGGCGACAGATTGCGTTGCCATTTCGGCTGACGCAAACGGGCCCCGCACTGCACGTCGGGTGGCCGGGCGATGACGCCCCGACCCTCAGAGTATAACTGGATCTGACAGATCAGACCGAGGCCGCAGCCAACGTCATTCCCGCAGCCAAAGCTGCATGGCGTTCGGCCCGCGATTGCACCAGGCATAGTAGGGCACGGCGGCCAGTACCGTTGGGAGACGCTCAGGAGGCGTCGTGCGGTAGAGGGCGGACTCCCAGCCCTTGGCCTGCTCCGCTTCGCCAGAGGCCTCAAGAAGAGTGATGCCGCCGAGCAGGCGCTTTTCGTGCCGTGCCGTCAGCGGCGTCTCCCGGGGGAGGCTCAGACGGTTCACCGGCTCGGCGTTGTCATGCTGCTCGCAGCAATAGACGAGGGGGCCGCGGCGCAGAGCCACGCGGCCCGCGTCGGCGCGGACATCGGGATGGGCGTAGAGCCGCTCGGGCATCATCGGCAGGTCGAGCTCCACCTTGTCGCCGGCGGCCCAGCTTCGGGTGATCTTGAGGTAGCCGCGCTCGGTTTTCATCTCCACGGATGCCCCGTTCAGGCGGGCGGAGGCGCCCTGGCACCAGAAGGGGATCCTGAGTGAGAGCGTAAACTCGCCCGCCCCCTCCTGCTCCACCTCGATCTGCACCTTGCCATCCCAGGGGTAGTTCGAGGTCTCGCGCAGGGTCACCTCGCCGCCCGCCACCGGCAAGGTGGTCGTGGCGCCGCCGTAAAGATGGATGGCGATCTCCCTCTCCGCCAGCCCGTAGAAATAGCCCGCGACAGAGGCGACCAGGCGGGAGACGTTCATCGTGCAGCAGGGGCAGCGGTGCCAGGCCCAGCGGTGGTGCGAGCCGTCGCTTTCCAGCTTATTGTCGTAGAAGTAGTGCTCGCCGTCGAGGCTCAGCCCGGCCAGCGCGTTGTTGTAGAGCGCCAGCTCCAGCATGTCGGCGTAGTGGCCGTCGAGATCGAGGTTCAGCATCCGCGCCGCCCAGAACACCATGGCGACCGAGGCGCAGGTTTCGGCATAGGCGGTGTCGTTGGGCAGATCGTAGTCCTTGGTGAAGCCCTCGTTGCGGTCAGAGGGGCCAAAGCCGCCGGTGACGTACATCCGCTTCTCGGTGACATCCTTCCACAGCGCCTCGCAGGCGGCCTTCAGGCTGTCGTCGCCATGTTCGGCCGCGAGGTCGGCCATGGCCGTGTACATGTACATCGCGCGCACCGCGTGACCGACGACCTTCGTCTGCTGGCGCACCGGCAGATGGGCCTGGCCGTATTCATACATGCCTGATTTCGCGAAGAAGTAATCCTGAGGGCGGTCGCCCCGGGCCTTCGCTTCGATGTCGAAGTAATGCTCCACCCCGTCGGTATTGCCGCGCTCGTCGATAAAGTAGGTGGCGAGGTCGAGGAACTTCTGCTTGCCGGTGGCATGCCAGGCGCGCACCAGGGCCAGCTCGATCTCCTGATGGCCGGGGTAGCCACGCTTCTGCCCGTCGCCGGTGCCGAAGACACTGGCGATATGGTCGATGTAGCGTTCCATGATGCCCAGCATCCGGCCCTTGCCGGTGGCGTGGTAATAGGCCACCGCCCCTTCAAGAAGGTGGCCGGCGTTGTACATCTCATGGTTGTCGCGCAGGTTCGTCCAGCGGTTCTCGGGCTCGCGCTCTGTGTAGAAGCAGTTGAGGTAGCCATCCGGCTGCTGTGCGGCTTCCAGATCGTCGATCATCGCCTCGATCTCGGCCTCGACGCTCTCGTCGCGCCGGTGCGAGAGGGCGTAGGCCGCCGCCTCTATCCATTTGCCGATGTCGCTGTCCCAGAAGTACTGCACCGTGAACCCGCCCTGCTGCCGGGGGATGGTGAGCGGCGGAACGGGCTTCGGCAGTTTGATCGAGCCGCGGATGTCCGATTCCTCCAGCTTTTTCAGCTGGCTGGGGATGGTGCGCGTGAGAACGGTTTCGAGCCGTTCGCGCCAGAAGTCGCCGGTGATCGTGACGTCGGAAAACGGGACAGAGGAATAGGTACGCATGGGTGGCGGCCTTCTTTCAATGCGGGTGGATCAGAGCGCCACGCCAGTGTCGGGATCGAAGAGGTGGATATCTTCAGGCGCGATCGAGAGCGGCAGCGTCTCGCCGGCGCGGTAGCGTCCGCGGCCCTGCTCGACCACCATCAGCTCGGGCTGCGAGGCGGTCGTCGTGTAGGTGAGAGAGCCGGTGGATTCCACGATGCGGATCGGCGCCTCGAACTGGGCGCCGTCGGGGCCGATGCGCAGGTGCTCGGGGCGGAGACCAGTTGTCACCTTGCTACTGGCGGTCACCTCGCGTGCAAGCGGCAAGACCGGTGCCCCGGGCAGCTCCAGGCTGACGGAGCGACCATCCGCGCCCACGGTGCCATCCACGAAGTTCATCGCGGGCGAGCCGATGAAGCCGGCGACGAACTTGTTTGCCGGCTTGTCGTAAAGGTCGAGCGGTGCGCCCTGCTGCTCGATCACGCCGCCCTTCATGACGACGACGTGGTCGGCCATCGTCATCGCCTCGACCTGATCGTGGGTGACATAAACAGAGGTGGCGCCGAGCCGGTCGTGCAGCGCCCGGATCTCCATGCGCATGTGCACGCGCAGCGCGGCGTCGAGGTTCGACAGGGGTTCATCGAAGAGGAACGCCTTGGGGTCGCGGATGATCGCGCGGCCCATAGCGACCCGCTGGCGCTGACCGCCTGAAAGCTCTCGGGGATAACGCTCAAGGAGGTTGTCGAGGCCGATCACGGCGGCGACCTCGTCGGCCTTTTTGCGCGCTTCCTCCTTGCCGAAGCCCTTGAACCGCAGGGAATAGGTGAGATTTCCCAGCACGTTCATGTGCGGGTAAAGCGCGTAGGACTGGAAGACCATCGCCACATCGCGCTTGCGCGGGGGCGTGTTGTTGAGCGTCTCACCGGCGATCTGCAGGGTGCCCGAGGTGATGGTCTCCAGCCCCGCAATGCAGCGCAGCAGTGTGGACTTGCCGCAGCCGGAGGGGCCGACGAGGGCGGTGAAGGCGCCCTTGGGGATCGTCAGGTTGATGTCCTTCAGCGCATGGAAGGCGCCGTAGTGCTTGTCGAGATTGGCGATGTCGATCTGTGGCGTCATTTCAGTGCACCGGAAGTCAGGCCGGCGACGATCCGGCGTTGCAGGATGACGAAGATCGCCACGATGGGGGTCACGTAGATCGCGGCATAGGCCATGATCCCGTTCCAGTCGGTGGAGTTGGGGCCGAGAAAGCCCGACAGCCCCACCGAGGCCGGCTGGTAAGCGCGGGTGGTGATGATCGACTTCGAGTAGATGTATTCGCCGAAGGCCTGCATGAAGGTCAGGATGGCGAGCACGAGGATGCCGTTCCGCGCCAGCGGCAGAACAATGAAGAAGAAGGCCCCCCAGCGGGAGTTGCCGTCGACCAGGGCCGCCTCCTCCAGCTCTCGCGGCACGTTCATGAAGGTCGCGCGGACGAGGACGATGTAGAAGGGCATCGCCTTGCCCGATGCGGCCAGGATCACGGCGGTGCGCGGGTAGTCGAGCAGGCCGAGCTGGTTGAAGCCGACATAGAGCGGCGTGATCATCACCGAGGCCGGCAGCACCTGCAGCATCAGGATGCAGAAGAGGCCCACGTCGATCCAGGCGCTGCGGTAGCGGGCGAGCACATAGGCGCAGCCGGTGCCGAGCAGCACGGTCAGCGCCGTGACCCCGGTGCCGATGACCAGCGAGTTCCACAGGAACAGCGCCATCGTCCGCCGCTCCCAGGTTTCGGGGTAGATCGACAGGTTCGCGTCGCGCGGCCAGAAGGTTGGCGGGCTTGCGAAGATCTCCGACTGGCCCTTCAGGCTGGTCACGTACATCCAGTAAAGCGGGAACAGGTAGATCGCCGCCATCACCAGCGCGAGGGCCAGCAGCAGGCGGGGCATGGGGGCTGTCCGTCTCATCCGCGCACCTCGTGACGGGTCGAGCGGACATAGACGATCGAGGCGACGAGCACGAAGACCAGCATCATCACCGACACCGTCGCGCCCTTGGCGAAATCGAACAGCTGGAACGACCATTGCCAGGCCCAGAACTGCGCCACGTTAGAGCTGTTGGCCGGCCCGCCTTCGGTAATGGCGGGGAAGAGGTCGAATTGCTGCAGCGTGTAGATCAGCCCCAACGCCAGCACGGCCCCGATGGTGGAGCGCATCATCGGCAGGGTGATCGTGGTGAACCGCGCCCAGCCGCCGGCGCCATCAAGCTCGGCCGCCTCGTAAAGGTCACGCGGAATGGCGGCGAGGCCGACCGAGAGCAGCATCATGTTGAAGGCGAGGCCGAGCCAGATATTGGCGATGGTCACCGCCCAGATCGAGAGCCGCGGGTCGGACTTCCAGAACATCGTCTCGTCGATCACGCCGATCCCCTTGAGGATCGCGTTGAGCACGCCGAAATCCCCGGCGAGGATCCAGCCCCAGAGGGCGCCGACGACGAGCCCGGGCATCACCCAGGAGACGAGAAAGACGCCGCGGATCGTGGCGGCGAAGGGAAACTTGGCCATGAAGAAGAGCGCGAGGGCGAAGCCGAAGGCGAACTGGCCCGTGATAGAGCCGAAGACGAAGAACGCGGTGTTCTTCATGATCAGCCCGAACTCCGGCTGGCTCAGCACCTCGCGGTAATTGTCTAGCCCTGCCCAGGGCCGCGAGAAGGTGTTCAGGTTGAACATGTCGACCTGCTGAAAGCTCATCAGCACGTTGTAGACGAGCGGCATGCCGGCGATGGCCAGAAGGAAGATCATGGTCACGCCGACCAGCAGGATGTCGAACCCCTTGCCGTCAGTGATGCTCGATAGAATGCGGCGCATGGCCGGCCCCCTCCCGCGCGTGGTGGTCTTTGGAAAAGCCCGCACCATCCGGCCGGCCGATTCAGCCGGTCAGACGGTGCGGGAGGTTGCTCAGTTCACGATGCCATCAATCGTTTGCTGGGCTTGGGAGAGGGCTTCGTCAGGCGTCATCTGACCGGTCAGGGCCGCCTGTTCGGCGTCGTAGAGCGCCTTCGAAATCTTCTGCCACTCGGGGTGCGGGCCGCGCGGCTGGGCGTATTGCAGCTGCTCCTGGAACACCGCCAGCGCCGCGTCCTTCTCGGGAATGCCGCTCGCGGGCAGCTCGACATCGCCGCGCGTGGGCAGGTAGCCGAACTCGGGGAAGAGCCGGTCGTCCTGGCTGACGAAGTACTCCAGCACTTGGAAGGCTTCCTCGGGGTGCTCGGTCGTCGACAGGATGCCAAGGTTGAAACCGCCGAGCGCGGAGGAGCGCTCGTCGCCCTCTTCGAAGACCGGAAGCAGGGTCACGCCCCAGTCGAAATCGGCGTCCTCGACCATCCGGTCGATTTCCCACGGGCCCGAGATCGCCATCGCGGCGTTGCCCGAGTTGAAAGTGCCGGTGGAATCCCACTGGCCGAGCGACAGCACATCCTGGCTCAGGATTCCGTCGTCGATCATGCCCTTGACCATCGAGAGCCACTCGCGCGCGCCCTCGGTGTTCACATCCTCATAGCTGCCGCCCGACATCTGGATGACGGGCAGGAACTGGAAGGTGCCTTCCTCGTTGCCCCGGGCCGAAAGGGTGGCGCCGTAGACGCCTTCATCCGGCTTGGTGAGCTGGCGGGCGTCTTCTTCGAACTCGGCCCAGGTCTGCGGCGGCTCCGCGATGCCGGCCTCTTCGAACATGTCCTTGTTGTAGAACACGCCGATGGTGTCGGTGTACTTGCCGACGCCGTAGAGCCGGCCATCCCAGCTGACAGAGTTGAGCGGGCCCTCGAAGTAGTTCTCGGGATTGATGATATCGCTCTCCTCGGCCATCTCGGTGATGTCGAGGAAGGCCCCGCGGCTGGAGAAGAGCGCGAAGTCGGGGTTGTCGAGGCTGACGATGTCGGGCGCGTTGCCGGTGGCATAGGCGCGCAGCGTCTCGTTGACGATCTCGTCGAAGGGCACCGACCGGTAGTCGATGGTGATACCGTTATCCAGCGCATTGAAATCCGCCGAGAACGTATCTGACGGGCCCTCGGATTGCGCGCCGTCGATCGACCAGACGGTCACGGTCACGTTGTCCTGTGCCAGCGCGGGGCCGGCGAGCGCGAGCACCGACAGCGCGGCACCGCCCAAGAATTTGGTTGTCGTCGTGAGTTTCATGTCTTCCTCCCTGTGCGGCATCTGCCGCGTTCGCCCCGGGCTCCTCTTCCCTTAGGGGCAGTGCTCCCGGCGCCGGCAGGCCGCCGCCGGACCAACCTTCAGCCAGAGCGCGCCGGCGATCCCGGCTCCTCCTCCCGAGCTCCGCCGCAGGATTCGCGAGTGACGAGCCGGCACGGCAAACGCCGCAGGCCGGGCTCGACCTCCTTGCCCTCGGAGAGGGCGAGGATCAGCCGCCCCGCCTCTCGCCCGAGGTCCTTGAGATTCATGTCGACCGTGGTGAGCGGCGGCCGCGTGACCGCC
This sequence comes from Pseudoroseicyclus sp. H15, assembly GCF_054353345.1. Lineage (NCBI taxonomy): Bacteria > Pseudomonadati > Pseudomonadota > Alphaproteobacteria > Rhodobacterales > Paracoccaceae > Pseudoroseicyclus > Pseudoroseicyclus sp. H15. The sequence goes on from NZ_JBTHJE010000001.1 coordinate 692,830, forward strand.
GAGACGATCTCCCAATTGTCGAAGCCGACGACCGACACATCCGCTGGCACCGCAACGCCGCGCTCGCGCAGCGCGTCGATGACGCCGCGCGCGATCTGGTCGTTGCCGCAGAAGATGCCGTCCGGCCGCTCGCCTTCGCCAGACCAGAGCCGCCCCACCGCCTCGTGCCCCCAGCTTTCCGACCACTGGCCGTGAAGGACGGGGGCCGCTTCTCCAGCAACCGCGCGGAAGGCGCCGGCACGTTCGCGGACAGAGGCAAAGCTCTCGGGCCCGGTGACATGCACCAGCCGCCGCCGGCCCAAGCCGGCCATCCATTCGACCGCCTCTCGCGAGCCCTGCGCATCGTCCGAGACGAGCGTGACCGCATCGGCGGGCGCATCGGTGAAGGCGTAGACGACAGGGATCGCGATGTCGGAGACATCGACAGGCAGCCGCCGGTCGATCCGCTTGCCGGTCAGGATGATGCCGTCGACCTGCTTGTCGAGCATCGCGTCCAGATAGCGGCGGCCGGCCTCGGCATCGTCCTCGATATTGCACATGAAGACCGACACGCCGACATCCACCAGCGCCTCGGAGACGCCGGCCATGATGGGCATCGTGAAGCGCCCGTAGCTGTCGTTCGTGATCAACCCGACCGTCAGGCTGCGCTGGCTTATCAGGGCCCGCGCCATGGCGTTGGGGCGGAAGCCCAGCTCTTCGGCCACGCGGCGCACCCGCTCGCGGGTTTCGCTCGTCATCCGGCCCGTGCCGTTCAGAGCCTTCGATGCCGTTGCGACGCTGACGCCGGCCGAAGCGGCCACGTCGGAGAGACGGATGCGGACGGGAGCAGTGGCCAAACCGGCCTCCTGAGAAAGCGTTTTCTCATGCAGGGAAATCGTTTTCTCAATTTCTGTCAACACGTCTCTTAACCTTTCTCTCTGGCCGCCCCTTCCGGCGGCCGCGGCAGGCTCAGCTCAGCGAGGGATCGCCGCCGCCGTATTGAGCGGAAACGTTCACGAAATCGCCGCCGCGGCAGGCTTTGAGGTGGTTCAGCGCATGGATCTGGCCGGTCATCTCCAGTGCGTCGCGGTAGACCGGATCGTGCCATCCTTCGATGTCGATCGCGCCCGAATAGCCGGCCAGCCGCAGCTCGCTGATGATGTCCGTCCAGTTCGAATCGCCGAAGCCGGGCGTGCGCATCCAGACGAACTCCTCGCGCCCGAAGATCCCGTGCTCGCGGATCACCTCCCAGCGGATGGTCGCGTCCTTGCCGTGAACGTGGAAGATCTTGCCCGCCCACTTCCGGATCTGTGGCAGCGGGTCGATCAGGTAGACCATCTGGTGGCACGGCTCCCATTCGAGGCCGAGATTGTCGTCGGGCGTCTCGTTGAACATCAGCTCCCACGCGTCGGGATTATGGGCGATGTTCCAGTCGCCGGAGCGCCAGTCGCCCTCCATCGCGCAATTCTCGAAGGCGATCTTCACGCCCTTGTCGGCGGCGCGCTTGGCGAGCTCGGACCAGACCTCTTTGTACTTCGGCAGGCTGTCGGTGAGCGGCTTGCCCCGCACGCGGCCGGTGAAGCCGGCCACGCAGGTGGCGCCGAAATGGTGCGCGTTGTCGATGCAGTCTTTCCAGCCCTGCAGCGTCTCGCGGTCCATCTCCTGATCTTCGAGCGGGTTGCCGAACATGCCGAGCGTAGAGATCGTGATGTCCCGGTCGCCGATGGCATCGCGGCAGCGTTTGCCAAGCTCGGCGAGGTCCTGGCCGTTCGTCGTCTGCCAGAAGAACGGCTCGAAGCTTTCGAAACCCATATCGCGGATCTCGCCTATGCGATCCGCCGCCTCGCCGCCGCTGGCGCTGACCATGGTGCCGATGCGGATTGCCTTCGCTGGGTCGCTCATGCGGCGCCTGCCTTCCTGTTGTCGCCGAACTCCACGCGACGGCCGGTTTCCGCGCTCTCGATCGCGGCAAAGACCATGGCAAGGCTTCGGATGTTGTCGGTATTGGCCGAGAGCGGGTCGCGCCCGTTTTCGAGCGCGTCGATGAAATCGAGGATCACGCCGGCATGCCCCTCCGCCGGCAGATCGGGCACCTGCGGCACCTCTACCGGCCGGGTGGGGCGGAAGAACCCCTCGTCGCCATCGCGGACCGCGCCCTCGATGCCGAGATTGCCGTCCCAGAGGACGGAGCCTTTCGTTCCGTTCACGCGCCAGCCGCTCTCCCAGCTCGTCGGCGCACCCTCGGCGCACCACGAGCCGCGGTAGGAGAAGGTCGCGCCATCCGCGCAATCGAAGAGGGCATTGGCGCTGGCCCCGTGGGCGAACCACGAGCCCTTGGGGTTCGTCTCCTGGCAATAGACGGCCACGGGCTCGGCCGGCAGCAGGAAGCGCGCCGCGTCGAACGTATGGATCGCCATGTCGAGAAGCAGAACGTGCTCCATCTCTTCCCGAAAGCCGCCGAAATGCGGGCCGAGGAAGAAATCAGCGTGCAGTCCGGTGATCTCGCCCAGCTCGCCGCTCTCGATCAGCGCCTTCATCCGGCAGATGCCCGGCAGGTGGCGGCGGTTCTGAACGACGGCGTGCACGCGGCCATGGCTCTGGGCCAGCCCCAGAAGCTCCTGCGCCTCGGCAAGCGTGGCGGCCATCGGCTTTTCGGACAGCACATCGCAGCCATGGGCCAGAGCAACCTCAACCACGCCGCGGCGGGCAGGGGGGATGACCAGGTCGAAGACAACGCCGGGCTGGGTGGCCTCCAGGATCGCGGCCAGGTCGTCGCCAGTCTTGGCCTCGCCGTAGCCGTACTGAGCTGCCTTCTCGGCCGCCAATCCGGCGTCGAGATCGACGAAACCGACCAGTTCGATCTGCTCGGCAAGCCGGCTCGTGTCGCAGATGGCCTCGAGCCACCCGTTCGACATCTGACCGCAGCCCACCATGACGGCGCGCACCATAGGTATTACTCCCTGCGTCACGGCGCCTCCGACTCACCGTAAACGTTTACGACGCTACCGATGGCTGCCGATTTGTGTCAAACGATTTCTGGAAACGTTTACGGGATCGCATTCATGACAGGGATACGGGCGCTCGCGCGCCACCTGGATCTTTCCATCGGCACGGTCAGCCGGGCGCTGAATGCCAAGCCCGATGTCAACGCCAAGACCCGCGCCCGCGTGCTCGCGGCAGCGCGCGAGCTGGGCTACCGTCCCAACCATTCCGGCCGCTCTCTGCGCAACGGGCGCACCCAGACCATCGGCCTGGTGCTGGAGACGGGCAGTGCCAGCACCCTTGGCGGCGATACCTTCTTCATGCACCTGATTGATGCCATGCAGGAGGTCCTGACAGCGCAGGGCCAGGACCTGATCCTGCTGCCCTGCCGCTCTGCCGACGACCCCATAGAGTTCCTGCGCCGCACGGTGACGCGCCGCACGGTGGATGCGCTCGTCATCACCGCCACCCGCCGGCATGATGCCCGCATTGCGATGCTGGTGGAGGATGGCATGCCGTTTCTAGCGCTGGGGCGTAGCGAAACGCCGGGAGACTACCCCTGGATCGACCTCGACTTCGAAGGCGTGGCGCGCCGGTCGGTCGAGGAGCTCGTCAAGCTCGGCCACCGGCGCATCGCCGTCGCTGCCCCGCGCCGGGATGTAAATCTCGCGCATGTCTATCTCGACAGCTATCGCGCCGCGCTGCGCGATCACGGGCTTCCTGTCGACGAGGCGCTCATCCTGCGCGCCAGCGCCAGTGAGAACGGCGGTCGGAGCGTGGCCGAAGAGCTTCTGGCGATGCCGGACCGGCCAACCGCGGTCCTTCTGGGGCAGGAGCTGATGGCGATCGGCCTCTACACCCGTCTGGGCGAGGCCGGCCTGACCCCCGGCCGCGACCTGTCTGTGATCGGCTTCCGCCAGAACAGCCAGCTGCGCTTCCTGCGCCCGAACCTCGCCTGCTTCGCCCTCGACCTCCGCGCGCTTGGCCAGGCTGTCGGGGAGACCGCCCTGGGACTGGCCAGCGCCGAACCCGCGGGCGAGCCGGCGGGCATCGTCTGGCCGATGAGTTACGTGCCGGGCGACAGCGCTCAGCCGCCCGGCCTCGCCGGGTGAGCTACCCATGATGCCAGCGGGGTGCCGCGGCGCGGCGTGACTCGTGGCGCTGAATGACTACAGTGGTGCTCCCGCAACCCATGTCTGGAGGAGCCAATGACCAAGGAATATCTTGACCATCCGCGGGCCGTCAGCGGCGCCCGTGTCAGGGCATATGCACAGATCGAGCGCCAGAATGGCGACGAGGCGGCGCATCCCGCCATCAAGGGCCTGCACCGCGCGCCCGCCACGGCCGGAGGGCGCCTGAAGCCCTATACGCGCATCGAGCGCGGGCGCACGGCCTGATCGAGCACTAGGCGCGCGGCGGCCACGCCGGCGCGCGCTACCGGTGCTGCCGGGCATCGCGCCCGTGGCGACCTATAGAATTAGCGAGGTATTCACCGTGTTTTGGGTGGCGGCACGCACCGACCCGCCCTGAAATCGCCGCCTTTGCCGGGCCTCTTGGGGCCAACCGCGCAAGACGGACGAGCACATGACCTACCTCATCATCCCCTCGGGCTGCCCGCTGGCTGCCGGCACGGCGCGTGCCGCGCCATGACCATGCAGCCCCGCCCGACCTACGAATTCCACGACAGGCTCGCCGCCAAACTGGCCGAGCGCGAGGAGAAGGCCACGCCGGCCATGCGCCGCCGTGGCAATGGCGGCGGGAGGGCCATTCTGCTGCTCGTCGCCATCGCGGCAATCATGGCCGCGCTGTACCAGACCTTCGAGCGTCCGGCGGAGCTGGGCAATGCCGTCCTGGCGACCCAGGTGGATAGCCTTGAGGAGCTTGCAGCCGCTGCCCTGCCGCCCTCGGGTACGGTTGATGCAGGCACGCTCGCTGATGCGCTTCAGGGCTGGGCCGCGCTGCACGTTGGGCCGGTGGCCCAGACGCTGGAGCCCACGCAGCTGCTCATCGTGGCCGGCACGCTGGCGCTCTTCGCCGTGATCTTCGCGCTGCTGATCCTGAAGCTCGCGATGCGCGTCTTCTTCGGCAATCGCCACCGCTCGATCCGCGACATGGGGATCAACTAGGCCCTAGCCGGGCTAGAAGTCGACCTTCACGCCCGGCAGCTTGAGCGCCTTCATCGTCTCGCGCAGCTCGGCCCGCGCCGCGATGCCCGAGAGGCTGAGCCCCTTCACCCCCGCATCGCGCAGGTCGAGCAGGGTCAGCCCGCGGGGGAAGAGTTCGCGGAAGATCACCCGCTCGCCGAAGCCGGGGCCAACGCGAAAGCCGATGCGCTTAGCCAGCCGCTCCACCGCGCTCTCGATCTTGGCCTTGTTGATCATGTGCTGCGCGCCGATCCGGTTGCGCATGACGACCCAGTCGAGCGGCTTCATGCCTGCGCTGGCCCGGCTCTGCCGCGCCGCCCAGACCATCTCGGAATAAACTGAGGGGCCGAGGATCTCTTCCCCCTCCGGGTCCATCCGGGCGAGCATGTCGAAATCGACGAAGCTGTCGTTGAGCGGCGTCACCAGCGTGTCGGCAAGGGCGTGGGCCATCTGGCTGATGCGGCTGTGGGCTCCGGGGCAATCGATCACCGTGAAGGCGCAGGCACTGTCGAGTCGGTCGATGGCCTCGGCGAAGCGGCGGTCGATCGCATGCTCGCCGGCGGCGATCTGGTCGGCGCCGATCTTGGGCAGCTCGGCCACCTCGGGCGTAGCGAGATCCAGGCCCTCGCGGGCGATCGTGGCGCGGCGGTTTTCCATGTAGCGGGCGAGGGAGCGCTGGCGCAGATCAAGGTCAATCACGCCGGTCTTGTGGCCCATCCGCGAGAGGGCCGTGGCGATATGCATGGCGGTCGTGCTTTTGCCCGCGCCGCCCTTTTCATTGCCCACGACGATCAGATGCGCCATGTCGCCCGATGCCTCTTTTGCTGATGCCCCGGCCCGTCCATAGCCGGGCTGAAGGGTGAGGAAAAGCGAAGCCTGCCGCTTCGGCAGATGTCGAATGACGTAGGCCCTTGATCGAATCTCACGGTTTCGTTACTTCGCCTGCCAAAGGATGAGGTGACGTGGCCGTAAAGTACGCCATTCAGTCAGGCGCCACGATCTTCGGACTGGGCTTTGTCGCCTGGTTCGTCTGGGCCGGCATCGCGCTTCTACGCGGCTGACCGGTTCGCCCCCTGTCCGGCGCCTAGCTCAGGGGGAGAGGCGCCGGGCAGGCCATCGCCCAGCCGTCGCATTGCAGCTTTGTCTCGTCGGTCGTGTGCCAGCAATAAACACCCGTGGGCAGCAGCTCGAGCACCCAGGTCACGGGCTGCCCGTCGGGGCCGAGGCGGCTTTCGCCGTCGAGCGCCAAGGTCAGCCGCTCCTCCTCCACGCTCACCACGTCATAACCGCCGCTCAGGCACTGGTTGTACTCGTAGTCGGTGATCGGCTCTTCCCATGTGATGACCAGCCGCGAGCGGTCGGCAGGAAAGCTGAAGCGGTGCGGGTTGAGACAGCTGGCGTCGCTGTCGAACTCATGGCCCCAGGAGGACGCCGCAAGCCGTTCGAAAATGTCGGCCTGCACAGGGGCGGCGAGGCCGGCCAGCAGAAGGGCGGTCGCGATGCCGGAGGCTGCGTTCATCTCGTCACTCCCGTCCGCCCATGAAAAAGGCCCGCGGCGAGTATCGCGCGGGCCTTTCCGTGTCGCAATGGCGCGAGGCTTTTAGAAGCCGAGGCCCGCGTACTTGTTCTTGAACTTCGACACGCGACCGCCGGTGTCGAGCAGGCGGGTCGAGCCGCCCGTCCACGCCGGGTGCGAGGTGGGGTCGACGTCGAGCGACATGGTGTCGCCTTCCTTGCCCCAGGTCGATTTCATCTGGATCATCGTGCCGTCGGTCATCTTGACGTCGATGAGGTGATATTCGGGGTGGATACCGTCTTTCATCGCTTCTCTCCTCAGGCGCCGGCTTGGTCGGACAGCGGCTTGTAGTTCTGCACTTCGGCGATCCGGGCTTTCTTGCCGCGGCGATCGCGCAGGTAATACAGCTTGGCACGGCGAACACGGCCGCGGCGCACCACTTCGATCGACTCGATGTTGGTCGAGTAGAGCGGGAAGACGCGCTCGACGCCCTCGCCGAAGGAAATCTTGCGAACGGTGAATGTCCCGGCGATGCCAGCACCATGCTTGCGGCTGATGCAGACGCCTTCGTAGTTCTGCACGCGGGTGCGCGTGCCTTCCGTCACCTTGTAGCCGACGCGGATGGTATCGCCGGCCTTGAAATCGGGAATGGTCTTCCCGAGTTCGGCGATCTGTTCCGCCTCGAGTTGTGCGATCAGGTCCATGCCTGTCACTCCTATCACATGCGGGTTGGCCCGCTTGGTGGGGACGCCTTGAGAGCTCTTGGTCTTCGTTCGGGTCCGCCCCTAATGGGCGCCCGCCAGAGATCAGGTGTCGTCATTCTCTCGTGCCGTTGCCCGGGGCAGCGTTGGCGGAAGAAGGCCATTGCCACAGGCAGACGGGTCCGCAGGCCGATTCCGGCCGCCGACCGGGGGCGTATAGGCCCCCCGGCCCTGCGGATCAAGGGGGATGCGGGGGCTCAGGCCTCGGCCGCCTTGCGGGCGCGGATGAGCGTGAACACCCCGGCGGAGACGACGATGGCGGCGCCGACCGCGACATGCGGCTCCAGCGTCTCGCCAAAGACGATCAGGCCGATGGCGCTGGCATAGACGAGCTGCAGGTAGGCGAAGGGCTGCACCACGCTCGCCTCGGCCAGCTCGTACACCCGGATCAGCAGCCAGTGCCCGCTGGCGCCCGAGATGCAGAGCACGATCATCCATGCCCAGTCGCCGCCCGTCATCGGCTCCCAGAACCACTGGCCGACGGCAGTGGTGAGCACGGCGCCGGAGACGCCTGTCCAGAAGAAGGTCACCGCCGTCGGGTCGCGCCGGGCGACGTAGCGGTTGAGCAGCGAATAGAGCGCGAACATCAGCGCCGAGGCGAGCGGCAGGATCGCGGCGGGGGCGAAGACGCCGAAGCCGGGCTCAAGGATCACCAGCACGCCCACGAAGCCCACCCCGATGGCCGCCCAGCGGCGCCAGCCCACCTTCTCGCCCAGCACCGGGCCGGAGAGGGCGGCGACGAGCAGCGGGTAGGCGGCAAAGATCGCATGCGCCTCGACCAGCCCCAGCGCGACGAAGCCGGCGACCATGATGAAGATCTCAGCCGAGAGCAGCAGCGACCGGAAGATCTGCACGGCGGGCTGGCTGGTGGCGGCCGCGGCGCGGACAGAGCCGGTGCGGCGAAGGGCGACGGTGATGACGAAGGCGGCGAAGAACCAGTAGCGGATCATCACCACCATGAAGACGTTGTATTCCCCGGCGAGGTGCCGGGAGATGCCGTCCTGAAAGGCGAAGACCAGCGTGGTCAGCACCATCAGCCAAATGCCCTGCTTGTCGCTGGGTGACATCCTAGAGGTGCCCCACACTCATATGGCGCTTGCGCCCGTAGCCAGACTGACGCGTGACGGCGAAGCCCGCCTCGGCCAGTGCCCGGCGGACATGGCCGGCGGCGGTATAGGTGGCAAACGTGCCGCCCGGCGCCGTGTGCCGGGCGACCTGGGCGAGCAGCGCCTGCTCCCAGAGCTCGGGGTTCTTGGCGGGCGAGAAGCCATCGAGAAACCACGCATCGGCGCGCCCGCCCCAGCGGGGCAGGGTTTCGCGGGCATCGCCCTCGATCACCGTCAGAAAGGCCGGGCCGATGTGCCAGGGGGCAGGGCCCCGGGCCATGGCATTGCGCAGCGCCTCGGCCTCCGCCGCGAGGGCGGGGAAGGCGGCATGGGCCTGGGCGAGGTCGCCCGGCGACAGCGGGAAAGCCTCGAAGGAGACGTATGAGAAGCCGCCCGTGGTGCCCGAGGCACGCCAGGCGGCCAGCGTGACCAGGAAGTTCAGCCCGGTGCCGAAGCCGAGCTCGGCGATGGAGAAGCCGTCGGTGAAGCGCCCCGGCAGGCCGTTACCGGCGAGGAAGACATGCGCCGTCTCCGCCGCGCCATCGGCCATCGAGAAATAGGGGTCGTCGAAGCGCTCCGACACCGGCACGCCGTTCGTCCACCCTACGCCTGCCTGCTGGCCCTGCATCTCACCCTGTCCTAGAACGGCGCGACCATGCGGGCCGCAAGGGGGATTGGCAATGCGTGACCTCACCGTGATGGGCGCCGGCGCCTTCGGCCTTTCGATCGCCTGGGCGGCTTTGAAGCGCGGCGCGAGAGTGCGGGTGATCGACCCCGGCGGGCCGGGGGCGGGGGCCTCGGGCGGCGTGGTGGGCGCGCTCGCCCCGCATGCGCCCGAGGGCTGGGACGCGCTGAAGGCCTTCCAGTGGGAGGCGTTGATGCTGGCCGAGCGCTGGTGGGCCGAGGTTGAGGCCTCGGGCGGTGTGCCCACGGGCTACGGACGGCTCGGGCGGTTGCAGCCCCTTCGCGACGATGCCGCTGTCGAGCGGGCGAGGGGGCGAGAGGCCGGGGCGTTGGAGCATTGGGGCGAGGCGGCGCGCTGGCGGGTGATCCCGGCGGCAGACGGTGGCGCCTTCGCCCCGGCCTCGCCCTCGGGCTGGCTGGTGCAGGACGATGCCTCTGCCCGGATCGCCCCCGCGGCGGCCTGTGCGGCGCTCGTGGCGGCGGTGGTCGCGCGTGGCGGCGAGGTGGTGCGGGAGGGTGAGGCCGAGGGGCGCGTGGTCTGGGCGATGGGCGCGGCGGGGCTGGCGGAGAGCGGCCTCGGTGCCGGGGTGAAGGGGCAGGCGGCGCTGCTGCGGCTGGACAGGCGCGATGCCCCGCAGATCTCCGCCCCCGGCCTGCACATCGTGCCCCATGCCGACGGAACGGTTGCGGTGGGTTCGACCACCGAGCCGGAGGCGGAGGGGCTGGAGACAGACCAGCGGCTGGACAAGGTGCTCGCCAAGGCCGCCGCGCTGATCCCTGAGCTGGCGGAAGCAGAGGTGCTGGCCCGCTGGGCCGGCTGGCGCCCGAAGGCGCGGCAGAGGCTGCTGCTGGGGGAGTATCCGGGGCGACCGGGGGCGTACATCGCGAACGGCGGCTACAAGATCGGCCTGGGCCTGGCGCCGCTGGTGGGCGAGCGGATGGCGGAGCTTGTGCTGGAGGGGTGGGCGGATATCCCGGCGGAGTTCCTGGCGGCGGAGGGGATGGCGGGCTGAAGCCCGCGCTACGGGGTTCGGCCCCCGAGGCCCCTGTAGGGCGGGCTTCAGCCCGCCGCCCCCCACACACCGCTCGACCCAAAGAAACCCCAGCCCTCGTGCCCCCTCGCACGCCGGCCCGTGGGGTGGCGCTCCTCCCTTTCCGCTACCGCGCTTTATGCCCGTTACACCCCTCCCAGCGGCCAGCTCCGCGCTACCGTCACCAGAGCGCCAGCCCGCCGGGACGGGCCGGCGCTCGCGCGGCGGGCTGGCGCCCTTGATTCCGCGCGGGGGCGGAGCGGTGAGGGTTACTCGGTCGAGCTCGCGTTGGGTCGCACCCATACCGCCCCTCCCTTGCCCCCGCTCCGCCCCTCGCCCATGGTGGCCGCGCCCAGCCAGAAGGAGCCGCATCCATGCGCCACGGCGGACAGATCCTCGTCGACCAGCTCGTGCGCCTCGGGGCGCGGCGGGCCTTCTGCGTGCCGGGCGAGAGTTACCTCGCCGTGCTCGACGCCTTCCACGATGCGCCCATCGAGCTCATCACGGCCCGGCACGAGGGCGGCGCCGCCATGATGGCCGAGGCGAGTGCCAAGCTCACCGGCCAGCCCGGCCTCTGCTTCGTCACCCGCGGGCCCGGCGCCGCCAATGCCGCCGCGGGGCTGCATGTCGCGCGGCAGGATTCCACGCCGATGATCCTCTTCGTCGGTCAGGTGCCGCGGGGCCACAAGGATCGCGAGGCCTTCCAGGAGGTCGACTACCGCGCCGCCTTCGGGGGACTGTGCAAATGGTCTGCCGAGGTGGGCGAGACGGAGCGCCTGGCCGAATATGTCGCCCGCGCCTGGCATGTCGCCGTCACCGGCCGGCCCGGCCCGGTGCTGCTGGCGCTGCCGGAGGACGTGCTTTCGGCCCGCGCCGAGGTCGCCGACATCAGCCACGCCCCCATCGAGCTTGCGCCCACCTTCGAGAGCACCGCGCAGGATGCGCTGGGCTGGCTCGCCGGGGCCGAGCGCCCGTTGGTGGTGGTCGGCGGCCCGCATTGGTCGGAAGAGGCCGCGGCCGATCTGGGGCGCTTCGCCAGCGCCCAGGGCCTGCCGGTGGCGCTGAGTTTTCGCCGGCAGGACTACCTCGACAACCGGCACCCGAACTATGCGGGCGACCTCTCCGTCGGCGGCAACCCCAAGCTCTTTGCCCGCCTGAAGGAGGCTGACCGCCTGCTGCTGCTCGGCACAAGGCTCGGCGAAAATGCCTCGAAGAGCTATACGGCGCTGGAGCCGGGGGCCCCCGGCCCCGCCATCCTGCATGTGCATGCCAGCCCCGAAGAGAGCGGCCTCGTCTGGCGGCCCGACATGACGGTCACCGCCGACGCAGTGTCTTTCATCCGCGCCCTCGCCCGGCAGGCACCTCTGGGCCGCGATTGGTCGGCCTGGACGGGGGCGCTGAGGGCCGATTACGAGGCCTGGGTCTCGCCCCGCCAGACGCCCGGCGCGGTGAAGATGGAAGAGGTGGTGAGCTGGCTGTCGGAGAACCTGGCGGACGAGGCCATCGTCACCAACGGCGCTGGCAATTACGCCGCCTGGCTGCACCGCTACTTCCGGTTCCGCCGCTTCCGCTCGCAGCTCGCGCCGACCTCCGGCTCGATGGGCTACGGGCTGCCGGCGGCCATCGCGGCCTGCATCGAGCATCCCGGGCGCCCGGTGATCTGCATGGCGGGCGACGGCTGCCTGCAGATGACGATCAACGAGCTGTCGACCGCGGCCCAGTACGGCGCGGCGCCGATCGTGGTGGTGGCCAACAACGGCCGCTACGGCACGATCCGCGCCCATCAGGAGCGGACCTATCCCGCCCGGACGGCCGGCACCGAGCTGGCCAACCCCGACTTCCCGGCGCTGGCGCGGGCCTATGGCGGCTACGGCGAGCGTGTGGAGCGGACGGAGGATTTCCCCGGCGCCTTCGCCCGCGCGAGGGAGGCGGGAACACTGGCGATCATCGAGCTGATGCTGGATCCGGAGGCGCTATCGCCGGGCCAGACGCTGAGCGAGGCGCGGGCGGTGGGCGAAGCGCGGGGGTAGGAGCCGCCGCCGCTATCGCAGCGGGCGATCTGCCGGGAGGCGGCGACGCGAGTGACACGCTTGCACGCCGGACCGTGGGGTGGCGCTGCAACATCCGAGCGAAGCGCTTTATGCCCGCCAAGCCCCTCCCCGCTCACCGCGAAACACCGAGCCCAGCCAGAGCGCCAGCCCGCGGGGACGGGCCGGCGCTCGCGCGGCGCCTGCGGCTTGATTCCGCGCGGTGAGAAGCAGCAGAGAGGTCTCTCCCAAGGGCGCAAAGCCAAGGTGGATCGCAACCCCAACCGTAGGGTGGGTTTTCAATCCACCGCGCCCCTATGCCCTAAGCGCGGCGCTCCATCACCGACAGCCCCAGCGCGGCCTGAGCCGTCGCCGCGATGTGTTCCGCCGAGAGGCCGGCCACCCGGTACATGTCCTCCGGCGAGCTCTGGTCGATGAACACATCCGGCAGGCACATGGGCCGGAAAGCCAGGCCCTTGTCGAAGGCGCCGTTCATCGCGAGCAACTGGCCGACATGGCTGCCGAAGCCGCCCACCGCGCCTTCTTCCACCGTGATCAGCGCTTCGTGGTCGCGCGCGAGCTGCAAGATAAGCTCCTCGTCCAGCGGCTTGGCGAAGCGGGCGTCGACCACAGTCGGCTCGATGCCCTTCCTCGCCAGCAGGTCCGCCGCCTTCTCGGCCTCGGCCAGCCGCGTCCCCAGCGAGAGGATTGCCACGCGGCTGCCCTCGCGGATCACCCGGCCCTTGCCGATCTCCAGCGGCTCCGGCGACTCGGGCAGCTCGACGCCTACGCCCTCTCCCCGCGGAAAGCGGAAGGCGATGGGCCCGTCGTCATGCGCCGCGGCCGTGGCGACCATGCGCACCAGCTCGGCCTCGTCTGCCGCCGCCATCACCGTGAACCCGGGCAGGTTCGACAGATAGGCCACGTCGAAGGCACCCGCGTGGGTGGCCCCGTCGGCGCCCACCAGCCCCGCACGGTCGATGGCGAAGCGCACCGGCAGGCGCTGGATGGCGACGTCATGCACGACCTGGTCGTAGCCGCGCTGCAGGAAGGTGGAGTAGATCGCGCAGAAGGGCTTCATGCCAGACGCCGCCAGCCCCGCCGAGAAGGTCACCGCGTGCTGCTCGGCGATGCCGACGTCGAAGCAGCGGCCCGCGAAGCGCTCCATGAAGGCCTGCACGCCGGTGCCGTCGGGCATGGCCGCCGTCACCGCGACGATCTTGTCGTCTTTCTCGGCCTCGCGGACCAGCGCGCCCGAGAAGACGCTCGTGTAGCTCGGCGCGTTGCTTTTCGCCTTGCTCTGCTTGCCAGTCACCATGTCGAACTTCGCGGTGGCATGGCCGCGGTCGGCCGCGCCCTCCGCCGGGGCATAGCCCTTGCCCTTCTTCGTGATCGTGTGGATCAGCACCGGCCCGTCGGCGCGGGCCTTCACGGTGCGCAGCACGGCCATCAGCTGCTCCATGTCATGCCCGTCGATGGGGCCGACATAGGAGAAGCCGAGCTCTTCGAAGAGCGAGCCGCCGACTGCCATGTGCTTCAGCACATCCTTCGCCCGCTTGGCGCCCTCGCGGAACGGGCCGGGGAGGAGGCTCACCGCCCCCTTTGCCGCCGCCTTCAGCTCCTGGAAAGGCGCGCCGGCGTAGAGGCGCGACAGATAGGCGCTCATCGCCCCGACCGGCGGCGCGATGGACATCTCGTTGTCGTTGAGGATGACGATCAGGCGCTTGCCGAGATGGCCGGCGTTGTTCATCGCCTCATAGGCCATGCCGGCGCTCATCGCGCCATCGCCGATCACTGCGATGGCGTCGCCAGTGCCCTCCGCCCCCAGCTCCCGCCCCATGGCAAAGCCGAGCGCGGCGGAGATAGAGGTGGAGCTATGGGCGGCGCCGAACGGGTCGTAGGGCGACTCGCTGCGCTTGGTGAAGCCGGAGAGACCGTCCTTCTGCCTCAGGGTGCGGATGCGGTCGCGCCGACCGGTGAGGATCTTGTGGGGATAGGCCTGGTGCCCGACATCCCAGATGATCTTGTCGCGCGGCGCGTCGAATGTGGCGTGCAGCGCCACGGTCAGCTCCACCACGCCAAGCCCCGCGCCCAGATGCCCGCCGGTGACCGAGACGGCAGAGATCGTCTCCTGCCGCAGCTCGTCGGCCACCTGGCTGAGTTCGCGCAGGCTGAAGGCCTTGAGATCCGCCGGGGTATGAACCCGGTCGAGCAGGGGGGTCTTGGGGGCGTCGTTCATCTACCTACCTTCGCCGCGAGATGGCGAACCGTGCCGCAGCTCGCAATGTCTCGGCCTTCGCTCCGTAAGGAGAGATAGCAGCTTCTGCCGCTTCGGCCAGTTCCGCCGCCCTTGCCCGGGCGCCTTCGACGCCCAGCAGCGACACGAAAGTGGCCTTGCCGGCGCCGGCATCCTTGCCGGTCGCCTTGCCCACCTCGGCGGCGTCGCCTTCGACATCGAGCAGGTCGTCGGCGATCTGAAAGCCCAGGCCCAGGGCTGCGCCATAGGCGGCGAAGGGGGCCGGGTTCTCGCCGGCCATCCGCGCCCCGGCCATGGCCGACCAGGCGAGCAGCGCGCCGGTCTTGCCGGCCTGCAGCGCCTCGATCTGCGGCAGCGTAAGGGGCGTGGCGGCACTTTCGGCGGCAATGTCGGCCGCCTGGCCGCCGACCATGCCGTGAATGCCCGAAGCCTCGGCCAGCGAAGTCACCAGCGCCAGCCTTGCATCGGCCGGGGCGACGAAATCCGCCGCCAGCGCGAAGGCCAGCGATTGCAGCGCATCGCCGGCCAGCACGGCGGTGGCTTCGTTCCACGCCTTGTGCAGGGTGGGGCGGCCGCGGCGCAGATCGTCGTCATCCATGCAGGGCAGATCGTCATGGGCCAGCGAATAGGCATGCATCGCCTCGATGGCCGCTGCGGGCCCGCCGGCCTCGGCGGCGGTGATGCCGAAGATGCCCGCGCTTTCTTCCACCAGATAGGCGCGCAGGCCCTTGCCGCCTTCCACCGCATAGGCCATCGCGGCGGGCACCTCGCCCTCGGCGCCGCGCAGCGCCGCGGTGATGCGCGCCGAGGCACGGCCGCCGGCCGCTGTCATGGCGGCGATCAGCTCGTCGCCCATGTCAGGCCTCGAACGGCTCTGTGCCCGTGGGGTTGCCGCCGGCGAGGGTGATCTTCTGCACCTTCTCCTCGGCCTCGGCGAGCTTGGTTTCGCAATGCTTCTTCAGCTCTGCGCCCCGGTTGTAGAGCGCGATGCTCTCTTCCAGGGGCACCTCGCCGCGGTCGAGCTTGGTGACGACCTGCTCCAGCTCGGACAAGGCCGCCTCGAAGCTCATCTCTTTGACCGGTGTCTCGCTCATGCCCGCTCCTTCAACACGCTCACGTGGGCTGCCACGCTGCTCTCCAGCGCCGCAAGGTCATAGCCTCCTTCTAGCAGGGAGACCAGCTTGCCGCCGCAAACCTCGTCGGCCACATCGCAGATCATGCCCGTGAGCGTGGCGTAATCCTCGGTGCGCATCAGCAGCCCCGCCAGTGGATCATCCTGATGTGCATCGAAGCCGGCGGAGACGATGAGAAGTTCGGGAGAAAAGTCGCGGACGCGGGGCAGAATCTCCCGCTTCCAGAGGCGCAGGATCTCGGCGCCCGACGCCTCGTTGTGGAGCGCGACGTTGAGCACGTTGTCAAACTCGCCGGTCTCATTTGGGTCGCCGGTGCCGGGGTAAAGCGGCATCTGGTGGGAGGAGGCGAAGAAGATGCGCGCGTCGTCCTCCACGCAATCCTGCGTGCCATTGCCGTGGTGCACGTCGAAATCGAGGATGGCGACGCGCGAGAGCCCGTGATGGTCGAGCGCGGCCTTGGCGGCGATGGCGGCATTGGCGAGCAGGCAGAAGCCCATCGCGGTGGCGCGCTCGGCATGGTGGCCGGGCGGGCGCGTGGCGACGAAGGCATTGCCCACCTCGCCGGAGAGCACGAGATCTACGGCCTTCACGGCGGCGCCCGCCGCGCGGAAGGCGGCGCCGAGAGAGCCGGGCGAGAGCGTCGTGTCGGCATCGAGCCGGCGCCAGCCTTCCTCGGGCTCGGCATTGCGCAGGCTTGTCAGGTAGCTCTTCGGGTGCACGCGCAGGATGTCGCTTTCCGCCGCCAGCGGGGCGTCGCGCCGGTCGAGCGCCATGCCCTCCAGCGCGGCCATAACGGCATCGAGCCGGGCGACCTGTTCGGCATGGCCCGGCGGATTGACGTGTTGCCAGCAATCGGGATGGGAGAGGAGCGCTGTTGTCATTGGCGGAAGGAACCAGCTTGGCTCGCCCGGCGCAAGGGCGTGCGCAGGCTCATGCCAGCCGCCGCGCCGTCGCTCGCTCCGCCAGGCCCAGCCGAGCGGCGATGCGGCGCTTCAGGCTCTGCGGCGGCGGCACCTCGTGGTCCATCTCCCAGGTGGTGCCGGCCAGGCTCGGGTCTGACCAGAGCGCCAGCTTGGCGCCCCAGGCGGCAGAGACCTCAGGGCTGAGGCCATCGGGGATGCCCATGCCGGTGTTCAGCGCGCCCGGCATCCAGTCGTTGATGACGATGCGGGGGAAGCGGGCGCCGAGATCGGCGATCATGGCGCGGGTCAGGGCGCGCCCGGCCTCCTTGCTGACGGAATAGGCGCCGCTGCCTGGCAGGGGCGCCATGCCAGCATAGCTGGAGACGTTGAGGATGCGCCCCTCGCCCGCCGCCACCATGTCGCGCAGCGCCTCCTTGGCGGCGGCGGCATAGCCGGTGAGGTTGATGGCGATGACGCGGGCGAAATCCTCGGCGCTCTCCTCGATGAAGTCGCCACGGGGGTAGATGGCGGCGTTGTTGATGAGGATCGACACGGGGCCCTCCGCGCGGATGCGAGCGAAGGCTTCGGTGAGGCTGGCGGGGTCGGCCACATCCGCCGGGGCGGCGATGAAGCCTGGGCCGGCGAGCGCCGCCGTCTCCTCCAGCGCCTCTGCCCGGCGGCCAATGCCGGCGACGCGTAGGCCTTTGCGAGTCAGCTCGACCGAGAGTGCCCGCCCGAGCCCGCTGCCGGCACCTGTGACGACGGCGATCACGGGCGCTCCGCGATCTTGGCCGCCACGCGCAGGGCATGAGCGGCGATGGTGAGCGAGGGGTTCACCCCCATCGAGCTGGGCATGAAGCTGGAATCGGCGACCCAGAGGTTCTCCACCCCATGCACCCGCCCGTCGGGCGCGAGGACCGAGCGGGCCGGGTCGGCGCCGAAGCGCAGCGTGCCACAGGGATGGCCGAGGTTCGGCTCGAAGCTGTTCGTCAGCATGATGACCGGCCGCCCGATGCGGCGGATCTGGCGGCGGAGCATGCGGCGCCGCTCCAGAAGCTCATCGGCGATGCGGTATTCGATGCGCATGGCGCCGTCCGGCCCGGTGAGCACGCGGTTGTGGTCATAGGGCAGATCCTCCAGCAGGCCGACGAAGATCTTCGCGCTGCCGAGCAGCCGCATGGCCAGGGCCGCGGGCAGGCGCGCGGCCTCCTGCGCCAGGCGAGAGCGGCCGGCGGCGTGGCGCGACAGGCCTTCGCGGATGGCATAGAGCACGGCGCCAAAATCGGCCTCCACCCCCAGCGCCTGCACCATGCCAAGCCGGTGGCCCTGATGCGCGTAGAAATCGCGCAGGCCCACGGCCTTGGCGGCGCCGGTGCCCCGGGCTGCGCGGCCAGGAAAGAGGGCGAAGAGCTCGTTGAAATGGAACATGAGGCCCCGCCCGGCGAGGCCGGAATGGTTGCCGCTGCCCTCCGGCCAGGCCTCGCTGGCCGAGGCGGCGAGCAGGCGGGGGGAGTTCAGCGCCCCCGCCGCCAGCACGACATGCGGTGCAGTCAGCTCCGTCACCTCGCCGCCCCGCCGGACGGTCACGCCGGTGATCCGCTGCCCGTCGCCGGTCAGGCGCAGCACCTCTGCCTCGTCCCACAGCTCCGCCCGCCCTGTGGCGAGCGCCGGTTCGACCCCGGCGGAGCGGCCGTCGCGCTTGCAGTCGCGGGGGCATTTGCGCCCGACGCAGCCGAGGCAACCCTCGACGCTGCGGATGGCGCTGTGCAGTTGGTAAGGGTGCCGCCCGGCACGGCGCAGGGCCTGCAGGATGGCCTCGTCGCCGCGGCCCAGCGGGGCGGGGGGCAGCAGGGCAGGCTGCGGCTCCTGCCCCAGTGGGTCGGGCGCGCCGCGCACTTCGTAGAGCTGCTCGGCCTTGTCGAACCAGGGCCGCATCTCGTCCCACCCCACGGGCCAGCCGCCGGTGGGGTGTGGCATGGCGGGCGTGCTTTCCAGATCGTGCCGCTCCGGCCGCTCCAGCGTGGCAGCGTAGAAAACGGACGAGCCGCCGACAGTGCTGCCGATCACCGGGTCTCTGCGCTGCTCTGCCCCGTCGAGGGCCAGCACCGCCGGCTCGGGCCAGAGCCCGTGCAGGCTGCGCGCGAAGGCATCGGCAGGGCCGATCTCGGTGCCGTTCTCCTCGGCCCGCTGCCCCGCACGGCCCTTTTCGAGGAAGAGCACCCGCAGCCCGGCCTCGGCCAGCGCGCGCCCGGCGGTGCCGCCGCCCATGCCGGTGCCGATGACGATCACGTCGAACGTCGCCGCCTCCGGCATCAGCCCTCTCCGCTGAGGAAGGGCAGGAACAGCCCGCGCAGCGCCATGGCGCCGCGATTGGTGAGGTGGTTGTTGTCGTGATAGACCGGCACGCCGTGGATCTGCGCCGAGCAAACCTCGGGGCAGAGTGCCGGCCAGGGGTCGATCACATGGATCGCGCCGCTATTGGCCAGCGCCCAGATGGGCTCTTCCGCCGGGCGCACCCGGCCCGCCAGCTGCTCGCTGGGCGCGACGGAGCGTTGGGCGAGTGCCGCCGGGTCGATCTGGCGGTGCGCGACGAGGCGGGCCAGCTCGCGGCTGTCGAAATCGGGGATCTCGGGCACTTGGCGGAGCACGAAGATCTCGGGGATGCTCTGCGCGATCTCCTGCACCGTCAGCGCCCAGGCGCCGGCGTAGAGCTCGGCCTGCGGCCCCTCGGGCAAAGGCGAGCCGGGGGCGGGGCGCAGGGCGATGTGGTTCTCCTCGTCGATGCCGATGCCGCCGCCGTCAGCGTAGTAGGTCCAGCGGCCGACCAGCAGGATGCGCCGCACGCCGTCCTCCGCCAGGGCGGGCAGGGCGGCGCGCATCGTCTCGGTGGCGCGCAGGCAGGCGGCATCTTCGGCGGGGGTGACGGCGCTTTCGGTCTTGGCGAGGCCAAAGAGCGGCGGGCAGCCGGCGTGCCAGACGATCAGGCCGGGCGTGCCGCTTTCCGTCGCCGCGAGGCCCAGCCCGTCCATCAGGGCGCGCAGATGCGAGTCGCCGTAGATCAGCACCTCGGGCGGGCCGTCCGGGCCGATGGCGCAGCTTTCCACGCCCGCCAGCGGCCCGCTTTCGGCTACCGAGCAGCGGCTCCAATCCTGCAGAAAACCCCCGGCGGCGGCGATGTAACCGCGCGCCTCGGGCCCGAAGCGCCGGGGCAGGCCGTCGCTCTGCCAGAAGACCAGCCCGGCCAGCATCGTCATCGCCAACGCACCGCCGGTGGCGCCCACGAGGACGGGCGGGCGCAGGCCGAGGCGCCCGTGCCGCAATGGCTCCTCCACATAGGCCCAGGAGAGGGTGGCGAGCGCCACGGCCAGCGCCAGCCAGACCAGAGCCTCCAGCGGGCCGGCATAGCTGCCGCGCCAGTAGAGCGAGAGCGCCAGCACAGGCCAGTGCCAGAGGTAGAGCGAGTAAGAGATGCGGCCGACAAAGCGCAGCGGCGGCAGTGCCAGCAGCCATGTCACCGGCCCGCGCTGCCCCGATTGCCACAGGATCAGGGCCGCCCCGGCCACCGGCACCAGCGCCTGCCAGCCGGGAAAGCCCTCGGGCCGCAGCAGGAAAGCGCCGGCCACGACCAGCGCCAGCCCGGCGAAGGCGGCGAGCGGTTGGCTCGGCGCCTCGCGGTGCAGCAGCGCCCGGGCGAGCAGCACGCCGGTCAGCAGCTCCCACGCGCGGAAGGGGAAGAGGTAGAAGGCGGTATCTTGCGCCTCAGGCGTGACCCAAAGGCAGGCGGCCAGCGAGGCGGCCCAGAGCAGCACCAGCACCGGTATGAGGGCGCGGCGCACAAGGTAGAGGGCCAGCAGCGTGACGGGCAGGACGAGGTAGAACTGTTCCTCCACCGACAGCGACCAGGTGTGCAGCAGCGGCTTCGATTCCGCCGCCGCGTCGAAATAGCCGCTCTCGCGCCAGAACTGGATGTTCGAGAACCAGGCCGAGGCCGCGATCAGCGACTTGCCGTAGTCCCGCAGTTCATAGGGCAGCAGGATCACCAGCGCCGCCACGGATGTGACGAGAGCGACCAGCAGGAAGGCGGGTGCGAGGCGGCGGATACGGCGCAGGTAGAAGCGGCCCAGGCGAACACGGCCCGTCTCTTCCAGCTCCTTCAGGAGCAGCCCGCCGATGAGGAAGCCGGAGATGACGAAGAAGACGTCCACCCCCGAAAAGCCGCCACTGAAGGGGCCGAGGCCGAAGTGGTAAAGCACGACAGACGTCACCGCGAGCGCCCGCAATCCGTCGATGGCGGGGCGGTAGGTCAACCGGGGTCCGGTGCCTGTGGTATAGGCCTGCGCGTCTATGTCTCTGCCCTTTCCCCATCGCTACGTGGGGATTGTGGCGAAAGATACGCGAAAATCCGCCGACATGCGACGTTTTTGAGCCGCGCTTTGCGAGAAAGCTCCAGCCCTATTCCGCCGGTGTCAGGCGGCGGTGCCGCCGCGACAGCACCGCCCATGTGGCGGCGTAGAGCAGCATGAGCCCGCCCGCGAGCAGGGCGGCGTAGAGCCCGAGCGCTTTGAGCAGCCCGCCCTCGGGCAACAGGGCCCAGGGGGCGGCGGGCCAGAACTCGGGCAGCACGACAAGCGCGAAGAGCGCCAGCGCCAGCATCGCGGCCAGCAGCGTTGGCACCTGCACGCCGCGCGCGGGCGCCCGCAGCGCCTTGCGGGCCGAGGCAACGAGCCGGTTCACATCGGCCTGGATCGCCAGAAGCGCGGGCACGACCAGCAGCACGAGCAGCGTGCCGAAGGCCAGGCCGTAGACCAGCGTGATCACGGTGGGCTTCAGGAACTCCGCCTGCACCGAGCCTTCGTAGAGCAGCGGCGCCAGGCCGAGCACCGTGGTCGCGGTAGTCAGGAACACCGGGCGCAAGCGGTCGCCCACCCCGTCGACGATGGCGGGCAGAAGGCCGCGCTTTTCGGAATATTCGTCAATCGTCGTTACCAGCACGATGGAATCGTTGATGATGATGCCGATCATCCCAAGCAGCCCCACCAGCGAGAACATCGACAGCGGAATGCCCCATTGGTCATGCCCGAAGATGGCGCCGATCAGGCCGAAGGGGATGATGGCCATCACGATCAGCGGCCGCGCCCAGGACGAGAAGATCCACGCCAGCACCAGATAGATCGCCAGCAGGCAGAACATCGTGCCGAACCTTGCGCCGTTCAGGAACTCGGCCTCCTGCTCACTGAGGCCGCCCATATCAGTGCTGACGTGGTAGCGCTCTTCCAGCCGGGGCAGGATATCGCCCTCGATCTGGCTCATGATCTCGGCCGCGCGGTCGGCGTCTTCATCGTCGAGCCCCGCGGTGACAGAGATCAGCATCGTGCCGTTGATGCGGCGGACAGAGGAAAAGCCGTTGCGCTGCGTGACCGTCACGATGTCGGCCAGCGGCAGATAGGTGCCGTCGGCGGCGCGCATCATGGTGCGGTCGAGGAAATCGGCGGTCAGCTCGTCATCCGGCAGGGCGACGCGGATGGTGGCGCTGCGCGGCCCGTCCGGGAAGCTCGCCGCCTCGATGCCACCGAGCCGGTCACGCAGGGTGGAGCCGAGCTGGTCGATGGTAAAGCCGAGGGCGCGTCCCTGCGCCGTCAGCGACAGGATCAGCTCTTCCTTGTCATAGGCGAGGCTGTCCTCCGGCCCCGAGACCTCGGGGAATTGCCCCAGTTCGGCCTTCAGCGCCTCGGCGGCGGATTTCAGGATCTCCGGCGTGCCGCCCGACAGCTCGACATCAATCGCATCGCCCCCCGGCCCGGTGCCCCAGGAGCGGAAGCTCACCGTCTCGGCCATCGGCAGCGTTTGCGTGGCGGCCTGCAGATCGGTGACGAACTGGCCGGATGAGAAGGGCCGGGCGTCGGCATCGATCAGCTCGATGGTAATTGCGCCGAGCTGATAGCTTTCCTTGTCGTCGGCGCCCTGCAGCGGGCGGCCGTTGTTGCCGCCGATCTGCGCGATCACATAGTTGATCGGGTTGATGCCGTAATCGGCCTCGTATTGTGCGCCCACCTCCTCGGCGGCGCGCTGCATCTCGTGCATCTGGTCGAGGCTGTCCTCGCGCGTGGCGCCCGGCAGCATGGCGAAATTTCCGCCGACGGTGCCCTGCTCCGGCGACGAGAAGAAGCGCCATTGCACATCGCCGCGGATCAGCATCGCGCCCTGCCAGGCGAGCAGCAGCAGCGCCAGCGCCACAACGGGGTAGCGGGCGACGATCACCAGGCGCACCAGCGGGCGGAACAGTCGCTCGGTGACCCAGCGCATGCCCTTGTCGACCTGCCGGCTCGGCCAGTCGTACCAATGCGATTGCCCCGCACTCGCCAGACCGTGGGCGAGGTGGTTCGGCAGGATGATGAAGCACTCGATCAGGCTCGCCGTCAGCACGGCGATGACGGTGAAAGGAATATCCGAGATCAGATCGCCGAAGCGCCCGCCGATGAGCACCAGCCCATAGAAGGCAATGATCGTCGTCAGTGTAGCCGAGAAGACCGGCAGCACCATGCGCCGCGCCGCATTCTCCGCCGCCACCTTCGGTGGCTCGCCCAGGCGCGTGGCGCGGAAGTCGGCATGCTCGCCCACAACGATGGCGTCATCCACGACGATGCCGAGCGTGATGATGAGCGCGAAGAGCGACATGATGTTGAGCGTCAGCCCGAAGGCATACATCACCGCGATGGCGGCGCACATCGAGACGGGGAGGCCGAGCGCCACCCAGAGCGCCGTGCGCGAGTTGAGGAACAGGAACAGCAGCAGCACGACCAGCCCCAGCCCCATGGCGCCATTGTCGAGCAGCAGCGACAGGCGGGCGGTGATCTCCTTCGCCGTCGAATTGACGAGGTCGATGGAGGTGCCGGCGGGCAGGGTGGCGACCATCTCGCGCGCCACTTCGCGGGCGGCTTCCTCGATGGCGATGGCATCGCCCTCGGCGCTGCGCGAAATGTCGATCTGCATCGCCGGGTTGTCGCCCACGAAGAGCGCGCGCTCGCGGTCGATGGCGAGCGTCTGCACATTGGCGACATCGCCTATCGTCAGCGTGGTGCCGTCGGGGTTCTGCTCCAGCACGATGGCGGCGATCTCGGCGGCGCTGCGCCGCGCCTCGCCGGTGCGCAGGCGCTGGGCGCCGGCATCGCCCGCCGGGTCGGCACTGACCTCGCGGGCGATGGCCTGCGAGATTTCAGACATGCCGAGATCGTAGCGGATCAGGCTGAGCGAGGGCACCTCGACCAGGATCGACGGTGCCGCGATGCCGGAGATCGAGGTTTGCGTGACGCCGGCCTCGAAGAGGCGCGAGACGTATTCATCGGCGAATTCGGCCAGCGGCGCCGTGCCGATTGGGCCCGTCAGGATGGCCGAGGTGACCCGTTCTGCCCAGCCGCCGCGGCTGACGCGCGGGTCGCCCGCACCATCGGGCATGTTGATGGAATCGACGGCCTCCTGAACCTCCTTCTCGGCATTGTCCATGTCGGCGCCCGGCTCGAAGCTGAGGCGGATGAAGGCCCGCCCCTCCGACGAACGCGCGTCAGAGCCGGTGACACCACTGACGCCGCGCAAAGCGGGTTCGAGCGCCTGCACGATGGCGCCATCGACATCCTCGGCCCCCGCGCCCGACCACGAGACCGAGACGGAAATGGAATCGATGATGACATCAGGGAAGAACTGCGCCCGCATGCGCGGAAAGGCGATGATGCCGGCCGCGATCATCAGCACCATCACCAGATTGGCGGCGGTTCTGTGGCGGGTGAAGTAACTAAACATCGCCTGGCCTCCGGGCGGCGAGGGCGGCGGGGCAGCCCATCAGCTTCCCATCCGGCTTTCGAGCCGGGCGACCATATCCGCCGGCACTTCCGGCTGGGTGAGCGTCTCGCGGATGCGGCTTTTGGCATCGGCCGGCATCGTATCGCTTTCGTCGACATAGGCGATCAGCCGGGCGCGGCGGGTCTCGTCGAGCGCGATCATCTCTCCGCTGTCGGCGGCAGGCTGGGCGGCGGGCGAGGCGGGCGGCTGGCCGCCCGCGAAGGCGCCCTCGGGCGCCGCGGCGGGGGTGGCATCGGTAACCAGCTCGGTGCCGTCATCCAGCAGCGGGCGCACCAGCAGCCCTGCGCCGATCAGCGGCGAGCGCTCGCGCACGACATAGCGGCCCTCCAGCTCGGGCGCGCGGATCAGCACGCTGTTGCCCTGACGGCGCAGCAGCTCGACCTGCACCTCTTCCAGCCGGTTGCCCTCACCCAGCGCCAGCAGGGTGCCGTCGGCGG
This sequence comes from Pseudoroseicyclus sp. H15, assembly GCF_054353345.1. Taxonomy (NCBI): domain Bacteria; kingdom Pseudomonadati; phylum Pseudomonadota; class Alphaproteobacteria; order Rhodobacterales; family Paracoccaceae; genus Pseudoroseicyclus; species Pseudoroseicyclus sp. H15. The sequence goes on from NZ_JBTHJE010000001.1 coordinate 717,643, forward strand.
CGATGGCCGGCGCGGGCAGGCGGGCGATGTTGGTTTGCTCGGGCTCGGCGATCTCGACGGTGACGAAATCGCCGGGGCGCAGGCCATGTGCGGCCTCGATCTCGGCATAGATGAGCCGGCCCGACTGGCCCTCGCCGCCCGCACTCTCGCGGGTGATGCGGCCCTCGGCCGAGAGCGAGAGGCCGGAGACGTCCAGCGTAACCGTCACCGGCGCTTCGATCAGCTCGCCCTGCTCATTGAGAAGGTTGGCATATTGCGCGGCCGAGACGCGGAAGGCCGCCTCCAGCGCCGTCGGGTCGATCAGCTCTGCCACCTGCTCGTTGGCCGAGATGCGCGAGCCCTGGCCCACGGTGACGCTGGCCAGCGTGCCGGTGAAGGGTGCGGCGAATTCGGTGTCGGCCAACGCGCGCTCGGCCTCGTTGACGGTCAGCTGCGTGCGGGCGACGGCGTTTTGCGCGCTGTCCACCCGCGCCTCGGCCTGCGCGAGCGACTCGCGGCGGGTCAGCACAGTGGCCTCGGCGTTTGAGGCGGCAAGCTCCGCCGTTTCAAGATCGGTCTGGGTGACGATGCCCCGGTCGACGAGGCCGCTTTGCCGCTCCAGAGCGGCGCGGCGCAGATCGGCCTGCTCCTGCGCCGAAGTCAGCTCATCCGCGGCCAGCGTCAGCGCCCGCTCGGCGTCGCGCACCTCGGCCTCGGCATCGGCGAGATCGGCGCGGGCACGGGCCAGCGCTGCTTCGGCCTCCACCGGCTCGAGCCGCAGCAGCAGATCGCCCTCCTGCACCTGGCCTCCATCGGCGAAATCCTCGGCCACCCAGGTGATCGTGCCGGCGGCATTGGGGCGCAGCGCCAGCGTGCGGCGCGAGCGGAGTTCGCCGTAGACCTCCAGCACCGGGCGGATCGTCTGCCCCTCGATCTGCACGACATTCGCCGCAACCACGCGTTCGCGTTGGGGAAAGCTGCGCGGCTCGGCATTCATGCGCTCATCGACCGCGCCCCACAGCACCAGCCCCGCCTGCACCAGCAGGACGACGGTGAGTGCCATCAGGAAAATGCCAATGAAGGCACGGGCGACGAATCGCATGTCACATCCTCTTTGCCTGACAAATCAAGCCCATGAACCGTCCGGCTTGTCTACCGCCACGGTCTTCAACGCCAGGTGAGGGACGATCCGTCGCGTAGTGCGACTATTTCTTTCGGCGCAGATGCTCGGAGAGGCGCGGCAGGATCTCGACGAAGTTGCAAGGCATGTGCCGGTAGTCGAGCTGGGCCTTCAGGATGCCGTCCCAGCCGTCCTTGCAGGCGCTGGGCGAGCCGGGCAGGGCGAAGAGATAGGTGCCGTTCGCCACCCCGCCGCAGGCCCGCGACTGCACGCAGGAGGTGCCGATCTTCTCGTAGGAGAGCATGGTGAAGAGCGTGCCGAAGGCGTCGATCTCCTTTTCATAGACGGCGCGATGGGCCTCAACCGTCACGTCGCGGCCGGTCAGCCCGGTGCCGCCGGTGGAGATGATGACATCGACGCTCGGCGAGTGAACCCAGCGCTCCAGCCGCTCGATCAGGCGCTCGCGCTCATCGGGTACCAGCACCCGGTCGGCGAGGTGGTGGCCCGCCTCCTCAACGCGCGCCTGCAGGATGTCGCCCGAACGGTCGTCGTCCAGCGTGCGGGTGTCAGAGACGGTGAGGATCGCGATGTTGAGCGGGATGAAGGCACGCTCTTCGGGGGCTGCCGGGGCTTGGGGGGTGGGGTTGTCGTCGCTCATGGCGTTGTCCTTTGCAGCACGAGCCGCAGTGCGAGTGCGGCGAAGATCGAGGCGGAGATCCAGCGCAGCCAATGCGCGCCGCGCCCCAGCGCCCCCAGCCGGCCGGCCAGAGCCCCGGCGGCAGCGTTGATGACAAAGCCGCCCGCCGCGATGACGGCGCCGAGCGCCAGGAATTGCGGCAGGAGCGGCCCCCGCTCGGGCGAGGTGAATTGCGGCAGGAAGGCAAGGATGAAGAGGATCACCTTGGGGTTCGACAGGTTGGTAACCAGCCCGTCGCGAAAGGCGCGCGAGGGGCGCACGGGCGGCGCATCCGCCGCCTCTGCCGGAGCGCGCAGCATCCGCCAGGCCAGGAACAGCAGATAGGCCGCGCCCAGCCAGCGGATCGCGGTGAAGAGCCCCGGCAGCGCCGCCATCGCGGCGCCGAGGCCCAGCCCCGCCAGGGTGACATGCACCATGGCGCCGAGGGAGACACCGGCCGAGGCCGCCGCCGCCGCACGCGGGCCGGCCCGCAGCCCCTGGGCGATGCACAGCATCATGTCGGCCCCGGGGGTGAGGTTCAGCGCCAGCGCGGCGGGCAGAAAGGCGAGAAGGACAAGCGGGTCGAGCATGTCACAGGTCTGTCCAGTAGAGCCCCGGCCCGAGGTTGCGGCAGAGCGAGGTGCCGATGGTGCCCTCCTGCCCCCAGCAATCATGCACATGCCCGAAGGCCATCAGCCCCGGCTGCATCCGCTCGACCGCTTCGTGCAGGGCGTCTGACCCCACATGACCGCCCGCGCTCGGGCTGTCGGCCACGCCCTTGGGCGGGGCATGGGTGAGAAGGATATCGCAGGTGTCGTAGGGGGCGAGAAGCTGCTCCGCCTCGGCCTCGCTGACATCCCACGAGCCGGCCAGGCCGAGCGGCGGCACGGCGCCGCCGAGGCCCACCACGATGAGGCCGGCACGCTCGATCTCTTCCCCGTGCAGCACCGTCAGAGATGTGGCGGCCCGCAGGTCGTCGAGCGTTTCGGCATTGCCGGGCACCAGCAGCGCCTTGTCGCCAAGCGGCGCCAGCACCTCCATGATCGGGCCGAGCCCGTCTTCGGCATGCGCCAGATCGCCGGCGATGAGCACGAGATCGGCCTTCGGCGCGGCCTCGACGATGGCGCGGGCGGCGGCGAGATCGCCATGCAGATCGGAGGCGGCAAGAACTTTCATGTTGTCTTCTCCAGCTTGGCGGCCAGATCGAGCAGATCGGCCCAGGCGTCCCGCTTGGCGGCGGGGTTTCTCAACAGGTAGGCCGGGTGGAACATCGGCAAGGCCGGCCGCTCCAGCACGCGAGACCACTGGCCGCGCAGCCGGGTGATGCCGGCGCGGCCCATCAGCGCCTGGCAGGGCGTGTTGCCCATCAGGATCAGCAGCTCCGGGTCAGCCAGCGCGATGTGCCGCTCAAGGAACGGCAGGTGCATGGCGATCTCCGCCGGCTGCGGCGTGCGGTTGGCGGGCGGGCGCCATGGCAGAACGTTGGTGATATAGACGGCGCTCTCAGCCTCTGCGCTGCTACGCGACAGGCGTATGGCGGCGAGCATCCGGTCTAGCAGCTTGCCGGCACGGCCGACGAAGGGCTTGCCCTGCTGGTCTTCCTCGCGGCCCGGCGCCTCGCCCACGATCATCACCCGCGCCGCCGGGTTGCCATCGGCGAAGACGAAGCTGCGGGCGGCGGGCTTGAGCGCGCAATGCTCGAAGGCCTCCATCGCGGCGGCCAGCTCTGGCAGGCTTTGCGCGGCGGCGGCGGCCTTTTGCGCCTCTTCCACGGCATCGACGGGCGCTGCACTCTCAGGCGGGGCATGGGCGATGGCCTCGGCCGCGCGCTCGCCCCGCTCTGCCGGCTTCGGGGCCGCTTCGGGCGCGACTTTCGGGCTGGCGGCAGGCAGGTCGAAGCGGTTGACGGGGGCCTCGCCGATGGCCTCGTCGGCGCCGAGCTCCACCTGCCAGGCCAGCGCGGCGAGCGCGGCATCGTAGCTCAGCGAGTCGGGCGAAATCCTGTCCATCGACGGCAGGTTAACCCGGCGGCGGCGGAGTTGAAATGCGCCCCGCGCGCCCACGCTGCGACATTGAAGACGGCGCCCGCTCTGCTATGAGCGCGGCATGGATCACTTTCTCTATCGCGGCGGCGCGCTCTACGCCGAAGATGTGCCGGTGGCGGAGATTGCCGCCGCTGTCGGCACGCCGGTCTACATCTACTCCGCCGCGACGCTGGAGAGGCACTATCGCCTGTTCGACGAGGCGCTGGGCGAGGGGCCGCATCTGGTGTGCTTCGCCATGAAGGCGCTGGGCAACCTCGCGGTGCTGAAGCTGCTGGGCGACATGGGCGCCGGCGTCGATGTCGTCTCGATCGGCGAGTACCTCAAGGCCAAGGCCGCCGGCATCCCCGGCGAGCGCATCGTCTTCTCCGGCGTCGGCAAGACGCGCGATGAGATGGCGACGGCGCTGGAAGGCGGCATCCGCCAGTTCAACGTCGAAAGCGAGCCAGAGATGCGCGCACTCAGCGAGGTGGCGCATGGCATGGGGCTGCGCGCGCCGGTGACGCTGCGGGTGAACCCCGATGTCGATGCCAGGACCCATGCCAAGATCGCCACGGGCAAGAGCGAGAACAAGTTCGGCATACCCATCGCCAAGGCCCGCGCCGCCTATGCCGAGGCGGCGACGATGCCCGGACTGCAGGTCGTCGGCATCGACGTGCACATCGGCAGCCAGCTCACCGAGCTTGCCCCGTTCGAGGCCGCCTTCGCCAAGGTCGCCGAGCTGACCGAGCAGCTGCGCGCCGATGGCCACGCCATAACGCGTCTCGATCTGGGCGGCGGTCTCGGCATCCCCTACGAGCGGTCCAACTCCGCGCCGCCCCTGCCGGTGGAATACGGGCAGATGGTGCAGCGCACGCTCGGCCATCTCGGCTGCGAGATCGAGATCGAGCCGGGGCGCCTGATCGCGGGCAACGCCGGCATCCTCGTGAGCAAGGTGATCTGGCTGAAAGAGGGCGAGGGCCGCGACTTCCTCATCCTCGATGCGGCGATGAACGATCTCATCCGCCCCGCCATGTACGAAGCCTGGCACGATATCGTGCCGGTGGAAGAGCCGGAGGCAGGCGTCGAGCCGCGCCGGTTCGATATCGTCGGGCCTGTCTGCGAGACGGGCGATACCTTTGCCCGGGCGCGCGACATGGCACCCGTCGGCGAGGGCGATCTGGTCGCCTTCCGCTCGGCCGGCGCTTACGGCGCGGTGATGGCGAGCGAGTACAATGGCCGGCCCCTGGTGCCGGAAGTGCTCGTCAAAGGGGATCAATTCGCGGTTATCCGCCGACGCCCGACCTATGAAGAGATGATTTCGCGCGATAGCCTTCCGACATGGCTTTGAGCGCATAGATTGAAGCCGAAAGACGCGAGAGGCGGACCGCTGACACAGCCCGAGGGCCGCGCGCCCACCCCCTTGCCGGATATTTCCTGGCCCGTGACGCTGACGCGCGCGGGTATGGTTGCCGAGCGCGCGTGCCGGGCCTTCTGGCCGTTCTGGATCGCCGCCGGGCTGGCCCTGGCCGTGCTGGCTACGGGCTGGCTGCAGGGCGCGGCGGTGGAGCTCTACTGGTTCGCCGGCCTCGCCTTTGGCGCCGCGCTTCTCATCACCCTCGCCTTCGGTATCCGCCGCTTCACCTTGCCCAGCCATGCCGAAGCGCTGGCCCGCGTCGACGCCCGCTTGCCGGGCCGGCCCATTGCCACGCTGGCCGATGCGCAGGCCGTCGGCTCGGGCGATGCGGCGTCCGAGGCGGTGTGGCAGGCGCACCAGCGCCGCATGGCCGAGGCCGCCTCGCGCGCCAAGGCGGTGGAGCCCGACCTGCGCCTCGCCAGCCGCGACCGCTACGGGCTGCGATACATCGTGGCGCTGCTGCTCATCACGGCGCTGCTCTTCGGCTCGCTCTTCCGCGTCGCCCTGCCGGGCACCACCGGCCCGGGCACCGGCGCCACACTTGCCTCCGGCCCCGCCTGGGAGGGCTGGGTCGAGCCGCCGGCCTATACCGGGCGCCCCTCGCTCTACCTCGCCGACATTCCACCGGGCGCGCTGAGCGTGCCCGAGGGCTCCACCATCACGCTGCGCCTCTACGGCGACGTCGGCGAGCTGGCGGTGCTGGAGACGGTGTCAGGGCGCATCGGCGATGTGCCCTCCGCCGCCGACGCGCAGCAGAGCTTCACCGTCAAGCAAGACGGCACGTTGCGCATCGAGGGCGCCGAGGGGGCCAATTGGGACGTGCGCGTGCTGGCCGACGACCCGCCAGAAGTGCGGCTCGACGGGCCGCTGCAGGTCGAGGGCACGGGCGAGATGGCCCAGCCCTTCCGCGCGGCCGACGATTACGGCGTGACCGGCGGCTCGGCAACAATTGCGCTCAATGCAGAGGCCGTCGACCGCCACCACGGGCTCGCGGCCGAGCCAGATGCGCGCGAGCCGATCACCGTCGACCTGCCGATGCCGTTCACCGGCAGCCGCGAAGACTTCGCCGAGCGGCTCGTCGACGATTTCTCGCAGCACCCCTGGGCCAACCTGCCCGTAACGCTGACCCTGCAGGTCGAAGATGCCGCCGGCCAGACCGGCGCCACCGAGCCTGTGCAGATGGTCCTGCCCGGTCGCCGCTTCTTCCAGCCCATCGCTCGCGCCGTCGCCGAGCAACGCCGCGACCTGCTGTGGAGCCGCGACAATGGCCGCCGGGTGCTGCAGCTTCTGCGCACCGTCGCCTATGAGCCCGACGGGTTCTTCCCCAACGAGATCAGCTATCTGCGCCTGTCCTTCACGCTCCGCCGCCTGGGCAGCTATCTTGAGGATGGCGGCCCCCTGACCGTCGAAGAGCAGGACGAGGTCGCCGCCGCCCTTTGGGAGCTGGCCGTGCAGCTGGAAGACGGCACCCTCGCCGATGCCCGCCAGCGGCTGGAGCGCGCCCGCGACCGGCTGGCCGAGGCCATGCGCAACGGCGCCAGCGAGGAAGAGATCCAGGAGCTGATGAACGAGCTCCGCCAGGCGACCGACGATTACATGCAGATGCTCGCCCAGAATGCCGAGCCGATGGAAAACGGCGCCGATCAGCCGCAGAGCGCCCAGCAGCAGATGCAGCGGATCACTCAGGACGAGATCGACGCCCTGATGGACCAGATCCAGCAGCTCATGGAAGAGGGCCGCATGGCCGAGGCCGCCGAGCTGATGGAAGAGCTGAACCAGCTCATGGACAACATGCAGATGCAGCAGGCCGAAGGCGGCCAGGGCATGAACACGCCCGGCCAGCAGAGCATGGAAGACCTGTCCGAGACGCTCCGCGAACAGCAGGGCCTCAGCGACGAGAGCTTCCAGGAGCTGCAGGAGCAGTTCGGCCAGCAGGGCCAACAGGGCCAGCAGAGCCAGCCGGGCGAACCCGGCCAGAGCGGGCAGGGCATGAGCCCCGGCGACAACAACAGCCAGCAGAACGGTCAGCAGGGCGAGAACGGTCAGGGCGGCGAGGGCCAGGAGGGCGACCAGCAGCAAGGCGGCGGCCAGTCGCTCGCCGAGCGCCAGCAGGCGCTGCGCGACGAGCTGAACCGCCAGCGGCAGAACATGCCCTATATGGGCGGCGAGCAGGCCGATGCCGCCCGCGGCGCGCTCGACCGCGCCGAAGAGGCGATGGATGGCGCCGAGCAGGCGCTGCGCGAGGGCGATCTGGCCGAGGCCATTGACCGGCAGGCCGAGGCGATGAACGCGCTGCGCGACGGGATGCGCAATCTTGGCGAGGCGCTGGCGCAGAACCAGCAGCAGCAAGAGCCGGGGCAAGGCCAGCAGGAGGGCCAGACCACGGGCCAGGCCGCCCCCCTCCGCCGCGACCCTCTGGGCCGCGAGATGGGCGAGGCCGGCCAGCTCGGCTCTGAAGAGAACCTGCTCGGCAGCCAGACCCTCACGGAACGCGCCGACGAGCTGATGGACGAGATCCGCCGCCGCTCTTCCGAGCGCGAGCGCCCGAAGATCGAGCTCGACTACCTGCGCCGGCTGCTTGAGCGGTTCTGAGCCAGCGGCTCAGTCGGGCGCCAGCATGTAGCCCGCGCCGCGCACCGTTTGCAGATAGCGCGGCTGGCGCGGATCGGCCTCGATCTTGCGGCGCAGGCGCGTGATCTGCACATCGACGGCGCGCTCCTGGGCCTGCCCGCCGGCGCGGCTGAGCTCCTCCACCAGATGCCCGCGTGTCAGCGTCTCTCCCGGGCGGGCGGAGAAGATGCGCATCAGATGGCTCTCGGTCGCCGTCAGCCGCACCGGGCGCTCGCCCTCCCACATCTCGCCGCGCTCGGTATCGTAGCGCACCGGGCCGAGTTGCAGCACCTTGGGCCGCACCGGCGCCGCCTCGGCCGAGGGGGCGCGGCGCAGGATGGCATTGATGCGCAGCAGCAGCTCCTTCGGCTCGAAGGGCTTGCCGAGGTAATCGTCCGCCCCCGCCTCGAGCCCGCTGATGCGGTCGCCCGTCTCCGCCTTGGCGGTGAGCAGCAGGATGGGGGTGGGCAGCTCGGCGCGCAGCGATTTGCACAGGCTGATGCCATCCTCGCCCGGCATCATCACGTCGAGAATGATGAGGTCGAAATCGAGCCCGCTCAGCAGCCGGCGCGCATGGGCCGCCTCGCGTGCGGTGGTCACGAGAAAGCCGTGCCGCATGAGGAATTTCTGCAGCAGCTGGCGGATACGCTCGTCATCGTCGACAAGCAGCAGATGGGCGGCGTCGCTCATGTGCGCGGCCCGCTCAGGCGCTCGTACTGACGGCGCTGGTCTTCATCCATCATCGCCTCCAGCACCTGCCGGAAGCCGGCCACCGCCTCTGGCCCCGCCGTGCGATAGGCGGCGCGCATCCGCTCTCGCTGCGAGTCGGACAGCTCGCGCTCCAGCGCCTGGCCCTCGGAGGTGAGGTACAGATGCCGCTCGCGTTTGTCGCTGCGGCCCACGCGGCTTTCGACCAGCCCGTCCTCGATGAGGCTGCGCAGCACCCGGTTGAGCGATTGCTTGGTCACGCCAAGGGTCGCCAGCAGGTTGTTCACTGTAGTGCCCGGCGAGCGGTGGATGAAATGGATGGCGCGATGATGCGCACGGCCGTAGGATTTCTCGGCAAGGATACGGTCGGGGTCAGCGGTGAAGCCGCGATAGGCGAAGAACATCGCTTCGATGCCCTTGCGCAGCTGATCGTCGGTCAGGAACAGCAGCGATTGCCCGCCAGCGCCCTCGGCCATGACTCCTCCCCCATATTTCACTGATCACAGAATACGTCAGCCTTGTTGACATTCCAAGACGTGACCGATATCCGAGTCGCGGAAAATGCGCAACTTTATGTCCGGTCCGGACCTGGTTGTGAAACAAGTGCAAAGAATGGAGGAGGGCGCCATGTCAGGGGCCTATGACGATCGCGACGGCAAGATCTGGATGGACGGCAAACTTGTCGAATGGCGGGACGCCAACGTCCATATCCTGACCCACGCGCTGCACTACGCCTCCTCGGTGTTCGAGGGCGAGCGCTGCTACAACGGCAAGATCTTCCGCGGCGTGGATCACTCCAAGCGCCTCAAGGCGTCTGCCGAGATGCTCGATTTCGAGATCCCCTATTCGATCGAAGAGATCGAGGCGGCCAAATACGCCATGCTCGAAGCGAATGGCTGGACGGATGCCTATGTGCGCGCCGTCGCCTGGCGTGGCGCCGGCCCCGACATGGGCGTCAGTGCCGCCCGCAACCCGGTGCGCATGGCTGTCGCCGGCTGGGAATGGGGCAATTACTACGGCGATGCCAAGATGAAGGGCGCCAAGCTCGACATCTCGAAATGGAAGCGCCCGAGCCCCGAGACCATCCCCAGCCATGCCAAGGCCGCCGGCCTCTACATGATCTGCACCATGTCGAAGCATGCCGCCGAGGCGAAGGGCTGCTCGGATGCCATGATGTTCGACTATCGCGGGTACGTGGCCGAGGCGACCGGCGCCAACATCTTCTTCGTCAAGGATGGCGAAGTGCATACGCCGCTGCCCGATTGCTTCCTCAACGGCCTGACCCGTCAGACGGTCATCGGCATGCTGAAAGAGCGCGGCATCACCGTGAACGAGCGGCACATCATGCCCGAAGAGCTGGAAGGCTTCGAGCAATGCTGGCTCACCGGCACCGCGGCGGAAGTGACCCCCGTGGGCCAGATCGGCGACTACAATTTCGAGGTCGGTCAGCTCACGCGCGACATCTCGGAAGCCTACGAGACGATGGTGCGCAGCTAAAAGCGTTGGGCGCCCGAGCATTGCCGGGCGCCCGCTCTCTCACTCTTCTTCGACGGCGTCGCCGGAAGAGTTCTTCATGATCTCGATGCCGCGCTCGCAATCGGCTTTGTTCACATAGCCTTCGCCGCTATCGGCGATGATGTTGCCGTTGCCCGACTTGTAGTGCCAGCGCCACTCGCCGCCCTTATCCTTGTAAATCTTGTAGGCCATACGGCACCTCCCGATAATTTCTAATGCGGGCCAAGGCTAACATGGATCTCAGGTCGGTCGAGCCTTTTTGGCCCCGGCCGATCTCGCCTAGGTTCCCACCCCGCCCGTCCGCGAAGCCCGCCGCTCTTTGTCGCGCTGCAGGCCTAGGTGACGCTCGCGCAGGATCACCACGACGCCGGCCAGCATGATCAGCGCCGCGCCGGCCAGCACTGTCAGGGTCGGCACTTCGGAGAAGATCGCGTAGCCGATGATCAGCGCCAGCACCATCGAGGCATAGTCGAACGGCGCGATCAGCGAGGCGTCGGCGTGGCGGTAGGACGAGGTCAGCGCGATCTGCCCGAAGCCGCCCAGCAGGCCGCTCAGGATCAGCAGCGCCGCCGCGCCCGGGCTGGGCAGGCGCCAACCCCAGAAGATGGTCAGAAACGACAGCGCCGAAGCGGTGACAGAGAACCAGAACACGATGGTCGCCGTCCGCTCTATCTGCACCAGCCGGCGCACCTGGATCTGTGCCAGCGCCGCGCAGAAGGCCCCGCCCACGGCAACCGTGGCGCCAAGCCGCTCGGCCCCGCTGATGCCGCCGGCGCCGAGTGACAGGTTCGGTGCCAGCACGATGAGCACGCCGCACATCCCGATTGCGACCGTGGCCAGGCGGAAGACGCCCACCTTCTCGCCCAGCAGCGGTATCGCCAGCACCACCACGAGCAGCGGAGTGGCATAGCCGATGGCCGTCGCCTCGGGCAGCGCCAACAGGCCGAGCGCGGTGAAGTTCAGGCCCATGGCCGAGGTGCCGACAAACCCGCGCCAGACATGGCCCAAGGGCTGCGACGTGCGCACGCCAAGATGGAGCTCGCCTCGCATGGCGAGCCAGCCGATGATCACCGGAATGGCAAAGAAGGATCGGAAGAACACCGCCTCACCGGGCGGCACGTCACCGGAGGTGGCCTTGATGAGAGTCGCCATGCCGGTGAAGAGCGCGACTGAGAGGAGCTTGAGAAGTATGCCGCGCAGCGGTTGCATGGGATGGCCCCTGTGAAGGGCGCCCGCTGGCATGCCGGCACCCCGGGGTCTCGCCCCAGTGGTGGGGCGACCCTAGTGGCGGTGGCGGCGAGGTAAAGCCTGCCTCAGCGTTCGCGGCGGCGATCGACGCGAACGGGCACCGGCTCGGCACGGGGCCCGGTGAGGCCAGCGAGGAAATCGAAGACTTGCGTGAGGATTCGGTCGATCATGGAAGGCCTCCCTTTGACAGCAGCATGACACAAGTGCGCGGCGAGGGTGTTAAGTTCCCGGCGTCACTCGCAGCACAGATCCGTTATTTTCGTCCACCAGCAGCAGAACGCTGCCATCCGGGGCGATTTCGACGTCGCGGATGCGCCCCAGATCCTGCCGGATGCGCTCTTCGCCGGTGACCCGGCCATCCTCGATTCGCAGCCGCACGACGCCGCCGGGCGTGAGCGAGCCGATCAGCAGGTCGCCCTGCCATTCCGCGAAGCTGCCATCGTAAAAGCTCATGCCGGAGGGGGCGATGACCGGGTCCCAGTAATAGACCGGCTCTTCAAAGCCCTCGGCCCGCGGCTCGCCAGAACCGACGGGCGCGCCGTTGTAGTTCACCCCGTAGCTCACCACCGGCCAGCCGTAGTTGGTGCCTGGCTCGATGCGGTTCAGCTCGTCACCGCCCGCCGGCCCGTGCTCGATCGTCCAGAGCTGGCCCGAGGCATCGAGATCGGCGCCCTGCACGTTGCGATGGCCGAGCGTCCAGATTACGCCGAGGGCGTTCTGGGTGCCGGTGTACGGGTTGTCCTGCGGCACGCGGCCGTCATGCGTCAGCCGGATGACCTTGCCGTAGCTGGCCCCCAGCTCCTGCGCGCGCTGCCGGTCTTCGAGCGAGAAATGCTCACCGGTGGTCAGGTACAGATACGGCCCGTCGAAGACGATGCGGCTGCCGTAATGGGCCGCGTTGGACGAGGGGGGAGATTGCATGAAGATCTCCTCGACCTGGCTCACCTCCGTCCGGTCCTCGCTCAGCACCCCGCGCGCGGCGGCTGTGACAGTGCCCGAGGGCACGGCCTTGGCGAAGGTCCAGTAGATGCGCCGGTCGGACGCGAAGTCGGGTCCCACGGCCACGTCGAGCAGGCCGCCCTGGCGGCGGGCGTCCACCGCCGGCAGCCCGCTGATCGGCTCCGACAGGCTGCCATCGGCGCCGAGCACCCGCAGGCGCCCGGGCCGTTCCGTCACCAGCCAGCCGCCCTCGGGCAGGGGCGAGATGCCCCAGGGGTGCGAAAGGCCGGTGGCGAAGGTCTCGACGCTCACCTCGGTGGCAGGCAGCGCCGGGGCGCGGGTCTGGTTCTCGAAGGCGGGGCTGAAATCGGCATTGGCGGAGCCCTGTTCGACCTGCGCGCAGGCAGGCAGCGACAGCGACATTCCGGCGAGCAGGGCGGGGAACAAATGATGCTTCATGGGGATGAAGCTAGGCCATCAGCCGCTCTCGCCCATGTCACCAAGCCGTGAGAGCGCCCAGTCGGCGGCATCGCGCACCGCCGGCTCCTCGCTGTTCAGATGCGGGCGCGCCGCCTCTGCCAGATGCGGCGCGCCGGAATTGCCGATAGCGTAGAGCACGTTGCGCATCAGGCGGGCGTGCCCCAGCCGCCGCAGTGGCGTGCCCTTGAAGCGCTCGCGGAAGGCGGGCTCGTCCATCGCCGCCAGCTCGGCCAGCGGCGGCGCCGCCTCTCCGGCATAGCGGGTCTCGCGCGCCTGAGCGGCGAACTTGTTCCAGGGGCAGATGGCGAGGCAATCGTCGCAGCCGAAGATGCGGTTGCCGAGCGCGGGGCGGAATTCCTCCGGCACCGCCCCATGGTGCTCGATGGTGAGGTAAGAGATGCAGCGCCGCGCATCGAGCTGGAAGGGCGCGGGGAAGGCGTTGGTCGGGCAGATGTCGAGGCAGGCGGTGCAGGAGCCGCAATGCTCGCCCTCCGGCGCATCGGGCTCCAGCTCCAGCGTCGTGAAGATGGCACCGAGGAAGAACCAGTTGCCCAGTTCGCGGGAAAGCAGGTTCGTATGCTTGCCCTGCCATCCCAGCCCCGCCGCCTCGGCCAGCGGCTTCTCCATCACCGGCGCGGTATCGACGAAGACCTTGATCTCCTCGCCCTCGGGCGCCTGCTCCAGCAGCCAGCGCCCAACGCGCTTGAGCCGCTTCTTGACGATGTCGTGGTAATCCTTGCCGCGCGCGTAGCCGGCGACGATCCCCCGTTCGCGCTCCCCCAGCAGCGCCAGCGAATCCTCCGGCTGGTAGACCTCCGCCAGCATCACCACGCTGCGGGCCTCAGGCCAGAGCGCCGCCGGGTCACCGCGCCAATGCGCGCGCTCCTCCAGCCAGCTCATCTGCCCCTGCCGCCCCTCGCCTAGAAAGGCGCCAAGCCGCTCCTTCGCCTGCGGAATGGCATCGGGCCGGCAGATCCCCATCGAGGAAAACCCGGCTTCCGTCGCGAACTGCCGCAGGGCCTCCTTCACTCCGCCCCCCATTCATCTGGCCAGAAATACCTCGGGGGTTGCCATTGGTGGCGCCATTGGTTCAAGCCGCCAATGGCGACGGGCAGCGCCCCGGCTCTCTCGATCAAAAATCGAGGTCGGAATAATGCGGCGCCGGTTTGAAGCCCGGAACGGTGTCGGCGAGGATGCCGCGGAAGGCCGGGCGCGACTTGATCTTGGCATACCAGTCCTTGACCGTCTCCGAGAGATTCCAGTCGACATCCGAGATGTAGTCGAGGCACGAGAGCTGCGCGGCGGCGGTGAAATCGGCCATGGTCATCTCGTTGCCGGCCAGCCAGCGGCGCTGCTCCAGTAGATGCTCCATGTAGCGGATGTGCCATTTGATGGCCTTCGCGCCGGCCTTGACGTTGGCACTGTCCGGATAGCCGGTGCCCATGATCTTGCGGAAGACCCGCTCGCCCATGAGTTTCTCGGTGACCTCGCGGTTGAACTTGTCGTCGAACCAGCCATTCAGACGGCGCACCTCGTAGCGCGCCTCCGGCGTCTTCGGCATCAGCGGCGGGTCGGCCACCGTCTCATCGAGGAATTCGCAGATCGCGCCGCTTTCGGCCATCATGCGGCCGCCCATGCGCAGCACCGGCACCTTGCCGGCGGGATTGCGGCGCAGGAACTCCGGCTCCTTCACCCAGTAGCGCTCTTCCACCAGTTCCACCTCGATGCGTTTCTCGGCCAGGACGAGCCTGACTTTGCGGCAGAAGGGCGAGAGCGGGTGGTGATAGAGGCGGTTCATGAGCAGGCCGAATTGAGGACTGGGACAGGGCTTCAATGCCTGTTCGCCTCGATGGTTGCAATGCGGGCGGCGGTGCCTTGCCGGGAGGTGAAGCCCGGGCGGCGGCCTAATCCGCCTCGAAACAGGCGGCCCGGCCATCGCGTGCGATGGTGGCGGCGCCGTCCTGGATAGAGGAGGCGCGGCGCAGCATCATCGTGGTGAGATTGGCCGCATTGCGGGTTTGCGGCGAGGGCAGCACGGTGGCGAGCCGCGCGGCTTCGCCGGCAGTCAGGGCCGAGGCGGGCTTGCCGAAATAGGTCTGCGCCGCCGCCTCGACGCCGAAAATGCCGGGGCCGAATTCGATCATGTTGAGGTAGATTTCCAGGATGCGCCGCTTGCTCCAGACGATCTCGGTCAGCGGCGTGATGCCTGCCTCCAGCGCCTTGCGCAGCCAAGAGCGGTCCTGCCAGAGGAAGACGTTCTTCACGACCTGCTGCGAGATGGTCGAGCCGCCGCGGTTGCCGCCCTCGTCGATGGCGGCGCGGATGGCGTTGAGATCGAGACCCCAGTGCAGGCAGAAATTGGCGTCCTCTGCCGCGACTGCGGCCCGGGCCATAACGGGGGCGATCTCCTCCATCGGCACCCAGTCGTGGCGGATTACACCGCCGAGGCGGTGCCGCTCCTGCAGCATGTAGGGTGTCGTGGGCGGGTTGAGGATGGCATAGGCGCCGATGGCGCCGAAGATCAGCAGGGCGGCGAGCGCGACCAGGCGGAGGAGCCAGCGCAGCAGCCAGCGGATGGGGCGGATACGCGGGCGCGGCGGCGCCTCGTCGTCCTTGCGCCGCCGGCGCCTGCCGCCCCGCTCATCCTTGCTCGCCCGTGCCATGCCGCCATAGGCCATGCCGGCGCCGGGAGGGTCAACCGCGAGGCGGAGGAACGGGGCCGGTTCTTGGGGCCTGCCCGAGCTTCGACGCCCTCTGACCGGACCTCGCCGCTCCGTCCCCTGGCGCGGAAACAAGGCCGTCAGGCCGCCGCTCTGTTGAGGGCAGTGCCGTGCTCGCCGCTGAAAGGGGTTTGGCAGGCATAAAGCGCGGTTGCGGCGCCGTGGAGGCGCCACCCCCCGGGGCCGGCGTGCGAGAGGGTTTCTTGTTGCGGGGCGCTATCGGCACCCGCTCGCAGGGCAGCTCTGCGACCTCCCTGCAGCAAAGCGCCGCGCAGTATACCGCGCGGCGCCTTTGATCATTCCGCCGGCATCGCGGCCTGCTCGACCACCAGAGGGTGCTCCAGCTTGCCGAGCATCTCCTTCGGGCAAATCTGCACGAAGTTCGGCAGCTCGCTCTCCCAATGGGCGAGGATCTCGGCGGCCTTGCGGCTGCCGGTCTCGCGCTCGTGCTGCTCGACCAGGCCGCGCAGTTCGGCCTCCCAATGGTCCACCGTCACCGGGCAGGTGACGAGCGTGTCCATGTTGATCAGCGGCGCGGCGGCGCCTTCAGGATCGTAGAGATAGGCCATGCCGCCCGTCATGCCGGCGCCGAAGTTGGCGCCGATCGAGCCGAGGATCACGGCCTTGCCGCCCGTCATGTACTCGCAGCCGTTCGAGCCGCAGCCCTCGATCACCACGCTGGCGCCGGAGTTGCGCACCGCGAAGCGCTCGCCCGCGCGGCCGGCGGCGAAGAGATAGCCGTCGGTCGCGCCGTAGAGCACGGTGTTGCCGATGATGGTGTTCTCATCGGCCACCAGCGGGCTCGCCATCTGCGGGCGCACCACGATGGTGCCGCCGGAGAGGCCCTTGCCGACGTAGTCGTTGGCGTCTCCCGAAACCTCGATCTTGAGGCCCCGCACTGCGAAGGCACCCAGGGACTGGCCGGCAGAGCCCTTCAGCTTCACCGTCAGATGCCCCGGCTGCAGATCGTTGCGCATGCCGAAGCGCTTGACGATATGGCTCGTCGTGCGCGTGCCGATGGTGCGCAGCGTGTTCTGCACCGCGTATTCCAGCTGCATCTTCTCGCCGTCCTGCAGGAAGCGCGCGGCGTCCTTGACGATCTCGGCGTCGAGCGTGTCGAGCACGTCGTTGCGCGGCTTGTTCCGGTCGTAGCGGATCTGGTGCGCGCCATCGACGGTGATGAGCAGCGGGTTGAGATCCAGATCGTCGAGATGGGCCGAGCCACGGGAGACCTGAGTCAGCAGGTCGGCCCGGCCGATCACGTCGTCGAGCGACCGCGCCCCGATGGAGGCTAGGATCTCGCGCACCTCGGTGGCGTAGAAGGTGATGAGGTTCACCACCTTGTCGGCGTTGCCGGTGAACTTGCCGCGCAGCGCCTCATCCTGCGTGCAGACGCCGACGGGGCAGGTGTTGCTCTGGCACTGGCGCACCATGATGCAGCCCATGGCGATGAGCGCCGCGGTGCCGATGCCGTATTCCTCGGCCCCCAGCATCGCCGCCATGACGATGTCGCGCCCGGTGCGCAGGCCCCCGTCGGTGCGCAGCGTCACCCGCTCGCGCAGGTGGTTCATGGCGAGCACCTGGTGCGCCTCGGTCAGGCCCATCTCCCACGGCAGGCCGGCATACTTGATCGAGGTCGCCGGAGAGGCCCCCGTGCCGCCGTTATGGCCCGAGATAAGGATGACATCCGCCTTCGCCTTCGCCACGCCCGCCGCGATGGTGCCGACACCCGACGACGCCACCAGCTTCACCGTCACCTTGCAGCGCGGGTTGATCTGCTTGAGATCGTAGATCAGCTGCGCGAGGTCTTCGATCGAGTAGATGTCGTGGTGCGGCGGCGGGCTGATCAGCGTCACGCCCGGCGTCGAATGCCGCAGGCGCGCGATCAGCTTCGTCACCTTCATGCCGGGCAGCTGGCCTCCCTCGCCGGGTTTGGCGCCCTGCGCGACCTTGATCTCCAGCTCCTCGCACTGGTTGAGGTATTCCGCCGTCACGCCGAAGCGCCCGGAGGCGACCTGCTTGATCTTGGCCGACGGGTTGTCGCCATTCGCCTCGGGCACGAAATGCGCTGGGTCTTCGCCGCCCTCGCCGGAGTCCGACTTGGCGCCGATCCGGTTCATCGCGACGTTCAGCGTCTTGTGCGCCTCGGGGCTGAGCGCCCCCAGCGACATGCCCGGCGTCACGAAGCGCTTGCGGATTGAGGTGATGCTCTCGACCTCTTCGATCGGGATCGGCTCGCCCATCGGCTTGATGGCCAGAAGGTCGCGCAGATGGATCGGCGGGTTCGACTGGATCGCCTTGCTGTACTGCTGCCAGATCTCGTAGCTTGCACGGTCGCAGGCGCTTTGCATCAGGTGCATCACGCTGGCGCCCCAGGCATGGCTCTCGCCCGAGCGGCGCGACTTGTAGAACCCACCGATGGGCAGCACGTCCTGGCCGCCGAGCCAGCCGCGGGCGTGAACCTCTTCGAGCTTCTTCTGGATGCCGGCGGTGCCGATGCCCGAAATGCGGCTGTGCATGCCGGGGAAATACTCGGCGCACATGGCGCGGGAGAGGCCGACAGCCTCGAAGTTGAGCCCGCCGCGATAGGACGAAATCACCGAGATGCCCATCTTCGACATGATCTTGAGCAGGCCCGCGTCCACCGCGTCGCGGTAGCGGCGCATGGCGTCGGTGAGGCTGCCCTCGATCAGCCCGCGGCGGATGCGGTCGGCGACCGAATCTTCGGCGAGATAGGCGTTCACCGTCGTCGCGCCCGAAGAGATGAGCACGGCGAAGTAGTGGGGGTCGATGCATTCTGCTGAGCGCACGTTGAGCGAGCAGAAGGTGCGCAGGCCCTGCTTCGTCAGCCAGGAATGCACGGCCGAGGTGACGAGGATCATCGGCATCGCCACGCGATCCGGGCCCTGGGCCTGGTCGGTCAGCACGATATGGCCGGCGCCGGAGCGCACGGCATCCTCCGCTTCGGCGCGGATACGGGTGAGCCCGTCCTTCAGCGCATCATGCGCGCCGCCGGCGGGGAAGGTGCAATCGATCGAGGCGACCTGATCGCCGAACTGTTCGACCATCACGTCGAACTCGGCATTGGCGACGAAGGGGCTTTCCAGCACGAGAATCTCGGTCTGGCTGCTGTTCTCGTCCAGCACGTTCTTGAGGTTGCCGAACCGCGTCTTCAGGCTCATCACCCGCTGCTCGCGCAGGGAGTCGATGGGCGGGTTGGTCACCTGGCTGAAGTTCTGGCGGAAGAAATGGCTGAGCGGCCGGTACTTGCTGGAGAGCACGGCGGCGGGGGTGTCATCGCCCATCGAGGCGATCATCTCCTTGCCGTCCTCGGCCATCGGCGCCAGCACCTGCTCGAGCTCTTCGAGCGTGTAACCCGCGGCGATCTGCCGGCGGCGCAACTCGTCACCCTCGTAGACGGGGGTTTCGGGCACGTCGCGGAGGATGGCGTTGAGGTCGATGACCTTCTCGATCCAGTCCTGATAGGGCAGGGCGGCGGCGAGTTTGTCTTTGATTTCAGTGTCGTGGTAGAGCTTGCCCTCTTCCATATCCACCGCGATCATCTGGCCCGGGCCAAGCGCGCCCTTCTCTTTCACCCGCGTCTCGTCGACCGGCACCATGCCGGCCTCGGAGCCTGCGATCAGCAGGCCGTCGCCGGTGACGACATAGCGCATCGGGCGCAGGCCGTTCCGGTCGAGCCCGCCGCACACCCAGCGGCCATCGGTCATGGCAAGGGCGGCGGGGCCGTCCCACGGCTCCATCACCGCGTTGCAATAGGCATACATGTCCGACCAGGCCTGCGGCAGCTCGGTGGCCGACTTGCTCCAGGCTTCCGGCACCAGCATCGTCTTGGCCATCGGCGCCGAGCGGCCGGCGCGGACCATCATCTCGAACACCGCATCGAGCGCGGCGGAGTCGGAAGAACCCTGCGCGACGATGGGTTTGATGTCCTCGGCCATCTCGCCGAAGGTGGACGAGGCCATGCGGATCTCGTGGCTCTTCATCCAGTTCAGGTTGCCCTTCAGCGTGTTGATCTCGCCGTTATGCGCGAGCATGCGGAAGGGCTGAGCCAGCCACCATTGCGGGAAGGTGTTGGTGGAATAGCGCTGGTGATAGAGCGCGAAGGCGCTCTCGAACCGCTTGTCGAGCAGGTCGGGATAGAACTCGGCCACGTCCTGCGCGAGCATCATGCCCTTGTAGATGATCGACCGGCAGGAGAGCGAGGCGAGGTAGAGCGTCGGCACGCCGGCGGCGGCCGCGGCCTTCTCGATCCGGCGGCGGATGATGTAGAGCTCGCGCTCGAACGTCTCCTTGTCGATGTCCTTCTCGCAGCGGATCAGGATCTGCTCGATCTCCGGCCGCGTCGCGTTGGCCTTCTCGCCGAGGACGTTGATGTTCACCGGCACGTGCCGCCAGCCGTAGATGTAATGGCCCATGCGCAGCACTTCGCTTTCCACGATGGTGCGGCACTTCTCCTGCGCGCCGAAATCGGTGCGCGGCAGGAAGACCTGGCCGACGGCGATCAGCCGGTCGGGGCGGGGTTCATGCCCGCAGCGGCGGATCTGCTCGTAGAAGAAGGGCAGGGGGATCTGCACATGGATGCCCGCGCCGTCGCCCGTCTTGCCATCGGCATCGACGGCACCGCGGTGCCAGATGGCCTTGAGCGCGCTGATGCCCTTCTCCACCACGCCGCGGCTGGCTTTTCCGTCGATGGAGACAACGAGGCCCACACCGCAGGAGGCATGCTCGTCCTCCTCGCGGAACATGGAGTTCTCGTTCATCCACTTGCGCTTTGCCTCTTCGGCGGCAACCCAGGATTCGTCGTAGCTGGTCATTTCAAGGCTCCTTACGAAGAGGAAGGGGGGCGGCGGAGGGGCCGGTGTTCAGATTGGCAGCGCCACGCGGGCAGCGCGCCGCGTTCATGAGGCGCTCGTGCTGGCCGAGGGCATGACCTCGGCGCGGGTCAGGCGGGGGTGATCGCCGGCGAAGGCGAAGCCCGCGGGCTTCTGGTCGATGAAGATCTCCTTGGTGAGGAGAATGTCGTCCTTCTCGTCGAACAGGCCGAGCGGCACCTCGTAAGAGCCGGCGCCATCCTCACCCTTATCGTAGCGGTACCAGAGCGGCGAGCCGCATTTGGCGCAATTGGCCCGGCTCGCCCAGCCGGAGGTGCGGCGCGCCACCACGTTGTCGCTGCCCGTCACAACCATCGCCGCCTCGGCCACCGAGACGCCGAGCAGCGGCCCGCCCGTCCAGCGCTGGCACGAGGTGCAATGGCAGGCGCCAAGGCTGCCGATCTCGGAGGCGGCGAATTGCACGGCGCCGCAGAAGCACGATCCGGTCTTCGTCATGAGCGACTCTCCACGCTTGGGCTTCTGGCCTCGTACTCAGCCCGGGTGATGCGCGGGTGATCCCCCGCGAAGGCGTAGCCCTCGGGGCAGCGGTCGGCGTAAACCTCGCGCGACAGCCTGGCGCCGCCGGCATTCTCGAAGAGGCCGGGGCAGAGCTCGTAGGTGCCGAGGTTCTCGCCTTTCGTGTCGCGCAGCCAGAGTGACGAGCCGCAGACCGGGCAGAAGGCCCGCTCGGCGAAGGAGGAGGAGGCGTAGATTTTCACCTCGCCCTCCACCGTCAGGTCAGCTTCGGCGACATCCAGCCCGATGCCGACAGAGCCGCTCCATTTGCGGCACATGTCGCAATGGCAGGCGGACATCTCCGCCGGCAGCCGCGCGGCGGTGACCGTCACGGCCCCGCAAAGGCAGCTGCCGGTGACACTCATTCGTCGGGGCTCCACGACGAGCTGACGACGTTGCAGCCGAATTTCGGCTGGGTCGCCAGGAAGCCGGGGTCGCCGGGCAGCGAGATTTCCATCGGGCTGTCATCGGTCGGGTAGGTCTCGCCATCCACCGTCGTGGTGCCGGGGCCCGAGAGGAACAGCCGGTGCTCGCGGTTGATGTATTCGTTACCTTCCGACTCCCACAGGATATCGCCGGCGTCGCTGATGGCCTGGATGTGGTATTCCGTCTCTTCCAGCGTCAGCCCGTTCATGGTGATCGCCTCGCCGGTCAGGCTGTCTTGCCCCACGAAGCGGGTGACGCCGATCTCGGGAGATTCCGTGCGGAAATCATAGCTGTCGCTGCCGGTGTTGATGAGATCGGAGAAGCTGGCCGGGTCGTTGGCGCCGGGCATCAGCCGCTCGGAGCGGTTGGAGAGCACATGGAAGCTCTCGACCCATTGCGTCTCGGCATCGATGGCACCGGCATAGGTGATGCCCGCCTCATCCAGATCGACACGGCGCTGCCAGCCCTCGGGATCGTCGGAGCAGGTGAAATGGTGGCTGATCGAGCAGCTCTTGGTCTGCACGCTCATATAGGCGGTGCAATTGGCCGGCAGCGAAAAGGTCTGCCCCTGCGCGAAGGCAGCGGGGGCGAAGCCCGCCAGCGCGGGCATCAGGGCGGCAAGGCAGGTGAGGGTGGTGGTCTTCATTGGCTTGCTCCGGGCATCGCGGATTCCACGACGCCGCAATCGAATTTGGGTTCGGTCGAGAAGAACCCCGGATCGTCGGGGTAGAGGAACTCGACAGGGCTTGCGTCCAGCACGTCCTCCGGCTCGTCGCGCGGCCAGGATTGGCCGAGGAAGAACAGGCGGTGCCGTTCGGAGACGAATTGCGTCCCTTCGCCAGAATAGGAGATTTCGCCGTCCGATGTGACCACATCATAGGCATAAGTCGTGCGCAGCAGCGGCTCGCCGTCGATCTCGACCTCTTCACCGGTCAGCCGGTCGACGCCCACGACGCGCTCCGGCGGGGTGCCAGAGTCAGACGTGGTTGTGAAATCATAGACATCGCGGCCGGTCTCGAAGAGCTCGGTCAGGCTGCCGGGGTCGGCCGCCGGCAGCTCCATGAATTCTGTGTGATCGGCGTAGTAGGTTTCCAGCCACTGGAACTCCTCGTCGACCTTTTTCACCTGGAAGGGGCCGGCGGGGCCGAACATGGCGATCCATTGCTCGCCCGGCGCGTCATCTTCGCATTGCCAGACATTCACCACGATGCAGGCGCGTTGCTGCACGGTGAGCGTTGGCGTGCAACCGGTCGGCGGCACGAAATCCTGCGCCGCGGCCCCGCCCGCAAGGCCGGTGAGCCCGGCAAAGAGCAGGGCCGGGCGGATCATTCCGCCGCCACCGTGGCAGAGGCGCTGGCCAGGTGCTGCAGGATCGCATCGGCGCAGTCGCGCCCGTCGCGGATGGCCCAGACCACCAGCGAGGCGCCGCGCACGATGTCGCCGGCGGCGAAGACACCGTCGAGCGATGTGCGGCCCGTGCCATAGTCGGCGCGGACGGTGCCCCAGCGGGTCACGTCGAGACCGGTGACGCCCCAGAGCTTCGGCAGCTCTTCGGGCTCGAAGCCGAGCGCCTTGATGACGAGATCGGCCTCTTCCAGATAGTCGGCCCCCTCGATCACCTCGGGGAAGCGCCGGCCGGAGGCGTCGGGCGCGCCGAGGCGCATCTTCGAGATGGTGACGCCGCTGACGGTTTCGCCCTCGAAGCCGGCGGGGGCCGAGAGCCAGACGAACTCGACGCCCTCCTCCTCGGCGTTCTGAACTTCGCGCTGCGACCCCGGCATGTTGGCCCGGTCGCGGCGGTAGAGGCACTTCACGCTGGTCGCGCCCTGCCGGATGGCGGTGCGCACGCAATCCATGGCCGTGTCGCCGCCACCGATGACGACGACCTTCTTGCCGAAGGCGTTCAGCTCGCCGCTGTCGAATTCCGGCACCTCGTCGCCAAAGCTCTTGCGGTTGGAACAGGTGAGATAGTCGATGGCGCGCACGATGCCCTCGGCCCCGGCGCCCGGCGCATCGAGATCGCGGCTCTTGTACACGCCGGTCGCAATGAGCACGGCGTCATGCTTGCCGCGGATGGCATCGAAGCTCAGATCCTCACCCACCGCGCAATTGGTGACGAATTCGACGCCGGATTCCTCCAGCAGCCGGATGCGCCGCATGACGATCTCTTTCTCCAGCTTGAAGCCGGGAATGCCATAGGTCATCAGCCCGCCGGCGCGGTCGTGCCGGTCGTAGACGGTGACCTGAACGCCATTGCGGCGCAGCGCCTCGGCGGCGGCGAGGCCAGCCGGCCCGGCGCCGATGATGCCAACGCTCTCTTCGCGCTCGTGGCTCGGCAGAGAGGGTTTCACCCAGCCCATGTCGAAGGCGGTGTCGGTGATGTATTTCTCGACCGAGCCGATGGTGACGGTGCCGTGGCCCGATTGTTCGATCACGCAATTGCCTTCGCAGAGCCGATCCTGCGGGCAGATGCGGCCGCAGATCTCGGGGAAGGTATTGGTGGACTGGGAGATGGCATAGGCCTCTTCCAGCCGGCCTTCCGCCGTCATCCGCAGCCAGTCGGGGATGTTGTTGTGCAGCGGGCAATGCGTCTGGCAATAGGGCACGCCGCATTGGCTGCACCGACCCGACTGCTCTTCGGCCTTGGCCTCGGCGAATTCGGCGTAGATCTCGTTGAAGTCGTCACGCCGGTTGGCGGCATCCCGCTTGGGCGGCATGTCGCGCGGAGTCGTGACGAATTTCAGCATGCGCTGGGTGGCCAAGGGCATCCCCTCCCGTCTGTTCGAAGGCGCTTTTACAGGCTGCCCCGCCAGAATAAAAGTCAGCTTAGCTGACCTAAAACGGGATTATTTTGCCTTGGGCGGCTGAAGTTGCCGGATCGCGCGGGAATTTATGGCAGCGTAACTGACCTACTGCCTCACCGGCCTGCCAAGAGGGCCACCAGCGCCACGCCGCCCACGGCGATTCGCCACCAGCCGAACAGCGCGTAGCCGTGCCGCGAGACAAACCCGAGCAGCCAGTGCACCACCAGCAGCGCCGTCACGAAGGCCGCGCCGAAGCCGATGGCGATCTCGCCCCAGGCCGACAGGTCCAGCTCATGGCGGGTGGCGTAGATGTCGTAGGCCACAGCGCCCGCCATCGTTGGCATCGAGAGGAAGAAAGAGAACTCCGCCGCCGCCCGCTTCGACACGCCCAGCATCACCGCGCCAACAATCGTGGCGCCCGAACGAGAGACGCCGGGCACCATGGCGAGGCACTGGCAGAGGCCGATGTAGAAGGCCTTGCGCAGCGGCAGCGCCTCGGCATCGTCAACCGTGGGCTCCGGCGCGAAGCGTTCGAAGAACAGCAGGATAACCCCGCCGATCACCAGCATCGTGGCGATGAGCATGGGCGTCTCGAACAGAACTGTCTTGATGATGTCGTGCAGCAGCACGCCGAGCACGGCGGCCGGCAGGAAGGCCAGCAGCACCGAGCCGATGAAGCGCCGCGCGGCCGGGTCGTGCGGCGCCGCGGTGAACACGGCCCAGAGCCGCTGGGCATAGACGAAGAGCAGCGCAAAGATCGCGCCGAGCTGGATGACGACCTCAAAGGTCTTCCCAGCCGCGTCGAAGCCGAGGAAATGCCCGGCGAGCAATAAGTGGCCAGTGGACGAGACCGGGATGAACTCGGTCAGGCCCTCGAGAACCCCGAGCAGCAGAGCGATCAATGCGTTGTCAGCCATGCGTCAGGACTTCCGCAGGCCTTTGGCGGATTCCTTGATGGCGAGATACTGCCCCGAGGGGCGGAAGCGCCACAGATAGGTCGGCAGGATCACTTCCATCGCCGTGGGCGTGATGCCGAGCTCGGCAAAGCCCTTCGCGCCCTCGGGCACGACGGAATCATGCGCCAGCGCGCGAAGCTCGTCCTTGCTGATCGGTGTCTTGACGATTCCGAGGCTCAGCACCTGAACGATGTCGCCGGCCCAGGCCGTCAACCGGGCCAGGAACAGCGGCATGCCGAAGATCACCCGCTTGCGGCGGATCAGCGAGACGATGCCGTGCATCAGCTCGCGCTGCGTCACCACTTCGGGGCCGCCGAGCGCGTAGGTGCCAGAGGCGGCACCGGTCACGCCCATCACGGCAGCTGCGGCGACATCGTCGACATAGACGGGCTGCAGCTTGGTATCGGGCCGCGGCACCGGGATCACCGGGAAGGCGCGGGCCAGCTTGGCGAGCCGGTTGAAGAAGGTATCGTCGATGCCGAACATCGGGGCGGGGCGCAGGATCATCGCGCCCGGGAAGATCTCGCGCACGGCGGCTTCGCCATCGGCCTTCGTCTGCAGGTAGCCGCTTTCGGTGCCGTCATCGGCGCCAAGGCCGGACAGATGCACCAGATGCGCGACGCCCATCTCTTTCGCGATGCGGGCGATGCGGGCGGCGCCCTCTTCGTTGACGGCCGTCAGGGTGTTGCGGCCCTTGTCGCCGAGCACACCCACGCAATTGACCGCGGCATCGGCGCCGGCCAGCGCGGCGGCGACCGAGCGGTCATCGAGGATGCTGCAGAACACAGGCTCGACCTGGCCGACGGCGCCGTACTGGCGCACGAAGCCCGCGTCATGCGGCTCGCGCACCGCAACGCGCACCCGCCAGCCCTGATTGGCCAGCCGCCGGGCGATCAGCCGCCCCAGAAATCCCGATCCGCCGAAGATGGTGACGAGCCCTGCCATGGATCGCTCCGCATTTGCTGTCTCTGTGGCGGTTTAGTCGGGCCGCCCCGGCCAGACAAGACGAATCCCCCGCAGATGGAGGTCGCCTCGGCCCCGCTGCCCGATATCTGTGCCGCCGGAGTGGTTGAAACGGCGTTCGCAGGCGTTGTGATGGCGGCAGAGATTACGGGCGAAAATTCCTTCTCGCCGGGCCCGGAAATCTCGTTGACACCTCCTGGCCCCCGCCGTAAACGCAGCCGGCACACCTGCCCAGGTGGCGGAATTGGTAGACGCGCTGGCTTCAGGTGCCAGTGACCGCAAGGTCGTGGAGGTTCGAGTCCTCTCCTGGGCACCATCCCTTCCCTATGTCGCTATCCAAGATGAGCGTTGGCTGAAGTGGGATCAGTGTGTCCACCGATCTGCCCGAATTAGCCTTGTGGTCAGCGGGTTCAGGCATGGCACCGGTATCTTCACCGCACATTCCTCTATGATCAGTCGTGAGGACTGTTTCCCCGCAGGTCAGTAAGCCAGCCGTCGAACGTCTGTTCGCACCGGGCGATCCGGGCCGGGCGTCGCCTGCGGCGCATTGCCGCCATTGGCGCAGAGTATCCGACTTTTTTCGTCGGGTACCTTGTCATTCGAGACATTCCAGGTAGGTCTCGCTGGTGAAACCTGCGAGAGCCTCATGCCCACGTCCGCACTCAGAACATCACCGGTCGCCCCGCAAAGCCGCCTCGCCACCCGGGGCCTGTCTTCGGGATATGGCGGCCAGCCCATCGTCCGCGAGGTGACGCTGACCATTCCGGACGCGGCCCTGACGGTGCTCATCGGGCCGAACGGCTGCGGCAAGTCCACGCTGCTCAAGACCATGGCGCGGGTCCTGCCGGCCTCTGCGGGGCAGGTCCTTCTCGACGGTCGGCCCGTGCACGACACG
This sequence comes from Pseudoroseicyclus sp. H15, assembly GCF_054353345.1. Lineage (NCBI taxonomy): Bacteria > Pseudomonadati > Pseudomonadota > Alphaproteobacteria > Rhodobacterales > Paracoccaceae > Pseudoroseicyclus > Pseudoroseicyclus sp. H15. The sequence goes on from NZ_JBTHJE010000001.1 coordinate 744,528, forward strand.
CCGACACGCAACGTGGCCCGGCGGCTGGCGCTGCTGCCACAGGGCCCGACCGCGCCCGAGGGGCTGCGGGTGCGCGAGCTGGTGGCGCAGGGCCGCTTTCCGCACCAGTCGCTCCTGCGGCAATGGTCGCGCGAGGATGCCCGCGCCGTCGAGGCGGCGATGGAGGCCGCCGATGTCGCGCAATTCGCGGACAGGCCGGTGTCGGAGCTGTCCGGCGGGCAGCGGCAGCGCTGCTGGGTCGCCATGGTGCTGGCCCAGGAGACGGACATCATCCTGCTCGACGAGCCCACGACCTTCCTCGACCTCAAGGTTCAGGTCGAGCTGATGAAGCTGCTGCGCCGCATCGCGCATGACGATGGCCGCACCCTGGTGGTCGTCCTGCACGAGCTGAACGTCGCCGCCGCCTTCGCCGACCTGCTGATCATGATGAAGGACGGAAGGCTCGTCTCGCAGGGGCCTGTCGAGACGGCCTTTACCGCAGAGGCGCTGGCGGAGGTCTTCGGCCTCGAGGCGAACGTGGTGGCAGACCCCGTCAGCGGGCGGCCGGTCTGCGTGCCCATCGTCGCGCCCAGCCTCGCGGTTGCGGCGCAGTGAGCGTGGCGGCCCTGCAGCGCGGCAGCCTGCTTGGCTGGGCCGCGCCCGTGGCGGGGCTCGCGGCCCTGCTGCTGGCCTTCGGGTGGCACATCTCCGTCGGGGCCAAGACGATCCCCCTCGGCACGGTGATCGAGGCGTTCATGGCCTACGACCCCTCCAACTTCGATCACGTCGTCATCGTCGACCTGCGCCTGCCGCGAGCCCTCTTCGCCGTGCTGGTGGGCGCCGCGCTCTCGGTCGCCGGGGCGCTGATGCAGGGCGTCACGCGCAACCCGCTCGCGGAGCCGGGCATCCTGGGCCTGCTGATCGGCGCCTCCTTTGCCGTAGTCGTCTTCGTCGGGGTGTTCGACCTCGCCCCGCCGGCGCTGATCCCGCTGGTGGCGGCCATCGGGGCGCTGGCGGCGGCGGGCATCGTCTGGGGCATCTCCACCGCCGCGCCGGGCGGGGCGACACCGCTGACGCTGGTGCTCGCCGGGGCGGCCATCACCGCCTTCCTCGGCGCGCTGATCACCGCGGCGAACCTGCTCGACGAGGAGACCTTCGAGGAGCTGCGCGTCTGGCTCACCGGCTCGCTCGCCGGGCGCCGGCTGGACGTGATGCCATGGGCGCTGCCCTGGCTCGCCGCGGGGCTGGTCATCGCCTTCGGCGCCGCGCGGCAGGTCACGGCGCTGGCGATGGGCGAGGAGACGGCCGTCGGGCTGGGCATGAACGTCGGCCGCCTGAAGGCGCTGGTGCTGGTCTCGGTGATCGCGCTCACCGCCTCTTCGGTGGCGATTGCCGGGCCGATGGGCTTTGTCGGCCTCGTCGTGCCGCATGCCGTGCGGCTGTTCGTGGGGCAGGATTACCGGCTGGTCGTGCCATGGTCGGCCGTGGCCGGGGCGGCCTATCTGCTGGTGGTGGATATCGCGGCGCGCATGGTGCTGGCGCCCGTCGAGATCTCCACGGGCCTCGTCACCGCGCTGCTGGGCGCGCCGATCTTCGTCTGGCTGATCAGGGCGCGGCTGTGACGGCCGGCCTCGTCACCCGGCTGGAGGGGCCCGTCACTTTCGCGCTGCCACTGCGGGCGCTCTGCGTGCTCGGCCTGCTCCTTGGCCTCGTCGCCGTGGTGCTGGTGATCAGCCTGATGACGGGCAGTTACGCGCTGGACATGCCGGGCGTGCTCTCCACGCTCGCCGGCAACCCGCCGTCGGCCACCGCGGACACCGTCGTCTGGCAATTCCGCTTCCCCCGCACGCTGGCGGCCTTCTTTGCGGGCGCGCTGCTGGCCCTGTCGGGCGCGACACTGCAGAACGTCACGCGCAACCCGCTGGCCGACCCGTCGCTGGTGGGCGTCAGCCAGGGCGCGGGGCTGGCCGTCGTCGCCGCCATCGTGCTGTTCCCGCAGTTGCCCTACGGGCTGCGGCCGCCTCTCGCCTTCGCCGGGGCGCTCGCCGTGGCCGCGCTGATCCAGTGGATTTCCATGCGGAGGACAGGCGGGGCGACGATGCGGTTCATCCTCACGGGGATCGGCGTCGCGGCGTTCATCTCGGCGGCGACCTCGGCGATGCTCACCTACGGCAAGATCGATCAGGCGATGGCGGCCTTGGGCTGGCTCGCCGGATCGGTCCATGCGGTGGGGTGGAGCGACGTCGCCGTGCTGGGGCTGACGCTCATCGTGCTCGTGCCTGCCCTCTTCGCTGCCTCGCGCCCGATGGCCGCGCTGCGCATGGGGCCGGAGATGGCCGTGGCGCTGGGCGTGCGGGTTGGCCGGGCGCGCGTGGCGCTGATCACCCTCTCCGTGGCGCTGGCCGCGGCGGCGGTGGCCATGGTCGGGCCGCTGGGCTTCGTCGGGCTGGTCGCGCCGCATCTGGCGCATCGGCTGGCCCGCTCGGGCGTGGGGCTGCACCTGGGGCTGTCGGCTGCGGCGGGCGCGCTTCTGGTGGGCGCGGCGGACCTGGCCGGGCGCTCTCTCTTCGCCCCGATCCAGATCCCGGCGGGCATCGTCACCGCGGTCATCGGCGTGCCGATCTTCGTGGCGCTCATCCTGCGCCGGGAAGGGAGCCCGTCATGAGCCGCTTCTGCAGCGAGCGCAGCCTTGCGGCGGGCGAGCCGCTTGCGGGCACTGGCATTCACCCGGCGCGCAACCTGCTGATCCAGTGGCCGAAAGCGAAATGGCGCCATTCGCTGCGCATCGCGGCGGACATGGACGAAGCGCTTGTCACCGCCCTCGAAGACGTCGTGTCGGCCGGCTGGCGCGTCAACCTCATCGACCGCAAGGGCGAGAGCCGCGAGACGCTGCGGGTCTTCCTCTATCCCGAGGCGCTCTCGTTCGAGCTGCGGGCGGAGGCCCTGCCCGCCTTCCTCGCCGCCATCCCCCTGGGCGCGGACGCGCTCACCCCTTTCGGCCCGAAGCCGGCGCGGACGCCGCTCGTCCTCTGCTGCACCCATGGCAAGCATGACCGCTGCTGCGCCAAGTTCGGCTTCGCCATCTACCGCGCGCTGGCCGCCGAAGCTGAGGCGCGCGGCGATTTCGACGTCTGGGAGGCCACGCATCTGGGCGGCTGCCGGCTGGCGGCGAGCGTTCTCGTGCTGCCCTCGATGCGCAAATACGGTCGCCTCGCCCCGGCAGACGCGCCGGCGCTGCTGAGCGCCGAAGCCGCGGACCTGCCCTATCTGAAATGCTATCGCGGCGCCTCTCACCTGGACGGCCCGGCGCAGGTCGCCGAGGTCGCCGGCCTGCAGCACCTCGCCAGCCAGGGCATCTACGGGACCGCCAAGCTGCGCGAGATCGGCGCCCTCCGCTATGCCGTGACGGTGGGCACCAGCGTCGCGCATGTCTCGCTCACCGAAGGCAGCATGAGCGGCCACAGTACCTGCGCCGATATCGACGGGGCCAACCCCCCCGCGACCAAGACAATCTGGCGGCCCCGCGTCGAGCCCCTCCGCGAGGCCGCCACCCCGAACACCCCACCGACCAAGACCTGACCCAAGGAATAAAGCCATGACACGCGCCATCCCGGCCCTCGGCTTGCTCATCGCTCTGGCACTGCCGACCACGGCCGCCGCCCAGGACACCCGCATCATCACCGACGACACCGGCACCGAGGTGGAGATCCCCACCGACCCGCAGCGCATCGTCGCCCTGCATGACAGCGTGCTGACGGTGCCTTTGCTGGAGCTCGGCGCCAATGTCGCCGGCAGCCATGGCCGCGGCGAGAGCGAGGATGGCGCCTTCATCCGCTCCAGCCTGTCGATCACCGGCATCGATTTCGACAATTCCGATATCGAGTGGGTCGGCAACCTTCCCGCCGACGTGGAGCGGATCGCCGCCGTGGAGCCGGACCTGATCCTCACCACCCAGTGGCAGACGGCGGATGTCGATCAGCTGCGCGCCATCGCGCCCACCGTGGTGCTCGATTACACGCAGCGCGGCGAGTGGGAGATCTACGATTGGCTCGCCGAGCTGACCGGCACGACCGACCAGCTGGAGCTGATGAAGCGCCGCTATGCCGACCAGATCGCCCTGATCCGCGAGGTGATCGACACCGAGAGCATCATGGTCTCGACCGTGCAGGCCAATCCCGGCGAGCTCTTCGCCTTCAACCCCTACGGCAATATCGGCAAGGTGCTGGTGGATGCCGGCTTCCAGCGGCCGGCCCTCATCGAGGCGATCCCCGAGGGCGGCAACCAGAGCTTCACCGCCGAAGTGCTGCCGGAGTTCGACGGCGATTTCATCTTTGCCACCTACCGCTCCACCGCCGGTGACGGGCCGGACGACGTGCGCGCCAATTTCGACAGCGTGCTGCCGGGCTGGTGCGATCAGCTGCACGCCTGCCGCGAAGACCAGATGTATTTCGTCAGCCGCTCGCTCGGCTCCACCCGCTCGTATTTCGCGCTTGGCGCCGTCAGCTACATGCTCCTTTCGGTGATCGGCGGGCAGGACTTCACCCCGATGCCGCGGTGAGGCCGCTGTCTCTAGACAATCTCAGGACATATCCCATGCGAACCAAGCTTTTGGCCCTCGCCCTCGCCGCGGTTGCAATCGCGGCGCCGGCCTGGGCGCAGGACACGCGCACCATCACCGACGATCTGGGCCGGGAGGTGACCTACCCGGCCGCGCCCGAGCGCATCGCCACGCTGCACGATATCGAGCTCACCGTACCGCTGCTGGAACTCGGTGCGCCGGTCGTGGCCAGCCATGGCCGCCCCGGGCCTGACGGAACGCCTATGATCCGCGCCGGCCTTCTGCTGACCGGCCAGGGGTTCTCGCCGGACGGCATCATCAATCTTGGCCACAACCCGGTCGATATCGAGGTTCTGGCCGCAGCGGCGCCCGATCTCATTCTGACGACCACCTGGCAGCAGGCCGAGATCTCGCAGCTCGAGGCGGTCGCCCCGACCATCGTGATCGACACAAGGTCGGGCCTGCGCGGAGATTACGAGCTCTACGACCTGCTGGCTGACCTTGTGGGCCGGACGGGCGCGCTCGGCACCCTGAAGGCCCGCTACGAGGCGCAGATCGCGCAGTTGCAGCGTGTCGCCGGGCAGGCGCCGCTTATGGTGAGTGCCTTCCACGCGCAGAATGGCAACCTGTCGGTGTGGAACCCCTATTCCTCCTTCGGCAAGGTGCTGCGGGATGCCGGCTTCTCTGCCCCCGCGCTGATCGAGAGCATCCCCGAGGGCACCTCCGAGCAGCTCAGCGCCGAGCACCTGCCCGAGCTGGATGCCGATGTCGTGCTCATCACCTATCGTACTGACCGCGGAGAAATCCCGGCGGATGCTCTGGCCGCGCTGGAAGAGACGGTGCCCGGCTATTGCGCGCAGCTGACGGCCTGCCAGGCGGACCGCATGATCATCATGCCCCGCGAAGAGGGCTGGGCGACCTCCTACGTGGGGCTGACGATGATCGCCTATGCGGTCACCACCGCCCTCGGCAGCCTCGATTCCCGGTGATGCGCCGCGGCCGCGCTCATGCCTCGCAATCGGCGCGGCCGCTCCCCCTATTCCTCAAATCGAAAGACCCAACATGAAACGTCTTCTTGGCGCTTCGGCGCTTGCCTTGCTCCCCGCGCCGGCCATGGCGCAGGACTACCCGCTGACCATCGAGCACAAGTTCGGCACGACCGTCATCGAGGAGCCGCCCGAGCGGGTGGCGAGCCTCGATTACAACGGCGCCGACAACCTTCTGGCGCTCGGCGTTCAGCCCGTCGCCATCCGCTACTGGTACGGCGATTACGAGAATGCCGTCTGGCCTTGGGCCGAAGACCTTCTGCAAAGCGAGCCGGAGATCCTGCGCGGCGCCCTCAACTTCGAGCAGATCGCGGCGACAGAGCCCGATGTCATCGTCGCGCTCTGGTCGGGCATCACGGCAGAGGAGTACGAGAGCCTGTCGCTCATCGCCCCGGTCGTGGCCGTGCCCGAAGGTGTCGGCGACTACTCCCTGCCATGGGATCAGCTCGCCCTGATGGCCGGCACCGCGGTCGGCCGGCTCGACGAGGCCGAGGCACAGGTCGCCGAGATCGAAGCCGAGATGCAGGCCATCGCCGCCCGGCACCCCGACTGGGCCGACAAGACCGCCGCCGTGGCCTATTACTACGGTGACACACCTGGCACCTACACCGGCGAGGATATTCGCCCGCTCCTGCTGTCGCGCCTCGGCCTGTCGTTGCCGGAGCCGGTTCAGGCGCTGGCCACGGGCAGCAAGTTCGCGGTGACCTTCTCGGAAGAAGAGCTTCAGATCGTCGATGCCGATGTGCTGATCTGGATGATCGACGAAACGGCGGGCCAGCGCGACAAGATCGAGGGGCTCGCCCTGCGCCCGGCGCTGACGGCCTACCAAGAGGGCCGCGAGATCATCACCGACGTGCTCCTGAGCAGCGCGTTCAGCCACGCCTCGCTGCTGAGCATCCCCTATGTCCTGGAGGAGCTCGAACCCCGCATCACCGCGGCCATCGACGGGGACCCGGCCACCGAGGTACCGGACTGATCGAGCCGGCCTCGGCGCATCTTAACACAACGGCCCAGCCGCTGCCCTTCCGGGTCGCGGCTGGACATCCGCGCATCCTCAGGCTCCGAGCGACTTTGCGTGCTGGCGCGGGCTCCTGCCCGTCACGCGCTTGAATGCCGTTCTGAACGCGCTCTCCGAGTCATAGCCGAGGGCATGGGAGATTGCCCCGATGGGCTCGCCGTGCTCCAGGCTGCGCCCGGCGAGCAGCATGCGCCACTTCGTGAGGTACTCGATGGGGCTCTCGCCAACCAACTGGCGAAACTGCGCCGCGAAGCCGGACCGCGACATGCCGGCCTCCGTGGCGAGGCTCTCAACCGTCCAGCGCCGCGACGGCTCGCGGTGGATCGCCTGAATGGCGGCGCCGACGCGCTTGTCTGACAGCGCGAAAAGCCAGCCGGTGCCGTTGGTCTCACTGAGATACAGGCGCAGCGCCTGGATGAAGATCATGCAGGCGAGCTGCTGCGCGACGAGGATGCCACCCGGCTTCAGATCGATCAGCTCCTGCCGCATCAGCCCGAAGGTCCAGCGCAGCGTCTCCCCCTCGGGCCCGCCCCGCAGATGCACGATGGGTGGCAGCATACCGAGCAGGATCTCGGCCTGCGGCCCGGCGAGCGCGAAATGGCCGCCGAGCACCGTCACCCCGGTGCCCTCGTTGAGCTTCACGAGGGAGCCCTCTTCGGCACTTAGAAAGTGGTGCCGCCAATCTTCGGGCGGCAGGCTCAGGTCGCTGGCGATCTGAAACGGCTGGCCGTGCGGCAGCATGAAGCAATCGCCCGTCTGCAGGAACACAGGCTCGCCTGCGCCTTCCACAGCGATCCAGCACGCGCCCTCGGCGACGGTGTAGCATTTGACGGCGTCATGCGCGTCAAAGCCGACCGACCAGTGCCCGCCCGCCACGAAGCCGCCCACCAGGTAGCTTCGCAGGCGCAGGAACGAGACGATGTCAGACAGCGGGTCCATTCTGGACGATCTCCATCAAAGATTGGAGCTTTGCGCATAGTTCGTCCGAAGTCGACGGCCTATCTCGGATCAAGCAATGACTTGATCAGTGGAGACGGCCTTTGACCTTCCAGATTTTGGCCTTCGTCATGACGGCCGCGTGCATCGTGCTCGGTGCCCGCTTCATGTTCTTCGGTGGCGGGCTGCTGAAGGAATGGGGGCTTGAGAGCAGCACCGGCGCGCTCATCCTGTTTCGCCGGATGGGCCTGATGTATCTCGGCCTCGCGCTGGCGTTCTTCCTCGGGCGAAACGCCGGGCCCTCCGACATCCGCTCGGCGCTGTGCCTGGTTCTGGGCGTCACGGCCATCCTGCTCTCAGGCCTCGGTCTCTACGAGTACCTGGCCCGGCGTGTCGGCGCGGGCATCTTTCGCTCGGTCGCCGCAGAGGCGGTGCTTGGCGCGGCCTTCCTCTGGGTTGGGTGGGCTGGCTGAGGAGCGGCGTCCACCAAGCCCACTCACGCATCCCGCGCCTGATGCGCCAGCCAGCTGCGGAAGGCGCGAACGCGGGGCAGGTCGCTCTTGCCCTCGGGCGTGACGAGGTAATAGCCGCCCGGCCCGTTCACCCGCACCGGGAAGGGCGCGATCAGGTTGCCCGAGGCAAGGTCGGTCTGCACCAGGAAGGTCGGCAGCAGGGCGACGCCCAAACCCGAGGTGGCGGCCTGCAGAACCATGAAGAAGTGCTCCAGCTTCAGGCCCCAGCGCATCTCGCCGGGGTCGATGCCCGTTGAGCGGAACCAGTGATCCCAGGCGCGGGGGCGCGTGGAGTGGATGATCAGGTCGTGCCGGCGGAGCATCGTGTAATCCACCAGCGGGTAGGGGCCGTCCATGATGCGCGGGCTGCAGACGACCAACAGCTCTTCCGACATGATCGGTTCGGCCAGATGCCCCGGCCATTCGCCGTAGCCGAAGCGGACGGCGGTATCGATGGTGTTATCGCCCTCGATGGGCGGGCCGTCGCTTGAGACAATATTGAGCGACAGCTCCGGGTGACGTTGCTGGAACGAGCCAAGGCGGGGGATCAGCCACTTGGTGCCAAAGGTCGGCAGGATGCCCACCGTCAGTGTGCCCGTGCCGGCGCGGGTAGAGAGCAGCTCGGTCGTGCCCGACTCGATTCGGTTCAGCGCTTCGCCCAGCAGATCGGCGTAGTAGCGGCCCTGATCCGTCAGCTCGATCACCCGGCTGCGGCGGGTGAAGAGCTCGATTTCCAGGTAATCCTCAAGGCTGCGGACCATGCGGCTGGCTGCGCTCTGCGTGACGTTCAGCTCGGTCGCGGCGCGGGTGAAGCTGCCGTGCCGCGCCGCCGCCTCGAAGGTACGCAGCGCGTTGAGGGAGGGAAGGGTTCGTCCGGCCATTTGCATTCCTTCAGCTCATGCAAGACCGATGTTTAGGGCGCTTGCGGGCGAGCGCAACCTGGCCTGTCATGCAGGTGTAATGAAGGGCCGCGCCTTGCCGGCTCGTCCCGAGCCTGCCGCAAAATGGGGCATCTGTCCCCGAAAGCTGCGCGGGCCAGAAGCACAAAAGGAACGTCATGAGTCTCTCAAAGATCGGTCGCCAACTCACCGCAGTCACAATGGGAATTGACCGGTTCGAGCGGACCCGGAACGACGGACACAGCCTGCTCGACGGCGAGGGCCTGGTGCCGATCTTCATGGGCGACGACCTGGTTGCGGCCCGCGATTACACCAGCTGGGATGCCGTCCATTCCGATCTGGGCGATCTGGAAAGCGACATCGAAGGGCTGCCGAAAGGCGAGCGTAAGGTATTCCTCGAGGGAATGCTCACCTCGCTGCGTCTGGCCGTTCGTCTGTTCTCCGGCGGCTCGCCGACTTTCGAGGAAAAGGTTGTCGATCTCGTCGGCGCGCCGCGCGGCAAGGTCGATCCCGGCATCATCGACACGGCCCGCGACAACATCGACCGTCTGCTCAGCCAGGCCGGCTTCACCGACGGAACCTTGCCCGAGCGCGTAGCGCGGTGGGAGGCCGAGAACGCCATCGACCCCGACAAGCTGGAAGGCGTCTTCACCGAGCTGATGGCGCAGGCCAAGGCCCGTACCGACGAGATGATCTTCGACACCGGCGACTACACTATGGCGCTGCACCCGGTCTCTGACGTGCCCTACACCGCCCGCTGCAATTTCAACGACGCGAAGATGGATCTGAACATGGATCTCAGCTTCACCCGCGCGGCGCTGAAGCATCTGGTGTGCCACGAGGTGTATCCCGGCCACTCGACCCAGCTTCTCTACACCCGCGCCGAGGTCGATGCCGGCCGCTCCACGATGGACGCTCTGCTCATCACCGCCAACGCCATCACCGGCTGCGTGCAGGAGGGCATCGGCGACCAGGGCATCCAGCTGATCGACTGGATCGAGGATGACGACGACCAGATCCATCTGGAGCTGCGCCGCCTGCGCTCTGCCGCGCAGACGACGGCGACCTGGGTCTACATGGTCGAGGGCACGCCCGCCGAAGAGGTGATGCGCTACCTCCGCGAAGTCGCGATGGGGCAGGAGGCCTGGGCCCGCGGGCGCCTGCGCATGGCGGCCCACCCGTTCCGCGGCCCGTTCATCGCCTCGTACTGGGCCGGCAACGAGGCCGTGCGCGCGGTGCGCGAGCGCATCAGGCCCGAACAGAAGCCCGAATTCCTCAAAGCGCTGTACGGCCGGGCCCAGAGCCCGCGCAGCCTCGACATGTTCCCGGCGGAGTAAACGCTATGAAATTCACTATCATCGGGGCAGGCGCCATCGGCGGCCTCGCCGGCGCCTACATGACGAAAGCCGGCCATGACGTGACGCTGGTCGACCGCTGGGCCGAGCATGTCGACGCGCTCAACAAGGCCGGCATGGTCATCGACGGTGTGCGCGGCGACATGACGGTAAACGTCACCGCCAAGCTGCCGAGCGAGCTGGAAGGTGACCTCGGCGTCGTCCTCATCGCCACCAAGTCGCAGCACGCGGTCGAGGCGGTGAAAGAGATCATCCCGCTTCTCACGCCGGAGAGCTGCGTCGTCTCCTACCAGAACGGCTTTAACGAGCCCGACCTCGTGGCCGCGCTCAATGAGGCCGGCCTGCCGGGCGACAAGATCGTCATGGGCTCGATCCCCAACTACGGCGGCGCACTCGTTGACCCCGGCTATATCGAATACGTCCACGAAGGCCCCATCCAGCTCGGCGAGATGGACGGTACCATGTCGGACCGTCTGAAAGAGATCGGCGAGGCGCTGAGCGCCCTCACCGAGGTGCAGTATTCCGACCGCATCTGGGGCCAGATCTGGGCCAAGGAAGTCTATGCGAGCCAGGTCGTTTTCTCGGCCCTCGTCGATGCGCCGATCCGCGAGACGCTCGGCAACGAGCGCTATGCCCGCATCGCCGGCGCCATCGTGAAAGAGGCGCTGGAGATCGCCGATGCCAAGGGCATCGACGTGCAGGCCTTCGATTTCTTCGATCCCGCCAACTACCGGGTGAAGACGGCGGAAGACACGCGCAAGCTGCTCGACAACATCAACCACGCGATCTGGCTCTTAAAGAAAGACCAGGACACCAAGCCCACGCACCAGTTCAAGAAAAAGGGCTCGGGCATCTGGTGGGACATCGTCTATCGCAAGCGCCCCTCCGAGACGCGCTCTTCCAGCGGCAAGCTCGTGGCTTACGGCGAAGAGGTCGGCGCCGATACGCGGCTGAACGCGAAGCTCTTCGAGATGATCTACGAGATCGAAGAGGGCCAGCGCGAGCTTGGCTTCCACAACTACGATGAACTCGAGGCCTATGTGGCCGAATGCGGAAAGACCCTGCCATGAGCGAAGAGAAACTCGGCGTCGGCGTCATCGGCACCTTTGCCTGGGCCGACAAGGCACACCTGCCCGGATACAAGGCGCATGAAAGCGTCGATCTCGTCGCCGTCTGCGACGTCAACGAAGAGCGAGCCCGTGCGGCGGCCGAGAAGTTCGGCGCCCGCAAGGTTTATACCAACGCGGCCGAGATGATCGCCGACCCCGAAGTGCAGATGGTCGACGTCTGCACGCCGACCCATACGCACCTGCCGCTGTCGCTGGATGCCATCGCCGCCGGCAAGCATGTTCTGTCGGAAAAGCCGCTGCATACCGAAGCCGCCCCCGCCTTCGATGCCGCCGCCCGGGCCGATGCCGCTGGTGTGCGCACCAAGCTGGGCTTCACCTTCCGCTACTCCCCCGCGATCCGCTGGATTCAGGCGGCGGTGGCCTCCGGCGAGCTGGGCGAGATCTACCATATCCACGGCTTCGAGCAGAACCAGCAGTGGCTCGACCCTGACTTCCCGCTGCGCCAGGTGGCGCCCGACGCCAAGCGTGACGAGCTGATCCCCTCGTCGATCGTCGGCTATGGCAGCCACCTGATCGACCTGATGCGCTGGGTGGGCGGCGAGTTCGACTCGGTCGTGTCGAGCATGAAGAACTTCATCCCCGAGCGCGTGATCCGCGGCGAGGAAGGCCGCCAGCGCGTGCTGATCGACGACGGCACGGTCGGCCTGGTCGAGTACAAGAGCGGTGCGCAGGCGACGCTTCAAACCAGCTACATCGCCGTCGGCAACTACCCCGGTGTCGAGCTCCGGGTCTACGGCTCCAAGGGCGCGGCCATCGCGCGGCTGATCTCTGAATACGACGTGCAAGAGACGCTGATGGTGGCCGACAAGGAGAACTTCGAGTTCCGCAAGGTCGACCTTCCCGACAGCACCCTGCCGCCGGGCACCACGCTCGCCACGCCGTGGCCCGAGCTCTACTACCGCAACCTCGTGCGGCATTTCGTTGACGAGATCCTCGACGACAAACCGCAGGAATGCACCTTCTACGACGGCGCCAAGAGCCAGGAGATTGTCGACGCCTTCATCAAGGCCCATCGCGAACGCCGCTGGGTCGAGGTGGGCAAGTGACCAGCACTGTCGACGCCTATCTCGCGCACCGCTTCGCATGGCGCCCGGTCGATGCGACCTTCATGGGCGCCGCCGGCCATGACGACCGGCTCCCCCGCACCGGCCCCGATGCCCCGGCGGAGGAGCTGGCCGAGCTGGACAAGCTGATCGCCGAGGTCGAGGCCGCCCGCGACCTCGGCGAGAGCGACCGGCAGATGCTGCTGGCCGAGATGCGCGTCGAGCGCTCGGCCCTCAGCATCCACCCGCGCCACCGCAACCCGGCGTGGCACACGGGCGAGGCTGCCTTCGGGGTGATCTCGCTGCTGCTGCCGCAGTCGCAGCCGTGGAAGGGCGAGGCCGTGGCCGCGCGCCTTGCCGCCATCCCAGCCTTCCTGAAGGACGGGCAGGCTGCCATCGGCGGCGGCGCCGTGCCGCCCGGCTGGGTCTGGCGGGCGCAGAACGAATGCGCCGTGATGCAGACTTTCCTGCGCGAAGATCTCCAGCTTCACCCTGCCTATAGCGGCGCCTGGGACGAACCGGCAAACGCCGCCGCCGCCGCCTTCGCAGCCTATGGCGAGGCGCTCACCGACCTGCCGGAGGCAGACCCGGCCTTCGGCGAAGAGCATCTGGCGCTGGTGATGCGTGAGCAGCACCGCCTGGACTTCGGCCCCGAGGAGGCCCGCGCCCGCGCCGAGGAGGCGTTCGCCAAGCTCGGCACCGAGCTGGAAGAGATGGCCCGCGAGATCGACCCCGGCACGCCGTGGGAAGATCAGATCGCCGCCCTCTCCACCCTGCATCCCGGCAGCGAAGCCGGCGTGATGGAGAGCCTGCGCCAGCTCGATACCGATACGCTGGGCGCCGCGAACGGGCTGGTCACGCCCGCCACCGAATACGGGCTCGATTATCGCTTCTTCCCCGACTGGGCGCGTAACGTCTCGAAGGCGCTGTACTTCCTGTTCTATCGCTCGCCGCCGGGCCTGAACCCGGGCGACGGCAGCACCTATTGGGTCAGCCGCGCCGGCGATGACATGGGCGCCTATCTGGCCGCCAACAGCACCGCCATGCTCAAGACCATCCACGCCGTCCATCACGGCAGCGTCGGGCACCACACCCAGAACGCCCGCGCCCGGCAGGCGCCCTCGCGCCTTGGCCGCATCGCCGGCACCGATTGCGCGATGGGGCTGGCCTTCATCGGCTCGGGCACGCTGATCGAGGGCTGGGCCTGCTATGTCGAAGATCTGCTGATGGAGGCCCCCGGCTTCTACAGCCCGACCGAATGCCTGCTTCTGAAGTCGTTCGAGCGGCGCAACGCGGCCAGCGTTCTGGTCGACGTGAACCTGCATACCGGCGCCTGGAGCCTGGATGAGGCGGCGCGCTTCTATGCCGAAGAGGCCGGCTTTGCCCCCGCCCGCGTGAAAGGCGAAGTCATCCGCAACTCGATGTTCCCCGGCAGCCGGCTGATGTACTGGATCGGCGTCGAGGGCATCCGAGAGCTGCGCCGCCGCTGGACCGGCACGACGCAGGATTTCCACGATACGCTTCTGTCCCTCGGCCATGTCCCCCTGGCGACCGTGGCCGAACACATGGCGCAAGAAGGCACCCTCGCTGCATGACCGAGCCGCTCCTCGAAATCCGTAATCTCGTCACCGAATTCCGCACCGAAAGCGGCGTGGTCAGGGCCGTGAAGGGCGTCGACCTGACCATCGGCCGCGGCGAGACGCTGGCGCTGGTCGGCGAAAGCGGCTCGGGCAAATCCGTCACCTCGCTGTCTGCCATGCGCCTGATCGACGAGCGCGCCGGCCGCATTGCGGGGGGCGAGATGCTGTTCACCGGGCGCGACGGCAAGGTTCGCGACCTGGTGACGCTGGACAAGGACGCGATGAGCGATCTGCGCGGCTCTGAGATGGCGATGATCTTCCAGGAGCCGATGACTTCGTTGAACCCGGCACACCGGATCGGTGCGCAGATCGCCGAGGCCGCCCGCCTGCACGAGGGCCTCAGCTCCAAGGCCGCCAAGGCCCGCGCCATCGAGATGCTGCGACTGGTTGAGATCCCCGAGCCGGAGCGACGGGCCGAGGCCTATCCGCACCAGCTTTCGGGCGGCATGCGGCAGCGGGTGATGATCGCCAGCGCGCTGGTCTGCAACCCCTCGCTGCTGATCGCCGACGAACCGACGACGGCGCTCGATTCCACCGTGCAGCTGCAGATCCTGGTGCTGCTCAAGCGCCTGCAGGAAGAGTTCCAGATGGGCGTGCTCTTCATCACCCACAATCTCGGCGTCGTGGCCGAGATCGCCGACAGGGTGGCGGTGATGTATGGCGGCCGCATCGTCGAAGACGCGCCGATGGCGCAGATCCTCGATGCGCCGCGCCATCCTTACACCCGCGGCCTGCTCGGCAGCGTGCCGCGCACCGATCACGCCGCCCGCGCCAGCGGCAAGCGCGAGCGGCTGGCGCAGATTCCCGGCAGCATGGTCGACCCGCTGCGCCCGCCGCCGGGCTGCGATTTCGAGCCGCGCTGCGCCTGGGCCGTGCCCGAGTGCCGCGCCGCCGTTCCGCCGCTCGACCCGACGGGCGCCGATAGCCACGCCCGCTGCATCCGCTGGAAGGACATCGCATGAGCCAGCCGCTGCTAGACGTACATGACCTTCGGGTCCATTTCCCGGTCGGGCGCACCATGTTCGACAAGGGCGTCACCGTGCGCGCCGTCGACGGCGTGTCGCTGACCATCGGCAAGGGCGAGGTGATGGGGCTCGTGGGCGAAAGCGGCTCGGGCAAGACGACGCTCGGCCGCTCGCTGCTGCGCCTGATCGAGCCCACCGGCGGCTCGGTGCGCCTGAACGGCGAAGAGGTGACGACGATGTCGCCAACCCGCCTGCGCCAGGCCCGGTCGGAAATGCAGATCATCTTCCAGGACCCCTTCGCCAGCCTCAACCCGCGCATGAGCGTGGGCGAGATCCTCGGCGAGGCTCTCCAACTGCACGGAATCGGCACGCGCGCCGACCGGCGCGACCGGGTCGCCGAGCTGCTGCAGAAGGTCGGACTGCCTGCAAATGCGGCACAGCGCCATCCTCATGAGTTTTCCGGCGGGCAGCGCCAGCGCATCGGCATTGCCCGGGCGCTCTCGGTCAACCCGGCCTTCATCGTCGCCGATGAGCCGGTCAGCGCCCTCGACGTGTCGATCCAGGCGCAGATCGTGAACCTGCTGCATGACCTGCGCGAGGCGATGGAGCTGTCGATCCTGTTCATCGGGCACGACCTGTCGGTGATCGAATATCTCTGCGACCGGGTCATGGTTCTGTACATGGGCCGGGTGATGGAGACGGGCACCGTCGCCGACATCTACGAACGCCCGCGGCACCCGTATACGCGAGCCCTGCTTGACGCTGCACCGCAGGTCACCACCCAGCGGCGCACCGACCGGATCATGCTGTCGGGCGATCTGCCGAGCCCCGTGAACCCCCCTTCGGGCTGCATCTTCCGCACCCGCTGCCCCTTCGCGACAGAGGCCTGCGCGCAGACCATCCCGCCGCTCGAGACGCGCGCGCCGGGGCACGAGGTCGCCTGCATCCGCGCCGGAGAGATCGATCTTGTTCCCGCCTGACCGTCCGGCACCCCTTTGCCCGGCATGCATGAGTTCAACGCCGTGCAACGCCGAGATTTTGAACCGTTGCCCGCCTTCAGGCAGCCAATAGCGTGAGTTCCATGATACGCATCTACATCGCATCCAAGGGCGACCGCGCCGGCCTCGCCAAGCTGTTCCAGGCCGAGCTGCCGGACGCCGAAGTGCTCATCGACCCGGCCGAGCTGGGCACCGAGCCCTGCCCCTATATCGTCGTCGGCCGCCCCGATCCCGGCACCATCGCCAGCGTGCCCGGCGTAGAGGTCGTGCTGTCGCTGAACGCCGGCGTCGAGCATCTGCTGGCCTCGGGCGAAGTGCCCGACGGCATGCCGATCGTGCGCATGGTCGATGACGGCCTGGCCGAGGGCATGACGGAATGGGTGCTGGCCGAAGTGCTCGCCTGGCATCGCAACATCCTGCACTACAAGGACGTTCAGGCCGAAGGGCGCTGGGCCGCCGAGAAGGAGAAGCTGGCCCGCGACCGCGTGGTCACCGTCCTGGGCGCCGGTGCGCTCGGCGGACGGGCGGCGGAATACCTGGCGCATCTGGGCTTCCAGACCCGCGTCTGGAGCCGGTCTGGCCGCGAGATCCCCGGCTGCCGCGCCTATGGCGCCGATGCGCTGGGCGAGGCCGTCGATGGCGCCGACGTGCTGGTGAACCTGCTGCCGCTGACCGCCGAGACGCGCGACCTGATCGACGGCGCCCTTCTGGGCCGCATGGCCAAGGATGGCCTCTTCGTGAACGGCGCGCGGGGCGCGCATGTCGTCGATGCCGATCTGATCGCGGCGCTCGATGCAGGCCAGCTGTCCTGGGCCGCGCTCGACGTCTTCCGGACAGAGCCGCTGCCCGAGGGCGACCCGCTCTGGCGGCACCCCCGGGTGCTCGTCTCTCCCCATGTTGCAGCCCCGACCCATCCCGGGCCGGCGGTTGCGGAAATGGCTGCCAACATCCGGCGCCACCAGAACGGCGAGCCGATGCGCAACGTCGTCGATCGCGCGGCGGGGTACTGACCGCGCCCAACCAATGACCGGGGCGAGAAACCCTCGGCAACAAGACTTCAACCAGGAGACTGAGAATGACCAGACTTACACGTCGCGGCCTCTTCCGGGCCACCGTTGCGGGCGCTGCCCTGTTGCCGCTCACCGTCAGCTGGGCCGCCGCCCAGCAATCCGGCGGCACGCTCGATGTCGGCCTCACCTACGAGATCGACACGATGAACGTCTACTCGACCGGCTATCTGGGCGATGCGCAGGCGACCATCGTCGAAGGCCTGCTCGCCCCCGACCAGAACGCCAACTACGTCCCCGTGCTCGCCACCGAAGTGCCGACGCTCGACAATGGCGGCATCGTGCTGTCCGACGACGGCGAGACCATGACCATCACCTACCACCTGCGCGAAGGCGTGGTGTGGCATGACGGCGAGCCCTTCACCTCGGCCGACGTCGCCTTCACCTGGGAAGCGGTCAAAGACCCGAACTTCATCGCCGAATCCAAGTCGGGCACCGAAACCATCGACTCGATCGAAACGCCCGACGACTACACCGTCATCGTGCATTACAACACGATCGCGCCGGACTTCGCCTCGACGCTGTTCACCTTCGGCATCATGCCCAAGCACGTGCTTGAGGGCACCGATCTGAACACCAGCGAGTACAACGAGCTGCCCATCGGCACCGGCCCCTTCATGGCGACCGAGTTCGAGCGCGGCCAGTATGTCGTTGCCGACCGCAACCCCAACTACTGGCGCACCGCCGAGGATGGCACGCAGCTGCCCTACCTCGACCGGATCGTCTTCCACATCGTGCCCGACTCGAACACCATCATGACGCAGCTGCGTTCGGGTGAGCTCGATCTGGTCGTGAAGACGCCCTACAATCAGGCCGCTCAGGTTGAGGCGATGGACGACATGGAGCTGGTCGTCGGCCCGCTGCTGTCGTGGCAGCACCTCGACTTCAACTTCCGCAACGACCTGCTCGACGATCTGCCGGTCCGCCAGGCCATCGCGCATGCCATCGACCGTGACGTGCTGATCCGCGCCCAGGGCGGTTTCCCCGAAGCCATCAAGTCGATCGTCGTTCCGGTCTTCTCGATGTACGACGACACCACGCCCGAGCTGGCCTATGACGTCGACATGGCCAACCAGATCCTCGACGATGCTGGCTACGAGATGGGCGACGATGGCATCCGCACCAAGGATGGCGAGCGCATGTCCTTCGAGTTCGTGGTGACCGCGGGCGCCACCGACGACGAGAACATCCAGCAGATCCTGATGGCGCAGCTGAAGGAGATCGGCATCGAGCTTATCCCCGACAACCGTGCCGGTGTGGCCTATCGTGAAGCCCGCTACTCGGGCGATTACGACATGATCTACGGCCGCTGGATCACCTCTGCCGACCCGGTCTACTCGGTCTTCTACGGCACCGATGGCCCGAACAACGGCCAGGGCTACTCGAACCCGGAGCTCGACGAAGTGCTCGCCACGCTCGAAAACAGCCTCGACCCGGAGATCCGTCAGGAAGCCTCGTCGATGATGCAGCACATGATCGCGGAAGATATCCCGTCGATCCCGCTGACGACCAACGTCGCGCTGATCTCCAAGACCACCGCACTGAAAAACTTCGTGCCGAACCCGACGAACATGACCAACTTCGTCAACACGGCCGATTGGTACCTCGAGGAGTAATCCTCTCAGGCCGGCCGCGGACATGCCCGCGGCCGGCTCCCCTCCGCCCCCAAAGGGATTCAAGTGAGCTTCAGTTTCCTCATCCGGCGTATCCTTGGCGCGATCCCGCTGCTCTTCGGGATTTCGCTGGTGCTCTTCGTCATCATCCACCTCGCCCCCGGCGGCCCGCTCGACGTGTATGCCGACAACCCCTCGGTCTCGCCCGAGGCGCTGGCGCAGATCCGCGAGAGCTTCGGCCTCGACGACCCGCTGCCGCTGCAATACGTCAAGTGGCTCGGCTCGATGGTCACCGGCGACTGGGGCCTGTCGATCCGCACCGGGCGTCCCGTGCTCGACGAGATCGTCACCCGGCTCGGCCCCACGCTGCAGCTCGGCGGCATCTCGATGCTCCTGTCCTTCATGATCGCGCTGCCGCTCGGCATCATCAGTGCCGCCCGCCGTGGCAGCCGCACCGATAGCACCGTCACGCTCGCCGCCTTCGCCGGCATCTCGCTGCCCGTCTTCTGGTCGGCGCTGCTGCTGCAGCTGATCTTCAGCGTCTGGCTGGGCTGGCTGCCCTCTGCGGGGATGAAATCCATCGGCGACGGCTCGTTCTCTGACCGGCTGGTCCACCTGATCATGCCGGTGACGGTTCTGTCGCTGGCCACCATCGCCAGCTGGAGCCGCTACATCCGCTCCGGCATGGTCGACGTGCTCAGCCAGGATTACATTCGTACCGCCTATGCCAAGGGCCGGCGCGAGCCGGCCGTGATCGTGCTGCACGCCCTGCGCAATGCCATGATCCCCGCCGTGACGGTGATCGCCATCGACTTCGTCACCATTATCTCCGGTGCTGTCATCACCGAGACCGTCTTCGCCTGGCCCGGCATCGGCCGCTTGTTCGTGGAAAGCATGAACGGCCGCGACTACCCGATGCTCATGGGCCTGATGATGATGGGCTCCGTCGGCGTCGTCGGCGCCAATATCCTGGCCGACATCGTCTATGCCACGCTCGACCCCCGGATCCGTCATGGTTGATCTCACAACAGATACACTCGACACGCCGGCCACGCAGAGCCGCCGGCCGCTGCGCCAGATGGCCTCCCGCTTCGCGCGGCACCGCCTGGCGGTGGTGGGCCTCGTCCTGCTGGTGATCATGACGCTGATCGTCATCGTCGGGCCCTGGCTCTCTCCCTATGCCTACGATCAGCAGGATTTCATGCTGATCGGCATGCCCGGCGCGCCCTCCTCCGAGCATTGGCTCGGCACCGACGAGCTGGGGCGCGACGCGCTGACCCGGCTGATCTACGGCGGCCGTGTCTCGCTGGGCGTGGGCCTGCTCGGCGCGATCATCTCGACGATCGTCGGCACCTTCATCGGCTCCATCGCCGGCTTCTACCGCGGCTTCTGGGACGTGGTGCTGATGCGCTTCACCGATGTGATGCTCTCGATCCCCACGCTGCCGCTGGTGCTTCTGCTCTCCACCCTGTTCCGGCCCAGCCCGGTGCTGCTGGTCGCCATCGTCGGCGGCCTGATCTGGATGGGCACGGCGCGCCTCGTTCGATCGCAATTCCTCGCCCTGCGCGAGCGGGAATATGTCGAGGCGGCGCGGGCGCTGGGGGCAGGAGGGCCGCGGCTGATGTTCCGCCATATCCTGCCCAATGCGCTGGGGCCGATCACCGTGGCCGCAACGCTGGCCGTCGGCAGCTCGATCATGCTGGAATCCGCTTTGTCGTTCCTCGGCTTCGGCATCCTGCCGCCGGTGCCGACCTGGGGGAACATCCTGAACTCGGCCAGTGGTTGGCTGGCGATCGCACCCTGGCTCGCGATCCCGCCGGGGCTCGCCATCTTCTTCACGGTGCTCGCCGTCAATTTCGTGGGCGAAGGCCTGCGCGACGCAATGGAGCCCCGCGGCTGAGATCGCGGCGCCCGATAATATCCTTCCGGAGGAAACAGACATGACCGCACCCCACCATCCCGCGCGGCTGGCCCGCCTGGCGCTGCCCGAGCGGGTCGGCGGCCAGAGCGCGCGCGAGGCCGACCTCGCGCTGATCGCACAGGCGCCAGATGCCTTTCTCGACACCACCCATTTCGACACCGTCCGCTTCCCCGCGCCGGATTGGGCGGCCGAAATGATGGGCGAGGTCCTGCGGGACGGCACCCGCGCCTACAGCCCCTATCGCGGCCATGCCGACGTGCTGCAGGCTGTCGCCGCCAACAGCGCCAAGCTGCTCGACCTGCCGGTCGACCCGGAGCGCAACGTCATACTCACCGCCGGCACCCAATCGGCGCTCTTCGCCGCGATGGGGGCTCTGGCGCCGGAGGGCGGCGAGGTCGTGCTGCTCTCGCCGGAATACCTGTTCGACGAGCGCATGGCCTCCTTCCTCGGCGCAAAGGTGCGGCATGTCTCGCTGGATCTGGCCGCCGAGACGCCCGACATGGCGGCGCTCGAGGCTGCCTTTGCCGGTGGCGCGAAGGTCTTCGTCTTCTCGCACCCGAACAACCCGACGGGCACGGTCTTCTCGGAAGAGACGGTGGCCGAGATCGCCCGCCTTGCGATCAAGCACGACGTCACCGTGGTGGCCGACGAGCTTTATTGCCGGCTGCTGCACGAGGGCATGCCCTTCTTCCACATCGCCGCGCAGCCCGGCATGGCGGAGCGCACGATCACGCTGCTTGGCCCCAGCAAGACGGAATCGCTCAGCGGCTATCGCCTGGGCGTGGCCATCGGCCCCGAGGCGCTGATCGCGCGGATGGAAAACGTGCTCTCGATCACCTCGCTGCGCGCCCCGGCCTATGCCCAGAGCCTCCTCACGCGCTGGCTGGGCGAGGATGGCGAGTGGCTGGCCGCGCGCATCCCCGAGCTGACGGCGCTGCGCGACCTCACCCGCGACAAGCTCTCGGCGCTCCCCTGGCTGAAGGTCACCACCGGCCGCGGCACCGCCTATGCGTGGTGCGACGCCCGGGCGCTGGATCTGCCGGGGGCCGAGGTCGCCCGGCGCCTGCTGGTCGATGCCGGCGTGCTGGTGAGCCCCGGCTACCAGTTCGGCCCGGAGACCGACGGCTTCTTCCGCCTGTGCTACGCGCGCGACGAGGCGGAATGGGCGGCGGCGCTGGACCGCGTCGTCTCGGTTCTTGGCAAGGCCTACGGGGCCGGGTCGCAGCAGGCGGCGGCGCAGGAGCCTGCATCGCCGGGGCAACTGGCGTAAGTTCGAGCGCTTTCGAGGTTAGGGGGCGGCGACCTGCGAAGGGTCGCCGCCCTTGCTTTTCGCGGGTAGCGCGACTCGAAGGTTTCTAAATGGTGAATGGGTTTCCCGGAAAGTCCCGCGATTAACCATCCGTTATTAGAGGTTTACAGTTCAATAACGCCGCTCCCGCGAATTATCGAAGTTTATTATCATTTAGTTACAATGTCTTGATCCGCATTCGGGCAGCCCTCTGTCGGCCTCTATCGTACCCCTCATTGACAGGCCTCACCCCCAGCTGAACCCTCGGGTCAGGAGAGCCATTCTCTCCGACGTTTCCGAGTAATCCGGCAAACCGAATTGCCGGCTGTGAATGGGTTTTGGTGTGGCCGATCGGGTTTCAGCCAGCGGTAAAGGTGCGCTCTCATGAAGGGCGAGGTTGCCGCAATCTTTGCGCTCAAGGTCGCGGCCATCGGGCTGAGCGTTCTGGGGCTGGCGGCCCTGGCCCGCGCCATGGATGTCGCGCAATACGGCGCCTTCGCCGCGATGCTCAGCGCCGGCCTTCTGCTCTCGATCCCCCTCATGGCCGGCCTCAACCTGTCGCTTCTGCGCGAGATGAGCGGCCGGGAGGGGGCGGAGCGGCTGGCCCTGGCGCGCCATGTGCTCGCCCGCTGGGCACCCGCCGCCGCAACCGTGGCTCTGCTCGCCACGACGCTGGCGTTGGCCGCCGGGGCCGCCCCGGTTGGCGCGGTCGCCACGGTCGCCGCCTTCGCGGCGCTCTACGCCCTGTCCGAAATCCTGCAGAGCATCACGCGGGTCATCGACGGTCCTGTGCGCGCCTTCGCCTACCGCGAGATCCTCTGGCGGGGCGCCGTCGTCGCCGTGGCCCTCGCCGCCCTCGGCCTTGGCGGGCTGACGGCGGTGCAGGCGCTGCTCTGCCTCACCGCTGCCCTCGCCGGCACAGTCGCGCTTCAGCTCGCAACAAGCGGCCTCCTGAGAGGCCCCGCGCAGGCGAACTCCAGCGAGATCACCGCCACCCGCCGTCGCCTGCTGCGCGAGGCGCCGTCCTTCACGCTCGCGGGCAGCCTCTCGACCGCTGCGCCGCATCTGGTCGTCGTGCTGGCGGGGCTGGCACTCAGCCTGACGGCGACGGCGCATTTCTTCACGGCCCTGAAAGTGGCGATGCTGCTTCAGCTCTCCGTCGTGGCGATGAACTTCGTTATCACCCCCCGTCTGCGGGCCATGACGATCGGCGGTGCGGGGGCGGCCGACATCCAGGCCGTCTCGCGCCTATGCGCCGCCTCTGCCCGCGTAAACCTGGCCTTCGGGGCCACGGGTGCGGCACTGCTCATCCCTTTCGCCGGGCCGGTGCTGTCACTCTTTGGCGCTGACTTCGCCGAGGCGGCGCCAACCTTGCGCATCCTCTGCCTCGCGGCGCTGCTCAACGCCGCTACGGGGCCCGCGGGCTTCGTGATGGTGATGTTCGGACGGCAGCGGGTGTTCAACCTCGTCTCCGCCACCTCGCTCGGGCTTGGCGCCATGCTCTGCCTCGCCCTTGGGCGGGCCTACGGGCTCACCGGCTTCTGCTGGGGCTACGTCGGCTGGGCCGCCATGCAGAGCCTTGGCACCGCGCTCGCCGCCTTCGGAACGCTGCAGATCAACCCCACCGCCCTGTCCCGGCCCATGCCGCGGGGGCTGGTCTCATGAGAGCCCTCGCCCATCTCGGTCGCGCTATTCACCTCGCCCGTCGCATCGCGGGCCGGGCAGAGGCGGAGTACCAACGCGCCCTCATCGCCCGCCACACGCAGGCCCCCGCGCTGGCCGGGCCCGGCTACATGACCGGCCTTCCCGCCATGCGCATCGGCAGCAATGTGCATCTGGGCCGCGGCTTTTTTATCCGCGCCGAGGGCGGCCTGACCATCGGGGACAATACGCATATCTCGCACCGGCTGACCGTCTACACGGTCAACCACCGCCATGACGGCACCCTCCTGCCTTTCGACGACACGCTCACTGCCCGGCCGGTCTCCATCGGCCGCAACGTGTGGATCGGCATCGGCGTGACGCTGCTGCCGGGCGCCCGCATCTGCGACGGCGCCATCATCGGGGCGGGGGCCGTCGTCGCCGGAGAAGTCGGGCGCGGGCAGATCTTCGGCGCGGCGCAGGCCGCACCGCTCAAGGCGCGGGTGGCGTCACATTACGACCGGCTGGAAGCGGCCGGCGCCTATTCCGGGCCCGGGGGGCGCCCGCTCTCATGAGGAGACAGCGCGATGGACGTATTGACCCTTACCCCCGCCCAGCTGGCCGACCAGACGGGCCGGCTCGCTCGACGCGTGCGCGAGAGCGGCTTTCTGCCCGAACTCGTCGTGGGCATTCGCACGGGGGGCGAGCATGTTGCCCGCCTGGCGTTGGAGGATTTCCCCGAGGCGCGGCTGGCGATTGTGCGGCGCCAGCGCGAGAGCACCAGGCTCAAGACCGGCATGAGCGTCGGGACAGTGCTCAAACCCATGCCCTATATGGTGACCGACCGGCTGCGCATTGCCGAGCACCGGATGCGCGAGCGCCGGGTCCGCGCCCGCGGCCGGGGCGGCCGGGCCGCGCGGGGCGGGCGCGACGCGGTGCGGGTGGAAAGCGGCGCCACGCTCGCCGCCCGGGAGTACAGCGAGCGCCGGATCCTCGTGGTCGATGACGCGGTCGATACCGGGCAGACGATGGCCGACGTGATGGATCACCTCGGCCGGCTCTTCCCGCGCGCCGAGATCCGCAGCTTCTCGATCTCGCGCACGATGGAGCACCCGCTCGTCGAGCCAGATTACGCCGCCACCGGCTACGGCACGCTCGTGCGCTTCTTCTGGTCGGAGGATTATCATGCCGAGTGATCCCGTGCTTGGTCAGGCCTCGCCCCTGCGCCCCGGCGACGTGCTGGTGATCGACCTCGACGGCACGCTGCTGCCGGGCAACAGCTTTCACCTCTGGCTGCGCCATCTGCTACTGCACGGCCTGCCGGGCGCCCGGCTGGGCGGTCGCCTCGTCTTGCTGCGGGCCATCGCGCTTCGGGCGCTCGGGCGGGCCAGCCATGCCGCCATGAAGGCACGGGTGATGCAGCTCTGGCAGGCGGCCGAGGCGCGGGCGCCGCACCGGGCCGAGGCGCAGCTCATCCGCTTCGCCAAGGGTCTGGCAAGCAGCTTCCGGCCCGAGCTGATCGAGCTGGCCTGGGAGGCGCGCGAGCGCGACATCCCTTGCTTGCTCGCCACCGCCGCGCCGCTGCCCTACGCCCGCGCGCTCAACCGGAGGGGACCCTTCGACGCCGTCGTCGCCAGCCGTCTCACCCCGCACGGGCTGGACGAGACGCTGGGCGCCCGCAAAGCGGCGGAGGTGCGCTCTGTCATGGCCGCGCGGGGCTGGGCCGGGCGGCCCTTCGTGCTCGCCACCGACCATGCCGACGATCTGCCGCTCTGCCGGCTGTCGCTGCAGGTGCTCTGGTACGGCCCGCCGGCGGAGGGGCGGCGCCTCTGCGCCACGAAGATCCTGCCCGAGCCGTCGGCGCGACGCGCACTGGAGGCCGCGACATGAGCGTGCCGGCGAGCCAGGTGTTCGTCCTCTCCGCCGGGCGCACGGCGACGACCACCTTCGCGCGCGCCGCCGCTCATCTGCCCGGCTTCACCGCCGGGCACGAAACCCGCGTGACAGAGCCGCTGGCGACGCGGCTGGGTTACCCGCGGCACCACATCGAGGCCGACAATCGCCTGGTCTTCCATTTGCAGCAGCTCGAGGCGCGCTACGGCGACAAGGCCCACTACGTGCATATCCGGCGCGACCCGGCTGAGATCGCGCAAAGCTACGCGGCGCGCTGGCCGCTAACCGTCTCTGTCGTGCGGGCATGGACGCATGGGGTGCGGATGCGGCCCCGCGTGCGGGCCAGCGAGATCGAGGCGATGTGCCGTGACTACGTCGACTGGGCCGAAAGTACGCTCGCGCTGTTCTTCGCCCGCCAGGCCCATGTGATGAGCTTCGATCTTGCCGCTCCCGTCGCGGAGTTCACCCGCTTCGCGCATTGGGCGGGGGTCGACGAGGTGCCGAACGCCGCGCTGGCCGAATGGCGCCAGAGCCACAATGCCAACCGCGCGCCGGGGCTGCGGCATCACGTGACCCGCCAGATGCGGCTGTGGATGGCGTAGCCTGCCTGCATGCAGATCTCCGTCATCATCCCCAGCTATAACCGCGCCGCGCAGATCGCCGGCGCCGTCCTTTCCGCCGCGCATCAGACGCGCCCGCCGGGTGAGATCATCGTCGTCGACGATGGCTCGACCGACCACACCCGTGCGGTGGTGGAGGCGCTGGCCCTGCCAAACCTCACCCTCATCTCGCAGCCGAACGCCGGGGGCAGCGCCGCGCGCAACGCCGGCATCGCCGCGGCCCGCCACCCGTGGATCGCGTTTCAGGACAGCGACGACGCCTGGCTGCCCCACAAGCTGGAGACGATCGCGCGCGAACTGGCGCGGCATGAGGCAGAGGGCGCAGGCGAGCTGAACGCCGTTTTCTCCGCCTTCACGCTCTACGATCCCGCCCGGCGCACCGCCCGGCTGATGCCGAAGGCGCTCGCCCGGGCCGAGGCGCCGTTGGTGCTGCTGCGCGACCCGCTCCGCGAGGCCCGGTTGCTGGCGGCCAACGCCGTGAGCACGCAGACGCTCGTGGCCCGCAGGGCCGTGCTGGAGCGGCTCGGCGGCTTCGATATCGCCCTGCGGCGCTTTCAGGATTGGGACCTGGCCATCCGCCTCGCCGCCGACGGGCCGATGCTCTACCTGCCCGAGCCGCTCGCCCATGTGGCGCTCTCGCCGGATTCGCTGACGCGCAACTACCGGGCGGGGCTGGAGGCGCGCCAGCATCTGCTGCGCAAGCACGCCGCCCTGCATGCGCGCGCCCCGGGTGACGCCCGCCGGGCGCGGCTCGACTTGGCGCTGCACCAGCTGGCGCTGCGCGTGAAGGGCAGGGGGGCCGCGCCGGGATGAGGCGGGCGGGCAGAAAGACGCTGCTGCTCTGCCCGCCCCTGGTCTTTCTGGCGCTCTGGGCCGCTGTGCTGGCCCTCTTCGAGCTTCGCCTCAGCACCCGCCTGACCGCGCCGACCGAAGCGGTTCTGGCGCTGCTGGCGCTGATCTGCGGCGGCTACTTGCTGGGCGCGCTCTATGCCGGCCTCGCCGCGCGCAAGCTGCGGCTTGGGATATCGGGCGCTCTCTGCCGCCGGCGCCGGCGCCTCGCGGCGGGCCTGCTCTGGGGCCTGCTCGCCCTGGCGGCGGTGGAGGCGGCCATCGAGGGCTTCATCCCCGCTCTGGCGCTCGCCCGGGGCGCGAGGATCAGCCATTTTGACTTCGGCATCGCCAGCATCCACGGCCTGCTCATTGCCGGCCTCACTGCCGTGGGCGCCGTCTTCTTCGCGGAGTTCTGCCTCACGGGCCGCAGGCGCGCCCTGGCCGCCGCGCTGGTGCCGATTGCCTACGCCGTGCTCTTCGTCAGCCGGAAGATGTTCACCGTCTGCTTTCTGGAATACGCCGTGATCTTCCTCTGCACCCGACCGCTGCGCCTGCGCGGGCTGGTCCTCGCGGCGGCGGCGATGCCGAGCTTCATCTATGCCTTCGGTGCCTTCGGCGACCTGCGCGGCCGCAGCGGGATGCTGGGAGATTACGGCGGCTTCGAGGGCCGGCTCTCCTTCCCGGGCGATACCGGCTTTCGCTGGGTCTATCTCTACGCCACGACGCCGCTCGACAATCTAAGCCACACCGCCGCACGCTACCCGCCCGAGACCAATCTCGGTCTATCGCGCACCCTTGGCCCGCTCGTGCCCTCTGCGGTGACGCGGCTGGTGGAGGGCGAGGCCGGCGCCCTTGGCCGTTTCCAGCGGGCGGGGGTGGAGCGCTACTGGCTGAAGAGCGCGATGTTCAACGTCTCCACCGGCTTCAACCCGGCCTATCTCGATCTCGGCCGCCCCGGCATTTTCGCCTTCGCCGCGGCCATCGGCTTTGCGACGACCTTCGCCTTCTGCACCTTTCGTGGGATCATCGGCCTAGCGGTCTTCGCAGCGCTCATGGCCGGCTCGGTGCTGACGGTCTTCTCCAACAGCTTCAGCAATCTCAACTATGCTGGCCAGGCGCTGTTCTTCCTGCTGATCCGCTACCCGCTGATCCTGCGGGGCCCGCGCCACAGCGGGGGCAGCCTGCCCATGGGGTATGTCACGCCGGCCCCGCGATGGCGCTGGGGCGCTGTCCTTCCGCGGCTCAATCGCCCCCGAAGAGGTCGCGGGTATACACCTTGTGGCCCACATCCTGCAGCTCTTCCGTCACCCGGTTGGCCACGATCAGCCCGGCCTGCGCCTTGAAGTCATCCAGGCTGGTGACCACCGGCGAGCCGAAGAACTCCGCCGCATCGAGATTGGGCTCGAAGACGATGACGGGAATACCCTTCGCCTTGATCCGCTTCATGACGCCCTGCACCGAACTGTCGCGGAAATTGTCGGAATCGGCCTTCATCACCAGCCGGTAGATGCCCACAACCTCGGGTTTCTTCGCCAGAATGCTTTCGGCGATGAAATCCTTGCGCACCGAATTGGCATCGACGATGGCGCGGATCAGCGTTTGCGGCACCTGGCTGTAATTGGCGAGCAGCTGGCGCGTGTCCTTCGGCAGGCAATAGCCGCCATAGCCGAAGGAGGGGTTGTTGTAATGGCCGCCGATGCGCGGATCGAGGCTGACGCCGTCGATGATCTGCCGCGACTGCATGCCATGCACCTCGGCAAAGGTGTCGAGCTCGTTAAAATAGGCGACGCGCATGGCGAGGAAGGTGTTGGAGAACAGCTTGATCGCCTCTGCTTCCGACGGGTCGGTGAAGAGCACCGGGACGTCCTTGCGGATGGCGCCCTCTTTCAGCAGCTCGGCGAATTGTTCGGCCCGCTTGGAGCGCTCACCGACGACGATGCGAGAGGGGTAGAGGTTGTCATGCAGCGCCCGGCCCTCGCGCAGGAACTCGGGCGAAAAGATGATGTTCTCGTTGCCGGAGCGGGCGCGGATATCGGCCGTGTAGCCGACGGGGATGGTCGACTTGATGACGATCACCGCATCGGGTGCCAGGCGCGTGACATCGGCGATGACCGCCTCGACGCTGCGGGTGTCGAAGTGGTTGGTGGCCGGATCGTAGTTTGTGGGGGTGGCGACGATGACAAAGGAGGCCCCGGCGTATGCCTCTTCGGGGCTGGTCGTGGCGGCGAGGTTCAGGGCCTTGTTGGCGAGGTAGTCCGAGATTTCGGTGTCGATGATCGGGGATTTGCGCGCATTCACTGTCTCGACGCGCCGTGCTGAGAGGTCGACAGCCACGACCTCGTTGTGCTGAGCGAGCAGAACCGCGTTCGACAGCCCCACATATCCGATCCCCGCGACTGCAATCTTCATACGGTCTCTCCAGCTCTCCGCCCCGTGCCGGGTGCCCGGCCGCAGCGTTTCACCCAAGCGACTGCCAGTATCGCGAGACCTTCGCAAGCCGCGAGAGCCGATTGCCAGCGGCCATCCGCCGCGCCAAACCGTTTGTCATCCGGCCCGCAAATTGCGTAGCCTGCCCAAAAATCTTGGAAGGACAAATGATGCGCACAATGGCCGCCGTGGCGCTCGAAGCGGGCAAGCCGCTGGAAGTGATGGAGGTGAATCTCGAGAGCCCGAAGGCCGGCGAGGTTCTGGTGGAGATCAAGGCCACCGGCATCTGCCATACCGACGAGTTCACCCGCTCGGGCGCCGACCCCGAGGGTCTCTTTCCCTCCATCCTCGGCCATGAGGGCGCGGGCGTGGTCGTCGAGGTCGGCGAGGGCGTCACCACGCTGAAGCCGGGCGACCATGTCATCCCGCTCTACACGCCGGAATGCCGCGAATGCCCCTCTTGCCTGTCGGGCAAGACGAACCTCTGCACCGCGATCCGCAATACGCAAGGCCAGGGCCTGATGCCCGACGGCACGACGCGCTTCTCGATGCTCGATGGCACGCCGATCTACCATTACATGGGCTGCTCGACCTTCGCGAACCACACGGTGATGCCCGAGATCGCGCTGGCCAAGGTGCGGGACGACGCCCCCTTCGACAAGATTTGCTACATCGGCTGCGGTGTGACCACCGGCATCGGCGCCGTCATCAACACCGCCGGTGTCGAGATCGGCTCGACCGCCGCAGTCTTCGGGCTCGGCGGTATCGGGCTCAACGTGATCCAGGGCCTGCGCATGGCCGGGGCCGACATGATCATCGGCGTCGACCTCAACGACGGCAAGGAGGAGATGGCCCGCAAGTTCGGCATGACGCATTTCGTCAACCCGTCGAAGCTCGAGGGCTCCGTCACGCAGGCCATCGTCGATCTCACCAAGACCGAGCGCGACCAGATCGGCGGGGTC
Organism: Pseudoroseicyclus sp. H15; assembly: GCF_054353345.1. Taxonomy (NCBI): domain Bacteria; kingdom Pseudomonadati; phylum Pseudomonadota; class Alphaproteobacteria; order Rhodobacterales; family Paracoccaceae; genus Pseudoroseicyclus; species Pseudoroseicyclus sp. H15. The sequence goes on from NZ_JBTHJE010000001.1 coordinate 774,870, forward strand.
GATTATTCCTTTGACGCCACCGGCAACGTGAATGTCATGCGGGATGCGCTGGAATGCTCGCACCGCGGCTGGGGTGTCTCCGTCATCATCGGCGTGGCGCCGGCGGGGGCCGAAATCTCCACCCGCCCGTTCCAGCTCGTCACCGGGCGCACGTGGAAGGGCACGGCCTTCGGCGGCGCCAAGGGCCGCACCGACGTGCCGAAGTTCGTCGACTGGTACATGGACGGCAAGGTCGAGATCGACCCGATGATCACGCACACGCTCAAGCTTGAAGACATCAACGAAGGCTTCGAGCTGATGCACAAGGGCGAGAGCATCCGCGCCGTCGTCGTCTACTAAGCCAAACTGCTCTCCGCCGGCGCCGCATTCTGGCGCCGGCGGCACTGTTTTTCTGAAGGAGGAGGTTTTCAGATGTTCATTTCACCCCGCCCCGCATGGGCTCTCGCCGCCGCGATCGGCCTTCTGGCCGGCCCTGCGCTCGCCGAAGGCTGGACGGCCACCGAACTCGGCTGGATGGACACCGAGGCCAATTGCATGGACCGCGCCGACCGTGTCTTCCAGCGCTACCGCGACACCTATGCGCCGGGCACTGATGTCTCTGGCGCCGGTTGGACGGCAGCCGGCTACGACCAGCTCGGCGAAGATGTGGATTCCCTCATCATCTGCCCGCAGGTGAACGACCAGATCGCGCCTTACCTCGTCTCGCATTCCAGCCACGATTTCCCCGACGAGCGCGAGCTGGTGCATGACCGGCTGCTCGCGCTCTGGGACAAGACGTATTAAGGCCTTCCGGCGCTCAGAGCCCCATATCGCGGCGCCCCGCCCGGGCCAGTGCCTCGGCGAGCGCATCGGGCAGCGGCTTCTTGGGCGAGAAGGTCACGCCGGTCTTCGTGGCCTTCAGCCCGGCGGCGGCGATATCTTCGCGGCAGGCCGTGATGGCGCCGGAGCTGACGTAAAGCCCGCACCGGCTCTTGAAGGCGGCATAGCCGGCGATGACCGTGCCGCCGATGGCGAAGCCCGGCATGTCGTAGCGGATGATCTCTTCGGCGCCGGGCAGCGCCGCGGCGAGCCGGGCGCGAAGCTGGTGAAGCGCCGGCTGCAGCGCCTCGGGCGCGGCGGCGATGTAGGCGTCTGGCGTGTCCGTGGCGCTCATTCTGCCGCCTTCGCTCGATGGCCGTCGGTCGAGGGTAGCCCGCCGCCCCCTGTCCGCAAAGGCCGCGTTGCCAGCCGGGGCCGAAGAGCCTAGGTGTGCCGCATCCTTCCCGGAGCCCGAAAGGCCCCTCATGCCCGACAGCCGCCCGCTTCTCGCAGTCCTGATCGACGCCGACAATTCCTCGCCCGCAAAGGCCCGCGCCGTCTTTGCCGAGATCGCCTCGCTGGGCGAGGCCTCCGTGCGGCGCTGCTATGGCGACTTCTCCTCGCAGCGCATGGCAGGCTGGGGGAAGATGCAGGCAGAGCTCGGGCTGGTGCCGCACCACGCGCCCGCCAATACCGTGGGCAAGAACGCCTCCGACATCTCCCTGGTCATCGACGCGATGGATCTGCTGCACACCGGCCGCTTCGACGGTTTCGTGCTGGTCAGCTCGGATAGCGACTTCACCCGCCTCGCCAGCCGCATCCGCGAGCAGGGCATGGATGTCTACGGCATCGGCCAGAAGAAAACGCCGGAGGCGTTCCGCAAGGCCTGCAAGCGCTTCATCTTCGTCGAGAACCTCGGCGACGGCCACGAGTCGGTCGAGCCGCCCGCCCAGCCCAGCACGCCGGCGCCGCCGCCTGAGACTGCAGAGCCGGATGGCGGCCCGAAGGGCACGCCCGACGAGGCGCGCCGCCTCATCACCGGGGCGATGGATGCGATCGAGCAGGAGGACGAGTGGTATACGCTCAGCCAGCTCGGCCAATACATCACCAGCGCCAACCCCGATTTCGACACGCGGACCTATGGCAAGCGCAAGCTCAGCGACCTGATCCGCGAGCTGAAGATCTTCGAGACGAAGACGGGCTCCGGCAACCAGCTGCTGGTCCGCCGGCGCGACTGAGATGCGGGAGCGGCTGGGATGACGGAGCGGCTGTCGCCCGATGAGGCCGGGCTCGCCCGCGCCGCCGACCTCTTGCGCGGCGGCGGCCTCGTCGCCTTTCCGACGGAGACGGTCTACGGCCTCGGCGCCGATGCCACCAATGGCACGGCGGTCGCCGGTATCTACGAGGCCAAGGGCCGCCCCAGCTTCAATCCCCTGATCGTCCACGTCGCCTCGCTTACGCAGGCGGCGGAGCTGGTGGAGCTGAGCGCCGAGGCCGAGCGCCTCGCCGCCGCCTTCTGGCCCGGCGCTCTGACGATGGTGCTGCCCGCAAGGCCCGGCAACGGCATCGCCTCCCTCGCCAGCGCCGGCCTCCCCTCGCTCGGCATCCGCCTGCCCGCCCATTCCCTGGCCCGGCAGCTGCTTGAGGCGACTGGCCGCCCCGTAGCGGCCCCCTCCGCCAACCCGTCCGGCCGCGTCTCACCCACCACGGCGGAGCATGTGCTCGCCGGCCTCTCCGGCAAGATCGCAGCAGTGCTCGATGGCGGTGCCTGCGACGTCGGCGTCGAGAGCACCATCATCGGCCTCACCGGCGCGCCCGCCCTGCTGCGCGCCGGTGGCATCCCGGCGGAAGCGATCGAGGCCTGCCTCGGCGCGCCCCTCGCCCCGCCGCCCGCCAATGCCAGCCCGACCTCACCGGGCCAGCTCGCCTCGCATTACGCTCCAACGGGGACCATCCGCCTCGATGCCGAAGCGGCGCGCCCCGGCGAGACCTTTCTCGGCTTCGGCCCGTCCGCTGCCGACCTGAACCTCTCGTCCAGCGGCGACCTGACCGAGGCGGCAGCCAATCTCTTCGCCTGCCTGCACCAGCTCGACGCGATGGGCGCCACCCGCATCGCGGTAGCCCCCATCCCCGACCACGGCCTCGGTCGCGCCATCAACGACCGCCTCCGCCGCGCCGCCGCCCCCCGCCCCTGAGCCTTCCGACACGCCGCACCCAACCAGCGACCGCCCGATCCTCAGCCGAGCGCGGCCTCACCATCCCCCTGTCTTTGCTCCAATAAATCCCGGGGGCTCCGGGGGCTGGCCCCCGGTCCCGCACTCTCAGCCAGCACCGACCTACTCCCCCGAGGTCAGCACCACTTCCACCCGCCGGTTCTCCTCGCGCCCCGCCTCGGTCAGGTTGCTGGCCACCGGCGCGAGGTAGCCCATTCCCTCCGCCGCGAGCTGGCTTCGCGGGATATCGTAACGGCTCACCAGCCGTTCCAGCACAGATCCGGCGCGGCGTCGGGAGAGGGTGATGTTGCCGTCGAGCCCGCCTTCGGTGTCGGTATGGCCCACCAGCGCCACGCGGTGGCCTGGGTTGTCCTGCAGGTAGCGGGCAAGGGCCTGCAGCGAGGCATAGGGGCCGGGGCCGAGCTGGGCCGAGCCGGTCTCGAAGCTCAGATCGGTCAGGATCACCCGGCCGGCGCCCTCCAGCTCGGCGGCGAAGTCCTCCGGCAGGGCGGCGGGGATGGACGGCGCGGCAAAGGCTTCGCGGCCCGGCGTCATCGCCGCGGCGCCGGTGCCGGAGAGGGCGGTGCCGGCGGGGCCGATGCGCACGAGATGCGCATAGGCGGCGCGCGCGGTACCGGAGGTGAGGAGGAAGATAGTTTCCGTGCCACCCTCCCCCTGCCGCTCCGCCGTCAGCGCGCGGAAGTCGCCGAGGTCGAACCAGAAATCGGGCGCCGGGATCAGGTCGAGCCCGAGGCGAAAGTCGAAGCCGCCGCAGCCTTCGGTCGCGCAGTCCAGCAGGATGTCGAAACCCGCCGCCTCCAGCTGCGCGCGCAGGGGGGCGAGCAGCTCCAGCGTGGTCACCCCCTCGCCGACGCGCCAGGCCTGGGCGCGGATCTCGCCCTCTGCATCGGTTCGGGGGGCCTCTCCGCCAACCGCCGGGCCGATTGGTACGGCGTAGGAGCCGGCCTCTTCCACCCGCTCGGCGGTCATCTCGGCATTGGAGGGAAAGTCCAGCACCTGCGCCCCGGCGGGGCTCGCCAGCAGAAGGAGGAGGGCGGCGGCTGCCCTCATGCCGGCAGGGCGCGATAGTGGTAGCCGCCCTGCTCCTGCATGCCGAGGCCGCGGTAGAGCGCGTTCGCCCCGGTATTGGCGCGGGTCACGAGCAGGCAGAGCGCCTTGGCCCCCTCCGCCTGGGCCCAGGCGGAGGCGCCAAACATGAGTTGCCGCGCGAGGCCGCGGCGGCGGTGCGTGGCGCGCACGTCGAGCGCGTGCAGCATGGCGAGGCCCCCTTGCATGGCAACGAAGGCGGTGCCCGCGGGCTCCTCCCCGAGCCGGCCAAGCAGGGCTGTCTTCGGCCCGGCGACCCGCGCCATCACCGCCAGCCGCTCCGGCCCGATGCCGCCTTCGGCCCAGATCTCGCGCTGCTCCTCTGTCGGCGGCCAGTGGGCGGTGACGTCGCCTCCCGGCCCTCCGGCCAATCCAGCCGGCGCCGCCGCGTAGGTGACCACCGGGTCCTTCACCGCATAGCCGCGGCCGGCGAGGGTCTCGTCCAGCGCCTCCTGTCCCGCGCGCACCATCACCAGCGGCGCCTGGCCGAGCGCCCGCATGGCGGCTTCGGCCTCGTCCAGACCGGCCACCTCGCCTTCCAGCGTCGCTGCGCTCACCCGGCTGCCGCCGCCGGCGCCCTTGCGGATCGTCCAGGGGCCGAGGCGACGGGTGGAGAGGGGCGGCCAGGTCGCCTCGATCGCCCCGTAGAGCCGGTCGGGGGCGATCAGCGGCGCCGTCACCCGAAGAGCTCCCCCAGCCGCACCATCGCGGCATCCAGAGCCGCGCCATCCTGCCCGCGCACCACCAGGTTCACGCCCACCGCGCCGTCGGGGCGGCGAAAGGGGTAGGAGCCGAAGGAAAGCTCAGGGTACTCCGCCGCCAGCTCGCCGAGCGGCCCGGCCAGATCGCCCTCGCCCTGGTGCACCATCAGCGACTGGCTGAGCACCGGCGCCCCACCCGCGAGGCCCGGCAGCAGCCCGGCGACCATCGCCTCGAAGATCTGCGGCACGCCGGCCATCACATGCACATTGCCAAGCGTGAAGCCCGGCGCGGCGGAAATCGGGTTGGCGATCAGCGTCGCCCTGTCGGGCACACGGGCCATGCGCAGCCGCGCCTCGTTCAGCTCCTGCCCCGTCCGGGCGTAATGGGCGGCGAGAATTGCGCGGGCATCGTCGCGCACGCCGATGGGGGCGCCCATGGCCTCGGCCACCGCCTCGGCGGTGATGTCGTCATGCGTCGGCCCGATGCCGCCGGAGGTGAAGAGATGGTCATGCGCCCCGGCCAGCGCCCGCACGGCAGAGACGATGGTGGCATGATCGTCGCCGATCACGCGGATCTCGCGCAGGTCGATCCCCAGCCGCGCCAGCTCGCCGGCCAGATGGTGGCCATTGCCCTCGCGCGTGCGGCCAGAGAGGATCTCGTCGCCGATCACGAGCATGGCGGCTGTGGGATTGGTCATGGTCTCTCTCTCGTCGGCGCGGGGCCGGTCTGGAACTTTGCGGCCGGTTGTCCTAAGTGGACAGCATTAGGAGGGCTTGCAGGCTTGGACAAGACGCGCGGCAGACTGACACGGGATGGCATCCGCATCTACGAGCCGGGCGATTTCGCCGGCATGGCGGCGGCTGGCCGGCTGACGGCCGAGATCCTCGACCGCATCGCGGAGCGTATCGAGCCGGGGGTGACCACCGAAGAGATCGATGCCGAGATAGAGCGCATGGTCGTCGAGGCCGGCGCGACGTCGGCCACCATCGGCTACAAGGGCTACAAGCACGCCTCCTGCATTTCGATCAACCATGTGGTCTGCCACGGCATTCCGGGGCCGAAGAAGCTGAAGGATGGCGACATCCTCAACATCGACGTCACGGTGATCCTTGACGGCTGGTACGGCGACAGCAGCCGCATGTACGTGGCCGGCAAGCTGCCGAAGAAGGCCGAGCGCCTGATCGAGGTGACGCATGACGCCCTGATGAAGGGCATCGAGGCGGCCGTGCCCGGCAATACGTTCGGAGACATCGGCGCAGCGATCCAGGCCTTCGTCGAGGGCAACCGGATGAGCGTTGTCCGCGACTTCTGCGGCCACGGGCTCGGCCGCGTGTTTCACGCCCCGCCGAACGTGCTGCATTACGGGCGTCCGGGCACGGGGCCGATGTTGGAAGAGGGCATGTTCTTCACCATCGAGCCGATGGTGAACCTCGGCGGCGCGGCGACCAAGGTGCTGAGCGACGATTGGACAGCGGTCACCCGCGACCGCTCGCTCTCGGCCCAGTTCGAACATTCGATCGGGATCGGGCCGGATGGTCCGGTGATCTTCACCCTCTCCCCCGCGGGCAAGTTCTACCCGACCTGGGGATGAGGCGCGTTTGAGGGGATCGTCGGTGGGGTACGCCCCGCCACACGGGCCACCCTTCGATAGGGCTACCTTCTTAGAGAGACCCGCGATCAACCGCCTTCCTCGTACGCCGGCCCGTGGGGTGGCGCCACGACGTCTCCGCCACAGCGCTTTATGCCGGCAACACCCCTCTCAGCGGGAGGCTCAGCACCAAGCTCAGCCAGAGCGCCAGCCCGCCGGGACGGGCCGGCGCTTGCGCGGCGGCCTGAAGGCCTTGATTCCGCGCGGGGGACTGAGCGGTGATGTTGGTCGGAAAGAAATGAGGAGGGCTGGCCGCCATCACTCAGCGTCTCGCTCTCCCTCCATCCGCTTCCAGAGCAGCGACAGCAGTGTCTCGCCCTGCATTGGCGTCACGCAGTCGCTCATCAGAAGGGGGCCAGCCGCCGGTCGGGGCGCCGGTGCCGGGCGGGCCGCGCTCTGATCGCGACCCCGGTCTCGGGGCAGGGCCAGTGGCCTGGCAAACAGGGGCAAGCTGGCAGTCATGCCTGTAAGTCTAGCCCGAACTCATGCCTGTAAGTCTAGCCCGAACTGCCCCTACGGCAAGCCCGGCCTCAGCCCTCCGCCGCCCGGAGCAGCGTCAGATGCGCCACGCCCGCCTTCCGGTGCTCCAGCAGCGTGAAGCCCTCCGGTGGGGGCTGCGGCGCGGCCTCTTCCCAGACCACAAGCGCCTCCTCGGCAACCCAGCCACCGGCCCTCGCCGAGGCCAGCGCCGTGGCGCCGAGCGCACGGCCGTAGGGCGGGTCGAGAAACACCAGCGTTGCAGGCGAGCCAGCATTCACCGGAAGCTTCGTGGCATCCGCCGCCAGCAGCCGCGCCTCGCGACCGCGCCGGGCGCGGCCAAGGTTGTCGCGGATCAGCCGCTGCCCGACGCGGCCGTTCTCCACGAAGACCGCCGCCTCCGCGCCGCGCGACAGCGCTTCCAGCCCCAGCGCACCCGTGCCGGCGAAGAGGTCCAGCACCTGCGCCCCACGCAGCGGCATGCCATAGCGGCCGCCGTCGAGCAGGTTGAAGATCGTCTCTCGCAGCCGGTCGGAGGTCGGGCGCAGGGCGGCGGCGGCATCGCCCTCGCCGACATCGGCAAGGCGCAGCCCGCGGTGCTGGCCGGCGATGATCCTCACGCCGAGAGCAGTGCCTTGAGGTCGGCGCCCGCATCGGCCACGACCGCCGGGTCGGCGCTCTTGCCCGCCTCTATCAGCCGCTTGCCGATCATGTAGCCGCGCGGATCGTTCATCGCATCCACCGCGATGAGCTGGCCGCCCCGGTAATACCAATGCGAGCGCGCCGCGCCGCCGTCGCGCACGACGATCTGGTCGTAGCCCCGGTTCAGCCCGGCGATCTGCAGCTTGCATTCGTATTGGTCCGACCAGAACCAGGGCTTCGCCACATAGGCCTCGCCCCGCCCCAGCATGTTCAGCGCCGCCGCTTCGCCCATGTCGATGGCATTGCCCACGCTCTCCAGCCGGATGCGCTCGCCCTGCCAGGGGAAGGAGGCGCAATCGCCGGCTGCGTAGATGTCGGCATCGGAGGTGCGGCAGAACTCATCCGTCCGGATGCCGTTTTCCATGGCGAGCCCGGCGCTCTCGGCGAGGATGGTCGAGGGCTGGATGCCGATGCCGGTGATGGCGAAGTCGATCTCCAGCACCCGCCCGTCGGCCAGCACGGCGCGCTCGACAGCCTCGCCGCCCTCCAGCCGCTCCAGCCCGACATTCTCGATGACCTCGACGCCATGCGCGCGGTGCAGCTCGCGGAAGTAATCCGCCGTCTCCTCGGCGGCGACGCGGCCGAGGATGCGCTGGCCGGCCTCGACGAGCGTGACCTTCAGCCCCTTCTTCGCCGCCACGGCAGCGGCCTCCAGCCCGATATAGCCACCCCCGATGACGAGCACATGCGCGCCCTCGCGCATCAGCGGGGCCAGCCGGTCGGCATCCTGCAGATCGCGCATGGTCAGTACGCCCTCCAGATCGCCCCCGAGGGCAGAGGGCAGCTGCCGCGGCTCGGCTCCGGTGCAGATGGCGAGCTTGTCATAGGCGAGGGGATCATCGCCCTGCAGCAGCACCTGGTGCTCGGCGGCGCCGATCTGCACCACGCGGGTGCCGGTCATCAGGCGGATTTCGTGCTTTTCGTAGAAGTCGGCGGGCCTCAGATAGAGCCGCGCCTCCTCCATCTCGCCCAGCAGATACTTCTTCGAGAGCGGCGGGCGCTGATAGGGCGGCACGGGCTCGGCGCCGATCAGAGTGATCTCGCCCTCGAACCCCTCGCTGCGCAACTTGGCGACAAGGGATGCTCCGGCCTGGCCGGCCCCGATGACGACGAAATGGCTCATGGCTCCCCTTTCACTTCAGCGCCGCGAGAGTATCCTCTCTGCCAGACAAGCGAAATCACGAAAGGACACACCATGGCCATTGCCGCCGGTGACAGACTGCCCGACGCCAGCTTCCTCGTGATGGGGGAGGACGGGCCCGAGACGCTCAAGCTGGAAAGCGCGGGCCGCAAGATCGTGATCTTCGGTCTGCCCGGCCCCTTCACCGGCACCTGCACCACCGCGCATGTGCCGAGCTTCCAGCGCACCGCGGACGAGTTCTCCGCCAAGGGGGTGGACGCGATCTACTGCGTGGCCGTCGCCGACCCCTTCGTGATGAAGGCGTGGCAGGAGAGCATGGGCGCCGACAAGATCACCTTCCTCGCCGACCCCGCCTCGGACTTCACCAAGGCGCTCGGTCTCAACTTCACCGCGCCGCCGGTCGGCTTCTACGACCGCTCGAAGCGCTATTCGATGCTGGTGGATGACGGCGTGGTGCAATCGGTGAACGAGGAAGCCAGCCCCGGCACCTGCGACACCTCCGGCGGCGAAGCCCTGCTCGAAACGCTCTGAGCCCCGAGCGGCGATTTCCATATGGAAATCGCGGGCGGAAACCATATGGTTTCCGCTCCCAGCGGCTCAGTCGGGGTCCGTGTCGAAGCGCTCGATCTCCGGCGGCAGGCCCACCCAGCCATGGCGGCGGCTCTCGTAGACGCTGTCCATCGGTGGGGGGAAGTCGGGGTCGGTGAAGCCGCCCACGGCGACCGAGACGAAGCCGTCCATCCCTTCTTCGGTGTGGAACAGGTTGGTCCCGCAGACGGGGCAGAAGCGGAAGGTGATGCGCGTGCCATGCCGGTCGCCGACGCGCACATATTCCGTCGCCTCACCGATCACCCGCCAGGGCGCCATGAAGCCGGCCAGCGTTGCAAATACGCTTCCCGTCCGCCGCTGGCAGGCGAGGCAATGGCACACCCCGCCACCCACATGCGGCCCTTCCAGCTCGATGGCCAGTTGGCCGCACTGGCACTCGGCGCGCAGCACCTACTCCGCCGCCTCGCGGTGGCCCGGCGCGTCCTTGGGGTTGTCGTAGACCAAGGTGCGCGTCGGGAAGGGGATCGGGATGCCGTTGGCGTCGAGCGCCTCTTTCACCCGGCGGGTCATATCCGTCTGAAAGGCATAGGCATCGGCATTGGCGCACCAGATCCGTACCTGGAAGTCGACGGAGCTCTCGTTGAGGTTGTTGACCTGAATGAAGGGCTCGGGCTCTTTATGCGCGCGCGGGTCGCTCATGATCGTGTCGAGGATCACCCGCTCGGCATCGGCAAGGTTGGCGCCATAACCCACCCCAAAGCTCCATTGCACCCGGCGGGTGCTGTAGCTGGAGTAGTTCTGGATCGTGTTCCCCCAGACCTCGCTGTTGGGGATGATGTATTGCACGTTCTGGAGGTCAGCCAGCTCGGTATAGTTGAGCGAGATGTCCTTCACCGTGCCCATCACGCCGTTGATCACAACGAAATCGCCGATGCGGATCGGGCGGAAGAAGATCAGCATCACCCCCGCCGCGATATTGCTCAGCGTGCCCTGCAGGGCGAGGCCGATGGCGAGGCCGGCGGCACCTATGGCGGCGACGATCGAGGTCGTCTGCACCCCGAAGGTGTTGAGCACGAAGATGACGGCAAAGGCGAGAATGGCATAGCGGGCCAGATCGCCGAGGAAGCCGAAGAGCGCATTGTCGAGATGGGCCTTGCGCTTGCCGAGGCCCTCGATGCGCCGTTTCACCCAGCGCGCGATCATGAAGCCGAGGAACAGGATGGCGATGGCCGCCAATACATTCCCAAGCAGGCTCGCGAGGAATTCGAGGGTCAACAGGTCGCCAAGCGTGTGGCCCTGCCAGAGTTCGGTATTGAGCAGTTTGTCCATCTAACCCTTCGCCAACTGGTCCATCTTGCGGGCGAGCTTAGCGTCAAGCGCCGTCAGACCGCCAGTGTCGTGGGTCGTCAGCTTCACATCGACCCGGTTGTAGACGTTGAACCACTCGGGATGGTGATTCCACTTCTCCGCCCACATGGCGGCTCGGGTCATGAAGCCGAAGGCCTCGATGAAATTCTTGAAGCTGAAGCTCTTCTCCAGGGCAATGCCCTCGTCTGCCAGCACCCAGCCGCGCTCGATGGCCTCAGCCTTCTCGTCTTCGGTGATCGGATCGCTCATTCCGCTTCCTCTCTGTTGTCGCGCCGGAACGGCCCGTAGGAGGTGAGGATCTCGATCTCCTCGTCCACCGCCGCGGCCTCGGCCTCCAGATAGCGCGCGATGGCGTCGCGAAAGCCCTGATCGCCGATCCAGTGCAGCGAATGCGTCTCGACCGGCAGGTAGCCGCGCGCCAGCTTGTGCTCGCCCTGCGCCCCGGCCTCGACCACGCTCAGCCTGTTCGCCAGCGCGAAGTCGATGGCCTGATAGTAGCACAGCTCGAAATGCAGGAAGGGGTGATGCTCGGTGCAGCCCCAGTAGCGCCCGTACAGCCGGTCCCGCCCGATGAAGTTCAGCGCCCCCGCCACGGGCCGCCCCTCGCGAATGGCGAGGCTGAGCAGCACGTCGTCGGCCATGCGCTCATGCACGAGGTCGAAGAAGGCGCGCGTTAGGTAAGGCGTGCCCCATTTGCGGCTGCCGGTATCCTGGTAGAAGCGCCAGAACGCGTCCCAATGCTCTGGGCGGATGTCGGCGCCGGTGAGGCTGACGATCTCGCCGCCGAAGCCCTGCGCCTCGCGCCGCTCCTTGCGGATGTTCTTGCGCTTGCGGCTGGAGAGGGCGCCGAGGAAGCCCTCGAAATCGCCATAGCCCTCGTCATGCCAGTGAAACTGCTGGGTGCTCCGCGCCAGCAGGCCCATCTGCGCCCCGGCCACCGCCTCAGCCTCGGTGCAGAAGGTGGCGTGGAGCGACGACATCCGGTTCTGCGCGGCGAGGCTCACGCCGCCCTGCACCAGCGCGCTCATCCCCTCGGCCTCGTGCCCCGGCTTGGTGAGAAACCGCCGCCCCGTGGCGGGGGTGAAGGGCACGGCGATCTGCAGCTTGGGGTAATACTCGCCGCCGGCATTCTCGTAGGCATGGGCCCAGTTGAAATCGAAGATATATTCGCCCTGACTGTGGCCCTTGGCATAGAGCGGCGCCACGGCGATCAGCTCGCCCTCCTTGCGGGCCAGCAGGTAATGCGGCTCCCAGCCCGTGCCGCGGCCAACCGACCGGCTCTCTTCCAGCGCGAGGAGGAAGCGGTGCGTAGTGAAGGGGTCGTTCGGCCGCCCGCCATCTGCCGCCTCGGGGCAGGCGCAGGCATCCCATTCCTCCGCCGGCAGCTCGGCCAGCGTGGAAAGGGTCGAGATCTCGATCTCGTCCGGCTCGCTCATGCCGCAAACCCTTCGAAGGTGATGTTGTCGGCCACCCGCCGCGCCTCTGCCGCCTCCGCCTCCGAGCGGATCGTCCAGCAGAGCACCGGGTGGCCCGCATTCCTGATCCGGGCCACGGCGCCCGCGCCCAGATCGGCCGCCTCGTGGCTGATGAAGCTGGCCCCGGCACTGTCGAAATCGGGGATGTCGCGCAGCCTGGCGCGCTCCTCCTCCGGCAGGGCCGGCCAGTCCTCCGCCGCGTAGCCCGTCGTCGTCAGCCCGCGCGGCACATGCGGCGCGAGCTGCGCCATGGCGGCCACGCTGTGCGGGTTGAAGCTCATGAAGGCGAGCGGGCCAACGTAGCCCGCCGCCGCCCGCGCCGCCGCCTCTTCCAGCGGGCCGATGCCGGGGCCGAGCGCGCCGTCCTGATCCTTGATCTCCACCAGCAGCGGCACCCGCCCGTCCACCATCCGCAGCACCTCGGCGAAGCCCGGGATGCCGTCGGACGCGCCGCTCAGCCGGGTCGCCTCCAGCTCTGCCGCGCTCTTTGCTGCGACAGGGCCGGAGGCATCGGTGAGGCGGGCGAGGTCGTAATCGTGAAACACCACCGCCTCGTCATCGCCCGAGCGCTGCAGGTCGATCTCGATGCCATACCCGGCCTCCATCGCCGCCCGGATCGCGGCGCGCGAGTTCTCCGGGCCCGCGGACCCGTGAAGGGCGCGGTGCGCGATGGGGCGAGTGAGAAAGGCCTGCGGCAGGCGGACACGGCTCATCGGATCTCGAAGATGCCTTCCACCTCGACAGCCACGCCGCGCGGCAGCTCGGCGACGCCCACGGCAGAGCGGGCATGGCGGCCGGCGTCGCCGAACAGGGCGACCATGAGGTCCGAGGCGCCGTTCACCACCAGCGGCTGGTCGTTGAAGCCGGGTGCCGAGGCGACGAAGCCGGTCAGCTTCACCACCCGCACCAGGCGTGTCAGGTCGCCGCCCAGAGCCGCCTTCAGCTGCGCCACCAGCGACAGCGCGCAGGCCCGTGCGGCGACGGCGCCCTCTTCGGCGCTCAGGCCGTCCCCGAGTTTGCCCGTGATCATCCCGTCCGGCCCGGCGGAAACCTGGCCGGAGACATAGAGCATGTTGCCGCTCTGCACATAGGGCACGTAATTGGCGGCGGGGGCCGGCGCGTCGGGCAGCGTGAGCCCGAGCTCGGCGAGCTTGGTGTCGATCGTCATGTGGGAGGCCTTCATTGTTGTGCCCCCAAGGCTAAGGCGCCCCCCGCCCGGCCTCAAGGCCCCGCGGCATCAACTCCGCGCCGCCGGCCCCGTCACACCGGCTCGCCCCGAGCGCCTGCCCCGATCCCAGCCGAGCGCGGCCCGCAGCCCGGCCCCCTGTCTTTGCTCCTGCAAAATCCTCGGGGGGAGTCGCCTGCAAGGCGACGGGGGGCAGACAGCCCCCCTCCGGCGCTCGCCAGCTTACCCGCCGCCGGGCCTGGGCCCCGCCGCGGCAAACCGCGTCAGCGCAGATCGGCGATCAACTGGTCGAGGTTGCCGCCGCGCTGGTCGAGCATCGACAGCACTTCCTGCCGCTCGGATAGCAGCATGTTCACGCCCTCGATGATGAGGTTGAAAAACAGCGGCTGCCCGGTCGAATCCTCGACATGGAAGTCGACGCGGAAGGGCGATTGCCCGCGCAGCAGGGCGCGGGTTTCCACCTCGACACCGCGGGGCAGGTCGCGGGCGGTGACCACCTCGATCTCGCTGCCTATGAACTCGCGGAAGCGCCCGCCGTATTTGCGGGCCACATAGCCGGAATAGGCCTGCATGAAGGCCTGCATCTGCGCCGCGCTGGCAGAGCGGCGGGCCGGGCCGAGCACATAGGCGGCGATGGTGGGCACGTCGGCATGGCGCAGGAAGATCGTCTGAAACTCGGCGAGCATGGCGCTTTCTTCCCTGCCCGAGGAGATGACGGCATTCACCTCGGCGACGAGCTGGCTGACCAGCTGCATGGCGCTTTGCTGGCTCACGGCGAGGGCCGGCAGGGGCAGGGCAGTCGCCGCGGCGGCGGCTGTGGCGCTGGTGAGAAGTTGGCGGCGGGTGATCATGGCTTACTCCAGATCGGCAAAGGGATCGACGAAGCCGGGATAAGCGGCGGCGCTGGCCGCGCCGCCTGTCCCGTCCTCATCGGCGAAGGGGTCAATAAAGCCGGCATCGGCGGCCGGGGCGCCGGCATTGCCGCCCGCCTGGCCGGTCTCGAAGCGGCGGTTCTGCAGATAGGCCAGCCGGGCCTGGGCATAACTGTCTGCGCTCTCGTAGAGCAGCCCGTCGACGGTGCCCGAAAACTGGCCGCGCTCGACGATCTGCTCGCCGACATAGGCATAGGTGCCGGCGCGGGAATAGGCATCCGCCGCTTCGCTGCCGATGTAGTCGAGCGGGTTCAGCACCCGGTCGACCACCTCGCCGAAAGCGTCGCGCTCTGTCGAGGGGCCAAGGAGCGGCAGCTCCAGATAGGCGCCCTCGGGCACGCCCCAGACGGCGAGGGTCTCGCCGAAATCGGTGCTGCGCTCGTAAAGGCCGATCTCGGCGGCCGGGTCGCCGAAGCCGAGCAGGCCGAAGACGATGTTGAAGACGAAGCGCCCCGAATTGACGGCGGCATCCTCAAGGTTGCCCTGCAGCAGGTTGTTCACCGCCATGCCGGGCAGCGAGGAATTGTCGGAGAAGGTGACGATGGCCGCGCCGATGCCATCGGGCAGGGCGTTGCTGGCCTGGCCGAGGTCGCGCAGCACAGCGGTATCGACGCTGGTGTTGAAGGCATGCACGGCGCGGTTCTGCGCCTCATAGGGGTCGTGGATCTCCACCCCCGGCGGGGCGGGCGAGCAGGCGGTCAGCGCGGCGAGCGCGGAAAAGGCAATGCCGGCGGCGAGAGGGCGGGCGTTCATCTGCTCGGTCGTTCCTTGTCGGGCCGCGAAGGCCGGCCATCTTGTTGCGCCCTTGTTTACGGGATTTGTCTCTCCGGGCAAGCGACGCGGCGGCAGCGTGCCTCACGTCAGCGAGAGCCTGCCGGGCGCGGCGCGCGAAACACAGCCCCGGCATCGAGCTGTGAGCCCCGGGCCTGCGTTATGGCAATATTGGGCATCGCGACGTAAACCGCGCATGACACAAGCATGGCGCGGCGGCAGAAGGGCGCAGATGGCACAGGGCGATTCAGGCGCAGCGGGTCGGGCAGAGCTGCGGGCAGCGCGCGCCGAAAGCCGGCCGCTCTACTGGGCGGTCGGGCTGTTCAGCTTCTTCGTCAACCTGCTGATGCTCACCGGCCCGCTCTACATGCTCAACGTCTACGACCGCGTGCTGGGCAGCCGCAGCCTGCAGACGCTGCTGGCGCTGACGGTGATCGTCGCTTTCCTCTTCCTGATGATGGGCATTCTCGACGCGGTGCGCGGCCGGCTGATGGGCCGCATCGCCGCGCGCTTCCAGGCCCGTCTCGACCGGCGCGTCTTTGCCGCCGCGCTGCGCGGCACCACGCAGGGCCGGTCAGACGTGGTGGCCGGCAACGCCCTGCGCGATCTGGAATCGATCCAGCGGCTGCTTGGCTCTCCGGCGCTGGCGGCGCTGTTCGATCTGCCCTTCGCGCCGCTGTTCTTCTTCGGCATCTTTCTCTTCCACCCCTGGCTGGGCTTTCTGGCCCTCGCCGGGGCGGCAGTTCTGGTGGCGCTTGCCATCGCCAACCAGCTCTATGCCCGCCAGCCGCTCTCCAGCGCCAATTCCGCCACGCTCAAGGCCGAGGCCGAGGGCGCGCAGATCCGCCAGGAGGCGGAGCTGGTGCAGGCGCTCGGCATGCGCAGCGCCGCTTTCGACCGCTGGAAGGTGGCGCGCGACGGCGCTCTCGTCGCCACCATCGGCGCGACCGACCGCACGGGCGGGTTCACCGCCACGACACGGGCTTTCCGGCTGTTCATCCAGTCCGCCATGCTGGGCCTTGGCGCCTATCTGGTGCTGCAGCAGGCGGTCACCCCCGGCGCCATGATCGCCTCGTCCATCCTGATGGGCCGGGCGCTGGCGCCGGTGGAGATGCTGGTCGGCCAGGCGGCCTCGTTCCAGCGCGCCCGCGAGGGCTGGCGCCGGCTCGCCGTGCTGCTGGGCGAGGTGCCCGAGCAGCAGCTGCGCACCGCCCTGCCGCGCCCGAAGGCGAAGCTCGAGGTCGAACAGGTCACCGTCATCCCCCCGGGCGAGAGCGTCGCGGCGCTGCGCATGATGTCCTTCCGGCTCGAGCCGGGGCAGGCGCTGGGCGTGATCGGCACTTCCGGCTCCGGAAAATCCACGCTGGCCCGGGCGCTGACGGGGCTGTGGAAGCCGGCCGCCGGGCGCGTGCGGCTGGATGGCGCGGCGCTCGACCAATACGATCCCGACGTGCTGGGCCAATACATCGGTTATCTGCCGCAGCGCATCAGCCTGTTCGATGGCACCATCGCCGAGAACATCGCCCGCCTGCAGGACAAGCCCGACCCGGCGAAGATCGTGCGCGCGGCGGAGCGGGCCGGGGCGCATGAGATGATCAAGGCGC
Organism: Pseudoroseicyclus sp. H15; assembly: GCF_054353345.1. Taxonomy (NCBI): domain Bacteria; kingdom Pseudomonadati; phylum Pseudomonadota; class Alphaproteobacteria; order Rhodobacterales; family Paracoccaceae; genus Pseudoroseicyclus; species Pseudoroseicyclus sp. H15. The sequence goes on from NZ_JBTHJE010000001.1 coordinate 791,543, forward strand.
TGCCCGATGGCTATGACACCCGCGTCACCCAGTCGGGCGGGCGCCTCTCCGGCGGGCAGATGCAGCGCATCGGGCTTGCCCGCGCCATGTATGGCGACCCGGTGCTGCTGGTGCTCGACGAGCCGAACTCGAACCTCGACAACGAAGGCAGTCAGGCGCTGAACCAGGCCATCCGCCAGCTCAAGGCCGAAGGCGCCGCCATTCTGATCATGGCGCACCGCCCCGCGGCCATTCAGGAATGCGACATGCTGCTGATGATCGAGAATGGCGGCCGCCGCGCCTTTGGCCCGAAGGACGAGGTGCTGCGCGAAATGGTGCGCAATCACCAGGAGATCGCGCAGGCCAGCGGCGCCGGCGGAGGCGTGTCATGAGCGCGGGCGTGGCCGGCTGGCCGGTGCGCGGCCCGCTGATGGGTGGGCTGATCGCCATTCTGCTGCTCGTCGGCGGCTTTGGCGGCTGGGCGATCTACACGCAGATCACCGGCGCCGTCATCGCCATGGGTCGTATCGAGGTCGAGCAGAACCGCCAGGTTGTGCAGCATCCCGACGGAGGCGTCGTCGAGGAGATCCTCGTGCAGGAGGGCGACACGGTTGAGGCGGGCCAGCTGCTGATCCGCCTCGATGAGGACGACCTCCGCTCTGAGCTGGCCGCCGTCGAGGGCCAGCTCTTCGAGATCCTCGCCCGCCGTGCCCGCTTCGAGGCAGAGGTGGAGATCACCGACGATCTGGCCTTCGACCCGCTGCTTCTGGAGACCGACAATCCCGTCGCCACCGAGCTGATGGAGGGTCAGCGCCGGCTCTACGCCGCGCGACGCGTCTCGGAAGATCAGGTGCGCGACCAGCTGCAGCGGCGGATCGAGCAGATCGAGGCGCAGATCGAGGGGATCGAGGCGCAGAAGACGGCGATCACCGAGCAGATCGGCTTCATCCAGAGCGAGCTGGAAAGCCAGCAATCCCTGCTCGACCGCGGCCTCGCCCAGGCCGCCCGCGTGCTGGCGCTGGAGCGCGAGAAGGCCGATCTGGAAGGGCGCCACGGCGAGCTCACCGCCGCCGCCGCCCAGGCGCAGGGGCGCATCACAGAGACCGAGATCGAGATCATCAAGATCGACGCGACCCGCGGCGAAGAGGCGATCTCTACCCTGCGCGATCTGCAATATACCGAGATCGACCTCGCAGAGCGGCGCCACCAGCTGCTCACCCGGATCGACCGGCTGGATATCCGCGCGCCCGTTTCGGGCATCGTCTACAACCTGCGGGTCTTTGCGCCCCGCTCGGTGGTCGTCGCCGCCGACCCGCTGCTGTATCTCATCCCGCAGGACAGGCCGCTGGTAATCACGGCGCAGGTGGCGCCGCAGGATATCGACCAGATCTACGTCGGGCAGAGCGCCGGGCTGCGCTTCTCGGCCTTCGATCAGCGCCAGACGCCGGAGCTGGACGGGCGGGTGATGCAGGTGTCTGCCGACAGCTTCAACGACGAGGCGACGGGCCGCAGCTTCTACCGCGCCCAGATCGAGCTGAACGAGGGTGAGCTGGCCCGCCTGCCCGAGGGGATGGACCTGTTGCCCGGCATGCCGGTGGAGGCCTTCATCGCCACCGCCGCCCGCAGCCCGATGGCCTATTTCCTCAAACCCTTCACCGATTACTTCGCCAAGGCCTTCCGCGAGACCTGAGCCCGCTGCCCTGACACGCTCCCGCCCGCCCACCCCGCGTGCCAGGGCAGCGGGGTCGCGGGGCGGGGGAGGGGGTGCGGGGTGAGAGGGAGCGCCGCGGGGGGTCAGCCCCGTCGCCATTGGGGCTCGAACCAATGGCGCCACCAATGGCGACCCCCGGGATATTTCGGGAAAAGCGAGGGGGAAGGGGCGCGGGTGCGGGCGAGTGTTAGAGGGGGGCGGCGAACTCGTTCTTTGCGTAGCCTTGCAGGTAGAGCAGGGCGGTGAGGTTGCCGTGGTTGATCTTGAGCTGCGCCTCGGCCTGCACCTTGGGCTTGGCATGCAGCGCCACGCCCATCCCGGCCCGGCCGAGCATGCCGAGATCGTTGGCGCCATCGCCCACCGCCAGCACCTCTGTCTCGGATATCCGAAGGGTCGTCGCCAGCTCTTCGAGCGTCGCCACCTTGGCCTCGCGCCCCAGGATCGGGCGGGCGACATCGCCGGTGAGCAGGCCATCCTCGGCCAGAAGCCGGTTGGCGCGCGAGACGTCGAAGCCCAGGCGCTTCCCGATCGGCCCGGCGAAGGCGGTGAAGCCGCCGGAGACCAGCACGGCATGGGCGCCATGCGCCTTCATCGTCGCCACCAGCGCCGGCCCGCCGGGCATGAGGGTGATGCGCCGCTCCAGCACCTCGTCGATGATGCTCTCACGCAGCCCTTTCAGCAGGGCGACACGCTCCAGCAGGGCGCCCTCGAAATCGAGCTCGCCGTTCATCGCTCGGGCCGTGATGGCGGCGACCTGCTGGCCCACGCCGGCCTCATCGGCCAGCTCGTCGATGCATTCCTGGCGGATCATCGTGCTGTCCATATCCGCCAGCAGCAGGCGCTTGCGGCGGCCATGCTCTGGCAGAACGGCCAGATCGACGCCCTGACCCTGCAGATCGGCCCAGACCTCGGCGGCGTTGCCCGGGGCCGCCGGCATGGCGAACTCGGCGGCCTCGCGTGGGGCCAGCCAGCGCAGAGGCCCGCCGCCCCAGGCGCTGCGGAGCGCGTCGGCCAGAGCGGGTTCGAGCTCGCCGGGGCGGGCGATGAGAACGGCGATGCAGGTCATGGAGCCTCGCGGAGTTTGGCCAGCATCGGCTGGCGGGCGGCGTCGATGCGGGCGAGGAGGCGGGCATTCTCCTCGCGGAAGCGCTGGGCATAGTCGCGGCTGCGACTGCCGGAGAGCTTGCGGTGCCGCGGCTCGAAGGGCACCGGCCCCGGCGGCGGCGCGCCGACATGGGCGGCGATGCGGCCCAGAAGCTCGGCCTCGCTCATGGCGATGCTTTGCTCGTAGCTCAGGCGCAGGGGCGCCAGCGGCTGCGCGGCGAGCAGCGCCTCGGTGCGCTGCTCCATGTTGTGGATTCGCAGAAGGGCGCCGCGGATGGCACGGGCATCGTAGGTAAAGGCGGCCTCATCGGCCTGGATCACCTCATCCGAGATGCCGGGGCTGTGTGCGTGGCCCGTCTGCAGCTTGCGCGAGACGGAGAGGGCCTGAGCCACGATATCCTCGCGAATCAACCACAGCAGCGCGGTGGGCTGGATGGCGGCGAAGAAGCGCTCCGCCCCGCCGAAGCTGGCCAGCACATGCGCATAGGTTATCTCGCAGCCGAAGACTCCGTCTCTCTGCCGTTCGAGCAGCGACAGGCGGTGGAAAGCCTCGCGGCTCTGGGCGCCATAGCGCTTGGCGATGGCATGGGTGAAGTTGGGGTTGAACATCTCGCCCGGGTCGCCCGGGCCGCCGGCCTGCTGGGCCAGATCGGTGATGCGGGATGAGCCGCTGCGGGGCGTGAAGAACAGCGCATAGCGGATGCCGGGCAGGCCCTTCGCCTCCTGCAGCTCGCGAAACCGCGGGCGGTCGGGCACGCCGGCGAAGGGGCGGGCGAGCCAGTATTCGCCGAGGCGGCTGAGGGTGAGCGAGGGGCCGGCCGGCAGGCGGTTGGCCAGTTTCTGGAAGAGGGCGGGCGACAAGGCGGCGGCTCCGGCAGGTGCAGGCAGCGCGATAGCAGGGGCGCGCGGCGGGGGCAAACGGCGCGGGCGGGCGGGGCCGAAGTTTCCGATGATGGACGCGGAGAGGGGCCGATCGTGCGAATGCGGCGCATCACCGGCCATTTGCGGCTTGTGGGCCGCCGGGGCGGGGCGTATCTGCGGCGGCGGGACACCCTTCCCCAACGAAGGGCGAATATCTGAGAGGGTATCAGCAATGATGACCGACAAGCCGGCCCAGCGCCCGGCCAATCCGCGCTTCTCTTCCGGCCCCTGTGCCAAGCCCCCGACATGGACGCCCGAGGCCCTGAGCGACGCGCCGCTCGGCCGCTCGCACCGCGCCAAGGTGGGCAAGGACAAGCTGGCCGCCGCCATCCAGCAGACCAGAGAGATCCTCGGCGTGCCCGACGATTACCGCATCGGCATCGTCCCCGCCTCCGACACCGGCGCGGTGGAGATGGCGCTGTGGTCTCTCCTCGGCGAGCGCCCGGCGGAGATGATCGCGTGGGAGAGCTTCGGCGCCGGCTGGGTGACGGATGTCGTCAAGCAGCTGAAGATCGAGGCCGAGGTGAAAACCGCCGATTACGGCCAGATCGTGGATTTCGCGCAGGTCGATTTCGACAAGGATGTCGTCTTCACCTGGAACGGCACCACCTCCGGCGTGCGCCTGCCGAACGGCGACGCCATCCCGGCGGACCGCGCGGGCCTGACCATTTGCGACGCGACTTCCGCCGCCTTCGCGATGGCGCTGCCGTGGGACAAGCTCGATGTCACCACCTTCTCCTGGCAGAAGGTGCTGGGCGGCGAGGCGGCGCATGGCGTGCTGATCCTCTCCCCCCGCGCGGTGGCGCGGCTGGAGAGCTACACCCCCGCCTGGCCTCTGCCGAAGATCTTCCGCATGACGAAGGGCGGCAAGCTGATCGAGGGCATCTTCAAGGGCGAGACGATCAACACGCCCTCGATGCTCTGCGTGGAAGATTACCTCTTCTCGCTCGATTGGGCGAAGAGCGTCGGCGGCCTTGAGGGCCTCATCGCCCGCAGCCAGGCCAATGCGCAGGCGATCTGGGATTTCTGCGGCGAGCGCGACTGGATCGCCAACCTCGCCGAGGATGAGGCGACGCGCTCGACGACATCGGTCTGCCTGAAGTTCACCGATGAGCGCATCACCGATGGCGCCACCTTCGCCAAGGCCGTGGCCAAGCGGCTGGAGGCCGAGGGCGTGGCGCTCGACGTGGGCGCCTATCGCGACGCCCCGGCGGGCCTGCGCATCTGGTGCGGTGCGACGGTGGAGACGGCGGATATCGAGGCGATGCTGCCCTGGCTCGACTGGGCGTATCAGGCCGAGATCGACGCCCTCTCTCAAGCGGCGTGACGGTGGCGGTGCGTGACGAGCACGCACCCTACCGCGCCTGCCGATCCCGCAATTCGTAGGGTGCGTGCTCGCCACGCACCGCCCCGACCCATCCAATGCAAGGACCAAGCCCTATGGCCCCCCGCGTTCTCATCTCCGACAAACTCTCGGACGCCGCCGTGCAGATCTTCAAGGATCGCGGCATCGACGTCGACTTCCAGCCCGATCTCGGCAAGGACAAGGACAAGCTCCTTGAGGTCATCGGCCAGTATGACGGCCTCGCCATCCGCTCCGCCACCAAGGCGACGGAGAAGGTCATCGAGGCGGCGACCAACCTCAAGGTCATCGGCCGCGCTGGCATCGGGGTCGACAATGTCGACATCCCGGCCGCGTCGAAGAAGGGCATCATCGTGATGAACACGCCCTTCGGCAACTCGATCACCACCGCCGAGCATGCCATCGCCATGCTGATGTCGGTGGCCCGGCAGATCCCCGAGGCCAACGCCTCCACCCATGCCGGCAAGTGGGAGAAATCCCGCTTCATGGGCACCGAGATCACGGGCAAGACGCTCGGCGTCATCGGCGCCGGCAACATCGGCTCGATCGTCTGCTCCCGCGCGCTCGGCCTGAAGATGAAGGTCATCGCCTATGACCCCTTCCTGTCGGAAGAGCGGGCGACGGAGATCGGCGTCGAGAAGGTCGAGCTCGACGAGCTGACCCGCCGCGCCGATTTCATCACCCTGCACGTGCCCTTCACCGAGCAGACGAAGAACATCCTCTCCGCCGAGCGCATCGCGCAGCTCAAGCCCGGCGTGCGCATCGTCAACTGCGCCCGTGGCGGTCTGGTCGACGAGGCGGCTCTCGCCGAGGCGATCAAGGAGGGCCGGGTCGCCGGTGCCGCCTTCGACGTCTTCGCCGAAGAGCCCGCCAAGGAGAACCCGCTCTTCGGTCTGCCCAATGTCGTCGTCACGCCGCACCTCGGCGCCGCGACCTCCGAGGCGCAGGAGAACGTCGCCCTGCAGGTCGCCGAGCAGATGTCGGATTACCTGCTGACCGGCGCGGTGACCAACGCCATCAACATGCCGTCGATCAGCGCCGAAGAGGCGAAGGTCATGGGCCCGTGGGTGGCGCTCGCCGGGCACCTCGGCAATTTCGTCGGCCAGATGCAGGACGAGCCGGTCAAAGCCATCAACATCCTCTACGACGGTCAGGTCTCGGGGATGAACACCGCCGCGCTGAACTCCGCCGCGATCGCCGGCATCCTGCGCCGCGGCAACCCCGACGTGAACATGGTCTCTGCCCCCGTCATGATGAAGGAGCGGGGCGTGAAGGTCTCGACCACCCGGCAGGATCAGTCGGGCATGTTCGAGGGCTACATCAAGATCACCGCCGTCACCGACAAGCGCGAGCGCTCGGTCGCGGGGACGATCTTCTCCGACGGAAAGCCGCGCTTCATCCAGATCAAGGGCATCAACATCGATGCCGAGATCGGGCGCCACATGGTCTACACGACCAACCAGGACGAGCCGGGCATCATCGGCGCGCTCGGCAACACCATGGGACAAAACGGCGTCAACATCGCCAACTTCACCCTCGGTCGCTCGGCGAAGAAGGGCGAGGCCATCGCCATCCTCTATGTCGACGAGCGCGTGCCGGAGCCGGTGCTCGACAAGCTGCGCGAGACCAAGCTGTTCCAGCAGGTCAAGGCGCTGGAATTCGACCTCGCCGAATAGGCGGGCCCGACATCGCAAGGATCACAGGCGGCCCCGGGTTGAAGCCCGGGGCCGTTTCGTTCAAGTCGCTGGGGTAACCAGAAGGGGGCGCTCGTGCTGTTCGCTGTCGGAGACATTCACGGCCAGCTCGCCGAACTGGAGAAGGCCCTCGCCCGGATCGAGGCAGAGGGAGGTCCGGATGCCCGCATCATCTTCCTCGGCGATTACACCGACAGGGGACCGGATTCGAAGGGTGTACTGGAGCGGCTCTCCGCCGGAATGGCCGAGGGGCGCAACTGGCTCTGCCTGAAGGGCAATCACGACCGGATGTTCCTGCGCTTCCTGCAGGAAGGCGACCTGCACGACCCCGAGATCAAATCCGGCAAGGGCTGGCTGAACCGGGCGCTGGGCGGCGGCGCGACGCTGGCCTCCTACTTCGCAGCGCCGGGCCTGCACCATCCGCTGGGCGGCGGCATGAGCACCCTGGCCAGCAAGGGGCTGGACGACGTGCCGCATGAGCTGCTGGACGATCTGGTCGCCGAGGCGCGCGAGGCTGTGCCGCAGGCGCATGTGGATTTCCTGCGCAGCCTGCCGCTCTGGCGCGAAGAGGCCGGGTGCATCTTCGTCCATGCCGGCATCCGCCCGGGCGTGCCGATGGAGGACCAGGTCGAGGACGATCTTATCTGGATCCGCAAGGGGTTCCTCGAAGACGAGCGCGACCACGGCCACCTCATCGTGCATGGCCACACGGCGCTGGAGCATGCCACGCATTTCGGCAACCGGCTCGATCTCGACGGCGGCGCCGCCTATGGCCGCCCGCTCTTTCCGGCGATGCTGGATGACGAAGGCGGCTGGACGCTGCTGACCTGGGACGGTGCCGAGCCGCTGGCCCCGGCCGGCAGCTTCCTGTGACTTGGCGGATCGACCATGTGCAGCTGGCGATCCCGGCCGGGGGCGAGGCTGCGGGCCGCGCCTTCTGGGTGGATCTGCTGGGCAGGACCGAATTGCCCAAGCCCGAGGGGCTGGCGGGGCGCGGCGGCCTCTGGCTGCGGGCGGGGGCGGTGGAGCTGCATCTCGGCGTGGCCGAGCCCTTCGTGCCGGCGGCCAAGGCGCATCCCTGCTTCGCGGTGCCCGATCTGGATGCGCTGGCAAAGGCGCTGGGCGATGCCGGCCACCCGGTGCGCTGGGACGAGGCCATCGCCGGGCGCCGCCGCTTCTTCACCGACGATCCCTTCGGCAACCGGGTGGAGTTCATGGCCGAGACCAGCGCCCCGGCCTGAGCGCCGCTGCCCGGGCAGGCCTCCCGCCCACCCACCCACGCACGGTGTGTCGATCTCGCACCGCTCGCACGGTTCGACTGGCCAGTGCCAGGACCCGGGCAAG